>NZ_JBEXTS010000009.1:0-361610 GCF_040628815.1 Streptomyces sp. NPDC006140 | reverse complement strand
TCATCACGCAGCTTGTTGTGCTCGTCGACCTTGTCCTCGTCGTACTCCCACTCGTCATCGTCCTTGACCGACGAGACGAAAGCGGCCGCGTCCGCTTTGAGCTGCTTCAGCTTCGCCACCAGCGGCCGGATTTCGGTGGCGTACGACGACAGCGCGCCCGACACCTTCTCCAAGTCGTCGGCGAAGGCGTCCGCCTTCTCCTTGACCGGCTTCGTCGTCGCGAACAGCTTCTCCGCTTCCGGAGCGTGGTAGAACGCCGACAAGCCCTGGAAACGGGAGTGGATGTCACCGCCCGCCTCCCGGACATGACCCGCGTCCTTCTTCAGGTCCGCGTAGTCCGTCTCCAGCTGCTCCAGATTCCCGGTGAACTGCGGGATCTTCTCCGGCTGGATCACGTTTCCCAACCCCCGTACGCCTGTTGCCGCTTGCTCCGGACCAAGGCCCTCTGAGCTTCAGTCAGATCATCATACGAAGGGGTGCGGGTGGGGTCTGCGGCCCGTTACGGAACCCGCACACGCAATCGAACGCACGTGGCTCGTCAACGTGCCCATCACGTGTCGTACTCGCCCACCCAGGACCGCCGCAGGAGGGCCCGCTGGAGGTACTCGGACTCGACTTCGAGGGGCATGTCGGCGTCGTGGGCCATGCAGGCGATGGCGAGTGGGCCGAGGGCGACCAGGCCCTCGCCGCTGAGGGAGCGTGCTTCGTTGGCGGTCCAGTACTCCTTGTGCCGGGTGAGGGCGTCGACGAGAGCCGCGTTGAACTGCTCGGTCTCCCGGCGCAGGTAGCGGTGGAAGAGTTCGAGCGGCGGATGGAGGATCTTCAGCATGAGCTCCGGGCCGGCGATTTCGGCGGCCTCGGGGGTCGTGCCGTCGATGGCGGTGATCAGCGTGTCCCAGGTTTCCTGTCGCCCGAACCAGAAGTGCTGGAGGGTCTCCACCCAGGCGTAGATGTACTCGTCGAACTCCGCGCCCGACTCACGCAGGAAGGAGACGGGTACCTGAGCCAGTTGGTTGACCCGGTCGTTCTCGCGGCAGATCACGGCCAGGTAGAAGGAGGTGAGCCAGTTGCCCGCGTGGAGATAGTCCTGTGGGCCGGTGGCGGGCAGGTGCTTGACCTCGCCCTTGCTGCCGACGCGGCACGGCACGGGGCCTTCGGTGGCCGTGCCGGCGGCGAAGAGCCCGCAGCCGACCTGCATGGCGGTGACCCAGGCCTCCCAGGCCGGGAACTCACCTGCTGTGGGATCCGTCAGACAGCGCCACTTCGCGAGGGCGAGCGTGACTGGCAGCGCGTCGTAGCGGTCGTCCTCCGAGGTCTCGACGTGGTCGAGTACGTCCTTGGTGCTCTTGATGATGGGTGCCATGAGTTCGGCCGCGTTCTCCGCGCGGAACGCATGGCGGGGGATGCGGGTGACCACTTGCTCTCCTTCACGTGCCCTTCCGCCAGACCCGGATCGGTCGGCCCATTGGAATGCCCTTCTCTGAACTCACCGACGGGGCCGCCCCGCCCGCAGTGTTCCCTCGGAGCGAAGGGCGCCGTCCTTGTACCACTCGCGGGACGGTCCGTTCTTGTATCCGTCGACGTAGCTGTCGAGGCTCACGAGGCTCTCACCGAGGTGTTCGGTCACCTCGCCGGTGAAGGGGGGGCCTTGGCAGTACAAGCGCTCCGAGTCGTCCATGTCGACTTCGGGGGCGTCGATGTCTATGCGCTGCACGGCTGTCATCAGGGCCTCCCAGCGCGCAGGACGGCAAGGGCGGCGGTGCGTGGTTCGCGTGTCGGATCCACTACGACAACGCCTCGAACCGCAACCGAACTTCCGTTCCCACTCGTCACCCCTGTCACCACTGAGAGATCGACGAGGGAGACGGCATGGACCGCACGGAAGGTACAACCCGGAACGACCACGACCCTGCTGAATCCCACGCCGGGCCGGAGCCCCAAGCCGGACCAGAAGCCCAACCCCCCACACCCCCGCCCCGCCACCGCCGCTGGCTCAGACGCGCAGTCTTAACCCTGCTCATCGCCCTCCTCCCCCTCCTCACCGCCGAAACCGCCCTCTACATCAACTACACCGGCGACCCCGCACAGGGCACCCGCACCCGTCACCGCGACGCCCTCTGGCTCGGGCACGCCTGGGTCGACGGCCGTAAGAAGGACGCCGACGTCACCGCCCTGGCCCGCCGCCTGCGAGACACCGGCATTCGTGACCTGTACGTCCACTCGGGCCCCCTCGAACACGACGGCACGCTTCCCCAGTCGGTCTATCCGAGAGCCCGCTGGTTCATCGACGCCGTCCACGAGAAACTCCCCGGCGTCCGCGTCCAGGCCTTCCTCGGCGACGTCCTGGCGACCGAGAGCTCCGAGGGCATGCGCGTGGAGGACCCGAAGACCCGCGCCGCCGTGCTCCGTTCCGCCCGCCAGGTCCTGGACACGGGCTACGAGGGCATCCACCTCGACCTGGAGCCCATGCCGTCCGGCAACCGCGCCTACCTCACCCTGCTCGATTCCCTGCGCCGCGAGACCCGCTCCCGGGACACCCAACTCTCCGTCGCCGCCCACCAGATCGACCCGCTCCCGGCCCTGCACACCGTGTACGGCGTCTTCACCGACCACCCCAAGTGGTGGTCGCAGGAGTTCTTCGGCCAGGTCGCCCGCCGCGTCGACCAGATCGCCGTGATGTCGTACGACACCGCGCAGCCGCTGGAGGGCACCTACGGCGGCTACGTCGCCCAGCAGACCTCCCTCGCCCTGGAGGTCACCCCGCCCTCCACCGACCTGCTGATGGGCCTGCCCTTCTACTACGAGAGCAACTTCGACCACTGGGGCCACGCCGAGACCGTGCCCGCCGCCGTCCGGGGCGTCCGGCTGGGCCTGTCCCGCACGGACGCCGACCGGGCCCGCTTCGGCGTCGCCCTGTACATCGACTTCGCCGCGACCGAGGCGGACTGGCGCGCGTACAAGGAAGACTGGGTCCGGTGACACAGACCCGAAGGCCCCTCACCCCACGCCCTCTTGCCCGACGTCCCCTCACCCGCACCGACCTCACCCCCCCCGCCCGCGCCGCCCTGGCCCCCGGCCGTACCCTCACCGGCGTCGAGCGCCTGCGCGGCGGCACCAAGAAGGGCGTCTACCGTCTGTTCCTCGACGACGACTCCACGGCCGTCGCCTACGTCTGGTCGGCCGACGAGGACTACTGGGACCAGCCGGACCCCGACCCCCGCGACCCCTTCTCCCACGGCACGGGCCTGGACCTGTTCCAGGCCGCCCACGACCGGCTGGCCGCCGCCGGCGTCCGCACCCCGCGCCTCCTGTACGCCGACGCCACGCACACGCACCTCCCGGCGGACGCGGCCGTCGTCGAGGACCTGACCGGCGGCAGCCTGGAGGACGCCCTCGCCCGGGACCCGCGCGAGGCACCTCGGCTCATGGACCGGATGGCGGAACTCCTCGCCACCCTGCACTCCCACACCGGCCCCCGCTTCGGGAAGGTCGCCGTCGTCGACCAGGGAGGTGCCTCCCACGGCGTCTCCTGCGAACAGCGCATCACCGACGGCGCCCTGCGTTCCCTCGCCGAAGCGGCCCGCCGCGAGCCCCGCGCCGCCGCCGTACGCCGGGAACTGGAGGAGACCGTCCACGCCCTGGCCGCCGAGGTCCGCCCCCGCGACCGCCACACCCTCATCCACGGCGAACTCGGGCCGGACCACGTCCTGCTCACGTCCGACGGGCAGCCGGCACTCATCGACATCGAGGGGCTGATGTACTTCGACGTGGAGCAGGAGCACGTCTTCCTGCGGCTCCGCTTCGGCCCGCACTACGACGCCCTGCGGGCGCCGGGCCTGGACGAGGCCCGCATGCGCCTGTACCGCCTGTCGATGCACCTCGGGCTGGTCTCGGGCCCGCTGACCCTCATCGAGGGCGACTTCCCGCACCCGGAGCGGATGCGGGAGATCGCGGAACACAACCTCCAGCAGGCGATCAGCCTGCTGAGGAGCGCCTCCTGATCTTCGAGCCCAGCCAGACCAGGGGGTCGTACTTGCGGTCGATCGCCCGTTCCTTCAAGGGGATCAGCGCGTTGTCCGTGATCTTGATGCCCTCGGGGCAGACCTCCGTGCAGCACTTGGTGATGTTGCAGTAGCCCAGGCCGTGCTCGTCCTGGGCGGTGGTCTTGCGGTCCAGGCCCCTCTCCGCCGCCGCGTCCAGCGGGTGCATGTCCAGCTCCGCCACCCGCATCAGGAAACGGGGGCCCGCGAACGCCTGCTTGTTCTCCTCGTGGTCACGGACCACATGACAGGTGTCCTGGCACAGGAAGCACTCGATGCACTTGCGGAACTCCTGCGAGCGGTCCACGTCCTCCTGCATCATCCGGTACTCGCCGGGAGCGACACCGGCGGGTGGTACGAAGGCGGGAACCTCCCTCGCCTTCTGGTAGTTGAAGCCGACGTCCGTGACCAGGTCGCGGACGACCGGGAACGCCCGCAGCGGCGTCACCGTGATCGTCTCCTCCCGGTCGAACACCGACATGCGCGTCATGCACATCAGCCGCGGCCGGCCGTTGATCTCCGCCGAGCAGGAACCGCACTTGCCCGCCTTGCAGTTCCAGCGCACGGCGAGGTCAGGCGCCTGGGTGGCCTGGAGCCGGTGGATGATGTCGAGCACCACCTCGCCCTCGTTGACCTCGACCTCGAAGTCCTCCAGGCCGCCGCCGCTCACGTCCCCGCGCCACACCTTGAAGTGGGCCGCATAGCCGCTCATTCGTACAGCTCCTCTTCGGCGAGGTACTTGACCAGCTCCTCCTTGTCGAACAGGGCGAGCAGGTCGGCACGGACGGGTTCGGTGGTCTCGCGGGTGAGCGTGATCTGGCCGCGGACCGGGTCCGTCGCAGCCAGGCCGCCCGTCGGGTCGGTGAGCGCGCAGAGCAGGTTGATCCGGCGCCACTTGCGGTCCATCGACGGGTGGTCCTCCCGGGTGTGCCCGCCGCGCGACTCGGTGCGCTCCAGCGCGGCCCGCGCAACGCACTCGCTGACCAGCAGCATGTTCCGCAGGTCCAGGGCGAGGTGCCAGCCCGGGTTGAACTGCCGGTGCCCCTCGACCCCGGCCCGGCGCGCCCGTACCCGCAGTTCGGCCAGCTTCTCCAGGGCCTGCTTCATCTCCGTCTCGCGGCGGATGATGCCGACCAGGTCGTTCATGGTCTGCTGGAGTTCCTGGTGCAGGGTGTACGGGTTCTCCGGCGGGCCCCCGGCCGGTTCCTCGATCTCCGCCTCGGCCGAGAAGGGCCGCAGCGCCTCCGCGGCGGCGGCGTCGATCTGCCCGTCGTCCACGGCGGGGCGCGCCCCGGACCGTTCCGCCGCGTACTCGGCGGCGTGCCAGCCCGCCCGGCGGCCGAAGACCAGCAGGTCGGACAGGGAGTTGCCGCCGAGCCGGTTGGAACCGTGCATACCGCCGGCGACCTCACCGGCCGCGTACAGCCCGGGCACCCCGCGCGCCGCCGCCGTCTCGGACTCGACCGCGACCCCGCCCATCACGTAGTGGCAGGTGGGCCCGACCTCCATGGGCTCCGCCGTGATGTCGACGTCCGCCAGCTCCTTGAACTGGTGGTACATCGACGGCAGCCGCCGCTTGATGACCTCGGCGGGCATCCGCGTCGACACGTCGAGGAACACGCCCCCGTGCGGGGAGCCGCGGCCCTCCTTCACCTCGGCGTTGATCGCCCGGGCGACCTCGTCGCGGGGGAGCAGCTCGGGGGGACGCCGGTTGTGGTCCGGGTCGTCGTACCAGCGGTCGGCCTCCTCCTCCGTCTCGGCGTACTTGTCCTTGAAGACGTCGGGGATGTAGTCGAACATGAAGCGCTTGCCCTCGGAGTTGCGCAGCACCCCGCCGTCGCCGCGCACCGACTCGGTGACGAGGATGCCCTTGACCGAGGGCGGCCAGACCATGCCGGTCGGGTGGAACTGCACGAACTCCATGTTCAGCAGGGGAGCGCCCGCGAGGAGAGCCAGCGCGTGGCCGTCACCCGTGTACTCCCAGGAGTTCGACGTCACCTTGAAGGACTTGCCGATGCCGCCGGTCGCGATCACCACGGCCGGTGCCTCCAGCACGAAGAAGCGGCCCGACTCGCGCTCGTAGCCGAAGACGCCGGAAACGCGGCCGGACTCTTTCAGCACCCGGGTGACCGTGCACTCCTGGAAGACCTTCAGCCGGGACTCGTAGTCGCCGGTCTCCCGGAAGTCCTCCTGCTGGAGGGAGACGATCTTCTGCTGGAGGGTGCGGATCAGCTCCAGGCCCGTGCGGTCGCCCACGTGGGCGAGGCGCGGGTACTCGTGGCCGCCGAAGTTGCGCTGGGAGATCCGGCCGTCCTGGGTGCGGTCGAACAGCGCGCCCCAGGTCTCCAGCTCCCACACCCGCTGCGGCGCCTCCTGGGCGTGCAGCTCGGCCATCCGCCACTGGTTGAGGAACTTGCCGCCGCGCATGGTGTCGCGGAAGTGGACCTGCCAGTTGTCACCCGCGTTGACGTTGCCCATCGCCGCGGCGATGCCGCCCTCGGCCATCACCGTGTGCGCCTTGCCGAACAGCGACTTGCAGATCACGGCCGTACGGGCGCCCCGCTCGCGGGCCTCGATGGCGGCGCGCAGCCCGGCACCGCCCGCGCCCACCACGACGACGTCCCATTCCTGCCGGTCGACCACGGACATCAGAACGCACCCCTCATCAGAAGAACCGCGGATCGTCGAAGGCGCCGGACGCGACCAGGTAGACGTAGAAGTCGGCGAGCGCCACGCTCACCAGCGACGCCCAGGCCAGCTGCATGTGCCGGGCGTTGAGCTTCCCCGCCCACTGCCACATCCGGTAGCGCACGGGATGCCTGGAGAAGTGCTTGAGCTTGCCGCCGACGATGTGCCGGCAGGAGTGGCAGGAGATCGTGTACGCCCAGATCAGCACGATGTTGACCAGGAACACGAGCGTGCCGAGACCCATGTGGCCCCACGCGTAGTGCTCGTCGCGGAAGGCGAGCACGGTGTCGTAGGTGAGGATGCCGGCGACGAGGAGCGCGGCGTAGAAGAAGTACCGGTGGATGTTCTGCAGGATCAGCGGGAAGCGGGTCTCGCCGGTGTACTTCTTGTGCGGCTCGGCCACCGCGCAGGCCGGCGGGGACGCCCAGAAGCCCCGGTAGTAGGCCTTGCGGTAGTAGTAGCAGGTCAGACGGAAGCCGAGTGGGAAGATCAGGATGATGATCGCGGGGGAGATCCCCCACCAGCCGCCGAAGATCTCCCAGTTCGGGCCGGCCTTCATCGGCTCGCAGTTCTCCGCCAGGCAGGGGGAGTAGAAGGGCGAGACGTACGGCGCCGCGTAGTAGTCGGCGTTCGCGAAGGCCCGCCAGGTCGAGTAGACGACGAAGGCCAGCAGGCCGGCGACCGTGCCGGCCGGGGCCAGCCACCAGCGGTCGGTGCGCAGGTGCGGGGCGGCGATCGCGGCGCGCGTACCCGCCCGCACGCCGCCGCTTCTCGGATGGGGTTCGGTGGCGGGAGGTTCCGTACCAGTGGCCACGTGACGACTCCGGTCGGGTTCAGGGGGAGGTGCCGGTCGCTCGACGCCCTCCCGGTCAGGGAGCGCGCCGGTCCCGGGCGCCGAGCCCCTCGTCGTCCGAGTCGACCCACAGCGAGGGGTCGTACGGCGCGTCCGAGATGGTGACGAGGTCGGGGCGCTTGGGGGCGGACGGCGTGGCGGCCGCGTCGCGGAGCAGGGCGACGCTCTCGCGCAGGTGGTTGGCGTCGGCGCGGACGCGGCGCATCTCCAGGCCGCCGGTGCCGAGCTGCTTCTCCAGGCGTCCCAGCGAGCGGAACAGCTCGTCGAGGCTGCGCTGGACTGACGTCAGTTCGTCGTGAACGGACATGACTTGCCCTCACTTCCACGGGTCCTTCGCGGCCCAAGGCGGCAACGTTCATGCGCCTGCGAGTGTTGCGCGTCACACCTTGTGCTGTGAAGGGATGTGCATCGATTGGCCGAGGCGTGTGGGTGCACCGAGCGGTGCGTTGGTCCGCATGGGTGGCTTCCCGTCCGTGACCGCCGTGTCGCCCTGTGTTGCCGAACCCTTTCCTCTTCAGTGGCCGCATACATCAGATGAACTCCAAATACCGCCAAAAGTGATCATAACGCCCGCGGCTTCCCGGAGGTAGCACAGATGTCCCAGCACGGCGTCGGCCCGCGTGCGGTCACCCGCTCGGTCGCCTTCCTCACCGCGGGCGTGCTCGCGGTGCCCGCGCTCGCCGGATGCGGCTCCGAGGACCCGGCCGGCAAGCCGCTCGCCGGGCAGGACATCCAGCCCGCCGCCCGCGACAGGATCGCCGACGGCGGCACCCTGCGCTGGGCCGTCGACTCCGTGCCCGACACGCTGAACACCTTCCAGTCGGACGCCGACGCCACCACCACCCGCGTCGCCCAGGCCGTCCTGCCGTCGATGTTCCGGATGAACGCCTCCGGCCGCCCCGAGCGCAACCCCGCCTACCTGGAGTCCGCGAAGGTCGTCGAGACCGAGCCCAAGCAGGTCGTCCTGTACAAGCTGAACCAGCAGGCCGTCTGGAGCGACGGCCGGGAGATCGGCGCCGCCGACTTCGCCGCCCAGTGGCGCGCCCTGTCCGGCAAGGACACCGCCTACTGGACCGCCCGCAACGCCGGCTACGACCGCATCCAGAAGATCGAACGCGGGGACAACGCCCTGGAGGTCCGGGTCACCTTCAGCCGCCCCTACGCCGACTGGCGCTCGCTGTTCTCCCCGCTGTACCCGAAGGACGTCATGGGCACCCCGGACTCCTTCAACGACGGGGCCCGCAAGAAGCTCAAGGTCACCGCCGGACCCTTCACGGTGAAGGAGGTCGACACCAAGGACGAGGAGATCATCCTCGCCCGCAACCCGCGCTGGTGGGGCGAGCCCGCCAAGCTCTCCGAGATCGTGCTGCGCACGGTCCCGCGCGACAAGCGGCCCGCCGAGCTGGCCGCCGGCACCCTCGACCTGGCCGAGATCGACCCCTCGGCGGCCCGCCGCATCACCGTCGCCGCCCGCCCGCACAGCACCGCCGGCCCGCTGATGGGCCCGGGCGCCGACCGCACCGCCGCGGACGACCTGCGCTCCTGGGCCGTCGCCAACGGCTCCGACGAGGACGCCGCCGACGAGGAGACCGTCGCCCGCAAGAAGCTGCGCAAGGCGGCCGCCAAGTACGCCCGGCAGCAGCAGGCCCTGCGCGGCTTCGAGGTCCGCAAGTCCCTGGAACCGGCCTTCACCCAGCTCGCCCTGAACGGCGCCGAGGGCCCCCTCGCCGACGAGCGCGTCCGCCGGGCCGTCGCCCGCGCCCTGGACCGCAGGGAACTGGCCGAGGCCGTCCTCAAGCCCCTCGGCCTGCCCGCCGTCCCGGTCGGCAGCCACCTGGCCCTGTCCGGCCAGGCCCACTACGCCGACAACAGCGGCGCCCTCGGCGGCCAGGACACCAAGGAGGCCCAGGCCCTGCTCGCCGACGCAGGCTGGGTGCGCGGCGGCCCCGTCAAGGAGCAGAAGAAGAAAGAGGAGAAGGCGGCCGGCCCCGAGGGCGAGAAGGCCTCCGGCTCCTCCGGCGACGCGTCGGACGACGACGGCACGTACATCGTCGGCGAGGACGACAAGGCCCGCCGCGGTCCGGACCCCGCCGACCACCTCGCCCAGGACGGCAAGCAGTACAAGCACCCGCACCAGGGCGGCGCCCCCGGCGCGTACGCCCCCCAGGGCACCGCCGCCCCGGCGAACCGCGAGGCCGCCCCGCTCGCCAAGAACGGCAAGGCCCTCACCCTCCGCTTCGTGCTGCCCTCCGGGCCCGGCTCCCAGACGCTGCGCACGATCGCCGACCGCATCTCCCGCATGCTGGAGCGCGTCGGCATCCGCACGGAGATCTCCAAGGTCGCCGACGAGTCCTACTTCAAGGACCACATCGCGTCCGGCCAGTACGACCTCGCCCTGTACTCCTGGCCCGCCACCGCCTTCCCCGCCACCGACGCCCGCCCCGTCTACGCCAAGCCGGTCCCGGCCGCCGACGGCTCCCTGAGCATCGAGCAGAACTACACCCGCGTCGGCACCGACCAGGTCGACCAGCTCTTCGACCAGGCCGTGGCCACCCTCGACGAGGGCGAGTCGCGCTCCCTGATCCGCAAGGCCGACTCCCGCATCTGGGCCGCGGCCGGCTCCATCCCCCTCTTCCAGCGCCCCCAGCTCATGGCGGCCCGCAAGAACCTGGTCAACACCGGGGCCTTCGGCTTCGGCACGCCGGTCTTCGAGGACATGGGCTTCCTGAAGAAGGGCGCGAAGCCGGCGTCGGGCCCCTCCGCGCAGCAGCGGTGACCCGGTAGACCACTTGCCGTTCCCGCCCGGCGCCCGCACCATGAACGCGGCAGTGATCATGGTGCGGGCGCCGGGCGTCCGCACACCGGGGGACGGGAGCCGGCGGATGCGCGGCACGGTACGGCGGGCCTGCGCGGCCGGTCTGGTCATCGGGGTACTGGTGGCGGGACGGACGGCGTGCACGGGGGACACGGACGGCGGCGGCACGGACCGCGCGACCGGCGGGGCCGCGGCACAGGCCTGCGCGGACGGCACCTTCACCTGGTCCCACCTCAGCCGGCGGGACCGGCTGACCGGGATCTCCGACCCGGAGCGGCTCGGCACGGGCGGCGGCGCCCTGCGGAACCCGGTACGCCGGGTGTACACCCCCACCCCCTCGGTACGCGCCGAGGGACCGGCCCCGTCCGCCGCGGAGATCCTCTTCTCCCTCGGCAAGAAGACCGGGGAGATCGACTCCGACGCGCCCACCCTGTCCGAGGCCGGCGGCGACACCTGGGCGTTCACCGACGTCAGGCAACCGGCCCCGAGGCTCGACCAGGACCGCGTCACGCCGCACGCGGCGGGCGAGTTCTACCAGTACGCCGGCGTGCGGGAGGTGTCGGCGGACTTCCGCTACACCTGCCCGGACGGCAGGACCACCTCCGGCCACGCCCGCACCTGGACGGTCGACATCGCGGGCCTGGCCGACTGCGACGAGCGCCCGGACTCGGCCCTGGCCCGGGAAGCCGCCCGGCACGCCTGCGAACGGGGAGATTCACCCAGCCCTTCCGGCGCTTGAGGACGAGGCCCGTTCAGGGCCGAAGGGGGGCCTGGGGGCGGCAGCCCCCAGCAACCCGGGCATGACCGCCGAGTACCCCAAAAGCGGCCCTCACCTGCACCGACGTATCCCGGCTAACCCCAACAGGCGCGGACCCGTACCATGGGGTGAGGCCGTGGCATGTTGAGCCCGGCAGGGCCCGCGCACCACCGACGTACGCGCAGGGCATTCCTCACACTCCGGGAGTACGCCTTCTTATGGCCACGCGCCACGACATCCGCAACGTCGCCATCGTCGCCCACGTCGACCACGGCAAGACCACCATCGTCGACGGCATGCTGAAGCAGGCCGGCGCCTTCGCCGCCCACCAGCTCGACTCGGTCGACGACCGCATGATGGACTCGAACGACCTGGAGCGTGAGAAGGGCATCACGATCCTCGCCAAGAACACGGCGGTGAAGTACCACCCCAAGGACGGCGGGGACCCGATCACCATCAACATCATCGACACCCCCGGCCACGCCGACTTCGGCGGCGAGGTCGAGCGCGGTCTGTCGATGGTCGACGGCGTCGTCCTGCTCGTGGACGCCTCCGAGGGCCCGCTCCCGCAGACCCGCTTCGTGCTGCGCAAGGCGCTCCAGCAGCGGCTGCCCGTCATCCTCTGCATCAACAAGACGGACCGCCCCGACTCCCGGATCGACGAGGTCGTCAACGAGACGTACGACCTCTTCCTCGACCTGGACGCCGACGAGGACCAGATCGAGTTCCCGATCGTCTACGCCTGCGGCCGTGACGGCATCGCGTCCCTCACCAAGCCCGAGGACGGCACGGTCCCGTCCGACTCCACCAGCCTGGAGCCGTTCTTCTCCACGATCCTGGAGCACATCCCGGCCCCGACCTACGACGAGTCGGCCCCGCTCCAGGCGCACGTCACGAACCTGGACGCCGACAACTTCCTCGGCCGTATCGCGCTGCTGCGCGTCCAGCAGGGCGAGCTGAAGAAGGGCCAGACGGTCGCGTGGATGAAGCGCGACGGGTCCGTCACCAACGTCCGCATCAGCGAGCTGATGATGACCGAGGCGCTGACCCGCAAGCCCGCCGAGAAGGCCGGCCCCGGTGACATCTGCGCCGTCGCCGGTATCCCGGACATCATGATCGGCGAGACCCTGGCCGACCCGGAGAACCCGGTCGCGCTGCCGCTGATCACTGTCGACGAGCCGGCGATCTCCATGGTCATCGGCACCAACACCTCCCCGCTGGTCGGCCGCGGCGCCACCGGCAAGGGCGCCGACAACAAGGCGGCCGTCAAGGACCGCAAGGTCACCGCCCGCCAGGTCAAGGACCGCCTGGACCGCGAGCTGATCGGTAACGTCAGCCTCCGCGTGCTCGACACCGAGCGGCCGGACGCCTGGGAGGTGCAGGGCCGCGGCGAGCTGGCGCTGGCCATCCTCGTCGAGACCATGCGCCGCGAGGGCTACGAGCTGACCGTGGGCAAGCCGCAGGTGGTCACCAAGGACGTCGACGGCAAGGTCTACGAGCCGGTCGAGCGTATGACGATCGACGTGCCCGAGGAGCACATGGGCGCCGTCACGCAGCTCATGGGCGTCCGCAAGGGCCGCATGGACAACATGTCGAACCACGGCTCCGGCTGGGTCCGCATGGAGTTCGTCGTGCCCTCCCGGGGCCTCATCGGCTTCCGTACGGAGTTCCTGACGCAGACCCGCGGCACCGGCATCGCCCACTCCATCCACGAGGGCTTCGAGCCCTGGTTCGGCACGCTCCAGACCCGCAACAACGGCTCCCTGGTCGCCGACCGCTCCGGCGCGGTCACCGCCTTCGCGATGACCAACCTCCAGGAGCGCGGCGTGCTCTTCGTGGAGCCGGGCACCGAGGTGTACGAGGGCATGATCGTCGGTGAGAACTCCCGCTCCGACGACATGGACGTCAACATCACCAAGGAGAAGAAGCTCACCAACATGCGGTCGTCGACGGCCGATGTGACGGAGTCCATCGTCCCGCCGCGCAAGCTGTCGCTGGAGCAGTCCCTGGAGTTCTGCCGCGACGACGAGTGCGTCGAGGTCACCCCGGAGGCCGTGCGCATCCGCAAGGTGAACCTGGACGCCCGCGAGCGCGCCCGCGCCGCGAGCCGCGCCAAGCACGGCTGACGCCAGGCGGTCCCACGACAGCACCGGGCACCCCGCGAGGGCGGGGTGCCCGGTGCTGTTCGTCACGGTGCTGCCGTCACAGCGCTGGTAAAGGGCGGGGAACGCGAAGGAAAGGGTGAGGGAAAACCCTCGATTTGCCGGTGACGGCCGTGCTGAGCGGCCCGCGCCCACTACCCTGCTGCGGAAGTGCCGAGCCTGCCCGGTCCGGGGAGCGCGCAACGGCCTTGCCGCACAGCCTTCTTGAGCGCGCGACAGCCGCCGGTGGCACCTTGCACGGGAGCCACGGTAGTCGCAAGCGGTTTATCTCACTCTCGCGTCCGGAATGCGGACAGTCGCTACCGATAGATGTGTAACAAGTCCGTTTCGCAGGGATCTTTCACCAAACCCTTTGTCCGGATTTTGGAAGATGTATACGTGAGCTGTGATCGAACCGAGACCTCGAGAGTGTGGTTCGGTCCTGGCGTTTGGCAGATAGTTAGGCGCGTAGAGCTCGGATGAAGAGTCACTCGCCGGCAGCGGCGCGACTCACGAGCGCGGGGGCACCTGACGATTTCCGGCACCGGCGACGGGCGGTGGCGGTGGTCTGTCCTGTGCTCCCTTTGCGGTGAACCAATGACTTCATAGGAGGAACCCATGCGCGGTGCCAGGAGCGCCAAGTGGGTCGCGGGGGCGATAGTCGTCGCCCTGGCCGCCACCGCCTGCGGCGGCAGCGGTGATGACGAGGGGACCAACAAGGGTTCCGGGCCTGCGGGATACGTCTCGATCGACGTCGGCGAGCCGCAGAAGCCGCTGATCCCGGCTGACACCAACGAGACCAACGGCTCGTACGTCATCCAAGCCCTGTTCACGCAGCTGCTGGACTTCGACGCCAAGGGCGAGATCGTCTACACGAACGCCGAGTCGGTCACGACCAAGGACTCGAAGACGTGGACGGTCAAGCTCAAGAAGGGCTGGAAGTTCCACAACGGCGAAGAAGTCACCTCCAAGTCGTACATCGATGCTTGGAACTGGTACGCCAACATCAAGAACAACCAGCAGAACTCCTTCTGGTTCCAGGACATCAAGGGCTACGACGATGTCCACCCGGAGAAGGGCGAGCCGAAGGCCAAGGCCATGTCCGGCCTGAAGGCCGTGGACGACCACACCTTCACCATCGAGCTGAAGTACACGATGCCGTACTTCATCTACAAGCTCGGCTACACCACGTGGGCCCCGCTGCCCAAGGTCTTCTACGACGACCCGAAGGCCTTCGGCCAGAAGCCGGTCGGCAACGGTCCCTACACCTTCGAGAAGTGGGACCACAAGAAGCTGATCCAGGTCAAGGCCTGGGACGACTACCTGGGCCCGAACAAGGCGAAGAACAAGGGCGTCCAGTTCAAGAACTACACGACGGTCGAAGCCGCCTACAAGGACGTCGTCTCCGGCAACCTGGACATGATCCGCCAGGTCGGCCCGACGGACCTGCCGAAGTACAAGCAGGACCTGGGCGACGGCGCCATCGACCAGCCGTACGCGGCCATCCAGACGCTGACCCCGGCGTTCTACTCGAAGACCTTCAAGGACATCGACCCGAAGGTCCTGCAGGGCCTGTCGATGGCGATCGACCGCAAGACGATCACCGACACGGTTCTGAACAAGACCCGCACGCCGGCCCAGGGCTTCACGCCGCCCGGCGTCAAGGGCTACCAGAACCTGGACACGGACGTGTTCACGTACAACCCGGCGAAGGCCAAGCAGCTCATCCAGGAGGGTGGCGGCGTTCCGGGCAACAAGTTCACCATCCAGTACAACACCGACGGTGGACACAAGGAGTGGGTGACCGCGGTCTGCGAGTCCATCCGCAAGGCCACCGGCGTCGACTGCGTCGGCGACCCGAAGCCGGACTTCGCCACGGACCTCGAGGCCCGTGACAACGACCAGGTGAAGGGCATGTACCGCGGTGGCTGGGTCGCCGACTACCCGGTCAACGCCAACTTCATGAAGGAGCTGTACCACTCCACCGCCGAGGCCAACAACGGTCACTTCTCCAACAAGGAGATCGACGGGCTGATGAACAAGGCGGACAGCGCCAAGTCCCTCGACGCGTCGGTGAAGGCCTTCCAGGAGGTCGAGAAGAAGCTGGTCGAGCACATGCCGGCCATCCCGCTCTGGTACTACCGCATCAACGGCGGCCACGGTAAGAACGTCGACAACGTCAACGTCGACTTCCACGGTGACCTCGAGGTCTGGGGCGTCACCACCAAGTAAGAGGAGCCTTTCCGGGCTCTTCCCACTCGGCCGTAAGCCCGCCGCCGCCCAGGTGGCGGCGGGAGGTTCGGGGGGCCGTCTCGTCGCCAGGAGACGGCCCCCGCACCTGCGTTAACCCCTCACGGAGGCACCTATGGGGCGCTATGTCGCACGACGACTGCTCCAGATGATCCCGGTGTTCATCGGGTCAACCTTGATCATCTTTTGCATGATGTACGCCCTGCCCGGCGATCCCGTCCGGGCGATGATGGGAGATCAGGCGTACGACCCGACAGTGGTCGCGGGCATCAAGAAGGAGCTCGGTCTCGACCAGCCGCTCCTTCAGCAGTACGTGAACTACATGACCGGGCTGTTCCAGGGCGACTTCGGTACCCAGATCGCCAGTCAGCGGCCCATCGCGGACATCATCGCTGACGCCTTCCCGGTGACGATCAGGCTGACGCTCTTCGCCTTCACCTTCGTCACGCTCGTGGGCATCGGCCTCGGTGTGGTCGCCGGTCTGCGCCCCGACACGCTGCGGGACCGCGGGCTGCTGACGCTGACGCTGGTCCTCGTCTCCATGCCGTCCTTCGTGCTGGGCTTCCTGCTGCAGTACCTGTTCGCCTTCCAGTGGTCGGTCACCACGCCCACGGTGACGGACTCGACGGACTTCTCCCAGCTCATGCTCCCCGCCATCGTGCTGGCGTCCCTCTCCCTCGCCTACGTCGCCCGGCTCACCCGGACGTCGATCGCGGAGAACCTGCGGTCCGACTACATGCGCACCGCCGTGGCCAAGGGGCTGCCCCGCCGCCGTGTCATCGGTGTCCACCTGATGCGCAACTCGCTGATCCCCGTGGTCACCTTCCTCGGTATCGAGCTCGGCAACCTGATGACGGGCGCCATCGTGACCGAGGGCATCTTCAACGTGCGGGGTATCGGCATCGAGATCTACGACGCGCTCAGCCGGCGTGAGGGCGCCACGGTCGTGGGAATCGCCTCGCTGATGGTGCTCATCTACCTCGCCGCCAGCCTGATCGTCGACCTGCTCTACGCGGTCCTGGACCCGAGGATCCGGTATGCCTGACAAAACCGTCGAGAAGAAGGTCGACGCCCTCCCCGGTGACACCGTGAGCACCGCGGGCGTGGTCGTGGCCGACTCCGGCCCGGCTCCCGACAAGGCGCGCAGCCTCTGGTCCGACGCCTGGCACGACCTGCGCCGCAACCCGCTGTTCCTGGTCTCGGCCGCGCTGATCGTGTTCCTGCTGGTGATGTCGCTCTGGCCGGGGCTGTTCACCAACGCCTCGCCGCGCGACGCTGATCTGGCCAAGCACTACCTGGGGAAGCCGAACTGGGGGCACTTCTTCGCTCCCGACTGGTTCGGCTACGACGTCCAGGGCCGCTCGATCTACGCGCGCGTCGTCTACGGTGCCCGCGCCTCGATCACCGTCGGTGTGGGCGTCACCGTCGCCGTCACCATCATCGGCACGTTCATCGGCATGATCGCCGGCTACTTCGGCGGCTGGACCGACACCCTGCTGTCGCGGGTGACCGACATCTTCCTCGGCATCCCGTTCCTGCTCGGCGCCCTGGTCGTGCTCAACTCCTTCGACGACCGCACCGTCTGGGTCGTCATCATGGCCCTCGCCTTCCTGGGCTGGACCCAGATCGCCCGGGTCGCCCGCGGTGCCGTCATCACCATCAAGCAGTCGGACTACGTGGTGGCCGCCAAGGCGCTCGGTGCCTCGACGTCCCGGATCCTGTTCCGGCACATCCTGCCCAACGCCCTCGCGCCCATCATCGTCGTGGCGACCATCGCGCTCGGCGGCTACATCGCGGCCGAGGCCACCCTGTCCTTCCTGGGCGTGGGTCTCGGTGACTCGGCGGTATCCTGGGGCGGCGACGTCGCGCGAGGACGTGAGCAGCTCCGTATCGCGCCCCACACGCTGATCATCCCGTCGGTGATGGTCTCGATCACGGTGCTGTCGTTCCTGATGTTCGGCGATGCGGTACGCAACGCCCTCGACCCCAAGCTGCGCTGAGGGAGGCGTACGTGACCATCATCGATGAAGTGGCCGAGAGTCCCGCCCCCGACGGCTCGGGGGGCTCGGACCGCCCGCTGCTGGAAGTCCGCGACCTGCACGTGGAGTTCCGCACGCGCGACGGGGTCGCCAAGGCCGTCAACGGCGTCAACTACTCCGTCTCCGCGGGCGAGACGCTCGCCGTGCTCGGCGAGTCCGGCTCCGGCAAGTCCGTCACCGCCCAGGCCATCATGGGCATCCTCGACATGCCGCCCGGGAGCATCCCCAAGGGGGAGATCCTCTTCCGCGGTCAGGACATGCTGAAGATGTCCGCCGAGGAGCGCCGCAAGATCCGCGGCCGGCACATCGCCATGATCTTCCAGGACGCGCTGTCGTCGCTGAACCCGGTCCTGACCGTCGGCTACCAGCTCGGCGAGATGTTCCGCGTCCACCAGGGCATGTCCAAGAAGGACGCCAAGGCCAAGGCGATCGAGCTGATGGACCGCGTGAAGATCCCGGCCGCGAAGGAGCGCGTCGGCGACTACCCGCACCAGTTCTCCGGCGGTATGCGCCAGCGCATCATGATCGCGATGGCGCTCGCCCTGGAGCCGGACCTGATCATCGCCGACGAGCCCACCACGGCTCTCGACGTGACGGTCCAGGCACAGGTCATGGACCTGCTCGCGGAGTTGCAGCGCGAGTACCACATGGGCCTGATCCTGATCACCCACGACCTCGGCGTGGTCGCCGACGTCGCGGACAAGATCGCGGTGATGTACGCGGGCCGGATCGTGGAGACCGCCCCGGTGCACGAGCTGTACAAGCGGCCCGCGCACCCCTACACCAAGGGTCTGCTGGACTCGATCCCGCGCCTGGACCAGAAGGGCCAGGAGCTGTACGCGATCAAGGGCCTGCCGCCCAACCTGACGCGGATCCCGTCCGGTTGCGCCTTCAACCCGCGGTGCCCCCAGGCACAGGACATCTGCCGTACGGACGTCCCGCCGCTGCTGCCGGTCACCGAGCGGGACGGCGGCGAGCTGGCCGGCCGCGGCAGCGCGTGCCACTTCTGGAAGGAGACGATCCATGGCTGAGCTGGAGAAGACGGACGAGCCCATGGACGCCACCCCCAACGTCACCGACGTGGAGACGGTCGACGCCGCCACCGACGAGGAGGCCGTGGCCGCCATCGAGGCGCCGGTCGAGCGCGGTGAGCCGATCCTTCAGGTGCGCAACCTGGTCAAGCACTTCCCGCTGACCCAGGGCATCCTGTTCAAGCGTCAGGTCGGCGCGGTCAAGGCCGTGGACGGGATCTCCTTCGACCTCTACCAGGGCGAGACGCTCGGCATCGTGGGCGAGTCCGGCTGTGGCAAGTCCACCGTCGCCAAGCTGCTGATGATGCTGGAGACGGCGACCGCGGGCGAGATCTTCTACAAGGGCCAGGACATCACCAAGCTGTCCGGGCGTGCGCTGAAGGCCGTCCGCCGGAACATCCAGATGGTGTTCCAGGACCCGTACACCTCGCTCAACCCCCGTATGACGGTGGGCGACATCATCGGGGAGACCTTCGAGATCCACCCCGAGGTGGCGCCGAAGGGAGACCGCCGCCGCAAGGTCCAGGAGCTCCTGGACGTCGTCGGCCTCAACCCCGAGTACATCAACCGCTACCCGCACCAGTTCTCGGGTGGTCAGCGCCAGCGCATCGGCATCGCCCGGGGCCTCGCGCTCAACCCCGAGATCATCATCTGCGACGAGCCGGTCTCCGCGCTGGACGTGTCCGTCCAGGCGCAGGTCATCAACCTGATGGAGAAGCTGCAGGACGAGTTCAACCTCTCCTACCTCTTCATCGCCCACGACCTGTCGATCGTCCGGCACATCTCGGACCGGGTGGGCGTGATGTACCTCGGCAAGATGGCTGAGATCGGCACGGACACGGAGATCTACGACCACCCGACGCACCCCTACACCCAGGCGCTGCTGTCGGCCGTCCCGGTCCCCGACCCGGAGTCCCGCGAGGGGCGCGAGCGGATCATCCTCACCGGCGACGTCCCGTCCCCGGCCAACCCGCCCTCGGGCTGCCGCTTCCGCACCCGCTGCTGGAAGGCCCAGGACAAGTGCGCCCAGGAGGTGCCCCTCCTGGCCGTCCCGGAGCGCTTCCAGGGCTCGGACTCCCCGGCGGCCCACGAGTCGGCCTGCCACTTCGCCGAGGAGAAGGACGTGGTCCACGCGGCCTGATCCCCTGCCGCAGGGCTGGTCTCCCAGGCGCTTCGGCGCGGGGGGCCGGCCCTTTCGGCATGCCCGCGGCATGCGTGACATAAGCACACAGATGCGGAGCAATCGCGTTAACACGCAGGCAACTTGGCCGACCCGGTCCCGATATACGGACGCGTCAGGCTGGTCAGCGTACGGCCGTGCGGGTGCCGTAAACGGGCCGGGGCGCGCCATGTCGCCCCGGCCCGTTGCCGTGCTCAGGGCTCAGGTGCCCGTGAGGCCCAGGGAGCGCTTCAGGAAGTCCACCTGGAGGAGGAGCAGGTTCTCGGCGACCTGTTCCTGGGGGGTGATGTGCGTGACCCCGGACAGTGGCAGCACCTCGTGCGGGCGGCCGGCGGCCAGCAGGGCCGAGGACAGGCGCAGGGCGTGGGCGACCACGACGTTGTCGTCGGCGAGGCCGTGCACGATCATCAGCGGGCGGTGCGGCTCGGCGGGGGAGGACAGGCCGTCCGCCGTGACCAGGGAACTCTTCGCGTACGGCTCCGGGTGCTCCGCGGGGACGCCCAGGTAGCGCTCCGTGTAGTGCGTGTCGTACAGCCGCCAGTCCGTCACCGGCGCGCCCGCGATCCCCGCGTGGAAGACGTCGGGGCGGCGCAGCACCGCCAGGCCCGCCAGCCAGCCGCCGAAGGACCAGCCGCGGATCGCCACCCGGGACAGGTCCAGGGGGTACCGCCGCGCGAGGTCCCGCAGCGCCTCCACCTGGTCGTCCAGCGACACCGTGAAGTCGTGGTGGACCGCCTTCTCCCACGCGGGGGAGCGGTGCGGGGTGCCGCGGCCGTCCGCGACGACCACCGCGAAGCCCTGGTCCGCGAACCACTGCGAGGTGAGGTGCGCGTTGTGGGCCGCCGCCACCCGCTGGCCGTGCGGACCCCCATAGGGGTCCATCAGCACCGGCAGGGGGGTGTCACCGGCGTAGTCCCGAGGCATAAGCACGGCGCACGGGATGCGGCGTGCGCCCCCCTCGGTGAGCGTCACGCGGGGGGACATACCAGGATCTTCGGCGTACGAGCGGACAGTCGCGGTCGGTTTTCCGTCGCGCAGGACCTGCACCCGCGAACCCGGCCGGTCGAGCGTCGCCGAGACCAGGACCGTCACACCCCCGGCCCGCACCGCCGCGTGCACGCCCGGCTCCTGCGAGACCCGCTCCACGCCCAGCTCGTTGACCCGGTACACATGCACCTGGCCCGTCTCCGCCTCGGCCGCCTCCTCGCCCGCCGAGGCCGAGACCAGCACGTCGTCGCCGGAGACGTCCAGCACGGCCCTGACGTGCAACTGCGCTCCCGTGAGCGGCCGTTCCCCGACCGCCAGGACCCGCGCGCCGCCCTCGTCCGCGATCCGGACCAGCTGCCCGGAGGGGCTCCAGCACGGCACCCCGGCGAAAAGTTCCAGCCATGTTCGATCTTCGTCGGCGTGCACCATCCGCGTCGCGCCCGAGTCCGGATCCACGGCCAGGATCAGCTGGCCGCGCTGGTCACGCGACTGCACGAGCAGCAGCGGCGCACCCGCCCCTGACCAGTGCACACGCGCCAGATACGGGTACCGGGCCCGGTCCCAGACCACCTCCGTGCGCGCCCCGTCCAGGTCGACGACGAACAGCCGCACCTCCGCGTTGCCGGTGCCCGCCGCCGGATACGCCACCCGCTGCGGCTCCCGCTCCGGATGCGCCGGGTCGGCGATCCACCACCGCTCCACCGGCGTGTCGTCCACGCGCGCCACGAGCAGCCGGTCCGACTCCGGCGCCCACCAGAAACCGCGCGCCCGCCCCATCTCCTCGGCCGCGATGAACTCCGCCAGCCCGAACGAGACATTTTCCGACTCCGGCTCGGCGAGCGCCCGGTCGCCCTCTCCCTCGGCGCCCACCACCCGCAGCGCGCCCCGGGCCACATAGGCGACATGCCGCCCGTCGGGCGACGGACGCGGGTCGATCACCGGCCCCGGAGCGGGCAGTTCACGCGCCGTCCCGGCCCGCAGCTCGGCCGCGAAAAGCCGCCCTGACAAGGCGAAAGAGGCCAACTCGACGGCCGAGTCGGTGGCGTACCCGACGATGCCGGCACCGCCCTCGCGGCTGCGTTCGCGCCGGGCCCGCTCCTCCGGCGAGAGGTCCTCCGAGGCACCACCCAGCAGGGCGCGCGGGTCGGCCGCCACGCGCTCCCCGCCCTCCTCCGTGTCGAGGACCCACAACGAACTCGCCCGGTCCGTGCCGGAACCGGAGCGCAGGAACACGACACGCGAACCGTCGGGCGCCACGGTGAACGAACGCGGCGCGCCGAGCGTGAAGCGCTGGGTACGGGCGTGCCGTCGGGGGAAGGAGTCAGGCTCGGTCGTCATGCCCTGACCATATTGGCCATGCGCCCCCTTGTGCGGCCGTGCGCCGATCGATGCGCACGGACGGATAGTTATGATCAATGTCGCATAGTGGGTATGAACCTGCTGGCTGCTGTACGGATTTAATGCCCCCATAGTCCGACCCCCCGCGCCCCTGTGGATCTTTGGAGGTGAGCCGCCGTGGCACTCTCGATTTCGGCGGTGGTGCTGCTGGCGATCATCGTCTTCCTGCTCATCAAGAAGTCAGGGCTGAAGGCGGGGCACGCCATCGTGTGCATGCTGCTCGGCTTCTACCTCGCCTCCTCGACCGTCGCTCCCACGATCAACGAGCTGACGACCAACATCGCGGGCATGATCGGCAGCATCAAGTTCTGACCGTCATGGGACCTCGTAGGGTGGTCCCATGACGGAACTGCCCTCCCGGCGTCTGCTGCTGGTGCACGCGCACCCGGACGACGAGTCGATCAACAACGGCGCGACCATGGCCAGGTACGCGGCCGAGGGTGCCCACGTCACGCTCGTCACCTGCACCCTCGGCGAGCGCGGCGAGGTCATCCCGCCGGAGCTCGCGCACCTGACCGGCGCCGCCCTGGGGCAGCACCGCCGCCGTGAGCTCACCGCCGCCATGGCCGAGCTCGGCGTCCGGGACGTCCGCCTGCTCGGCGGCGCCGGCCGCTACAGCGACTCCGGGATGATGGGCCTGCCCGACAACGACGACCCCGCCTGCTTCTGGCAGGCCGACGTCGACACGGCCGCAGCCCACCTCGTCGAGGTGATCCACGAGGTACGCCCCCAGGTCCTCGTGACCTACGACGACAACGGCGGCTACGGCCACCCCGACCACATCCAGGCCCACCGCGTCGCCATGCGCGCCGCAGAGCTGTCCGCCGAGACCGGCTGGACGATCTCCAAGATCTACTGGAACCGGGTCCCCCGGCCTGTTGTGGAGCAGTCCTTCGCCCGGCTCCGGGAGGACCTGCCCGGCACCCCCTTCACCAAGACGGCCGAGGTCGACGATGTACCCGGGGTCGTGGCCGAGGAGCGGATCACCGCCGTGATCGACGGCACCGCCCACGCCGCCGCCAAGGCCGCCGCGATGCGCGCCCACGCCACCCAGGTCACCGTGGCCGAGCCGTACTTCGTGCTGTCCAACGAACTCGCCCAGCCGATCCTCACCACCGAGTACTACGAGCTGGTGCGGGGCGAGC
This sequence comes from Streptomyces sp. NPDC006140, assembly GCF_040628815.1. Lineage (NCBI taxonomy): Bacteria > Bacillati > Actinomycetota > Actinomycetes > Kitasatosporales > Streptomycetaceae > Streptomyces > Streptomyces sp. NPDC006140. The sequence goes on along the minus strand of NZ_JBEXTS010000009.1, from coordinate 338,286 downwards.
GGGGCTCCGGCGAGCGGGAGACGGACCTGTTCGCCGGTGTAGAGGAGGCCTCATGAGCGACCGGACGCCGATGCTCGCCCAGCCGATGCGGCCGCCCTCCGCCGGACGGGCCGCCGCCTGCCTGGGGTTCTTCCTGCTCGGGGCCGTCGTGGGGGCGGCCGGGGCGCTCGTGCAGCCGGGGTGGTTCCCGGGCGGGCTGATCCTCGCCCTGGCCGGGGAGGCCGGGCTCGTCCTCGGTGCCGCCCGGGTCCTCCGTGGCCGGGCCGGGGGCGTCGCGGCCGCCGCCGGCTGGATGCTCGCCGTCGTCCTGCTCACCGCCAGCCGCCCGGAGGGCGACTTCCTCTTCGCCGCGGGGAGCGGCTCCTATCTCTTCCTGCTCGGCGGCATCGCCGTGGCTGTGATGTGTGCCACCTTCGCCCCGGGGCGGCAACCCGACGGCGGTCCCGTCCGACTTGGCAAGTGACGTACCGCTTCGCCAGGACCTGCGCGTGGGGGTCCGGTGTGGGTTTCCATGGCGGTCCTGGGATACGGGTGAGAAGTGGCCAGTATGGTGGTGCGCGCCGCCGAGCTGCCCGCGTGAGGTTGTGTCGGGCGGCGGAGCCAACCGGGAGAACCTGCCTTGAGTCGTGAAACTGACACTCCGTCCTCCGGGCCCAACGGGCGCGGCGGAGCCGCCTACCCGTCGGGTACGCCGCCGTACGGGACCCCGACGGTCTCCGACGGCGGTACGGGCGCGGACCGTTCGGCCGCGCGGCCGGAGGAACGCAAGACCGAGACCACGCTGACGACCCGGATCCGGATCAACATCCCCGGGTCGCGGCCCATTCCGCCGGTGGTGGTGCGCAAGCCCGTCGCGGAAGCGGACGGCCCGGGCGACACCGACACGCGCGGTGAGGCGCCGACGGCGCCGGGCGGCACGGCGTCCCGGGGCACGGGCACGGTCGAGTCTCCCGCTGAGCCGGCTCAGCCCGCCGAGGACAAGCCGGCCAGCGACTGGTTCGCACCCCGCAAGTCCGGCGGCGGCAAGGGCGGTCAGGGCAGCGGCTCCACCAACGGGGCCGGTCTGCCGGGCGGTTCCGGTCCGGCGGCGTCCGGTTCCGGCGCGGGTGCGTCCGGTGGGGCCCGGCCCGGTGCCGGACGGCCCGGAGGCGTCGTCGGCTCCATGAGCGCGCCGGGCGGCTCCCGGTCCGGCGGTACGAACGGCGCGGGGCTCCCGGGCGGCGCGACCGGCGGACCCGTCGCGCCCGGGCACGGCGGCGGCACCGGCTCCTTCGACGTCACCGAGGCACTGGCGGCCGGCCCGTTCGGCAACGGCTCGCGTCCCGCCCCGGGCAACGGCGGCGAACCGCGCCGCGACGACCTGCCCTACTTCTCGGACAACGGCGGCGGCCAGAACGGCCAGGGCGGCTACGGCGACCCGGGCGCGTCCCGCGACTTCGGCGAGCACGGCGGCCCCGGCACCCAGGGGCCGACCGGCCCGACCGGCGGCCCGGTCACCGGGGACGGCCCGATGATGCCGCCGGCCGCCGGCCCGGGCGCGCCCGACGGCTTCCAGGGGCAGAACGGCCAGGGCGGTTACACCGAGCGTGGTCCGGGTGGCCCCGGGGGGCCTGGCGCCTTCGGCGAGCCGGGCGGTCCAGGTGGTCCTGGTGGCTTCGGGGAGCCGGGTGGCCCTGGCGGCCCCGGTGCTTTCAACGAGCCGGGCGGTACGGGTGGCCCCGGCGGGCCTGGCGCCTTCGGTGAGCCCGGCGGCCCCGGTGCCTTCAACGAACCGAGTGGCCCCGGTCGTCCGGGTGCTTTCAACGAGCCCGGTGGTCCCGGCGCTCCGGGCGGCCCCGGTGGATACAACGAGCGCGGCGGCCCCGGCGGCCCTGGTGCCTTCGGCGGCCCCGGAGGCCCGGGTGGTCCGGGTGGCCCCGGCGCCCCTGGCACGCCCGGCGCTCCCAGCGCCTTCACCGACCCCGGCCGACCGGGAGCCCCCGGCGCACCCGCCGGTCCGGGCGCCATAGGCGGCCCCGGTGCCCCCGGCGGCCCGGGCGCACCCGGCAGCCCCGCCGGCGCGGGAGGCCCTGGCGGCGGCCTCGCGGCCACGGGCAGCCACCCCACCGTCGGCGGCCCCGCAGGCCCTGGTGCCCCCGGCGGCCCGGGCGGTCCCGCGCGCCCCGGGGGCGGCGCCCCCACCGGCCCCGGTGCCGCAGGCCAGGGCGCCGCAGGCCCGGGCGGTGGCATGAGTGATGACACCGCCATCCTCACCCCGCAGAAGCCGGCCCCCGAGCCGCCGGACGGTCAGGGCTACGCCCCCCGCCACGACAACGTCTCCGGGCACACCGTCACCAGCGGCATCCCGGTGGTACCGCCCGGCACGGCCTCGCCGTTCGGCCCGGGCGCGCCCGGCGACGGCCCGGTGCCGCACACGGCCCCGAAGCTGCCCGAGCCGGGCTCGCCGGCCCCGGCGAGTTCCGCGAAGGCGCCCAAGAAGAAGGGGCGCAGCAAGCTCGTGCTGCTCGCCGCCGGCGTGGTCGTCCTGGCCGGTGGCGTCTACGGCGCCGGCCTGCTGATGAACCGCACCGACGTGCCCAAGGGCACCACCGTGCTCGGCGTCGACATCGGCGGCGGCACCCGCGACGACGCGGTCAAGAAGCTCGACAAGGCCTTCGACGACAACGTCGGCAAGGAGCTGAAGCTGTCGGTGGGCGGCAGGACCGTCGCCCTCGACCCGGACAACGCGGGCCTCCAGTTCGACATGGACGCCACGGCCGACGCGGCGGCGAAGAGCGACTACAACCCGGTCTCCGTGATCGGCTCGCTGTTCGGCAACCACCGGGTCGTCACGCCCGTCATGCCCGTCGACGAGGAGAAGCTGCACGCCTCCCTGGAGAACGCCGCGGGCGGCTCGGGCGCCTCGACCGACGGCACCATCAAGTTCGAGGGCGGCAAGGCCGTCCCCGTCTACGGCAAGCCGGGCAAGGGCATCGACCTCGCCCGGTCGACCAAGGCGGTGGAGGAGGCGTACCGCACCCAGGTGGAGACCGGCGCGGCGGGCACGGTGAACCTGCCGACCACCACCCGGCAGCCGAGCGTCTCGAACGCCGAGGTCGACCGGGTGCTGAAGGAGATCGCGCAGCCCGCGATGTCCGACCTCGTCACCGTCCGCACCGACGCGGCCCACAGCATCGACTTCGGCCGGCTGTCGCTGCCGAAGATCCTCAGCTTCAAGGCCGTCGACGGCAAACTGGTGGACACGTACAACCTCAAGGCCCTCCGAGAGGCCTACGGCACGACCTTCGTGGGCGTCCAGATCGAGGGCGCGAGCGGCAAGAGGGACGTCACACCACAGGACGTCGTCGCGGCACTGCGCAAGGCCCTGCGCGGCAAGACGCCCGCGGAGCGCGTCGGAGTCATCGACACCAAGCCGAACTGACCCCCGGCCGCCCGCCGTACGAGAGCCCCCGCCCGGTGAAGGCGGGGGCTCTCCTCGTCACCCGGCGGGCATGACACCTGTCATACGGCACTCCGGACGCCCGACACTGCCCCCGTCCGCAGGCCCGAAGCCACGATGGCCGTATGACAACGACAGCCTCGGTGGTCGCCTTCGACCAGGTGAGCAAGGCATACGACGCGGTCCGGGCAGTGGACGCACTGACCCTGACCCTGCGCCCGGGGGAGACCGTGGCGCTGCTCGGCCCCAACGGCGCCGGCAAGTCCACCACCCTGGACCTGCTGCTCGGCCTGAAGAACCCGGACAGCGGCACGGTCCGGCTCTTCGGCACCAGCCCCCGGCAGGCCATCGTCGCCGGGCGCGTGGGCGCCATGCTGCAGAGCGGCGGGCTGATGGACGAGGTGACGGTCGCCGAACTCGTGCGGCTCGCCTGCGCCCTGCACCCCAGGCCGTACCAGCCGTCCGAGGTCCTGGCCCGCGCGGGCATCGCGCAGATCGCCGACCGCAAGGTCCACAAGCTCTCCGGCGGCCAGGCCCAGCGCGTCCGCTTCGCCCTGGCCACCGCGGGCGACAGCGATCTCATCGTGCTGGACGAGCCCACCACCGGCATGGACGTCACCACCCGCCACGCCTTCTGGGCCACCATGCGCGAGCAGGCCGACCAGGGCCGGACCGTCCTCTTCGCCACCCACTACCTCGAAGAGGCCGACGCGATCGCCGACCGGGTCCTCGTCCTGCACCGCGGCCGGCTCCTCGCCGACGGCACGGCCGCCGAGATCAAGGCCAAGGCCGGCGTCCGCCGCGTCTCCTTCGACCTGGCGGACCCGATCGACGAGCCGGCGCTGCGCGCCCTGCCCTTCCTGACCTCGCTGACGGTCTCCGGCCGGACCGTCCGCATCCAGTCCGCCGACGCCGACGCCACCGTCCACGCGCTGTACGGCCTCGGCCTCTACCCCCGCAACCTGGAGGTCGCCGGACTCGGCCTGGAGCAGGCTTTCGTCGCCCTCACCACCGCCGAGGAGGCGAAGTCGAAGTGAACAGCCTGATCAAGCTGGAACTCACCCGCGCCCTGCGCAACCGCAAGTTCCTGTTCTTCTCGGTGATCTACCCGTCGGTGCTGTTCCTGATCATCGCCGGCAACGCCGACAGCACCACGAAGGTCCCCGGCACCGGCCTGACCCTCCCGACCTACATGATGGTCTCGATGGCCTCCTTCGGCGCCCTCACCGCCGTCCTCATGGGCAACAGCGAGCGCATCGCCAAGGAGCGCGAGGGCGGCTGGGTGCGGCAGCTGCGCCTGACCGCGCTGCCGGGCCGCGGCTACGTCCTCGCCAAGACCGCGAGCGCCGCCGTCGTCAGCCTGCCGTCCATCGTCATCGTCTTCGTCGTCGCGGCGGCCGTGAAGGACGTGACCCTGGACGCCTGGCAGTGGCTCGCCCTCACCGGCGCGATCTGGGCCGGCAGCCTCGTCTTCGCCGCGCTGGGCGTCGCCATCGGCTACCTGGCCAGCGGGGACGCGGTCCGCCCGATCACGATGATCACCTACTTCGGCCTGTCGATGCTCGGTGGCCTGTGGATGCCCACGACGACGTTCCCCGGCTGGCTGCAGGACATCGCGAAGTGGCTGCCCACGCACGCGTACGCTGCCCTCGGGCAGGCCATCGAGCAGAGCCGCGCCCCGCACGTCCAGGACCTCGCCGTCCTGGTGGTGTCGTTCGCCCTGTTCGCGGGCGGCGCGGCCTGGCTGTACCGGAAGGACACCTTGAAGGCGTGAGCGGCGTAGGCGTCGGTATCGGGCAGCGCCCGGTGAACCGCAGACAGCGGGTCGTGAAGTCGCTGTGGACGGGCATCTGGCTGGTCTACCTGAGCGCTCCCGTCACCGACCTGCTGCACGGCGGCCACGGCACGGGCGTGCGGATCCTCGGCTGGCTGGGCCTGGCCGCGTTCGTCACCTGGTACATGCTGCTGGTCTTCCGCACGGGACGCGGCGAGCGCAACCCCGTGGTGCTCGGCTCGCTCGGGGTGCTCGCCGCCCAGTCCACGCTGCTCGCCCTCACCCTCGGCCGCGAGTGGCTGGTGCTCTTCGTGTACGTGTCGATCGCGTCCGGCGCGGCCCTGCCCCCGCGCCTGGCCCGCTGGACGATCCCGGCCGCGTGCGCGCTGCTGACCGCCGTCGCGTTCGCCACCCACGACGGGCTGGGGTACCTTTCCGGCCTGCTCATTCCGGCCCTCCTCGGCGGCTTCGCGATGACCGGCGTACGCGAACTCGTCCGGACGACCATCGCGCTGCGCGAGGCCCGCGCGACCGTCGCCCAGCTCGCCGCCAACGAGGAGCGCCTGCGCCTGGCCAGGGACCTGCACGACCTGCTCGGCCACTCCCTGTCCCTGATCACGCTGAAGAGCGAGCTGGCCGGCCGGATGCTGCCCGGCCAGCCCGAGAAGGCGGCCCGGCAGGTCGCCGACATCGAGCAGGTCAGCCGCCAGGCCCTGGTCGACGTACGCGAGGCCGTCACCGGCTACCGCCGCCCCCGACTGAACGCCGAACTCGCCGGTGCCCGGGTCGCCCTCGCCGCGGCGGGCGTCACCGCCGAACTGCCCGTCGAGCCCGGCCTCACCGGCGTCCCCGAGGAGAGCGAGTCCGCCCTCGCCTGGGCCCTGCGCGAGGCGGTCACCAACGTCGTACGGCACAGCGGCGCCCGCCGCTGCACGGTGGAGCTGCTGCACCGCCAGACCCTCGACGGCCCGATGCTCGAACTCACCGTCGAGGACAACGGCTCCGGCGGCCCGGGCGACAGCCACGGCAACGGCCTCACGGGCCTCGCCGAACGCCTCGCCAAGGCGGGCGGCACCCTGGAGGCGGGCCCGCTCAAGCGCGGCTTCCGCCTGGTCGCCCGCGTCCCCGCGGCCGGTGCGGCGGACGTAGGATCCCCGGCATGAGCCGCACGATCAAGGTCCTGCTCGCCGAGGACCAGTCGATGGTCCGCGAGGCCCTGGCCGCCCTGCTCGGCCTGGAGGAGGACATCGAGGTCGTCGCCCAGGTGGCCCGCGGCGACGAGGTCCTGGCGGCGGCCCGGGCCCACGCCGTCGACGTGGCGCTCCTGGACATCGAGATGCCCGGCGCGACGGGCATCGAGGCCGCGGCCCGACTCCACGCGGAACTCCCCGCCGTGAAGCTGGTCATCCTCACCACCTTCGGCCGCCCCGGCTACCTGCGCAGCGCCATGGAGTCCGGCGCCGACGCCTTCCTGGTCAAGGACGCCCCCGCCGCCCAGCTGGCCGAGGCGATCCGCAAGGTCCTCACCGGCGAACGCGTCATCGACCCGACGCTCGCGGCAGCGGCCCTGGCGGAGGGCGCCAACCCGCTGACGGACCGCGAGCGCGAGGTCCTCCGCGCGGCGGCCGACGGTTCCACCAACGCGGAACTCGCGGCAGCCCTCCACCTCTCCCAGGGCACGGTCCGCAACTACCTCTCCACGTCGATCCAGAAACTGGCGGTGAGAAACCGCACGGAGGCGGTCCGAGTGGCACGAGACAAGGGCTGGTTGTAGGACGGGCCCCGAAGGGGGCGCGGGGCTGTGTCGATATGCGGCTCCGCCGCGTGGGCGCGATCAACCACGCCGAGCCCGCACCTTCGCACCACGCGAAGCCCCACGGCGAGGGGTCAGTTCAACATCGCCCTGGCCGCGAAAGCCTCCCCCCGCACCTGCTCCGCAGCCCCCTCGTCCACCGCCGAGACGACCTCCGCATAGGCCTCCAACTCCGAGGCCCCACCCAGAAAATCCCCCCGCCGCACCAGCAACCGCGCCCGCTCGTACCGCAACCGCGCCGGATGCGACGGCAGCAGCAGTGACAACTCGACCGCCCACAACGCCACATCCGACCGCTCGGGCCGGGCCGCCGCCCACGCCCGGACGTTGTTCAGGATCCGCAGCACCACGTCCAGCGGATCGGCCGGCCGCAGCATCGCCGCATCCAGGCCCGCCCCCGTCGCCCCGGCCACCAGCAACTCCGCGTCGGCCCCGGTCAGCACCCGCCCGCCGTCGAACGGGTCCGCCAGCACCTGCTCCTCCTCGGGCCCGAACCCGACCACGAAGTGCCCCGGCAGAGCCACCCCGTACACCGGCGCCCCCGCCCGCCGGGCCACCTCCATCCACACCACCGACAGCAGGATCGGCAACCCCCTGCGCCGCACCAGCACCTCGTGCAGCAGCGAGGACTCCAGCCGCTGGTAGTCGGCCGGTGTGCCGTGGAAGCCCATCCGCTCACCGAGCAGCTCCCGCAGGGCGACCGCCCAGGCCCGCGGCCCGCCGGGCCGGTACGGCAGCAGCCCGGCCAGCCGGTCCAGCTCGACCTGCGCGGCGTCGATGCCCGCCTCGTCCAGCCCCCCGTCCGCCTCCGCGCCCACCAGCAGGCACAGCGCCGACAGGTCGGGCCGTTCGGACCGGGCCTCTTCGGCGAACCGCCGCCGCAGCTCGGCGGAACGCTCCGGGGGCGGGGGAAACGGGGGACGCATGGCTGGCTCGTGCCCTCTCACGACGATCGATTACCGGCCGGGGCCGTCGGCGTCAGGCGCCCGGTAGTGGTGGTAGGCGTGGTGCGCCGTGAAGCCCATCCCGGCGTACAGCGCCCGCGCTCCCGCGTTGTCGGTCTCCACCTGGAGCCAGGCGGCCGAGGCGCCCTCGTCGAGCGCCCGCCGGGCCAGCGCGGCCATGACGGCCGTACCGAGCCCCTGGCGCCGCAGCGCCGGGTCGACCTCGACGGCGGCGAACCCGGCCCACCGCCCGTCGACCACACACCGCCCGATGGCGGCCGGCTCCGCGGGCCCGGGCACGGTCGCGAACCACACCGACGGCCCGCTCCCCAGCACCCGCAGCGCCACCTCGCTCACCCCCTTGCGCTGGTACCGGGCCAACCACGCCTCGTCGGCCTCCCGGGACAGCGCGACGCCCGCCGGGTCGCCCAGGTCGGCGACCGGCGCCAGCGGCCCCACCCACAGCTCGGCGGTCACCTCCCGCACCCAGCCCCGCTCCTCCAGCTCGGCGCAGAGCAGCTCCTGCGTGCCCTCGGCGCCGGTCGCGGTCTGGACGTAGGCGGGCAGCCCGCGCTCGCCGTACCACCGGCGGACCGCGCCGAGCGCCTCGTCGAGCGGCACGCCCGGATCGCCGAGCGGCAGGACCGAATTGGCCCGGCGCGTGAAGCCGGACGCGGCCCGCAGCTCCCAGTCCCCGAGCCGCTCGCTCTCCACGGGCCGCCAGGCCCGCGCGGCGACCCGGGCCAGCTCCTCGTAGGAGGCGGCCGGACCGCGGCGACGCGCCGGGGCGGCGGGCACGATCTTGCCCGCGACCAGCGCGGATTCCGCGATGCGGACGCTCTCGCCACTCTTCCGTGTGATCAGCAGCACACCGTTGTCCCATGATGTGAGAACTCCGACCGTATCGGTGAACTTCTCACCCGGGGGACCATGTTCGATCAAGCTCCGTACCGAGACCCGTTTGCCCACGTCAGCAGCGGTGATACGGACCTCGAGTCGCCCGGCGGCAGAGATTTCCACAGGTCAGTTCACCCCTCCTGTTCGGATCATGCCCAGGAACGGAGATACTAGGGGCGGGCATCGACGACGCCGCGCTCCCGCGCGCCAGGCGGCGGAGCCTGAGGAGGCCCGCCAGCGCCCTATCGAGGAGGAACGACAGCGTGACCTACGTCATCGCGCAGCCTTGTGTCGACGTCAAGGACAAGGCGTGCATCGAGGAGTGCCCGGTCGACTGCATCTACGAGGGCCAGCGGTCCTTGTACATCCACCCGGACGAATGCGTCGACTGCGGGGCCTGCGAGCCGGTCTGCCCGGTCGAGGCCATCTTCTACGAGGACGACACTCCCGAGGAGTGGAAGGACTACTACAAGGCGAACGTCGAGTTCTTCGACGAGCTCGGCTCCCCGGGCGGCGCCAGCAAGCTGGGCCTGATCGAGCGCGACCACCCGTTCATCGCCGCGCTGCCGCCGCAGGCCGAGTAATCCCGTAAGCGGCCCGCACTCCGTGCCGCCTCGGTCCCGCACGGCCCGATCACGCCCGATCGCCGTGCGGGGCCGAGGCGTTTGCCGTGACCACTCGGCTCGTACGTACCAGAAAGTGAGCCAGCACCCGTGTCCGCAGTCTCCGACCGCCTCCCCACCTTCCCCTGGGACAAGCTGACGCCGTACAAGGCCACGGCCGCCGCCCACCCGGACGGCATCGTGGACCTGTCCGTCGGCACCCCGGTCGACCCGGTCCCCGAGCTGATCCAGAAAGCGCTGGTCGCCGCGGCGGACTCGCCGGGCTATCCGACCGTCTGGGGCACGCCCGAGCTGCGCGACGCGATCACCGGCTGGGTGGAGCGCCGCCTCGGCGCCCGGGACGTCACCCACCGCCACGTCCTGCCGGTCGTCGGCTCCAAGGAGCTCGTCGCCTGGCTGCCGACCCAGCTGGGCCTCGGCCCCGGCGACCGGGTGGCCTACCCGCGCCTGGCCTACCCGACGTACGAGGTCGGCGCCCGCCTGGCCCGGGCCGAGTACGAGGTCTACGACGACCCGACCGAGCTCGACCCGGCCGGCCTGAAGCTCCTGTGGCTGAACTCCCCGTCCAACCCGACGGGCAGGGTCCTCTCCAAGGCGGACCTGACCCGGATCGTCGCGTGGGCCCGCGAGCACGGCGTCCTGCTCTTCTCGGACGAGTGCTACCTGGAGCTGGGCTGGGAGGCCGACCCGGTCTCGGTGCTGCACCCGGACGTCAACGGCGGCTCGTACGACGGCATCGTCTCCGTGCACTCCCTCTCCAAGCGCTCGAACCTCGCCGGCTACCGGGCGGCCTTCCTGGCCGGTGACCCGGCCGTCCTCGCCCCGCTCCTGGAGATCCGCAAGCACGGCGGCATGATGACGCCCGCGCCGACCCAGGCGGCGGTCGTGGCGGCCCTCGGCGACGACGAGCACGTCCGCGTCCAGCGGGAGCGCTACGCCGCCCGGCGCGCGCTCCTGCGCGAGGCGCTCCTCGCCCACGGCTTCCGCATCGAGCACAGCGAGGCCAGCCTCTACCTGTGGGCCACCCGGGGCGAGTCCTGCTGGGACACCGTCGCCCACCTCGCGGAACGGGGCATCCTGGTGGCCCCGGGCGATTTCTACGGACCCGCGGGCGCCGAGTTCGTCCGCGTGGCGCTGACCGCGACGGACGAGCGGGTGGCGGCGGCCGTACGGCGCCTCTGACCGCTGCCGCGTCCACACGAGCATGCCGAAGAGGTCCAGGGAAGCTCCCTGGACCCCTTCAGGCGTCGGAAACCGGCGTCAGCCGACCGGCAGACTCTTCACCGGCAGCGAGTCGGCGGACGGCACGCCACCCTTCGTCAGTCCGTCCGTCGGCAGCCCGCCCTGGGCGGAACCGGCCGCGTCACCGACGAGCTGCCCGGCGGAACCCGCCGCGTCACCGGCCGCCTTCTGCGCGACGGGCGTGGTCTTCTTGACGGCCTTGCCGCCGGTCTTGCCCGCGGCCGGCACGGCCTTCTTGACGGCCTTGCCGCCGGTGTCACCCGCGGACTGGGTGACGTTCTGCGCCGCGCCGTCGACGGTGTTGCCGACGTTCGCCCCGTCCAGGGCGGTCAGCCCGCCGAGGTTCGGGGTGGCCGGCAGCTCGGGGGCCGCGCTGGCGGAGCCGGCCGCACCGACCCCGGCAGCCGCTCCCGCAGCGACGATCAGCGCGGCACGGGCGATCCGGCGGGTCAGGGGGAGGGACATGGTGCTCCTTCGACGGAGAGAACAGTGAGGTTCGTGAAGTGTCCGACCGGGTCCGGGAGTTGATCGACTGGCTGTTGATCGCCCCGGCTCGGACGCAGTGACTACCGCTCGAAGCCCGTGAAGGTTGCGGCGCCGCAACGTAAAGAGTTGGTAATGCGTCGCATTATCGGCTGCGGATAAAAACGGGCAAAGAGACTCCCGCCCCAGAACCCGCCGAATCCTTCCAGCCCTGTGTTCCCAAGGGTTGTCGCGGATCACGGGACGTGAACGCGAAAACCAGCGCACCCCGTCGCCGCCGAGCCCCGCGGCTGACCCTTCCGGGTGAGCCCCCGCACCCCTGCGCGAGTTAACCCATCGTGACGATACGGACCGCGTCCACGCTGCGCTGCGCCCCCGCGGTGCCCTTCGCCGGGACGTCCCGCCACTCGCTGGCGGTGTTCCCGGCGACCCACTCCCGGCCCGCGTACGTGACCCGCGCGATATGCAGCTCGGAGGCGTTGGCCACGGCCCAGTGCGCCAGCTGCCAGCCGCGCTGGTCCAGGCTCCGCCCGCCGGCCGGACTCGTGTCGGATGCCACCGGCAGCGTCATGGTCCGGTCGCCGTCCCCGTCCGTGGCGCTCGGGGACGGCGACGGCGTGGCCGTCGAGGAGCCGCCCACCTGGGCCCCGGCCGGCTCCAGCACATCGCGCCCGAAGTCCCGCGCGAGCGCGGCACGCACCCCGTCGGCGCCCGTCGCCCGGGTCGCGGCCGGGCGGCCCTCGCAGGTCAGCGTGGCCGCGGACTGCCCGGTCAGGGCCGCGGCGAGCAGCGCGGCGTCCGGCTCGTGCTTGGCGTAGGCCTGCGGGAAACCGCTGCGCTGCACGCGCTGCGCGGCGACCGTGAGCGGCAGCCGTGTGTAGCCGGGCACCTTGACCAGGTGGTCGTAGAACTCGCCCGCCGAGTACGTCGGGTCCATGATCTCCTTCGGCGTGCCCCAGCCCTGCGAGGGGCGCTGCTGGAACAGGCCGAGGGAGTCCCGGTCGCCGTGGCTGATGTTGCGCAGGCTCGACTCCTGGAGCGCGGTCGCCAGCGCGATGGTCACGGCCCGCTCGGGCAGGCCGCGCGCGGTCCCGACGGCGGTGATCGTCGCCGCGTTCACGGCCTGCTCGGGCGTGAACGAGTACGACGCCCCGTCGCCCTTGCCGGAGACGACTTTGCAGCCCGGCTCGCCTGTGCCCCCGGTGACGTACTGCACGACGAGGTAACCGGCGACCGCGAGCAGGATCACGAAAGCGGACCCGCATCGGAAGAGGCGGCCACGACGCTTGGGAGAGGACGGCTCTGGCACGCCGTACAAGGTACTGGAGAGTACGGAGTGCCATGAGCCGGGTGGGGAAGGTGTGCACACGGCATGGCGCGTTAGGGTCGACGGCATGGCCGACACCTCGCTTGACCTCACGCTGGACGCCGCGGAGCTCACCGCCCGGCTCGTCGACTTCCGCTCCGAGAGCGGCACCGAGAAGCCGCTGGCGGACGCGATCGAGACCGCGCTGCGCGCGCTGCCCCACCTGACCGTCGACCGGTACGGCAACAACATCGTCGCCCGCACGAACCTCGGCCGCGCGGAGCGGGTGATCCTCGCCGGACACATCGACACCGTCCCGATCGCGGACAACGTCCCCTCCCGGCTCGACGAGGACGGCGTGCTGTGGGGCTGCGGCACCTGCGACATGAAGTCGGGCGTCGCCGTGCAGCTGCGCATCGCGGCCACGGTCCCCGCCCCGAACCGCGACCTGACCTTCGTCTTCTACGACAACGAGGAGGTCGCCGCGGAGCTGAACGGCCTCAAGCACGTCTCCGAGGCGCACCCCGAGTGGCTGGAGGGCGACTTCGCGGTCCTCCTGGAACCGTCGGACGGCCAGGTCGAGGGCGGCTGCCAGGGCACGCTGCGGGTGCTGCTGAAGACCACGGGCGAGCGGGCCCACTCGGCACGCGGCTGGATGGGCTCCAACGCGATCCACGCGGCCGCCCCGATCCTCGCCCGCCTCGCCTCCTACGAACCCCGCTGGCCGGTCATCGACGGCCTGGAGTACCGCGAGGGCCTGAACGCGGTCGCCGTCAGCGGGGGAGTGGCCGGCAACGTCATCCCCGACGAGTGCGTCGTCACCGTCAACTTCCGCTACGCGCCCGACCGCACGCCCGAGGAGGCCGTGGCGCACGTCCGGGAGGTCTTCGCGGACTGCGGGGTGACGGAGTTCGAGGTCGTCGACCACAGCGGCGCGGCGATGCCCGGCCTGTCCCACCCGGCGGCCAAGGCGTTCATCGAGGCGGTCGGCGGCACCCCGATGCCCAAGTACGGCTGGACCGACGTCTCCCGCTTCTCGGCCCTGGGTGTCCCGGCGGTCAACTACGGCCCGGGCAACCCCCACTTGGCGCACAAGCGGGACGAGCGCGTGGAGGTCGCGAAGATCCTCGCGGGTGAGGAGCGCCTGCGGAACTGGCTGACCGCCTGACCCCACCCGGAGCCCTTCGTGTTTACGGCGCTCCATCGCGGACATGCTCACGTCCCTCGTTCGTAACCCGCGTAGATCTACGCTGAGGTGGAAAGACAGGCACGACGGAGGGAGCGCACATGGCGACCGGCAACCCCGAGGGGAAGAAGCAGCCGCCGGAGGAGAAGCGCCTGGGCCCGGTCCTCCAGCGGCGGGATCAGGTGCAGGCCAGCACGACCGACCAGCGGCTGCTGGACGAGCGGGCCCCCTCCGACTGGGTGCACACCGACCCCTGGCGCGTGCTGCGCATCCAGTCGGAGTTCATCGAGGGCTTCGGCACGCTCGCCGAACTCCCTCCCGCGATCAGCGTGTTCGGCTCGGCCCGGACGCCGGCGGACTCGCCCGAGTACGAGGCCGGGGTGCGGCTGGGCCGGGGTCTGGTGGACGCGGGCTTCGCGGTCATCACGGGCGGCGGCCCGGGCGCGATGGAGGCGGCCAACAAGGGTGCCGTCGAGGCGAGCGGCATCTCGGTCGGCCTGGGTATCGAGCTGCCGTTCGAGCAGGGCCTGAACCCGTACGTCGACATCGGCCTCAACTTCCGCTACTTCTTCGTCCGGAAGATGATGTTCGTCAAGTACGCCCAGGGCTTCGTCGTCCTGCCCGGCGGCCTCGGCACCCTCGACGAACTCTTCGAGGCCCTCACCCTCGTCCAGACGCAGAAGGTGACGCGCTTCCCGATCGTGCTCTTCGGCACGGAGTACTGGGGCGGCCTGGTGAACTGGCTCCGCGACACGGTGATCGCGCAGGGGAAGGCGGCGGAGAAGGACCTGCTGCTGTTCCACGTGACGGACGACGTGGACGAGGCGGTGGCACTGGTGTCCAAGGAGGCGGGGCGGTAGGGGGTCTGTCGGGTCGGGCTTCCTGTTCGGGCGATTCGGGCGCGCGAGTCGGACTTGGTGGCCGGGTGATTCGGGCGGGCGAGCAGGGCTTCGTGTCCGGCTGGTCGGGCGGGCGAGTCGGGCTTCCTGTCCAAGTGATCCGGGTGGTGGGTGGGCACAGGTCCGGGGGGCCAGGGGGCGGAGCCCCCTGGTGCCGGTGCCTCGGCTAGGCCAACCCCCGCCGCGCAACGGACGGCACCTGATGCCCGGCGATCGCCGAGACCATATCCAGCACCTGCCGCGTCTCGGCCACCTCGTGCACCCGGTACACCCGCGCCCCCAGCCACGCGGACACGGCCGTCGTCGCCAACGTCCCCACCACCCGCTCCTTCACGGGCCGGTCCAGCGTCTCCCCGACGAAGTCCTTGTTGGACAGCGACACCAGCACCGGCCACCCCGTGGCGACCATCTCGTCCAGCCGCCGCGTCGCCTCCAGACTGTGCCGCGTGTTCTTCCCGAAGTCGTGCCCGGGGTCGATCATGACCGACTCCCGTGGCACCCCCAGCGCCACCGCCCGCTCGGCCAGCCCGACCGTGACCTCCAGAATGTCGGCCATGACATCGTCGTACTCGATCCGGTGCGGCCGGGTCCGCGGCTCCGCGCCTCCCGCGTGCGTGCACACGAGCCCGACCTGGTAGCGCGCGGCGACCTCCGCGAGCCCCGGGTCGACCCCGCCCCACGCGTCGTTCAGCAGGTCCGCCCCGGCCTCGCACACGGCCTCGCCGACCTCGGCCCGCCACGTGTCGACGCTGATGATCACGTCCGGGAACCGTCGCCGCACCTCCGCCACGAACCCGACCGTCCGCCGGGCCTCCTCCGCGGCCGTGACCTCCTCGCCCGGCCCGGCCTTGACCCCGCCGATGTCGATGATCGCGGCCCCCTCGGCCACCGCCTGCTCCACGCGCGCGAGGGCCGGCTCGTCGCGGAAGGTGGCGCCCTGGTCGTAGAACGAGTCGGGGGTCCGGTTCACGATCGCCATGATCACCGGCTCGTGCGGCCCGAATTCCCGCCTGCCCAGCCTGAGCATCCCCTGTGACCTTTCCTGGTACGTCCCCGTCTTCCGCCGCCTGCGACCCTAACTGTCAGAGTCGCATGGCACGATCGGAGCCTGACAACATCCGACTCGGCAGACTCCGAAGAGTCCGATCCGTCCGACCGTGGGGGCCCCGCGATGGTTATGTTCCTGTTCCTGGTCGTCGCGCTCGCCGTCGTGGTCGCGGCGGTGACCCTCGCCGTGGTGGGCGGCGGCGAGAACGGTCCGCTGCCCGAGGCCGCCCCCGAGCGGCTGCGGGACCCGCTGCCGCCGGACCGCCCGGTCGACCGCGCGGACGTGGAGGGCCTGCGCTTCCCGCTCGCCGCCCGCGGCTACCGCATGGCGGACGTGGACGACGCCCTCAGCCGCCTGGGCGCCGAGCTCGCCGAACGCGACGCCCGCATCGCCGACCTGGAGTCGGCCCTGGCGGGCGCCCGAGCGGCGGCCACCCACACCGGGGAGCACCACGTGTCCATGGACAAGCCCGCCCCGAGGCAGGAGGACCGGCCGTGAGCGACGGCGCCGCCCTCGCCGGCCCGGACGGCGCACTGCGCTGCCCCTGGGCCCTGTCCGCCCCGGAGTACGTGGCGTACCACGACGAGGAGTGGGGCCGCGCGGTCCACGGCGACGACGCGCTGTTCGAGCGGCTCAGCCTGGAGGCCTTCCAGTCCGGCCTGTCCTGGATCACGATCCTGCGCCGCCGCCCAGGCTTCCGCGCCGCCTTCGCCGACTTCAAGATCGCGTCGGTGGCCGCCTTCACCGACGAGGACCGCGAGCGCCTTCTGGCCGACGCCGGCATCATCCGCAACCGCGCCAAGATCGACGCGACCCTCGCCAACGCGCGCGTGCTCGCCGAGTGGTCCCCCGGCGACCTGGACGCCCTGATCTGGTCCCACGCCCCCGACCCGGCGACCCGCCCGGTCCCCAAGACGCTCTCCGACGTCCCTCCCGTCACCCCGGAGTCGACGGCCTTGTCCAAGGCATTGAAGAAGCGGGGCCTCCGCTTCGTCGGCCCCACGACGGCGTACGCCCTGATGCAGGCGTGCGGCCTGGTCGACGACCACCTGGAAACCTGCGTGGCGAGAAGCGCCCCGTAAGGGGCGCTGGGCTGTGCCGATATGGCCTCCGCGATGCGAAGCCCCCGAACTCACCGGCCCAGATACTTCGGCTTCTCCTTGTTGACGAAGGCCTGCACGGCGATCGCGTGATCCTCGGAGGACCCGGCCCGCGTCTGCAGCTCGTCCTCCTTCTCCAGGGCCTCCTCCAAGGAGTGCGTCAACCCGAACGCCACCGACTCCTTCAGCGCCGCGTAAGCCACCGTCGGCCCCTCGGCCAGCGCCCGCGCCACCTTCCCGGCCTCGGCCCGCAGCTCTCCGGCCGGCACCACCCGGTTGGCGATCCCCAGCTCGTACGCCTCCTGCGCGCCGATACTCCGAGGGAAGAGCAGCAGGTCAGCGGCCCGGCCCGGTCCGACCACCCGGGGCAGCGTCCAGGAGATCCCCGAGTCCGCGGTCAGGGCGACCCCCGCGAAGGACGTGTTGAACGCCGCCGTGTCCGCCACGATCCGGTAGTCCGCGGCGAGCGCGAAACCGAAGCCCGCCCCCGCCGCCACCCCGTTCACCGCGGCGACGACCGGCTTCGCCGCCCCGGCCAGCGCCCGCACGATCGGGTTGTAGTGCTCCCGCACCGTGCTCATGGTCTGCCCCGAGCCGGCCTCCCGGTCCGCGGCCAGCAGCCCGATGTGCTCCTTCAGGTCCTGCCCGACGCAGAACGCCCGGTCACCGGCGGCGGTGAGCAGCACCGCCCGCACGGCGGCGTCGTCCGCCGCCGACCGGACCGCCTCCCGCAGGGCGACCTTGGTCTCCACGTTCAGCGCGTTCATCGCCTCCGGGCGGTTCAGCGTGATCGTCGCGAGTCCGTCGCTCACCTCGTAGAGCACGGTGTCGGCCATGGCGTATCCCCTCCGTGTCGCGGCTCGGGGACGTACCGGCCGGTACGTCCCGGGTCTGCAGGACAGCATGACGGAGATCGCCGACCGCGGACCGGGCCGGACGTGTGACCTGCGTCAAAGAATTCTCACCCGAATCCGTTCGGCGGATGTGAGCAGGGTGGCGGAGTATCGCAGTCTCATCGCCGAATTGAGTGGTTTTGCTCGCGTGCGTTGCCCAAGCGATGCCTACTGATGTTGGTCATCGGGTCCTGAGATGCGGGATAATGGCTTGGAAGCAATGTGTTCGATGCCGGTGTCGCGTGTCCTGTCTCAAGGACCGCACGTGTGCCCTTCTCAGGGCCGTCGGCTTTGACGATGAGCTGGGTTTCAGGAAGGGGAACGAGCATGGCGGCCATGAAGCCGCGAACGGGTGATGGCCCGCTCGAGGTGACCAAGGAGGGGCGGGGCATCGTCATGCGCGTTCCGCTCGAAGGCGGCGGTCGGCTCGTCGTCGAGCTGACCCCGGACGAGGCCGACGCCCTGGGCGACGCCCTCAAGAAGGTCGTCGGCTGACGCGCAAGCGACCATACCCTTTCAGCTGCCCCGGCATCACATGAGGTGCCGGGGCGGCTGTTTTCTCACCGCTGA
The DNA here is from genome assembly GCF_040628815.1 of Streptomyces sp. NPDC006140. Lineage (NCBI taxonomy): Bacteria > Bacillati > Actinomycetota > Actinomycetes > Kitasatosporales > Streptomycetaceae > Streptomyces > Streptomyces sp. NPDC006140. The sequence continues at coordinate 320,069 of NZ_JBEXTS010000009.1, read as the reverse complement.
CTCTCGCCTGCCCCGGCTTCCGTTCCCCTAACGCGCCCGCGGGCTACCGTTTCACCGCGCACAGCAGACCGTCGCCCACCGGCAGCAGCGACGGCACCAGCTCCTGGCTCTCGCGCACCGCGCGCAGCAGCTCCCGCAGTCGCAGCACCTCGGTGGGCTGCGGGCCGGAGTCCACCGTCCGGCCATTGGCGAAGGCGCCCTCGAAGACGACCAGTCCGCCGGGGCGGAGCAGACGCAACGATTCGGCGAGGTAGTCCATCACCTCGAGGCGGTCACCGTCGCAGAAGACGAGGTCGTAGCCGGCGTCGGCCAGACGGGGCAGCACGTCCAGGGCGCGGCCCGGGATGAAGCGGGCCCGGTTGCTGGCGAAGCCCGAAGCGCGGAAGGCCTGGCGGGCGAACTGCTGGTGCTCCGGCTCCGGGTCCACGGTCGTCAGGACACCGTCGGGCCGCATACCGTGCAGGAGGTGGATCCCGGAGACACCGCAGCCGGTCCCGATCTCCGCGACGGCCTTCGCGTCGACGGAGGCGGCCAGCAACCGCAGCGCGGCGCCCGTGCCGGGCGACACCGAGCGCAGCCCTGCCTCGCGGGCCCGGTCCCGGGCCCAGTGCAGCGCTTCGTCCTCGGCGACATAGGCGTCGGCGAACGCCCAGCTCGTCTGCCGGTTGCCGGTAATGACCCTCTCCTGTCCCCGTGAATGCCTGGGCGTGACTGTATCCGTTGGGCCCGGGAACCCGCAGATGGGACCGGTCGTTTGAAGGGATGAGCAAGCGGCGCGGGCCGGGACGGGGGGCAGGCAGTGGATCAGGACGCCGAGCAAGTGCCGACGCAGCAGTACGAGGCGTATCAGCCCAGATCAAATTCTCGTAAAACCGCTTATCCGGTCCTAACGGGCGAGGTGGCTATGGTAGGGGCTCCACTGGACACCACCAGAGCTGACAGGGGAGGTGCGGCTGCGCCTGTGGATCGCGGGGGAGTGCTCCGGCGCTTCCTCGGATCAGCGGGCAGGCCGACATCCGTGAACGACACCGCTGCTGACCACCACGCCGCCGGCTTCGCCCAGACCGCGACCTTCACCACCGACGCGGACGGGCAGGCGTGGACTCCGCCCACGTGGGAGGAGATCGTCAGCACGCACAGCGGCCGGGTCTACCGGCTCGCCTACCGTCTGACCGGCAACCAGCACGACGCGGAGGACCTCACACAGGAGGTCTTCGTCCGCGTCTTCCGCTCCCTGTCGACCTACACGCCCGGCACCTTCGAGGGCTGGCTGCACCGCATCACCACGAACCTGTTCCTGGACATGGTCCGCCGCAAGCAGCGCATCCGCTTCGACGCCCTCGGCGAGGACGCGGCCGAGCGGCTGCCCAGCAAGGAGCCCACCCCCCAGCAGGTCTTCAACGACGCGCACTTCGACGCGGACGTCCAGCAGGCCCTCGACACCCTCGCCCCCGAGTTCCGCGCCGCGGTCGTCCTGTGCGACATCGAAGGACTCTCGTACGAGGAGATCGCCGCGACCCTCGGCGTCAAGCTCGGCACGGTCCGCTCGCGGATCCACCGCGGCCGCTCCCAGCTGCGCAAGGCCCTCGCGCACCGCTCCCCGGAGGCGCGCGCCGAGCGCCGCTCCTTCGTGCCCCGTGTTCCCGCCCTGGGAGGAGGGGGCGCGAGCGCGTGAGCGGATCACGGCCGAAAGCTTCCGAGGGACACCTCGCAGAGCAGCACCTGGGAGACCGACTCTCCGCCCTGGTGGACGGAGAGCTCGGTCATGACGCGCGTGAGCGCGTACTGGCGCATGTCGCCACCTGCGCGAAGTGCAAGGCGGAGGTGGACGCCCAGCGCCGGCTGAAGAACGTCTTCGCGGAAGCGGCCCCGCCGCCCCCCTCCGAGAGTTTCCTGGCCCGCCTGCAGGGACTACCCGCGGGCAGCGGCCCGGACGGTGACGAACTGCCGCCGGGCGGGGGAGGGCTGCCCGGCGGACTGACCGGGCGGTTCGGATCGTCCGGCGCCTTCGGGATGAAGCGCGGCGACCGGTTCGAGTTCGGGTACGCCCCGTCCCGGCCGCACCTGCCCGTGCTGCCGTCCTCCGCGGGGGGCGGGCGCCTCCCCGGGGGCGACCGCGGCCTCCCCTCCGACCCCCGCGGCCTGCCGTCGGGAAGCCGGGGCTTCCGTATCCACGACGTCGGCCGGCACGAGACGGACCGATCCTCCTCGCGGCTGCGGTTCGCCTTCGTGGCCGCCGGGGCCGTGTCCCTGGCCGCGATCGCCCTCGGCGGCGTCACCACCGGCAGCCCGACCGACGCGGAAGCCCGCGGCGGCTCCGGCACGGGGAGCAACGTGACCCCGATGCGCCCGCAGGGCGGGGGCGCCGCGACGGCGCCCGAATCCCAGCGGCGCCGGGCCGTGGGGCCGCTGCTCGGGCAGGTGCACGGCCAGAGCGCGCTCGGCGACACCCCGGCCGCGCCGACCGAGGTGTCCGCACCCCTGCTGCCCGGAGTGCCGCAGCCCGCCGTCCGGCACCAGGTGGTGCACGCGCTGACCGCCCCGGTGATGGCCGGCGCGGCCGTCATGTCCCCGCTGATACGCCCGCTCGAGGCCGCCCCGCCGGCCCCCTTGCACTCCTGGGCGGCGGTCCCCGAGATCACGGCGCCCCTGCTCGCCGTGCCCCTCCCGGACACCACCTCGTCCCCCTCTCCGCCCTCCTCCGCACACAGGGCCCGCTGACCGGCCTCTGCGCACCGGCCCGCGAACCTGATTGAATCCCGGGGGTGGCGCCCCCGGCCGAGGTGTGGCCGGGCGCCGATTCGACGAACTGCGGCCACCGCCGACGAGCCGTGCCGCGGCTGTGCTGTGGGGAGAGCATGAACGAGGGGAAGCCCACGAAAGCGAAGTGGTGGAGCCGTCCGCGCCCGCAGGGCCCGTCGGGGGAGCCGGAGGGCACGGACGGGCCCATGGCGGCGGACCGGGGCACGGCTGACGCCCGGGAGCAGGCGGCGCCCCCGGCGGCCGCCGCCGACACCGACGGCGACTTCGAGCTGCCGCGTCCCGCCGCGACGCAGCAGGACGACGCCGGCGACTACGAGCTGAGAAGCCCCGAGGCGGCGACGACGGGGGAGACACCGGCCGGGGAGGCACCGGCCGGGGCTTCCGCTGCTGCGAGCGTGGTCGAGCCCGGCGTCGAGGCGGATCCTGCTCCTACGAGCGCCGTGGAGTCCGGCACCGAGGCGGGCGTTGCCGCCGCCGAGGTCGGAGGCGGCGTTCCCGCCCCCGCTGCCGCCCCGGCCGCCGTGCCGGTCGACGTCGGGGTCAAGCCTCTGCACGATCCCGACCCGTACAGCACCCCGCCCTATGGCGAACCCGGCCCCTGGGCGCCCGCGCCGCCCGTTCAGCACCCGGCGGCTACACCGACGCACGGCGTGGTGATGCCGGGGCAGGCGAGTGTGCCGGGCCCGCCCGTGGCGCCGGTGGTGCCGGCGCAGTCCTCCCACGTCCCCGCCGCGCTGGAGCAGGCGCAGGCGCAGGCGCAGGCACCGGCGCAGGTGCCCAGCGCCCCCGCGCCGGTGCCGGTCGCCCCCGCGCCGGTGCCCGTCGCCCCGGTCCACGCCGATGTCCCGCCCCAGGGGCCCGCCCCCGACCCCTGGCAGCGCTACGACCCCTGGGCCGCTCCCGTGCCGCCCGGGGGCCTCGCCCCGCTCCAGCAGAACGGCGCCGCCGTCCCCAGCACGGAACAGCGGCGCAAGCGGGGCAGGAAAACCCTGGTCGGCGGGGCCGTGCTGCTCGCGCTCGTGTCCGGGGGCATCGGCGGCGCCCTGGGGACGTACCTGGAGCGGAACGGGGGCGTCGGGACCGTCGAGCTGCCGCAGGCCGGGAAGGAGTCCACCGGGCGCGACGCGGGCAGCGTGGCCGGGATCGCCGGGCGTGCCCTGCCCAGCGTGGTCACCCTGCATGTGAGCGGCGCCGGCGAACAGGGCACGGGCACCGGCTTCGTGCTCGACACCCGAGGGCACATCCTCACCAACAACCACGTCGTGCAGCCCGCCGGATCCGGCGGCGAGATCACCGTGACCTTCAACGGCGGGGAGACCGCCCAGGCCGAGCTCGTCGGCCGGGACAGCGGCTACGACCTCGCCGTCGTGAGGGTGAAGGGCGTCCGAGGACTCACCCCTCTGCCCCTGGGCAACTCCGACAACGTGCAGGTCGGCGACCCGGTCGTGGCCATCGGCGCGCCCTTCGACCTGGCGGGCACCGTCACCTCCGGCATCATCAGCGCCAAGGAGCGGCCCATCACGGCAGGCGGCGAGAAGGGCGACGGCAGCGACGTGTCGTACGTCGACGCGCTGCAGACCGACGCGCCCATCAACCCCGGCAACTCCGGCGGCCCGCTGCTCGACGCCAAGGGCCGGGTCATCGGCATCAACTCGGCCATCCGCTCGGCGGGCAGCGGCTCCGACCTGGAGAGCGGACAGTCCGGCTCGATAGGCCTCGGCTTCGCCATCCCCATCAACCAGGGCAAGCGCGTCGCCGAGGAGCTGATCAACACCGGGAAGGCCACCCACCCGGTGATCGGCATCACCCTGGACATGGACTACGGCGGCGACGGCGCCCGTGTCGCCGCCCAGGGCAGCGAGGGCGGGCCCCCGGTCACCGCGGGCGGCCCGGGTGCCCAGGCCGGCATCAAGGCCGGTGACGTCATCACCGAGGTCGACGGCCAGCGCGTCCACTCCGGCGAGGAGCTGATCGTCAAGACCCGGGCGCACCGCCCCGGCGACCGGCTGAAGCTGACCCTGGAGCGGGGCGGCAAGGAGCGGACCGTGTCGCTCGTCCTCGGGTCCTCCGGAGGGGGCTGAGCCGTGACGACCAGGGCTTACAGGGGCGAACAAGGCAAACAATCGGGAAAGCGCTGCCACTGGCCGCACCCGGAGGTCTCGGGACGGTACCGGTCGGACAGGATCGCCGGGTACCGTGGAGCCGGCCCGGACCACGGCAACACCCGCACCGACCACGAGGGCCGAGGACCGAGGACATCGCAAGGAGCTTCAGGTGTTCAATGACATAGGACCACTCGAGCTGGTGACGCTCATCGTCCTTGCCGTGCTCGTCTTCGGTCCGGACAAGCTCCCCAAGGTCATCCAGGACGTGACGCGCACGATCCGGAAGATCCGTGAGTTCTCGGAGAGCGCCAAGCAGGACATCCGGGAGGAACTCGGCCCGGAGTTCAAGGACTTCGAGTTCGAGGACCTCAACCCCAAGACGTTCATCCGCAAGCAGCTGGACAACGATGACCTGGGGCTCAAGGAGATCCGCAACGGCTTCGACCTGAAGAAGGAGATGGCCGAGGTCACCGACGCCGTCCACGGCCGCGACTCGGACACCTCGTCCTCGTCGTCCTCCTCGTCGTCCGGCTCCTCCGGCGGCCGGATCGACATGACGAAGAAGCCCGAGACGCCCGACCGGGACGACCGGCCGCCCTTCGACGCGGACGCCACCTGAGCGACCCGCCCCGGGGTGTGCGCCCCGGCGCGCGTGACGCGTTTCATACTCCGGTCGGGCTGTGTACGGCCTGAACGAGGCGCCCGTGCGGCCCACGCGCCGGGCGGTTTCCCTGCTGCTCGCAGCGGTGTGGCTATGCTGCCGAGTTGTTGTGCGGACCGGTCGAGTACGCCCGATGGGGGGCGGGCCGCTCGGTTCGACTAGAGCGAGGAGGGCTCGGGCACATGGAGACGACGAGTGGGGCAGTCGCGCAGGCGCCGGCCACGGAGGGCGGACAACAGGTCCCCTCCGCCCGGCGTACGGTCGACGGCTACCTGCGCGCGCCCTTCCCGTGGTACGGCCTCGACGAGGCCTTCACGGGGCCGCGCTGGCTGATGCAGGTCGGTGTGACGGCCGACGGGGCCGTGGAACACGGGTCGATCGGGCACGGTGACGAGCCCACGGTGCGCAACGAGCATGCCGCCGGGGGCGACCAGGAGTCCAAGGAGAAGTTCGCGGTCGTCGTGACCGTGGCGGCGCATCCCTCACGGCGCAGTGCCGACGGCACGGGGCTGCTGGAGGCCACGTCGGTGTCGTCCGCGGCGTGGCTCGCGGGTGTGGGGCTGCTGTCCTTCACCTGGCCGGGGCAGATGGACCACTCGCTGCGGGACGACTGGCTGGAGCAGCAGACCGAGACGGCGTGGGTGCTGGCCGACGACCTCGACGGGCCCGACTGGTCGACGCTGTCGCTTCCCGTGGACGGGGTGCCGACGGCGTTCCACTACCGGGAGTCGGAGTTCGGGTGGGTGCTCGCCGGGTCGACGTCGGCGGGGGTCCACGTGGGTGCGTATGGGCGTGGCATGAGCGCGTACGGGCTCGGCTTCGCCGTGGTGAAGGACATCGCCGCGTACGCGTGAGTCCCTCGGGGCGCCGGGTTTTTCGGCGCCCCTTCGCCGTGGGGCCGCAGCATCGTGGGCGGCTGCGGCTGCGTCGTGGCTTGTCGCGCAGTTCCCCGCGCCCCTTGAGGACGCTGCCCCCAGGGACGTCAGAGCTAGAACTTGTTCCTCGGAGTGATACCGAGCGACAGGCCCGACAGGCCCCGCTGCCTGCCGCCCAGCTTGCCCGCGATCGCGCGGAGGGACGAGCCCGCCGGGGAGTCCGGGTCGGTCAGGACGACCGGCTTGCCCTCGTCGCCGCCCTCGCGGAGGCGGACGTCGATCGGGATGCTGCCGAGGACCGGGACGTTCGCGCCGGTCGTGCGGGTCAGGCCCTCGGCGACGAGCTGGCCGCCGCCCGTGCCGAAGACGTCGACCATCTCGCCGCAGTGCGGGCAGGGCAGGCCGGACATGTTCTCCACCACACCGACGATCTTCTGGTGCGTCTGCACGGCGATGGAGCCGGCCCGCTCGGCGACCTCGGCCGCCGCCTGCTGCGGGGTCGTGACGACCAGGATCTCGGCGTTCGGGACCAGCTGGGCGACGGAGATCGCGATGTCGCCGGTGCCGGGCGGCAGGTCCAGGAGGAGGACGTCCAGGTCGCCCCAGTACACGTCCGCCAGGAACTGCTGGAGGGCGCGGTGAAGCATCGGGCCACGCCAGACGACCGGGGTGTTGCCCGGCGTGAACATGCCGATGGAGATGACCTTCACGCCGTTCGCCGACGGCGGCATGATCATGTTCTCGACCTGGGTCGGGAGGCCGTCGGCGCCGAGCATGCGCGGCACGCTGTGGCCGTAGATGTCGGCGTCGACGACACCGACCTTGAGGCCGTCGGCCGCCATCGCCGCCGCCAGGTTGACCGTCACCGAGGACTTGCCGACGCCGCCCTTGCCGGAGGCGACCGCGTAGACGCGGGTCAGGTTGCCAGGCTTCGCGAAGGGCACCTCGCGCTCGGTCTGGCCGCCACGCAGGGCGGTCGCCAGCTCGCGGCGCTGCTCGTCGCTCATCACGTCGAGCGTGACGTCGACGCGGGTGACGCCCTCGACGCCGGAGACCGCCTCCGTCACGCGCTGCGTGATCGTGTCCCGCATCGGGCAGCCCGAGACCGTGAGGTACACGGTGACCGCGACCGCCCCGTCCGCGCCGATCTCCACGGATTTGACCATCCCGAGTTCGGTGATGGGCTTGTGGATCTCGGGGTCGTTCACCGTCGCCAGTGCCTCGCGCACCGCGTCTTCCGTAGCCATAAGGACGATGGTACGGCGCCGTACCGGGGCGTAGGAAAGCCCGTCACCGGTCGTCTGCGTCACGTCCCCGTGACCGTTCCGCCGGGAATACGACGGCGTCGTGACGGTGGCCGTTCTGCCGTTCCTCCAGTTCCTTGACCATGTCCTGGAGCTCCGAGCGGATCCAGTCGCGGGTGGCGACCTCGCCCAGGCCGATGCGCAGGGCGGCGACCTCGCGGGTCAGGTACTCGGTGTCCGCGATCGACCGCTCGTTCTGCTTGCGGTCCTGCTCCAGGTTGACCCGGTCGCGGTCGTCCTGCCGGTTCTGCGCGAGCAGGATCAGCGGGGCGGCGTAGGAGGCCTGGAGCGACAGCATCAGGGTCAGGAAGATGAACGGGTACTCGTCGAAGCGCAGGTCGCGCGGGGCGAGTGTGTTCCACGCCACCCACAGGATGATGGCGGCCGTCATCCAGACCAGGAAGCGTCCGGTGCCGAGGAAGCGCGCGATGCGCTCCGACAGCCGGCCGAATGCCTCCGGGTCGTACTCGGGCAGGATCCGGCGCTTCGGCACACCCGGCTGGTCGAGGCGGGCGGTGCGCGGCCGGGAAGCCGCCGTGGCACCCGCCGGCGTGCGTTCGCGCAGGCTCTCACGCTCAGGAACCATCGGTCGCCACCTCCTCCTCGTCCAGGTGGAACTCCGTCTCCCGCCAGTCCTCCGGGAGCATGTGGTCGAGCACGTCGTCCACGGTCACCGCGCCCAGCAGCGACCCGGCCTCGTCCACCACGGGCGCCGCGACCATGTCGTACGTGGCGAAGAACCCGGCGATGGCGGGCAGGTCCGCCTCCGGGTCGAGCGGCTGCAGATCGCTGTCCACGATCGAGCTGACCAGGGCGGGTGGTGGCTCCCGCAGCAGGCGCTGGAAGTGGACCGTGCCCAGGTACTTGCCGGTCGGCGTCTCGTCCGGTGGCCGGCAGACGTACACCTGGGCGGCCAGGGCGGGGGAGAGGTCCGGGTTGCGGATCCGGGCGAGGGCGTCGGCGACGGTGGAGTCCGGGCGCAGCACGATCGGCTCGGTGGTCATCAGACCGCCCGCCGTGCGGTCCTCGTACGACATCAGGCGCCGCATGTCCGCCGCGTCGCCCGGCTGCATCAGGCTCAGCAGCCGCTCCTGCTCGTCCGTCGGCAGCTCGCCCAGCAGGTCGGCCGCGTCGTCCGGGTCCATGGCCTCCAGGACGTCGGCGGCCCGCTCCTCCTTCAGCTTGCCGAGGATCTCGATCTGGTCGTCCTCCGGCAGCTCCTCCAGGACGTCGGCCAGCCGGTCGTCGTCGAGGGCGGCGGCGACCTCGGCCCGGCGCTTGGGGGAGAGGTGGTGCAGCACGTTGGCCAGGTCGGCGGGGCGCAGCTGCTCGAACGTGGCGAGCAGGTTCTCGGCGCCCTGCCCCTGCTCCTCCAGGGAGAAGCCGGTGACGGCGGTCCACTCGACGGTCAGCGCCTCGCCCTTGGCGCGCCGGAAGGCACTGCCCTTGCGGCCCTTGCGGACGAAGACCCGGTCGATCTCCCACTCCCGGCGGGCCGGCAGCTGATGCACCGACAGGTCGAGGACGGTGACCTCCTCGCCGGTCTCGGTCAGGGTGACGCGCCGGTCCAGCAGCTCCCCGAAGACCAGCCGCTCGGTGGGCCGCTGCTCGAAGCGCCGGACGTTGAGCACGCCGGTGGTGATGACCTGGCCGGACTGGATGGCGGTGACCCGGGTCATGGGCAGGAAGATGCGGCGGCGGGTGGCGAGTTCGACGACGAGGCCGAGCAGTCGCGGCGGCTTCTGGCCGACCCGCAGCATGACGACCAGATCGCGCACCCGTCCCACCTGGTCGCCGGCGGGGTCGAAGACGGCGACACCGGAGAGGTGCGAGACGAAGATCCGGGGGGCGCCCGCTGCCATGGCCGCGGCTCCTTTTCGTGCGGGGTCGTTCCTGGTGCCTGTGTTTTCCGAATTGCCCGCTCGGGTGGGCTTCAGGCTAGCCCGTCCCGATCGGGGGTGCGTCGGCGGGCGGTCCGGACGGACCGGCTCCGATCGGCCCCCACGGCCCCGGTACCCTGCCGTACGCCGTTCAGGTCTCCCGTCAGAGAGGCAGCCCCACCTGTGACTCCGATTCGCCAGGGCCGCAGCCGCGGTGCCGCGCTCGCGAGCGCGATGTGCGCACTGCTCGTGACGGGAACGGTGCTCACGGGCTGCGCGGAGGATCCGAACGAGGGCACCAACGGCGTCGGCCGGCTGCCCGCCCAGAAGATCCAGGGCAAGACCCGCGCGGCCGCCGAGTCCGCCGGCGCGGTCCGCGTGCACGGCAACGTCGTCAGCGGCGGGCGGACGTACGCGCTCGACATGCGGCTGAAGGACGACGGCGGCACGGGCTCGGTGACCACGCAGGGCGCGACCTTCGAGCTGTTGCGCGTCGGCGAGCAGCTCTTCGTCAAGGCCGACGCGGAGTTCTGGAGTCATGGCAGCGGCCAGGGCGAGGGCGGCAAGGGGGACGCGGCGGCGGCCTCCAAGCTCGGCGGCAAGTTCGTGAAGGTGCCGCAGGGCGACCCTTCGTACAAGAAGTTCAGCGGTTTCACGGACAAGGCGGTCCTCCTCGACGGTCTGCTGACCCTGCACGGCACACTCGCGACGGACGGCCACGACGAGCAGGCGGGCGTCCGCACCATCCGCGTCACCGGCGACAAGGGCTCCGGCGGCACCCTGGAGGTCTCCCTCGAGGGCAAGCCGTACCCGCTGCGCCTGGAACGGGCCGGAGGGGCGGGCACCCTCACGTTCTCCGCCTGGGGGCAGGACTTCGCCCTCAGGGAACCGGAGCGGAACGAGACGGTGGACTACGGCAAGCAGCTGCCGACGTCCTGAAACGTCACTGCCTGCGTTTGCGCTTCTTCAGCAGCAGGCGCGGCAGGCCCGCGGGGATCGGCCGGCGGGTGATCGCCGGGGACGGCAGCGGAGGCTCGGACAGCGAGTCGTCGGGGAGCGGCGCCGTCGCCCCGGTCGGCTCCAGCCGCAGCACCCGGCACTCGCGGGCCCAGCGGTCGGTCATGGCCTCGCCGTCGGGCGCGTTCAGCCGCTTGCCCTTCAGCTCGGCGACCGCCGCGTCCCACGCCTCGGTGCCCGGGGCGAGCTGCGTGACCCGCGCCGTCCAGGAGACCAGCCGGCCCCCCTTGTCCTTGCTGCGGACCGTCACCCGGGCCTCGGCCCCGTCGGCCAGCCCCGGCAGCGGCTGCTCGCCGGGGCCGTCGCCGACCAGGCACGCCGCGCCCTCGTGCCACACATGCCAGAGGGCACGCGCGGGGGCGTCGGGGCCCTGCACCCAGACGAGGCCGGACTTCTTCGTGGCCTCCTCGACGAGGGCCTGGTCGAGCAGCTCGCTTGTCATGGTCGCCAGCCTATCCACGCTGCTCACAGCCAGCCGTTCCGCTTCAGCGTGCGGTGGATGCCCAGGCAGATGACCACCGTGACGCCCATGATCGCCGGGTAGCCGTACCGCCAGTGCAGCTCCGGCATGTGGTCGAAGTTCATGCCGTACACCCCGCAGACCATCGTCGGCACGGCGATGATCGCGGCCCAGGAGGTGATCTTCCGCATGTCCTCGTTCTGCGCCACGGACGCCTGCGCGAGGTTGGCCTGGAGGATGGAGTTGAGCAGCTCGTCGAAGCCGAGGACCTGCTCCTGGACCCGGGCCAGGTGGTCGGCGACGTCCCGGAAGTACTTCTGGATGTCCGGGTCGATCAGCCGCATCGGCCGCTCGCTCAGCAGCTGCATGGGCCGCAGCAGCGGCGACACGGCCCGCTTGAACTCCAGCACCTCGCGCTTGAGTTGGTAGATCCGGCCGGCGTCCGTGCCGCGCGGCGCGCCCTTGCGGCCCGGGGAGAACACCTCGGTCTCGACCTCGTCGATGTCGTCCTGCACCGCGTCGGCGACGGCGATGTACCCGTCGACGACGTGGTCGGCGATGGCGTGCAACACGGCCGAGGGGCCCTTGGACAGCAGCTCGGGGTCGTCCTGGAGGCGGTGCCGGAGAGCCCGCAGGGAGCCCTGGCCGCCGTGCCGGACGGTGATGAAGAAGTCCCGTCCGGTGAAGCACATGACCTCGCCGGTCTCGACGACCTCGCTGTTGGCGTCGAGCTGGTCGTGCTCCACGTAGTGGATGGTCTTGAAGACCGTGAAGAGGGAGTCGTCGTAGCGCTCCAGCTTGGGCCGCTGGTGGGCCTGGACGGCGTCCTCCACGGCCAGCGGGTGCAGCCCGAACTCACTGGCGATGCCGGAGAATTCGGCCTCGGTCGGCTCGTGCAGGCCGATCCACACGAAGCCGCCGTCGCGGCGCACCAGGCGCACCGCCTCGTGCGGGGTCAGCGGGGACTCGGTCTCGATGCGGCGGCCGTCGCGGTAGACGGCGCAGTCGACGACGGCGGAGGCCGTCGCGGGGCTGCGGGTGGCGTCGTACGTCCCACTGTCCTTGCGGAGCGACACGCGGGACGGGCGGACGACGGCGCGCAGGTCGCGGATCATCGACATGGCGGGCTCCTTCGCGGGCGGGCAACGAAAGACGCCGACGTCGGGTGGAGCTACCCGGAATGAGGACGTTGTGACTGATGATGTTTGGCACGTCCACAAAGCGGGGAGCACCGCACCGTCGCGGTGGCGCGTCTCGTTACTGATTCAGCTACTGAGGCAGATCAGGCAAAGCGAAACGAAGCGCTCTTCCGCGTGAAGCGAGTGCGAGAGGTGGCGACCAGCCAGAGCCAGAACAGCTACGTCAGCGGCGGGAAGAGCGTGGTGCTACTGCACGGTCGACTTCGGTCCATTGCAGTCCCACCTCCTCCGGCCGGTCCCTCGTAAGGGAGTTCCTTCGGCGTCGGGGCTTGATCGCGACGCTTCTGCGTGCTGCCCCGAACCACCGGGCAAGAGTATCAGTCGCCCGACGTGTCAAGGCGCTTGTTTGCCCGCTACTGACGAGTTCTATGCTCGCCGCATGGCAGATGTTCTTCCTCTGGTCGAGGCCCGGTTGCGTACGGCACTGGGCGAACCGGACGCGCGCGCGGCCGTCACCTTCCTGGGCACGGACCGCATCGAGGTGCTCCGCTTCCAGGAGGGCGACATCGTCCGCTACGCCACGCTCGGCATGTCCGCGCACCCCATGACGGACCCCACGGCCGTGGTCGCCGACCCCGTGAAGGGCCCGCGCGCGGAGCTGGTCCTGTCGGTCCGCGCGGGGCTCGCCGACACCGACAAGGCGCTGCGCCCGCTCGCCGTGCTGGCCGCGTCTCCGCAGGTGGAGGGTCTGGTGGTGGCTCCCGGCGCCTCCCTCGACGTCGGTGAGCCGCTGTGGCCCGGCGCCCCCTTCACCTCCGTCCTGGTCGCCGAGCCGGGCGGCCTGGTCGAGGACCTGGAGCTGGACGAGCCCCTCGAGGCCGTGCGGTTCCTGCCGCTGCTGCCGATGACCCCGAACGAGGCCGCCTGGAAGCGCGTGCACGGCGCCCAGGCGCTGACGGAGAGGTGGCTGAACCAGGGGACGGACCTCCGGGATCCGTCCCGGAAGTCCGTCCCGCTGGAGTGAGGAAGGTCACCAACCCCTGGCCGGAAAAGGTCAGTTGGCGAAGACGGTGACACTGTCCTCGGTGGCGTGCTTCGTCTCCAGTTCCTCCGCTTCGTGCGTGAGGGCCTTGCGCCGTACGACGACCACGAGCGCGCCCAGCACGGCCGTGACCGCGGCCACCACGAACGGGATGTGGAGGTCGGTCCACTCCTCGATCTTCGGCGCGAAGTACGGGGCGGCGGCCGCCGCGAACCAGCGGACGAAGTTGTAGCCCGCGCTCGCCACCGGCCGGGGCGCGTCCGAGACGCCGAGCGCCAGCTCGGTGTAGACGGTGTTGTTCACGCCGATGAAGGCACCGGACAGGATCGTGCAGACCACGGCCGTGGTGTGGGAGCCGTAGCCGAGCACGAGCACGTCGGCCGCGAGCAGCACCAGGGAGGCGCCGAGCACCTTGAGCGAGCCGAACCGCCGTTGCAGCCGGGGCGCCACGATCACCGAGAAGACGGCGAGCAGCACGCCCCAGGCGAAGAACACCGCACCCGAGCGGTACGGGCTCATGTTCAGCACGAACGGCGTGAAGGCCAGCACGGTGAAGAACGTGTAGTTGTAGAAGAACGCCGAGACCGCGGCGGAGGCGAGCCCGCCGTGGCCGAGGGCCTTGAGCGGGTCCAGCAGCGAGGTCCTGCGGGCCGGCTTCGGCTGCTCCTTCAGGAACGCCGCGATGCACAGGAAGCCGACGGCCATCAGGAACGCCGTGCCGAAGAACGGGTAGCGCCAGCTGGCGTCGCCGAGCAGGGCGCCCAGCAGCGGACCGCACGCCATGCCGAGGCCGAGGGCCGACTCGTACAGCAGGATCGCCGCGGCGCTGCCGCCGGCCGCCGCGCCGACGATGACCGCGAGCGCCGTGGAGACGAAGAGCGCGTTGCCGAGTCCCCAGCCCGCGCGGAAGCCGACCAGTTCGGCGACCGATCCGGACGTGCCGGCGAGCCCGGCGAAGACGACCACGAACGCGAGCCCGAGCAGCAGGGTCTTGCGGCCGCCGATCCGGCTGGAGATGAAGCCGGTCACCAGCATCGCGACGGCGGTGATGAGGAAGTACGAGGTGAAGAGCAGGGAGACCTGGCCTGCCGTGGCGTGGAGGCCCTGCGCGATGGACGGCAGGATCGGGTCGACGAGTCCGATGCCCATGAAGGCGACGACCGACGCCCCGGCGGTCGCCCACACGGACTTGGGCTGCTTCAGGAGGCCGCCCGCTCCGGCGTCGAAGGGGTCCATGCTCGCTCCCTTTCCGAGACGGAAGTAGTTGGTATATACACACACTAAGTTAGCTAGGCTAATTAATGCAAGTAGCATCTAGTGTGGGTGGTGAAGGGTTCCGTCCGGATGGGTGATCGTCCTTGACGCGGCGCGGCGGGGGTAGGACCGTGGGGCCCTATGAGGGGCGAACCCAGTTGCCCGAAGTGCGGTGGCCGGGTCAGGGCTCCCGGCCTCTTCTCCGACTCGTGGCAGTGCGATGTGCACGGCACCGTTCATCCGGTGCAGCCCGTGATACCGCCCAGCGTCGACGCCCTCAACGTCGTGGTGCACCGCACGCAGGTGCCGGTGTGGATGCCGTGGCCGTTGCCGGTGGGCTGGCTGTTCACGGGGGTGGCCTGTGCGGGGGACGACCGTACGGGCGGCCGCGCCACGGCCGTGGCCTGCACCGGGCCCGGGCCGCTCGGCGGGATGGGGGAGCTGATCCTGGTCGCCGAGGAACTGGGTGTCGGGCTCGGGGCCCGGTACGCCGGGATGGACGGGCCCGACCCCGGGCCGTACATGGATGTGGGGAAGCCGGCTCAGGCGAAGGTGCTGGCCGCCGGGCGGCCGACGCCGTTGTGGCACGTCTCCGGGGCCCCGGGCGACCGCGCGGTGTTCGCCGGGGAGGCGCTGGGGATGTGGCTGTGGGCCGTGGTGTGGCCCGAGCAGTCGGGGTTGCTGATGTACGACGAGCTGGTGCTGGCGGATCTCCGGGACGCGGGTGCCGAGGTCGAGCTGGTGCCTTGCGGGGCGTTGTCGCCGCGCCTGCTCGGGCCGTAGCGCCGTTAATGTAGGGGGCGCTCCTCGGATTCGGGTGTGACAGGGGGCCCGGAAAATGCGGTTATCCTTGAGCAGCCCTGTTCGTGTCGTTCGTGTCTGGAGTCCGTGTCGTGCGTATCGATCTGCACACCCACTCCACCGCTTCCGACGGCACGGACACCCCGGCCGAGCTGGTGCGCAAGGCTGCCGCCGCCGGGCTCGACGTCGTCGCGCTCACCGATCACGACACCACCCGCGGGCACGCCGAGGCGGTCGCCGCGCTGCCCGAGGGGCTCACGCTGGTCACCGGGGCCGAGCTGTCCTGCCGGCTCGACGGCATCAGCATGCACATGCTGGCCTACCTCTTCGACCCCGAGGAGCCGGCGCTGCTCGCCGAGCGGGAGCTGGTCCGGGACGACCGGGTGCCCCGGGCCCAGGGCATGGTCGCCAAGCTCCGGGAGCTGGGCGTGCCCGTGACCTGGGAGCAGGTGCTGCGGATCGCCGGCGACGGGTCCGTCGGGCGTCCGCACGTGGCGACCGCGCTCGTCGAGCTGGGTGTCGTGCCGACCGTGAACGACGCCTTCACCCAGGACTGGCTGGCCGACGGCGGCCGGGCCTTCGTGGAGAAGCACGAGACCGACCCCTTCGAGGCCATCCGGCTCATCAAGGGCGCGGGAGGGGTCGCGGTGTTCGCGCACCCCGGGGCGAGCAAGCGGGGGCGTACGGTGCCGGAGGCCGCGATCGCCGAGATGGCCGCGGCCGGGCTGGACGGCATCGAGGTCGACCACATGGACCACGACGCGGACACGCGGGCGCGGCTGCGGGGGCTGGCGAAGGAGCTGGGGCTTCTCGTCACCGGGTCCTCCGACTACCACGGCAGCCGGAAGACCTGTGTGCTCGGGGAGTACACGACCGACCCCGAGGTGTACGGGGAGATCACGCGGCGGGCCTTCGGGGCGTTTCCGGTGCCGGGGGCCGGCGGATCCCTCTGACGGTTTCCCGCCTCTGACGCCTCAGGTCCCTTTCCCAGGCACTCGGCGCTGTTCGCCGTGCCTTTCGCGCGCTCGACTCACACCCGCAAGGCCATCACGCTCATGTTCGACGTCGCCGTCTTCGGCTCCCTCTTCCTGACCCTCTTCGTCATTATGGATCCCCCCGGGATCACCCCGATCTTCCTCGCGCTCACCGCCGGCCGGCCCGGGAAGGTGCAGAAGCGGATGGCTTTCCAGGCCGTCTGCGTCGCCGGTGGTGTGATCACCGTGTTCGGGCTCCTGGGGCACCAGATCCTCGACTACCTGCACGTCTCCGTGCCCGCGCTAATGATCGCGGGCGGACTGCTGCTTCTGCTCATCGCGCTCGACCTGCTCACCGGGAAGACCGACGAGCCGAAGCAGACCAAGGACGTCAACGTCGCCCTCGTGCCGCTGGGCATGCCGCTGCTGGCGGGACCGGGTGCGATCGTGTCGGTCATCCTCGCCGTGCAGAAGGCCCACAGCGTCACCGCGCAGGTGTCCGTGTGGACGGCGATCCTCGCCATCCACGTCGTGCTGTGGCTGGTGATGCGCTACTCGCTGGTGATCATCCGGATCATCAAGGACGGCGGCGTGGTGCTGGTGACACGGCTCGCGGGCATGATGCTCTCCGCGATCGCCGTGCAGCAGATCATCAACGGCGTCACCCAGGTGATCCAGGCGAGCTGACGGTACCGAACGGCCTGTCAGCCCCGGTCGGCGAGCACGGAGCCGATCGCTTCGGCCGCCTTCTTGTGGGCGAGGTACTCGTCGATGTCGTGCGCGCGGCCGCGGCCGTTGGCGACGGCCAGCTGGTCGAGCTTCCCCCACCGCTCGTCCGCCAGCGGGCAGCCGATCGCCACCGTGTCGGTGGGGCACCAGACGTTGACCCAGTCGCGCACCCGGGGCGGCCGGTGCGGGCCGCGCGCGAGGAGCCGTCCGTTGACGCCGTCCATGCCGAGCGGACTGCCCGCCGTCACCAGCAGGACGGGATCGAGCCCGTCGGGGAGCCGGGTCAGCAGGTCCATGCCGACGACCGTGCCGAGGCTGTGCGTGACCAGCACCAGTTCGCCCTGGGCGGGCATCGTCTCCAGGACGCTGTCCAGTACGGACTGCCGGACGGCACTGTCGGCGAGGTACAGGTCGACGTCCCGCAGGAACGTGGCGATGGTCCACTCGTCCAGGTCGGATCTGGCGGCCAGCCAGCTCAGCGGCCGGTGCAGCGTCCCGACCAGACCCGCCCCGAAGCCCTCCGTGGCCGCCGGCCCGTCCTGGGGCATGCCGGCCCGGGCGGCCGCCTCGTAGAGCAACTGCTCGTAGGAGCCCGTGGGCGACTGAGCGGCGAACGCCTCGGCGGCAGCGGCGGCGCTCAGCCGGTCGAGGGCGATGGCCTCGGCCGTGCTCTCCCTGCCGCTCACCAGGTTGTGCAGTCTCGTGCCGTAGAACGGGAACCACACGTCGTCCGGATCGAGCGGGGGCAGCGACGCGAGGGTGAGTCCGCGGTTCAGGCCGGCCGTCCACTCCCGGCGGAGGTCCACGGGCTCCTTGCTCTGCTGGTCCCTGCCGTGCAGGAAGACCAGATGCCGCCGGCCGCCGAAGGCGGTGCCGCGGGCCGGGAGCCCGGCCTTGTGGGGCACCGGGCGCGCCTCGGGCGCGGTTGCCGCGGCCGAAGCGGTCTGCGGGGCCGAAGCGGTCTGCGGGGCCGAAGTGGTTTGAGGGGCGAAAGCCGTCTGCGGGGCTGAAGCGGTCTGTGGGGCCGTGCCGCCCGGCACCGCCGTCGCCGTCGTCCCGTCCGGCGATGTCATGGGGCCCGTCGGTGAGGGGAGCGCCGGCCCGGTGACCGTGCTCCGGTCCAGGCCGGAGTCCGGGCCCATCTCGGCCAGCAGGGCGCGTCGCCCGGGGCCGAGGTCCAGCCCGGCCAGGTGCTTCAGGATCGAGCTGATGCGGACGCCCTCGTTGGCGACCCAGTCGATCGCGTCGTCGCCGTCGCCGTGGGCCCAGGGCTTGCCGTCCTTGCGCAGGACCCGCCCCTGGTCGTCCTTCTTCGGCACGCCGCTGTGGTGCAGAGCCACGACCTCCCACTGGTCGTTGAAGACGGGGGAGCCCGAGTTCCCCGGTTCGGTGTCGGTCGTGTAGTGGACGAAGTCGTCGAGCCGCACCAACAGCGCGTTGTCGCGCAGGGCGATCTCCTTCAGGCGCCCCTGCGGGTGGCCGATGATGTTCACCTTCTCGCCGAGCACCAGCTTGCCGAGCTGGACGCTCAGCCGGTTCCAGCCGAAGACCTCGCCCGGCGGACGGCCGTCCAGGGCGGGCGCGAGAGCCACCAGGGCGAAGTCGAGCCGTCTGTCCGCGGCGAAGAAGGTCCCGGGGTCGAGCTCCACCCGGACGACGGTGTCGGGCAGGTTGTCGGCCGTGATCTGGGCGTTGAACTCGGCGAAGCAATGGCGGGCGAAGCTCTCGTCGGGCAGCACGTGGTGGTTGGTCATCATCAGCCGCGGCGACACCATGAAGCCGGTGCCGTGCGGCAGCTCGCGGCCGTCGCGGCGCAGGGTGATCCGGGCGACCGTGGCCCCGGCCCTGACCCCGCGGGGCAGGAAGCTCCAGGCCTGCAGCTCGTTGGACAGGTTGATGATGCGTTCGTTGGCGTCGGGCAGGTCCATGGCCTCGCCGTGGATGTCCGCCACCACCGCCGAGGGCGACAGGCCGCCCCGGTCGAGGATCCGGTCGGCGCGGACGGCGAGCGCGTCCGGGGCGTCCGGGAACCGTACGCCGGCCGCCAGCCGGCTCTCGACCCGCTCGCGCTCCGCGGCGGAGTCCTCGTACCGCCGCGCTGCCTCCGCCGCGGCCTGCTCGTGCAACTCCACGTTCGACCGGCCCGTCACGGACATGCGGTCACCGTCCTGTCCTCGTTCGCTGTCTCGCCGGCGCGCTGTGCCTCTCGCTCGCGCTGTGCCTCTCTCGCCAGTACGCCCCCGACCAGGGCGGTCCGCAACAGCGGAGCCCCCGCACGGCCGATGCCGGGCGGGGGCTCCGAGGTCTTCGTGTGGGAGAGCCGCGCGTTATGAGGCCGTGGTCTCGGCCGGGCGGATCCACAGGCGCTGCCCGATGGCGGCGGCCTGCTGAACGATGCGGTTGACGGAGGCGGCGTCCACAACGGTCGAGTCCACAGGTGTGCCGTCGACGTCGTCGAGTCGCATGATTTCGAAGCGCAAGGGCTTCTCCCTTCGTCTGGTCATCCTCCTGAGGAGAACTACTTGAGTGGCGGCCCACCAGGCTGCGGTGCTCGGTGTTCCGTATGGGTCAACAGGGATGCACCCCTCAAACATTCCCTACGCTAAGGAAATTTTTCGAACTACTAATTACTGAGCCGTAAGAGTGTGGTTACGGGACCGACCGGGACCGGTTGTGTTCGCAGCGTGACCGCCGGGACAATGGAGGTGATGAACGACGACCTCGCGGCCCTCAGCGCCCGCATCGACCGCACCAACGAGCTGCTCCAGCGCATGCTCGCCGAGGTGGCGAAGACACCCTCGACCCACGCGATCTTCGTCGATGCCGGGTACCTGTACGCCGCCGCGGGACGGCTCGTCGCCGGCACGGAGGACCGCCGCGCCTTCGACCTGGACGCCGAGGGCCTGATCGACGCCCTCATCGACCGGGCCCGCACGATCTTCGCGGACAGCAGGCTGCTGCGGGTCTACTGGTACGACGGCGCCCGCCGCCGCATCCACACGGCCGAGCAGCAGACCATCGCCGAGCTGCCGGACGTCAAGGTGCGCCTGGGCAACCTGAACGCCAACAACCAGCAGAAGGGCGTCGACTCCCTCATCCGCTCCGACCTGGAGTCCCTGGCCCGCCACCGCGCCATCAGCGACGCGGCCCTGCTCGGCGGCGACGAGGACCTGGTGTCGGCGGTGGAGGCCGCCCAGGGCTACGGCGCCCGGGTCCACCTCTGGGGCATCGAGGCGCCGGAGGGCCGCAACCAGGCGGAGCCGCTGCTGTGGGAGGTCGACAGCCAGCGCACCCTCGACCTCGACTTCTTCAAGCCGTACGTCTCCCGCCGCGCGGCCCCCGCCTACGAGGCGGCCACGGGCCGGCCCGCCCGTGAGGACGTGCGGTTCGTGGGCGCGCAGATCGCGGCGAAATGGCTGGCGGCCCGGGGCCGGGACACGCTCGTGGAGCTGCTGCCCGGACACCCGTACCTGCCCGGCTCGGTGGACCAGGACCTGCTCGTGGAGGCGGAAAGCCTGCTCCAGTACTCCCTACGCGGCCAGGCCGACCTGCGGCGCGCGCTGCGCGACGGCTTCTGGGAGCACCTGCGGACGCAGTACTAGCCCTCTCGGATGCCGTCCCAGAAGTCGGCGAGGGCGTGGGCCGTCGGCAGGGGGCGGTCGGCGTTGGGGGAGTGCTCGGCCCCCGCGACGACCGTGCGGTGCGCGGCCAGCCGCGCGGCCATGTCGTCGAGGGTCGCCACCGGCCAGGTGTCGTCGTGCGCGCCCGACAGGACGTGGAACGGCAGTCGTACGGCGGCGAGTTCGGCGACGCGGTCCGGCTCGGTGCACAACTGGCGGCCGGTCGCGAGGAGCTGGGCGGGACGGTTGCCCAGCCAGCGGCGGCGCAGCTGCTCCTGGTCGCCGATGCCGCGGGCGGGTCCGCCGACCTCCTCCGGCGGTCCCATGGCCTGGATGGCCTCCCACACGTCCTCCATCGACATCACGGCGAGCGCGTCCCGCAGCAGTTTCACGCGCTGCTGCTGCGAGACGGAGATCTCCGCCGGGCCGGACGAGACCAGGGTGAGGGAGAGGAACGGGGAGGGATCGAGCAGCACGGCCGCACGGGCGATCTGCCCGCCGAGCGAGTGCCCGACGAGGTGCACGGGAACGCCGAGCGCCGCGGCCTGCGCCAGCACGTCCCGGGCCAGTTCCCGCTGGGCGTAGGCGGATTCGTCGTCCACGGGCCCGTCCGACTCGTGCTGCCCCCGCCCGTCCACGGCGACGACCCGGTACCCACGCTCGCCGAGCGGCTCGTGCAGCAGGCTGAAGTCCTCCTTGCTGCCGGTGAATCCGGGCAGCATCAGGGCAACGCCCCTGACCTCCGCACCCGCCCCCGGCGACGAGTCGACGACGGCGAACTCCCCGCGGGAGGTACACAGACGGTAGGCACGGGCGCCCGGCGGCAGGGGGAAGGTGGGGTGGCTGGTCACGGGGTGAGGGTAGCGGCTGGGGTTGGCCGGGTGTGTGGGGCGAGGGCTGGCGGGCGGGTCCCATGGGGGCGGGTGTGGCGGTGGCTGCGGGTTGGTCGGGTGCGTGGTTCGAATGTCGGCGGTCCGGTCCCGCAAGGTGGGGGATGGAGTGGCTGAGGGTGGGCCGGGCGCGTGGGGCGAACGCTGGCGGGCTGGCTCGGCTGGGGCGGGGGTAGCGCCTGAGGGCCGGCCAGGGGCCTCGGCGAACGACGACGGCCCGGTCCCACAGGTGTGGGACCGGGCCGTCGGGTGGAGTGTCAGCCTTCCGTGGGCTCCGCTGCGGCCGTGGCCTTCCGCGTGCGACGGGCCCTGGGCTTCGCCTCGGGCACGTCCCCGGAGACCTCGGCGGGCGCGGCAGCCGTCTTGGACGCGGTGGTCTTGCGCGTCCGGCGCGGCTTGGCCTCGGCGGCCTCCGGCTCCTGAGCCGTCTGGGCCGGGATTCCGGCGGTGGCCTCGGGCGCGGCGGCTTCGGGCGCGGCGGCGGTCTTGCGGGTGCGGCGGGCCTTGGGCTTGGCCTCCGCGCCCTCGGCCGCGTCGACGGCGGCCTCGGCCGTGGCTGCGGTCTTGCGGGTCCGCCGCGGCGTGGTTGCCGTGGTTTCGGAGGCCTCGGCGGCTGCGGCGGTCTTGCGCGTGCGCCGCGGCTTGGCCTCGGTGGCCTCCGCCGTGTCGACCGCTTCCTCCGCCGCGGCGGCCGTCTTGCGCGTGCGCCGGGGCTTGGTCTCCGTGGCCTCGGCGCCCTCGGCGGGAACCTCGGCCTTGGCCGCCGCCTTGCGGGTGCGGCGCGGCTTCGTCTCCGTCGGCTCGGAGGCGGACTCGGTGACGCCCTCGGCCGTGTCGAGCGCCGACTCGGCCGTGGACGGCGGGGACGACGCGGACGACGTGGTCTTGCGGGTGCGGCGGCGCGTCTTGGCCGCGGCAGCCTCGGGCTCCGTGGTCACCGACGCGGCATCCACGGCAGCCGTGGACTCCACCGTCAGCGGCGCCGCAGGCGTGGACTCCGTGGCCGACGGCGTCACCGCGGCCTCGGTCTCCGCCACCGGCGTCTGTTCCACCGGCGTCTGCGCGACCGGCGTCTCCGACCGGCGCGTCCGGCGGCGGCGCGGCTTCGCCGCCTCGGGAGTCTCGGGCGCCTCCATGCTCGTGCCCTCCGCCGTCGCGACGGCGTCCTCAGCCGGAGCGGACGCCGCGGACTCGACGGCCGCGACCGGCGCCGACTCGGCCGGGGCACCCCCGCGCGTGCGCCGACGGCGACGCGGGGTGCGCGGAGCCGTGACGGCCTCCGCCTCGGCGGTACCGCCTACGGCCGCGGTCTCCGGGCCGGTCGCCTTGGCCGGACCGGTCGCCGTGGTGCCGGAGGTCTCCGGAGCCCCGTCCGCCAACGGCGCTCCGCCACGCGTCCGGCGGCGGCGCCGCGGCGTACGCGACGGACGCTCGCGGTCGGCCGACCGGGACTCGTCCCGGCCGCCGCGGCCAGCGCGGTCGCCACGACCGCGCGGCCCCCGGCCGCCCGGCTCGCCCAGGTCCTCCAGCTCCTCCGCGTCCAGCCCGGCACGCGTGCGCTCCGAGCGCGGCAGGATGCCCTTCGTGCCCTCGGGGATGCCGAGGTCGGAGTAGAGGTGCGGGGACGTGGAGTACGTCTCCGGCGGGTCGTTGAAGTCCAGCTCCAACGCCTTGTTGATGAGCTGCCAGCGCGGGATGTCGTCCCAGTCGACGAGCGTGATCGCCGTACCCTTCGCGCCCGCGCGGCCCGTACGGCCGATGCGGTGCAGGTACGTCTTCTCCTCTTCCGGCGACTGGTAGTTGATGACGTGCGTCACGCCCTCGACGTCGATGCCGCGCGCGGCGACGTCGGTGCAGACGAGCACGTCCACCTTGCCGTTGCGGAAGGCGCGCAGCGCCTGCTCGCGGGCGCCCTGGCCGAGGTCGCCGTGGACCGCGCCGGAGGCGAAACCGCGCTGCTTCAGCTGGTCGGCGAGGTCGGCCGCCGTGCGCTTGGTGCGGCAGAAGACCATGGCCAGTCCCCGGCCCTCGGCCTGCAGGATGCGCGCGACCATCTCCGGCTTGTCCATGTTGTGCGCGCGGTAGATGAACTGCTTGGTGTTCGCGACCGTCGCGCCCGCGTCGTCCGGCGCCGTGGCGCGGATGTGCGTGGGCTGCGACATGTAGCGGCGGGCCAGGCCGATGACCGCGCCCGGCATGGTGGCCGAGAACAGCATGGTCTGGCGCCGCACCGGCAGCATGTTGATGATCTTCTCGACGTCGGGCAGGAAGCCCAGGTCGAGCATCTCGTCGGCCTCGTCGAGGACCAGGCACTTGACGTGCTTCAGGTTCAGCTTCTTCTGCCCGGCGAGGTCGAGCAGGCGGCCCGGGGTGCCGACGACCACGTCGACGCCCTTCTTGAGCGCCTCGACCTGGGGCTCGTAGGCCCGGCCGCCGTAGATCGCCGTCACGCGGACGTTGCGGACCTTGCCGGCCGTCAGGAGGTCGTTGGTGACCTGCGTGCACAGCTCGCGCGTGGGGACGACGACGAGGGCCTGCGGGGCGTCGGTGAGGTCCTCGGGCTTGGCGCGTCCGGCCTCGACGTCGGCGGGGACGGTGACGCGCTCGATGAGCGGGAGGCCGAAGCCCAGCGTCTTGCCGGTGCCGGTCTTGGCCTGGCCGATGACGTCCGAGCCCGACAGGGCCACGGGGAGCGTCATCTCCTGGATGGGGAAGGCGGTGATGATGCCGACGGCCTCCAGGGCCTCGGCGGTCTCGGGAAGGATCCCGAGCTCTCGGAACGTCGTAGTCAGGGTGCTGCCTCTTCTGTGTGGGCGGCGCGAGGCGAGCGCGGGGGTCGTGTCAAGGACCGTGCCGGGGACGTCGGCTGCCTACGGGCGGGCCGTAGAGCACGGGACCGCGCCGACGCTCTAGCGCTCGTGCCGCTGAGGGTGTCCCCTCCGGGTTTCGTACGCGTAGTGCCGTACGCCGGGGAGGGCTGTCGGGTCGGAGCCGATCGGGCCACCGACCGGGCATCCTCATACGTGCGGCCTGTCGAGGTACGGCGACG
Source organism: Streptomyces sp. NPDC006140 (assembly GCF_040628815.1). NCBI lineage: Bacteria > Bacillati > Actinomycetota > Actinomycetes > Kitasatosporales > Streptomycetaceae > Streptomyces > Streptomyces sp. NPDC006140. Next base: position 295,506 of record NZ_JBEXTS010000009.1, on the reverse strand, counting down.
TACCAGCAGGCGCATTACCACCATACCCCGGAATCGCGCACATGCGATGGCCGATTTGGTCACGTAGTCGTCGTCACAGTGATTGACCAGGGCCTTACGGCTCCCGGCGAGCGGGCTATTGTGCGCTTCATGACGAGCTCTGACAAGCCTGAGAACGCCTCGGACACCGCCGCCGAACACACCGGAGTCGCCGCCCGGGACTGGGCGACGGCCTCCGCCGACCCGCAGTACCGCGCCGCGGTCGTGGACCTGCTCGGCGCGCTCGCCTACGGGGAGCTGGCGGCGTTCGAGCGGCTCGCGGAGGACGCCAAGCTGGCGCCGACCCTGGCGGACAAGGCGGAGCTGGCGAAGATGGCCTCGGCGGAGTTCCACCACTTCGAGAGGCTGCGCGACCGGCTCGCCGAGATCGGGGAGGAGCCGACGCGGGCGATGGAGCCGTTCGTCGCCGCGTACGACGGTTTCCACAGGCAGACGGCCCCCTCGGACTGGCTGGAGGGCCTGGTCAAGGCCTACGTCGGCGACTCCATCGCCAGCGATTTCTACCGCGAGGTCGCCGCCCGGCTGGATTCCGACTCCCGTGACCTGGTGCTGGCCGTCCTCGACGACACCGGGCACGGTGGCTTCGCCGTGGAGAAGGTGCGTGCCGCGATCGACGCCGACCCCCGCGTGGGCGGACGGCTCGCGCTCTGGGCGCGGCGGCTGATGGGCGAGGCCCTGTCGCAGTCCCAGCGGGTGGTCGCCGACCGGGACGCGCTGTCGACCATGCTGGTGGGCGGTGTCGCGGACGGCTTCGATCTCGCCGAGGTCGGCAAGATGTTCTCCCGGATCACCGAGGCGCACACCAAGCGGATGGCCGCGCTGGGCTTGGCCGCCTGAGGCTCCGTACGGGGTGGTTTCGGCTGTGCCGCGGCTGCGGGACGTAGCCGGGTGGGCGCGCAGGTCCCCGCGCCCCCGCGCCGGCTACGCCGTTGCCCCCGGCCCGCTACGCCGTCGCTGATCGGCGGCGCAGTCTTCCCGAGGGGCGCAGCAGCAGCGACAGCGAGGCCACCGAGACGATCACCGCGCCGAGCAGCACCAGCAGCAGGTGCCCGGCGTCGAGCGCGCTGTGCATCACGAAGGCCCCGAAGAGGGCGCCGGCGACGCCGGTCGACAGGACCAGCGGGCGAGCCGGCAGACGGTGCGGCAGGCGGTGCGTGGCCGCCCACGCCAGAGCGAGGCCGAGGATCGCGGAGCTCAGCGCTTCCAGGAGCATGTCGGGGGTCCCTCCCACATGGCCGGCCTGGCCGGAACGGTCGTAGCCCGTCTTACCCCTGACCTGCGGAATCCAATCCACCTCCAGGGGCGACTTGTGCTCCATCCGTGAAGGAACCCGTGCGCCGCACGGGGCCGGAGTACGCAAACGGGGGCGGGGCGGCCGACAGCCGCCCCGCCCCACGCGACACAAGCGCCTACAGCGCGCCGAAGCCCACCTTGCGCGGCGCCGGCTCGCCGATCTCGACATAGGCGAGACGGTCGGCCGGCACCAGGACCTTGCGGCCGTGCTCGTCCACGAGGGTCAGCAGCGGCGACTTCCCGGCCAGCGCCTCCGACACGGCCCGCTCGACCTCCTCGGCACTCTGACCGCTCTCCAGAACGATCTCGCGGGGCGCGTGCTGCACGCCGATCTTGACCTCCACGGCTTTGTCCCTCCGACGGTCAGTGATGTGCGCGACCTTCCGCGCCGTACGCAGCACACATTAGCCCGGTGAGGGGACGTACAGGCTCCGCCCGAGAACGCCACGAGCGAACACCGGGCGGGAACAACGCGCCCGTCAGTGGTGCTGCTGGTCCGTCCCGTGCAGCGGGAAGCCCGCGATGCCGCGCCACGCCAGCGAGGTCAGCAGCTGCACCGCCTGGTCGCGCGGCACGCTGCGGTCGCTGTGCAGCCAGGAGCGGGCCACCACCTGGGCGAGGCCGCCCAGGCCCGAGGCGAGCAGCATCGACTCCGCGCGCGACAGGCCGGTGTCCTCGGCGATCACGTCGCAGATCGCCTCCGCGCACTCGTTGGTGACCTTGTCGACGCGCTCGCGCACGGCGGGCTCGTTCGTCAGGTCCGACTCGAAGACCAGACGGAAGGCGCCGCCGTCGTCCTCGACGTACGCGAAGTAGGCGTCCATCGTCGCCCGGACGCGCTGCTTGTTGTCGGTCGTCGACGCGAGCGCGTTGCGCACGGACTGGATGAGCGACTCGCAGTGCTGGTCCAGCAGCGCGAGGTAGAGGTCGAGCTTGCCGGGGAAGTGCTGGTAGAGCACCGGCTTGCTCACTCCGGCGCGCTCGGCGATGTCGTCCATCGCGGCCGCGTGGTAGCCCTGGGCCACGAAGACCTCCTGGGCCGCGCCCAGGAGCTGGTTCCGTCGGGCACGGCGCGGCAGGCGTGTGCCCCGCGGGCGAACCGCCTCTGTCTGCTCGATGGCTGTCACGCCGCCTCCCATAGTCGTCCACGTGCGGATCTGGCCGCGTCGCCATCGTACTTTTCGGTAACCGTGGTGTGCGCGGTGAGAGCGCAGGATTTCACGGACCGGACGGTTACGAAAGCGGTTGCGAAGGTTTCAAACAGGGGCAGAGCGGGCAAAATGCGGCCTCTTTCCTGCTCGATGGTGCGGTCCGTCGCCCTGCGGCGACGGACGTCACCGGTAGTCGTCCTCGTCGAGCGAGACGATCCGGGTCTGCTCCACCAGGTCGGCCTCGTTGGCGCGGTCCGGGTCGACGCCGGTCAGCGGGTCGTCGCGGTTCGGCGTGATGTCCGCGTGCTGCTCGGCCGCGTCGACCTCGGGGGCCTCGACGTCGTACTCCTGCGCCTCCGGCGCGTCCTCGGCCTCGAACGTCTCCGGGTCGGTGGGGTCAACGGCCATGCTGGGCTCCCTTCCTACGAACGTCCCTGGGAATGCAGGGGCCACACGCGGGTGCCCTCTGTACGAGCCTAGGAGACACCCGATCCGGACGCTATGCGATCCGCGTCCGGAACGTGACGCAGTGCGCATCCCGTCGGCTGACTCCCCTGCTGCTTCCCGTGTGCCCTCTCATCTGCCCCTCCTGCCTGGTGTCTGCCCCTCTCATGTGGCCGATTCCTGTGACGGCGAACACATGAGCCACTGCGTGATCGTCTCGTAACATTGCCGCATGTCTTCGACCGAGCTGCCGTTCGTGCCGCCCGCCAATGTGCTGCCGAAGGTGGGGGCCGTCAGGGTCGCCGAGGGCGAGCGGCTCAGGTCGGTCGAACTGCCCGGGGCCACGCTGACGGTGCGGTCGAGGCCCCCCGCGCGTGAAGGGCTGCCTCCCGCGCTGTACGTGCACGGGCTCGGAGGTTCCTCGCAGAACTGGTCGGCGCTGATGCCGCTGCTGGACGACGTCGTCGACAGCGAGGCCGTCGACCTGCCGGGCTTCGGCGACTCCCCGCCCCCGGACGACGGCGACTACTCCGTCACGGGGCACGCGCGCGCGGTCATCCGATACCTCGACGCCTCCGGCCGCGGCCCCGTCCACCTGTTCGGGAACTCGCTCGGCGGCGCCATCACCACCCGTGTCGCCGCGGTCCGGCCCGATCTCGTCCGTACGCTCACGCTCGTGTCACCCGCCCTGCCGGAAATCCGCGTGCAGCGTTCCGCCGTGCCCACGGGGCTGCTGGCGGTGCCCGGTGTCGCGGCGCTCTTCACCCGGCTCACCAGGACGTGGACGGCGGAGCAGCGGGTCCGCGGAGTGATGGCGCTCTGCTACGGCGACCCCGCGCGGGTGACGCCGGAAGGATTCCGCAACGCCGTGCAGGAGATGGAGCGGCGGCTGCGGCTGCCGTACTTCTGGGACGCGATGGCGCGCTCCGCGCGCGGGATCGTCAACGCGTACACGCTGGGTGGCCAGCAGGGCCTGTGGCGCCAGGCCGAGCGCGTCCTCGCGCCGACCCTGCTCGTCTACGGCGGCCGCGACCAGCTCGTCGGCTTCCGTATGGCCCAGAAAGCCGCCCGGGCCTTCCGCGACTCGCGGCTGGTGACATTGCCGGACGCGGGACACGTGGCCATGATGGAGTACCCGGAGACGGTCGCCCTGGCGTTTCGTGAACTCCTCGAGGACTCAGGCGAGTTGGGCACGCAGCGGGCGCGGCGGAGCCGGACCGGAGCGGGCCGGGCCGAGTCGGGCACGGGCCGGCCGGACATCGGGGGTGAGGACGACACCGGCGCGGTGGACGGGCGGAAGTCGGTCGCGGCGGGTACGGTCGCCACGGGTACGCGCGAGCCGGGCGCTCGCGCGGGCGACGCCGGCGACGGAGAAGGCACCGACGAGAGCATGGGGGGCTGAGGCGCGACGTGGGACGCCACAGCCGCCGTGGGCCCGTCGCCAAGGGCGACACCGCGGACACAACCGCGGTACGGGACGGCCGCGCCGGGCAGGCGCAGACGCAGGGGCCGAGAGCAGGCCAGGACCAGGGCCAGGGCCAGGCATCGGACATGAGCCGGGGCGGCAGCCCGGCACCGGACACGAGCCGGGGCGGCCGCCCGGTACCGCCCGGCGCCGGGCAGGGTGGCTGGCCGCCGCCGGGCGCGGGGCCGCGCCGCGTGCCGGGCCCACGTCCGGTACCGGGGTCGCATCCGACGTCGGGGCCGCATTCGGCACCGGGGACGCCGCCGCACGGGGTGCCGCGCTTGCCGGACGGCTGGCTGCCGGACGGCACGCCTGCGCGTGGGGTGCCGCGCTTCTCCGACGGGACGCCAGGGCGCGGTGTTCCTCGGGTGCCTGATGGGGCTTCGGCGCAGGGTGTTTCCAGGGCGCCTGATGGGACGCCCGCGCGAGGTGTTCCTCGGCTGTCCGACGGGACGCCTGGACGTGGTTTTTCTCGGTTGCCTCACGGGACGCCGGCGCCAGGTGTTCCGCGGTTGCCCGACGGGACTCCTGCGCAGGGCTTTCCGCGGCTGCCCGACGGCACCCCCGCGCGCGGCTTTCCCCATGCCCGGGGAGGCCATCCCGAGCAGCGGGAAGCCGGGGGCGGCTGGGGTGAGTTGAGGGGGAGTGGTGGGGGCGGTGCTCCTATACCGCGGCAGCGCCGGGCGTCTGGGCCCGGCCCGCGGCAGGAGTACCTCGACGCCTTCGACGAGGAGGACGACGTCTTCGCCCCCCGCACGCCCGCCTCCGCGCACGCGGCGGACGCCTACGCCTCCGTCACGGACTGGAGCGCCGGCACCCCGGCCGACCCCCGCTTCGACGACCACGACGACGCGGGGCCCACCGGCACGCCCGCGCCCGGCAAGGGCGCCAAGAGCCGTACTTTCACCGGCATCGCGGCCGCCGCCGTCACCACCGTGCTGGCCGTCGTCGTCGCCGGCCAGGTCGCCGACGACCCCGGCGATGCCGGTGTGCAGTCGCAGTCCGCCACCGACCAGGCCCGCGACATCCGGGACTCCGCGTCCCGCGCGGACGACCGTGCGACGCCCGCCCCGGGCCCCGCCGCGGCGCCGCTGACGTACGACGCGAAGATGGCCAGGACGTACCCGCTCGCCGCCACGCTGAAGGGCTCGGGGAAGTTCGACGCCGTTCCCGGCATCGCCAAGGCGCCGGGCGCGGGGCAGAAGCTGACCTACCGAGTGGACGTGGAACAGGGGCTGGGGCTCGACGGCGAGCTCTTCGCCGAGGCCGTGCAGAAGACGCTCAACGACCAGCGCAGCTGGGCCCACAACGGGGCGTACGCCTTCGAGCGCATCTACACCGGCAAGCCCGACTTCGTCATCACCCTCGCCAGCCCCGGCACGACCGCCGACTGGTGCGCCAAGTCCGGCCTGGACACCACCGTGGACAACGTCTCCTGCGACTCGGCCGCGACCGAGCGCGTGATGATCAACGCCTACCGGTGGGCCCAGGGCTCCGAGACGTACGGTGACCGCGACATCCACGCCTACCGGCAGATGCTGATCAACCACGAGGTCGGACACCGCCTCGGCCACGGGCACGTCACCTGCGACAAGGACGGCGACCTCGCCCCGGTCATGCAGCAGCAGACCAAGTTCCTCGACCACGACGGCATCCACTGCCGCGCCAACCCCTGGCCGTACCCCGCGAGCTGACAGAGATTCCGGAGCGGACGGGCGCCGTCGACCGCGCATGACCATCCGTGTCCGCTTGATCTCCTAGCGCGACGGAACGCGGACCGCACGCGAAAGTTACGACCGTTCACCCCTTTTGGTGGTGCGACGGACAACCGTCCGTCGCACCACCGCCTTGTCCGCATACGTTCGTCCCGCTGCGAGCCGCCGGGCAACGGCGGCTCCCCATACGGGAGATCGGGGGTGCACTCGTGCGCATCGGACTGCTTACGGAGGGTGGCTATCCGTACGTGAGCGGTGACGCCAGGCTCTGGTGCGACCGGCTGGTGCGCGGGCTCGCCCAGCACGAGTTCGACGTCTACGCGCTCAGCCGCAGCCAGGACCAGGAGGACGAGGGCTGGGTCCCGCTGCCGCCGAACGTCCGCAGGGTGCGCACCGCGCCCCTGTGGATGGCCGAGGACGACGACGTGGTGCTGGGCCGCCGTGCGCGCCGGCGCTTCACGGAGTGCTTCGGGGAACTGGCGGCCGTGCTGTGCGGGGCGTCCGGTGGTTCGGCGGTCCCCGGTGACGCGTCGGCCTCCGCGGGGACGTCGACCCCTGAGGCGGACCGTTTCGCCAACGCTCTGTACGGGCTCGCCGAACTCGCCCGGGACGAGGGCGGCCTGGCCGGAGCGCTCCGCTCCGAGGCCGCCGTCCGCACACTGGAACGCGCCTGTCGTGCGCCCGGCGCACACCGCGCGGCACGCGAGGCGCGCGTCCCGGACCTGCTCGCCGTGGCCGCCTACTTGGAACGCGCCCTGCGCCCCCTCTCCCTCGACTGGTACGAGGACAACGGCCTCGGGGCGGTCGACCTCTGCCACGCCGCGTCCGGCGGCACGGCCGTCCTGCCGGGTCTGCTGGCCCGCCATTTCACCGGCGTACCCCTGCTGGTGACCGAGTACGGCGTGCGCCTGCGCACGCACTACCTCACCGCGCCCGACGCCCCACCCGCCGTACGGTCCCTGCTCGCCGCCTTCCACGGCAGGCTCGCGGCCGAGGCCTACGCACGGGCCGAGATCGTCACCGCCGGCAACACGCACGCCCGCCGCTGGCAGGAGCGCTGCGGAGCCGACCGCGGGAAGCTCCGCACGGTCTATCCCGGCATGGACGCCCGGCCCTTCGCGGAGGTCGGCGAGTCCCCCGACTGCGCGGCCCCGGACACCCTCGTCTGGGTCGGCCGCGTCGAGCCCGCCAAGGACCTGGTCTCGCTGCTGCACGCCTTCGCGGAGGTCCGCAAGCGGCAGCCGAGGACGCGCCTGCGCATCGTCGGAGCCCCCGCCGGCGCCGAGGGCGCGGCCTATCTCGGCCACTGCAGGACACTGGCCGCCCAGCTCTTCCCCGACGAGGCCGACGGCCCGCACGCCGCCGGCGACAACCCGGTGTCCTTCGAGGAGATCGGCGGGCCGGAGCTCCCGGCCGCCGCCGACGCCTACGCCTCGGGCGCCGTGACCGTCCTGTCCAGCGTCGTCGAGGGCTTCCCGATCAGCCTCGTCGAGGCCATGCTCTGCGGGCGCGTGACGGTCTCCACCGACGTCGGCGCCGTCACGGAGGTCATCGGCGGCACGGGCCTGGTCGTACCGCCGCGCAACCCGCAGGCGCTCGCCGAGGCGTGCGTGGCCCTGCTGCGCGACCCCGAGCGCCGTGAGCGCCTGGGGGCCGCCGCTCGCGCCCGCGCCCTCGAACTGTTCACGGTCGAGCAGAACACCGAGGCGTTCCACGGCATCTACCTGGAGATCGTCTCGCGTGCGCCGATCCGCCGGGTCGTCCTCGACGAAACGGGAGCACCGCTTCCCTTCGCGGTCCCGGCCGAGGCCCACGTCCCGGTCCGCTGGGCCGACCCGTCGCCGTCACCCCGCCTCGTCGCCCGCGGCGGCCCCGGCTGGGCGACGGACAACCCCGTACGAGCCACCACTCCCGTCCCGGCCCCGGAGGGAGCACGATGAACGACCTGGGCGAACTGGACCGGCCGGAAACCCCGACCAGCCCGGGGCCGTGGGACGCCCGCTCGGAGGAAACCTTGAGCCCCGAGACCGACGCATCGTCCGTCCCGGAGGCGGCGGCCGACGGCGACCGGCTCGCGAACACCGAGGCGACCACCGGCGGTGAGCCGCTCGCGAAACCGGAAGGGGCCACCGGCAGCAGCAAGCCGTCTGCGCGGGACACGGCCACCGGCAGCAAGCCGCCCGCGCGGGAGGCGGGCACCGGCCGCAAGGCGTCCGCGCACGAGACGGGCTCCGACCGCAAGGCCGCCGCCCCGCGCCGCGGCGCCGCCGACCCCGTGAAGGCGCTGATGCACCGTCACCGGGACCTCTGCGAACGCGCCGTGGACCCCCTGGAGATCGCCGCGGGGCTGGAAGCACACGGCATCACCGACCGGACCGCCGCACGCTTCCGCCACCGGGACGTCTTCTCCCTCGCCGAGGAGATGTACGCACGGGCTTCCCGGGACGGGGACGCGCCCCCACCCACCCCGCCGACCGCCCCCCGGGTACGCGCCGACTGGGTCCTCCTGACGCTCCTGCCGGGGGCGCTGTGCGCCGCCGCCGTGTCGGCCGTGCGCCTCACCGACGGCCAGACGCGCCTGTTCGCGGCCGCCGCCGGCGCCCTCACCGTCGCCCTGGCCCTCCACGCGGCCTTGCGCCGAGGCCCCCTGAGCGCGGCCGACCGCACCACCCCCGGCAGAACCACCACATGGACCGCCTGGCTCATCGGCTACTCCCTCCTGGGCGACGGACTGCTCCGCAACGCCGTCGCCGGAGGCCCCGACGCCCTGCCCACCGGCACGGCCGACGGCCCCTGGCCCCTCACCACCGCGCCCGTACTGGCTCTCGCCCTGGCCTGCGCGCCGACGGCCTGGATCACCCACCTCCTCAGCGGACGCGCCCGCCGCAGACTCGCCGCGAGCCGCGGCCTGGACGACTTCGCCGCCGCCGTACGACCGCTCCTGCTCGGCGCGTTCGCCCTGTTCCTGGCTGCCCTGGCGGCCCTGCTCGCCCTCTGCGCAGCGGCCCTCGACGAGCCCGCGGCCTACACGCAGGCCCTCACCCTGGGCGCCCTCCTCTTCCTGGCCCGCCTCCTCACCACCCACGGCTTCACCTACGCCCCGGCCGTGGTCCTCACCGCCACGGCCACCGTCGAGGCGGCCGCCCTCGCCACGGTCTTCACCTCCCGCCTCCCTGGCTGCGGCTTCCTGGCCACCCCGGTCGAAACCCTCGTCACCACCTTGGGCGCCGGCAGTGTTCCCGCCCTCGCCTGCGGAACCGCGGCCCTGGCCCTCCTGATCCACGCGACCCGCAAGCTCACCCGCGCCTCGGCCCACGCACCGCCGGAGCCCGCACGGTGACCGCCGCAGACACCGGCCCCACCGCCACGGACACCGGCCCCACCGCCGAAGGCACCCGTGCCACCACCGAAGGCACCTGCCCCACCCCTCCCTTCCCGCCTCAAGGAGAACCCGCATGACCACCCACCCCGGAGCCACCGCCACCCCGGGAGCCGCGCGATGAGAGTCCTGCTGATCGGAGCCAACGGCTACATCGGGCGCTTCGTCGCCGACCGTCTGCTCGCCGACCCCGCCGTGCAGCTCACCGCCCTCGGCCGCGGCGACGACGCCGACGTCCGCTTCGACCTCGCCTCCGGCAGTCCCGGCGCCCTCACCCGCTTCCTCGACGCGGTCCACCCCGGCGTCGTCGTCAACTGCGCCGGCGCCACCCGTGGCGGTGCCCGCGAACTCACCCGGCACAACACCGTCGCCGTGGCCACCGTCTGCGAGGCCCTGCGGCGCAGCGGCTGCGGTGCCCGTCTGGTGCAGATCGGGTGCAGCGCGGAGTACGGACCGAGCCAGCCCGGCTCCTCCACGGCCGAGGACGCCGTGCCCCGGCCCGGCGGACCGTACGGCGTCAGCAAACTCGCCGCCACCGAGCTGGTCCTCGGCTCCGGCCTGGACGCCGTCGTCCTGCGCGTCTTCTCCCCGGCCGGACCCGGCACCCCCGCCGGCTCCCCACTGGGCCGTCTCGCCGAGGCCATGCGCCGCGCCATGCAGTCCGGCGACGGCGAGCTGAAACTCGGCGGCCTCGGCGCGCAGCGCGACTTCGTCGACGTCCGCGACGTGGCCCGCGCCGTGCACGCCGCCTCGCTCTCCGCCGCGCAGGGCGTCATCAACATCGGCTCGGGCCGCGCCGTACGGCTGCGCGACGCCGCCGCGGTCCTCGCCCGCGTCGCCGGGTACGGCGGCGCCCTCCACGAACTCGACGGCCCGCCCGGCGCGCTGCGCCCGGCCATCGGGCACCCCCGGCCCGACTCGGACCACGCGCACCCGGTCGCGTACCCGTACCCGGACGGCTGCGGCAGCTGGCAGCAGGCCGACGTGCGCACCGCGCGCGACCGGCTCGGCTGGCGCCCCCGGATCGGCCTCGAGGAATCCCTCGCGGACATCTGGATGGAGGCGGCATGCCGCATCTGACCAGCACCCGACCGCGCACCTCCAGCACCGAGCTCCGCCCCGGCGTCGGCGTCCCCGGCTACGCGCACCCCCTCCTCGCCCCCGCCGAGTGGGGCGAACTGACCCGGCCCGGCACCCCGCTGCACTGGGTGGTCCTCAACGTGGCCGACGGCCCCGGCACCCGCCCCGACCCGCACTGCCTGGAGGCGGCCGGCCGTCTGCGCAACGCGGGCGTCCGCGTCCTCGGCCTGCTCGACACCCGGTACGGCTCCCGGGCCTTCGGTGAACTGGTCTCGGACGCCCACCGGTACGTCGACTGGTACCACGTCGACGGCTTCCTCCTGGACCGCTGCCCGGCGGACCACACCGGGCTGCCCGAGGTCCGCCGCACGGTCGCCACGCTCCGCGTGATCCGTGACGATGCCCACATCGTCCTCGGCCACGGCATCCACCCGAACCCCGGCTACGCCGAGCTCGCCGACCAGCTCGTCACCTTCTCCGGCCCCTGGAGCGACTACCGCTGGTCGCAGGTGGCCGAGTGGACCGCCGACCATCCGCCCGAGCGCTTCTGCCACTTCGTGCACGGCGTGCCCCGCGCCCACCTGGACGAGGCCCTGCGCATCGCCCGCTGGCAGGGCGCCGCCACGATCTGGTTCACCGACCACACGGACTGCGGGGGCCGCACCGACCCCTTCGAGTCCATGCCCGGCTACTGGGACGACATCGTCTCGCTGGTCGGAACAGGTGTCTCGGAATGAAAAAGCACATGGCACTGTTACGGGGAGAACAACCGTAGTGATTGACCGACCAACGGAGTCCCCGTGTCGTTGCCACCCCTGGTCGAGCCGGCTGCCGAGCTCACCGTAGACGAGGTTCGCAGGTACTCCCGCCACCTGATCATCCCCGACGTCGGGATGGACGGGCAGAAGCGGCTGAAGAACGCCAAGGTGCTGTGTGTGGGCGCCGGCGGCCTGGGCTCGCCGGCGCTGATGTACCTGGCCGCCGCGGGCGTCGGCACCCTCGGCATCGTGGAGTTCGACGAGGTCGACGAGTCGAACCTGCAGCGTCAGATCATCCACAGCCAGGCCGACATCGGCCGCCCGAAGGCCGAGTCCGCCCGCGACAGCGTCAAGGGCATCAACCCGTACGTGAACGTGGTCCTTCACGAGGAGCGGCTCGAGGCCGACAACGTGATGGACATCTTCAGCCAGTACGACCTGATCGTCGACGGCACGGACAACTTCGCGACCCGCTACCTGGTCAACGACGCCTGCGTGCTGCTGAACAAGCCGTACGTGTGGGGTTCGATCTACCGCTTCGACGGCCAGGCGTCCGTCTTCTGGTCCGAGCACGGCCCGTGCTACCGCTGCCTGTACCCGGAGCCCCCGCCGCCCGGCATGGTCCCCTCCTGCGCCGAGGGCGGCGTCCTGGGCGTGCTGTGCGCGTCCATCGGCTCCATCCAGGTCAACGAGGCCATCAAGCTCCTCGCCGGCATCGGTGAGCCGCTGGTCGGCCGCCTGATGATCTACGACGCCCTGGAGATGCAGTACCGCCAGGTCAAGGTCCGCAAGGACCCGAACTGCGCGGTCTGCGGCGAGAACCCGACCGTCACCGAGCTCATCGACTACGAGGCCTTCTGCGGCGTCGTCTCCGAGGAGGCCCAGGCGGCGGCCGCCGACTCGACGATCACTCCCAAGCAGCTCAAGGAGTGGATCGACGACGGCGAGAGCATCGACATCATCGACGTCCGCGAGCCGAACGAGTACGAGATCGTCTCCATCCCGGGCGCCCGGCTGATCCCGAAGAACGAGTTCCTCATGGGCACCGCCCTGGAGAGCCTCCCGCAGGACAAGAAGATCGTCTTGCATTGCAAGACGGGTGTCCGCAGTGCGGAAGTCCTCGCGGTCCTGAAGTCCGCGGGCTTCTCGGACGCCGTCCACGTCGGCGGCGGCGTGATCGGCTGGGTCAACCAGATCGAGCCGGACAAGCCGGTCTACTGAGCCGCACCCGGCCTGCCTTTCGGAGCGGCGGGGGCTTCGCGCACCACGGGTGCCCGGAGCCCCCGCCGTCGTCATGAGCAGACCTTGCCGTCCTTCGGCACCGAACCGCCCAGCAGATACGCGTTTACCGTCGAGTCGACGCAGTCGCTCCCGCTGCCGTAGGCACCATGCCCCTGCCCCCGCCAGGTGAGCATCACGCCGACACCCTTGCCCAACTCGTCGGCCATCCGCCGCGCACCCTCGTACGGGGTGGCCGGGTCGCCGGTGTTGCCGACGACCAGGATCGGTGCCGAGCCCGCCGCGCTCACCTCCGGGGTGTCGTGCTGCCCGGGCACCGGCCAGTCGTGGCACCAGCCGGCCGTGTCCCAGCCGAGGAACGTCCCGAAGACCGGGGAGATCTTCTCGAACTGCGGCAGCAGCTTCTTCGTCTCGGCCGCGGTCGGCCGCTGCCGGTCGTCCAGGCACGATATGACCCGCTGGGAGTGCGTCGTCGTGCCGTAGCGGCCCGACGGGTCGCGTTCGTTGTAGCCGTCGGCCAGGGCCAGCAGCTCCGAGCCGTCTCCCCGCTCCGCCGCGTCGAGGGCGCTGGTCAGCGTCGGCCAGCTGTCCTTGCTGTACAGCGGCAGGATGATGCCCGTGACCGCGAGTGTCTGGGTCAGCTTCCGCCCGGGCGTGCCCGCCGGCAGGGGCCGGGCGTCGATCCGGCGCAGCAGGGCCGCGATCTTCCGCGAACCCTCGGCCGGGTCCTGGCCGGTGGACTCGAGGTAGCCGTTCAGCGCGCGCTGGAAGCCCCTGGCCTGGTTCTGGGCGTGCCCCACGGTGTCGGCGCCGGGGTCGACGACCGCGTCGAGCGTCATCCGCCCGACCTTCTTCGGGAACAAGTGGGCGTATGTGCCGCCCAGTTCGGTGCCGTAGGAGATGCCGAAGTAGTTCATCCTGTCGTCGCCGAGGGCCTGCCGGATGCGGTCCATGTCGCGGGCGGAGTCGGCGGTCGACACGTGTGCCAGCAGCTTCCCGGCGTTCTTCCGGCAGCCCTGGGCGAAGTCGGCGGCGTCCGCGAAGTAGGCCTGCTCCTCGGCGGGGGTGTCCGGGGAGACGTCCACCGATTCCGCCGCCTGGATCTCCTTGTCACCGCGGCAGCGCACGCCCTCGCTGGCGCCCACCCCGCGCGGATCCCAGCTCACCAGGTCGTACCGCTCGCGGAGCTGGGAGACCGTCGGGGCGTACGACGGCATCATGGACACGCCCGAGGCGCCCGGGCCGCCGAAGTTGAACAGGAGCGAGCCCGCGCGGTCGTCGCCGCGGGCCTTGGCGCGGATCAGGGCCAGGCCGATCTTCTCGCCGTCCGGCTCGGACCAGTCCAGCGGCACCTTGAGCGTCGCGCACTGCCAGTCTCTGCTCGGCGCGGGGCCGTCGGCCGTGGCCTTGCAGCGGCCCCAGGAGAGCCCGCCCTTGTCGTCGTCGGACGAGCTGCCGGCGCAGCCCGCCGCCAGCAGCGCCGAGGCGACCGCCAGAGCGGTCCACCGTACGAAGCGCGTCATGTGCCCATCCCCCCTCGCAGGCCGTCCGCTCCGTGCCGCGGATGGCGGTCAGGCCATGGTAGGCAGATCCCGCGTCGGCCGTCCCAGCCTGTGGATAACCTTCTGACCTGCGCGTTTGTGAGGTTCGGGTCGGGATCAGGTGCAGACGGTCCCAGCCCGCAGCACCTTTCCGTCCAGCAGATAACCGTTCACGGCGGCTCGCACGCACTTGTTCTCGCTGTCGTAGGCGCCGTGCCCCTGCCCCCGGTACGTCAGCTCGACCCCGACGCCCTCGCCCAGCGCGTCCACCATCTTCCGCGCGCCCTCGTACGGCGTGGCCGGGTCGCCGGTGTTGCCGACGACCAGGATCGGCGCCGAGCCCGGCGCGCGCACGTCGGGATGGTCGGCGGCGCCCGGCACCGCCCAGTCGGTGCAGCTGATCATGCCCCAGGCAAGATAGTCGCCGAACAGGTCGGACGCCGCCCGGAACTCGGGCAGCTTCCGCTCGACGTAGGCCGTGTCGTAGCGGGGCTTGTCGTCGGCGCAGTTGATGGCGGTGTTGGCGGCGGCGAGGTTGCTGTACTCGCCGTTCTCCTCGCGGCCGTTCATCGAGTCGGACAGCAGCAACAGGATGCTGCCGTCACCGCTGTACGCCTGCTGCAGGCCCTCGGTGAGGTACTCCCAGAAGTCCTGCGAGTACAGCGCCTGTGCGATGCCGCTGGTCGCCGCGGTCTGGGTCAGTTCGCGCGGGAAGACGCCCGGGATGGGGCGGCTGTCGAGGTCCTTCAGCAGCCTGGCGATACGGTTCTTCACCTCCTGGGCGCTCGTGCCGATGGGACATTCCTCGGCCTTGGACACGCAGTCCTGGGCGAAGTTGTCGAGCGCGAGCTGGAAGCCCTTCGCCTGCCCGAGCGAGCCCTGTTCGGCGTTCTGCGTGGGGTCGACGACGGCGTCGAACACGGCGCGGCCGACCCGCTTGGGGAACAGGTGGGCGTAGACGCCGCCGAGTTCGGTGCCGTAGGAGATGCCGAAGTAGTGCAGCCTGTCGTCGCCGAGGACCTGGCGCATCAGGTCCAGGTCCCGGGCCGCGTCGGTGGTGCGTACGTGGGGCAGCACCTTCTTCGAGTTCTGCTCGCAGGCCTCGTTGAACTCCTTGGTGTTGTCCAGGAGCTCGGTGCGCTCGGCGGCGTCGTCGGGCGTGGCGTCCTGCTGGAAGTACGCGTCGAGCTGCTGGTCGTTCTCGCAGATCACGGGGGCGCTGCGGCCGACTCCGCGGGGATCGAAGCTGACCAGGTCGTAGCGGGTGCGCAGGGTCTCGTAGCCCTCCGCGAAAGCGGGCAGCGAGGTGACGCCCGAGCCGCCGGGGCCGCCGAAGTTGAAGATGAGCGAGCCGATGCGCCGGTTCGCGTCGCCGGCCCTGGCCCGGATCAGTGCGAGGCCGATCGTGTCGCCCTCGGGGTCGTCCCAGTCGAGGGGCGCCTTCATCGTGGCGCACTGCCACTCGCCGCCGTCCGGCAGGGGCGAGGGCGGAGCGCCGCCGCCCTGTGCGTCGGACGGGGCCTGACATGCCTCCCAGTCCAGCTCCTGCCGCGTGAGGTCCTCGTCCTCGGCGTCGCCGTTTCCGCAGGCGGTCGGCACGGTGGCCAGCAGCACGGCGGTGGCGGTCAGGGCGGCGGCGCGCAGCCGGAGGCGGGTCGGCATGGTTCCATCCTGCGGCGGCGCGGTGCCGGGCGCGCGGGACGCGTGCCGTACGAGGGAGTCGAGGAAGGAGGTGCCGATGGTGCCGGAACGCGTGTCGCGCGGTCGCGTCAGAGGGCTTGTTTCCGGGTGAGGTGGTTGAAGGCCAGCCAGCCCGGCAGCACGGGCAGCCACAGCGTCAGCAGGCGGAACAGCAGGACCGCGGGCGCCGCGACCTCCTTGGGGAGCCCGACGGCGATCAGGCCGACCGTCAGGGTCGCCTCGACCGCGCCCACACCGCCCGGTGTCGGCGCCGCCGACCCGAGGGCGTTGCCCGCGAGGAAGACGACGGCGACGCTGGCGATGCTGATCGAGGTGGACTCGTCACCGAAGGCGCGGATGGACGCGTCCAGGCACATCACGAAGCAGGCGGTCAGCAGCAGCATGCCGCCGATGCCGGTGACCAGCTTCTGCGGCCGCTGGAGCACGTCCAGCATGCGCGGCACGACACCCGCGAACAGCGACCTCACGCGCGTGACGACGAACTTCCGCAGGAAGGGCACGGAGGTCACCACGAGCACGAGCACCGCCACCGTCAACAGGCCCGCGATGACGGTCCGGGACGGCGACAGCGACGGCGTCTTCTCCGTGCCGGTCAGGTAGCCGAAGGACAGCAGCATCAGGATGTGGCAGCCGAGCCCGAACAGCTGCGACGCGCCCACACTCGCCACCGCCAGCCCCGGCCGCACTCCCGCGCGCTGCAGGAAGCGCGTGTTCAGGGCGACGCCGCCCACCGCCGCCGGGGCGACGATCTTCACGAAGGACCCGGCGACCTGCGCCGCCACGGTCCGCAGGAACGGCACCCGCTCGGGCACGAACCCCAGCAGTGCCATCGCCGCCGCGATGTAGCTGCACATCGAGAACAGCACGGCCGCCGCGACCCAGCCCCACTCGGCGTTCGCGATGAGCGGCCCGAACTCGATGTGCGTGAGCTGCGTCAGCAGGAAGTACGCGCCGATCGCCCCTGCCATGAAACTGATCAGCGTGCGCGGCCGCACCCGCTCCAGCCGGGCCGGCTCCACCGGTGCCTGCGGCCTGATCCGCAGCACCTCGTGCCGGATCTGGGTGAGCAGATCCTCCTCGCGCGCCTCCTCCAGAGCCTCGTCGATGGCCCGCTTCTCGGCCCGCTGCTCCGCCCGTACGGCTTTCTTGTCGGGCTTCTCCAGGACGGGCACGGCCTCGTCGGAGGTCTCCTCCAGGCGCGCCTGCTTGGCGTGCCGGGACGCCTCCAGGACCGCGTCGCGCTCGCGCTGTGCCCGCTCCCGGGCCAGTCTGCGCAGCGTCGCGCGCGTGGAGCGGCTGAGCGCGATGGGCTGGAGCATCGGCAGGCAGTCCGCCACGGCGTCCGGGCCGAGCACGCCCACCGCGGAGGACACCGCCCGCTCGGCGCCCACCCGGAGACCGAGGGTGACGAGCAGCTGGGAGGTGTCCATGCGCAGCAGCAGGTCGCCGGCCGCGATCTCGCCGACCCGCAGGTCGGTGATGATCACCGTGCCGGAACGATCCACCAGAATCGCGTCGCCCACCAGCCTGCGGTGCGCGATACGCCGGGACTGCAGCGCCTTCACCTGGTGCCAGGTGTCGCGCAGCAGGTCGTCGGTGATCTCCTCGTCCGGCAGCGAGTCGAGGGTGCGGCCGCCGCTGTGCTCGTAGACGAGCATCACGGCGTCGGGGCCGAGTTCGGAGGTGGCGATCAGTTTGGGCGCGTTGGCGCCCGCCGCGATGGCCGCGTACGCCAGCAGCGCCTCCTGCTCCAGGGCCTGGCGCAGCGACTGGAGGCTGCTGCGGGTGGCGAAGCCGCGCAGGGTCAGGTTCCGCCAGGCGCGGTAGAAGAAGCCCTGGGCCTGCTGCTCCCGGTCGACCACGGTCACGTCCAGCGGGGGGCCGTCCTCGAGCGTGACGAAGTAGCGGCGGCCCCGGTCCCCGGTGTCCGGGTTGTGGTCCGGGGTGTCCTCGCGCGAGGCGCTGACGGGGCGGAAGCCGACGGTCCGCAGGCCGGCCATCAGCGTCCGCCCGGTGGGCCGGACGTTCGGCGAGCCGACCGCGTAGAGCGTGCCGTAGGCCACGGTCCAGCCGATCAACACGGTCAGGATGATCGAGAACGGTGTCGTGTACCCCGTCACGAGCATCGAGAAGGCGTCGAGGAGCAGCACGACCCACAGCACCGCGCGCCATCTCGGCCGGCGCGACATGCCCACGGCCGTCATGTACGCGATGACCGGGGCCAGATAGCCGTGCACGGGATCGGTCAGCGCGTGGATGTCGCCGGGGGAGGGCTGGGTGAGGGCCTCCTGGATGGAGTCCGGGGCGGCCCGGGCGACCCACAGGTCTGTGGCCAGCGTCACGCCGTGCGCCAGGACGGCCGCGAGCACGCCGTCGGCGATCCTGAGCCCGTCCCGTTTGATCAGCCGCTCGATGGCGAAGGCGACCGGCACCAGCAGGATCGCGATGCTGGAGGCCAGTCCCGCGATCTTGATGAGCAGGTCGGGCGCCTGCCCGGTGCCCTTGTTGATGTCCTGTTCGAGGCCCGAGGTGGTGCCGTGCGCGAACGCGGCGATCCCGAGCAGCACCACGACGGCGAGCACGCCCACCAGGAGCCGCATCAGGTCGGACGGGCGGTGCACGCGCGCGGGGAGGAGTGGTTCGTCGCCCTCCACCTCGTCGATGTACGCGGTGTCGGTCCCCTCGGCGTCCGTCCGGGGTGGCTTCCCGGCCGCCTTCGGGCCGTCGTCCGGGGCGCCCGGGCGCGACGAAGCGTCAGAGGTGCCCTCCGGCTCCTCGGGGTGCGCACCCTGCTGCTTCATCGTCTCTTCTTGGTCTCGTATCACCGGTCACCGCCCGCACGATGGTGGCATGCCGCACCGACACACGGGGGCATCAGGGTGCACATGCGGGGGCGGACAGTCTGCCCGACGCGCTCCTGCCGGGCGAGGGAAACGCTCGGGAGCACGCGCGTCCCGTTGTCGGTGGGGTGGGGCAGGATGGGTCGGATGAGTGAGGAGAGCCCTGAGGGGGGCCGGTTCGAGGACGAGGGCGCGCAGGCGCTGCCCGAGTACGCCGAGCGGGTCCTCGACGTCGCCGAACTGATCCCGCCGGGCCGTGTCATGACTTACGGGGACGTCGCCGAATGGCTGGAGGAGGGCGGTCCGCGCCAGGTGGGCCGGGTGATGGCCCTGTACGGGGGAGCCGTTCCCTGGTGGCGCGTGGTCCGGGCGGACGGCGTGCTGCTCCCGGGGCACGAGCAGCGGGCGCTCGGCCACTACCGGGCGGAGGGCACGCCCCTGAAGCAGGCGAGCCGCGCCGCCGAGGGCCACCTGCCGCGCATCGACATGAGACGGGCGCGGTGGGACGGCGGCGAACGCGCGGAAGGTCACACCTGACAGCTTCCGCCATCGCACGGCCTCCTGTGTGGCCCGTGATCCGGACGGGGGAATCGGGGCACATCGGCGGCATGACGTACGTTCGTGAGGCGAGGGGCATGAGTGCCGAGAGTGGCCGACGGGAAAAATCGGAAGCCCTGCTTCCGCCTCGTCGGTCGGCGTAGCGTCGGCCGCGCGTGCCCCCGTCACCCCGCGGTCACCGCCCGCCACGCGCGGCGGCCCGCCAACCAGCACTTCCACCAGGACCGGCGAACCACGTGAGCTCCTCTTCCTCCACCAGCGGCCTGTCGCACCCCCGCGTGCGGCGGGGGAGCCGTGGCGCTTACCGACTGGTACGTACCCCTCCTGCCCGCGTGGACCCCCCTCTTTTGGACGCCTCGCAGCGCTCCGTGGTTGACCACACGGCCGGCCCGCTGCTCGTCCTCGCAGGCCCTGGCACGGGCAAGACCACCACGCTCGTCGAGTCCGTCGCCGAGCGGATCGCCCGGGGCGGCGACCCCGAACGCGTCCTGGTGCTCACGTTCAGCCGCCGCGCGGCCGTCGAACTGCGCGACCGCCTGGCCCTGCGCACCGGGGCTGCCCGCGCCCCCCAGGCGACCACCTTCCACTCGTTCTGCTACGCCCTGGTCCGCGCCCACCAGGACAGCGACCTGTTCGTGGAGCCGCTGCGGCTGCTGTCCGGCCCCGAGCAGGACGTTTCGGTGCGCGAACTGCTCGCGGGCCAGATCGAGCTGGGGAGGCTCGGGCTCGCGCACGTGCGCTGGCCGGACGAACTGCGCGCCTGCCTGACCACGCGCGGTTTCGCCGACGAGGTCCGCGCGGTCCTCGCCCGCACCCGTGAACTCGGCCTCGGGCCGGACGCCCTGGCCGCCTTCGCTCGCCGCACGGGACGCCCCGACTGGCGCGCCGCGGCCGCCTTCCTCGCCGAGTACCTCGACGTACTCGACCTGCAGGGCGTGATCGACTACGCGGAACTCGTCCACCGCGCGGTGCTCCTCGCCCGCCGCCCCGAGGTCGCAGCGCGGCTCGCCGCCCGGTACGACGCCGTCTACGTCGACGAGTACCAGGACACCGATCCCGCCCAGGTGCGACTGCTGCACGCCCTGGCCGGCGGCGGCCGCACCCTGGTCGCCTTCGGTGACCCCGACCAGTCGATCTACGCGTTCCGCGGGGCGGACGTGAACGGCATCCTGGAGTTCCCGCACGCCTTCCCGCGCGCGGACGGCCGTCCGGCCCCCGTGGCGGTGCTGCGTACGTCCCGCCGCTCCGGCGCCGCCCTGCTGGCCGCCACCCGGCTGCTGACCCAGCGCATGCCGCTGACCCGGCTGCCCGCCGAGAAGGTGCGCGCCCATCGCGAACTCGCCTCCGTCCGGGACGGCGGCCGCGTCGAGGCGTACACGTATCCGACGGCCGGCACGGAGCTGGACAACATCGCCGACATCCTCCGCAGGGCCCACCTGGAGGACGGCGTCCCGTGGAGCGAGATGGCCGTCCTGGTGCGCGCCGGCTCCCGGACCATCCCGACGGTCCGCCGCGCTCTGTCGGCGGCGGGCGTCCCCGTGGACGTCGACGGCGACGACGTGCCGCTGCGCCACGAGCCGGCGGTGGCGCCGCTGCTGACGGCCCTTCGGGCGGTGGCCTCGGCCGAGGTGGCGCGGGCCGACGCGCCCGCGGACACCGCCTTCGGCGAGTCCGGGCCCGGCTGGCTCGACACCGAGACCGCCCTCGCCCTCCTCACCTCCCCCCTGGCGAGCATGGACGCCGCCGACCTGCGCCGCCTCGGCCGGGCCCTGCGGGACGAGGAGCGGGCCGCCGGCAATCCGCTGCCGCCGCCCTCCGACGTGCTGCTCGCGCAGGCCCTCGCGGAGCCGGAGCGCCTCGCCGTGCACGATCCCGGGTACGCGCGTGGCGCCCAGCGTCTCGGCGCGCTGCTGCGCAAGGCCCGGGAGCGGCTGGCCGGCGGCGGCACGGCCGAGGAGGCGCTGTGGGACCTCTGGGAGGGCACGCCGTGGCCCGGCCGCCTGGAGCGGGCCGCACGCCGGGGCGGGGCCTCCGGGCGCAACGCGGACCGCGACCTGGACGCGGTCTGCGCCCTGTTCGCGACCGCTGCCCGCGCCGAGGAGCGCTCCGGCGGCCGGGGCGCGCTGAACTTCCTGGAGGAGATCGACGCCGAGGACATCGCCGCCGACACCCTCACCCGGCGTGCCGTACGCCCCGACGCCGTCCGCCTGATGACCGCGCACCGCTCCAAGGGGCTGGAATGGCGCCTCGTGGTCGTCGCGGGCGTCCAGGAGGGCCTGTGGCCGGACCTGCGGCGCCGCGGCTCCCTGCTGGAAGCCGACCGCATCGGCCGCGACGGACTCGCCGAACCTCTCACCCCCGGCGCGTTGCTCGCCGAGGAACGCCGCCTGTTCTACGTGGCCGCCACACGCGCGCGTGAACGGCTCGTCGTCACGGCGGTCAAGGCCCCCGCGGACGACGGCGACCAGCCCTCCCGGTTCCTGACCGAACTCGGCGTCGAACCCAAGGACGTCACCGGGCGCCCCCGCCGCCCCCTGTCCGTCGCGGCACTCGTCGCCGAACTGCGCGCCACCACGGTCGACCCGCGCGTCTCCGACGCCCTGAGGGAGGCCGCCGCCCGCCGGCTGGCCCGGCTCGCCGCCCTCGCCGACGAGGACGGCCGTCCCCTGGTGCCCTCCGCGCACCCCTACCGCTGGTGGGGCATGTTCGAGCCGACCGAGTCCAAGGTGCCGCTGCGCAACCGCGACCAGCCCGTGGTGCTCTCCGGCAGCGCCCTCGACCAGCTCGCCAACACCTGCGCCCTGCAGTGGTTCCTGGGCCGCGAGGTGAAGGCCGACGCGCCCGCGACCGCCGCCCAAGGGTTCGGCAACGTGGTGCACGTCCTCGCCGACGAGGTCGCCTCCGGACGCACCCCGGCCGACCTCTCCGTCCTCATGGAACGCCTCGACTCCGTGTGGAACGCCCTCGCCTTCGACGCGCCCTGGAAGTCGGAGCAGGAGAAGGACAACGCGCGCGTGGCGCTCGAACGCTTCCTGAAGTGGCACGTCATGGACCGCACCGGGCGCACGCCGGTGGCCAGCGAGCACGACTTCGACGTCACCCTCGAAGCGGGCGACTACCAGGTGCGCATCCGCGGCCAGATGGACCGCGTCGAGGCCGACGGCGAGGGCCGCGCCTACGTCGTCGACTTCAAGACCGGCAAGCAGGCGCCCACCGGGAAGGAGGTGGAGCGCCACCCGCAGCTCGCCGTCTACCAGCTGGCCGTCCGGGAGGGCGCCGTCGACGACGTCTTCGACGGCCGCCCCGAGCCCGGCGGCGCCGAACTCGTCCACCTCCGCCAGGGCGCCGCCCAGCGCGACGGCGGCGAGGCCCTGCCCAAGGTGCAGGCCCAGGAGCCGCTGCGGGGGGAGTGGGTCGGCGACCTGCTGGCGACCGCCGCCGGGAAGGTCCTCGACGAACGGTTTACGCCGACCGCCGGGCAGCACTGCACGCACTGCGCGTTCCGGGCCTCGTGCAGCGCGCAACAGGAGGGGCGCCACGTGGTGGAGTGACGTGGCGGAGTGACATGGTGGAGTGACGTGGTGGAGTGATCCATCGCACCACACGAGCTGACCTGCGGTTCTTCCGCCCCGGAAGGCCGATCGTGCCGCCGCTGTCAGTGCCCGCCGCTAGCCTCTTCCGTTGTGCCAGCCCGTATCACCGATCCCGAACAGCTCAAGGAGCTCCTCGGCATCCCGTTCACCCCGGAGCAGACGGCCTGCATCACCGCGCCGCCCGCCCCGCAGGTGATCGTGGCCGGAGCCGGCTCGGGCAAGACGACGGTGATGGCGGCACGCGTGGTGTGGCTGGTCGGCACCGGCCAGGTCGCCCCCGAGCAGGTGCTCGGCCTCACCTTCACCAACAAGGCCGCCGCCGAACTCGCCGAGCGCGTCCGCAAGGCACTCGTCAAGGCCGGCGTCACCGACCCGGACGCCATCGACCCGGACAACCCGCCGGGCGAGCCGGTGATCTCCACGTACCACGCCTTCGCCGGCCGCCTGCTCACCGACCACGGCCTGCGCATCGGCCTCGAGCCCACGTCCCGGCTGCTCGCCGACGCCACCCGCTTCCAGCTCGCCGCGCGCGTCCTGCGCGAATCCCCCGGGCCCTACCCGGCCCTGACCCGGTCCTTCGCGGACCTGGTCGGCGACCTCCTCGCCCTCGACGCCGAACTCGCCGAGCACCTGGTCCGCCCGGAAGCGCTGCGCGCCTACGACGCCGAACTGCTGCTGACCCTGCGCGGCGTCAAGCTCACCAACGCCGACCTGCGCAAGGTCCCCGAGGCGGCCGCCGCCCGCCGCGAGCTGGCCGAGCTGGTGACCCGCTACCGGGCCGCCAAGCGCGAGCGGGACCTGCTCGACTTCGGCGACCAGATCGCCCTGTCGGCACAGCTCGCGCGGATCCCCGAGGTGGGCCGTGTCCTGCGCGACGAGTTCCGGGTGGTCCTCCTCGACGAGTACCAGGACACCTCGGTCGCCCAACGCGTCCTCCTCGCGGGCCTGTTCGGCGAGGGCACCGGCCACCCCGTCACCGCCGTCGGCGACCCCTGCCAGGCGATCTACGGCTGGCGCGGCGCCTCCGTCGCCAACCTCGACGACTTCCCCGAGCACTTCGCCCACGCCGACGGCCGCCCCGCGACCCGCCAGGCCCTCAGCGAGAACCGCCGCAGCGGCGGCCGCCTCCTGGACCTCGCCAACGGCCTCGCCGAGCCCCTGCGCGCCCTGCACGCGGGCGTGGAGGCCCTCCGCCCGGCCCCCGGCGCCGAACGCGACGGCATGGTCCGCTGCGCCCTGCTGCGCACCCACGCCGAGGAGATCGACTGGACCGCCGACTCCGTCGCCCACCTCGTCCGGACCGGGACCCCGCCCGGCGAGATCGCCGTCCTGTGCCGCACGGCGACCGACTTCGCCGAGATCCAGGGCGCCCTGGTCGCCCGGGACGTCCCGGTCGAGGTCGTCGGCCTGTCCGGCCTGCTGCACCTGCCCGAGATCGCGGACCTCGTCGCCGTCTGCGAAGTCCTCCAGGACCCCGGTGCCAACGCCTCCCTGGTGCGCCTGCTGACCGGCCCGCGCTGGCGCATCGGCCCCCGCGACCTCGCCCTCCTGGGGCGCCGCGCCCGGCTTCTGGTGTCCCACGCGCGCGTGGAGGGCGACGACGACCCGGACCGCCGTCTGGCCGAGGCCGTCGAGGGGGTCGACCCGTCCGAGGTGATCTCACTCGCGGACGCCCTCGACACGTTCCTGGAGACGCCCCTGGACGGCCGCGGCGACGACGGACTGCCCTTCTCTCCCGACGCGCGCGTGCGCTTCGCCCGGCTCGCCACCGAGCTGCGCGAGCTGCGCCGCTCCCTGGCCGACCCGCTGATGGACGTCCTGCACCGCGTCCTCGCCGTCACCGGCCTGGAAGTCGAGCTGTCCGCCTCCCCGCACGCCCTGGCCGCACGCCGGCGCGAGACCCTGTCCAACTTCCTGGACATCGCCGCCTCCTTCGCCGCCGGCGACAACGAGGCGACCCTGCTGGCCTTCCTCGGCTTCCTGCGCACCGCCGCCCAGTACGAGAAGGGCCTCGACAACGCCCTCCCCGGCGGCGAGAACACCGTCAAGGTGCTCACCGCCCACAAGTCCAAGGGCCTGGAATGGGACGTCGTGGTCGTCCCCGGCCTGGTCACCGGCACCTTCCCGAGCAGCCAGGGCCGCGAGAAGTGGACCTCCCAGGGCAAGGTCCTGCCGCACGGACTGCGCGGCGACGCCGACACCCTGCCCGACGTGTCCTCCTGGGACGCCAGGGGCCTGAAGGCCTTCCACGAGGCCATGAAGGACCACCAGCACACCGAGGAACTCCGCCTCGGCTACGTCACCTTCACCCGCCCCCGCTCCCTGCTCCTCGGCTCCGGCCACTGGTGGGGACCCACCCAGAAGAAGCGCCGCGGACCGTCCCCGTTCCTCCAGGCCCTCTACGAGCACTGCGAGGCCGGGTACGGCGAGATCGAGGCCTGGGCGGACGAACCCGCCGAGGACGAGGAGAACCCGGCCCTCCACCAGGCCACGGCCGACCAGATCTGGCCCCTGCCCCTGGACGAGACGGCCCTGGCCCGCCGCCGCGCCGCCGCCGAGACCGTCCTGGCCCACCTGGAGGACCTCGCGTCCCACGAGGACGGGCACCCCGCGGCCGTGCACGACCCCGATGCCCTCGACGACCCGGAGTGGCCCCCGCTGCCCGAGGACGACGAGCCCCCGCTCGACGAACCGGACGCGTTCGGGGAACCGGACCCGTTCGACGAGCGGGATCCCTTCGACGATCGGGACGCCTTCGACGAGCGGGACCCCTTCGACGAGCGGGACCCCTTCGACGAGCGGGACCCCTTCGATGAACCGGACCCGTTCGAAAAGAACCCGTTCGACGCGGCCCCGTTCGACGCGCCCCCGGCGGACCGGGACGCTGCGCCCGCCGACGGCCCCACGGTTCATCACCAGGCGGCGCCGCCGGAACCGACGGGAGCGCGCCCCCGCCCCGCACCCCCGGCCCTCACCCCGGAGGAAGCTCGCACCGTCGCCTCCTGGGACCGCGACCTCGACGCCCTCACCGGCGAGCTCCTGCGCGCCCGCGACAGCGTCACCGAAGTGCCCCTGCCCGCCTCCCTCACGGCGTCGGAGCTGCTGCGCCTGGCCGCCGACCCGGACGGCTTCGCGCAGGAGCTGGCCCGCCCCATGCCCCGGCCGCCCCAGCCCGCCGCCCGCAGGGGCACCCGCTTCCACGCCTGGGTCGAGGCCCGCTTCGAAGAGCTGACGCTGCCCATGCTGGAGCCGGAGGAACTGCCCGGCAGCGAGGCCGAGATCGCGGACGAACGGGACCTGGCGGCTCTGAAGGACGCCTTCGAGCGCACGGCGTACGCGCACCGCACGCCCTACCGGGTCGAAGCCCCCTTCCAGCTCGCGATCGCCGGCCGCGTCGTCCGGGGCCGCATCGACGCCGTCTACAAGGAGGGCGACGGGGAGGACGCGACGTACGAGATCGTCGACTGGAAGACCAACCGCTCCCGCACCGCGGACCCGCTCCAGCTCGCCGTCTACCGCCTCGCCTGGGCCGAGCAGCAGGGCGTGCCCCCGGAGTCGGTCACGGCGGCGTTCCTGTACGTACGCACCGGTGAGGTCGTACGCCCCGAGGAACTGCCGGACCGCGCCGCCCTGGAGCGGCTGCTGCTGGACGAACCGTCCGGTGGAGAAACCGGTGGGCGATCCGGAGGTCGGTCCGGTGAGGAACCACACTCCGAGGACGTCAGTGCGGGCCGATAGGCTCGTGACCATGAGCCAGACCCCGGACAGCGTCGTCCGTACGTACATCGAGCGGCACCGCGGCGCCTTCCTCGACGACCTCGCCGAGTGGCTGCGGATCCCGTCGGTGTCGGCCCAGCCGGACCACGCGCCCGACGTACGACGCAGCGCCGACTGGCTCGCCGGCAAGCTGAAGGAGACCGGCTTCCCGACGGCCGAGGTCTGGGAGACTCCGGGCGCGCCCGCCGTCTACGCCGAGTGGCCCTGTGACGACCCGCAGGCGCCCACCGTGCTGGTCTACGGCCACCACGACGTGCAGCCCGCCGCCCGCGAGGACGGCTGGGACAGCGAGCCCTTCGAGCCGGTCGTGCGCGAGAACCGCCTCTACGCGCGCGGGGCGGCCGACGACAAGGGCCAGGTCTTCTTCCACACCCTCGGCGTCCGCGCCCACCTCGCCGCCACCGGCCGTACCACCCCGGCCGTGCACCTGAAGCTGCTGATCGAGGGCGAGGAGGAATCCGGCTCGCCGCACTTCCGGGCCCTGGTCGAGCAGCACGCCGAGCGGCTCGCCGCCGACGCCGTGATCGTCTCCGACACCGGCATGTGGTCCGAGGACACCCCCACGGTGTGCACGGGCATGCGCGGCCTCGCCGAGTGCGAGATACGGCTGCACGGCCCCGACCAGGACATCCACTCCGGTTCCTTCGGCGGCGCCGTGCCCAACCCGGCGACCGCCGTGGCCCGCCTGGTCGCCGCGCTGCACGACGAACACGCGCGCGTGGCGATCCCGGGCTTCTACGACGGCGTGATCGAACTCACCGACCGCGAGCGGGAACTCTTCGCCGAACTGCCCTTCGACGAGCGGCAGTGGCTGCGCGCGGCCAAGTCGTACGCCACCCAGGGCGAGGCCGGATACAGCACCCTGGAGCGCGTCTGGGCCCGCCCCACCGCCGAGGTCAACGGCATCGGGGGCGGCTACCAGGGCCCGGGCAGCAAGACGATCGTTCCGTCCTCCGCCATGGTGAAGCTGTCCTTCCGGCTGGTGGCGGGCCAGGACCCCGGCCATGTCGAGAAGGCCGTCCGGGCCTGGGCCGAGCAGCAGGTGCCCGACGGGATCCGCTGCGAGATCACGTTCAGCGGGGCCACCCGCCCGTGCCTCACGCCGCTGGACCACCCCGCCCTGAAGTCGGTCGCCCGCGCGATGGGCCGGGCCTTCGACAAGCCGGTCCGCTTCACGCGCGAGGGCGGCTCCGGGCCGGCGGCGGACCTCCAGGACGTCCTCGGCGCACCCGTGCTCTTCCTCGGCATCTCCGTCCCGTCCGACGGCTGGCACGCCCCGAACGAGAAAGTGGAGCTCGACCTGCTCCTGAAGGGCGTGGAGACCACCGCCTACCTGTGGGGTGACCTCGCCGAGCACTGGCGCCATGCGCCCTGAGCGCGCCGAGCCGTCCGGACCGGCAGCGCGCGCGGGGCACACTGGAAGGGCCGCCCCGCACCGCCCGAGCCCACCGGACCCGGTCGCCTCCCGCCGTACGTCCCGCTGAACAGTCCGCCGAACACAACCGTTCCACCGGGGGAGTTGGAAGCACCCGTGACCACCTGGACCGACCACAACGCCGACCGACCCATCTCGCTCACCGCCCCGAGCGGCATCGACCGGGCCGCGCACCACCGGCTCGACGAGGCCTGGCTCGCGGCGGCGTGGAGCCACCCCTCCACGCGCTGCTTCGTGGTCTCCGGCGGCCAGGTCCTCATCGACGAGACGGCGGACGGGCGCACCGAACTCGTCATGACCCCCTCCTTCGAGGCCCCCCTCACCGAGGCACACCGCTACTTCCTCGGCATAGACGAGGACGGCGTCAGCTACTTCGCCCTCCAGAAGGACTCCCTGCCCGGCCGCATGGACCAGTCCGCACGCCCGGCGGGCCTGCGCGAGGCGGGACTGCTGCTGTCGGCGCGCGACGTGGGCCTGATGGTGCACGCGGTCGGCCTGGAGAACTGGCAGCGCACGCACCGCTTCTGCTCCCGCTGCGGCGAGCGCACGGTCATCGCGGCGGCCGGCCACATCCGCCGCTGTCCGGCCTGCGGCGCCGAGCACTACCCGCGCACTGACCCCGCCGTGATCATGGCCGTCACCGATGAGGACGACCGCATCCTGCTCGGCCGCCAGGTCCACTGGCCCGAAGGACGCTTCTCGACACTCGCCGGATTCGTCGAGCCCGGCGAGGCCATCGAGCAGTCGGTGCGCCGCGAGGTCCACGAGGAGGTCGGCATCACCGTCGGCCAGGTCGAGTACGTCGCCAGCCAGCCCTGGCCGTTCCCGTCCAGCCTCATGCTGGGCTTCCTGGCCCGCGCCACCACGACCGAGATCGACGTCGACGGCGACGAGATCCACGAGGCCCGCTGGTTCTCCCGCGACGAACTGCGCGCCGCCTTCGAGTCCGGCGAGGTGCTCCCGCCCTATGGCATCTCGATCGCGGCCCGCCTGATCGAGCTCTGGTACGGCAAGCCGCTCCCGACGAGGAGCGTCGCCTGACGGGGGCCGCCCGCGTGCCCGATCCCTACTGGAACCACAACGTCCACCACCACCCGGCGGTGCTCGCCGCCGTGCCGGACGGCTGCGGCGCGGCCCTGGACGCCGGCTGCGGCGACGGGCTGCTCGCCCGCAAACTCGCGGCACGGGCGGCGTCCGTCACGGGCGTGGACCGGTCACCGGAGATGATCAGGCTCGCCCGCGCGCACGCGCACGTGCCCGGCAACGTCACCTACCTGGAGGCGGACTACCTCGCCGACGGCTCCCTGCCCGAGGGCGCGTACGACTTCGTCAGCGCGGTCGCCGTGGTCCACCACGCGCCGTTCGAGGAAGCGGTCACCCGTCTCGCCCGGCTCACCGCGCCCGGCGGCCGTCTGGTGATCGTCGGCTTGGCCGCCAACCGGACACTCCTGGACTGGCTCATCAGCGCGTGCGGCGTGCCCGCCAGCCTGCTGCTCGCCCGCCGGCACGGCGGCAAGCGGGGCCCGGCGGGCATGCCCATGGAAGATGTGCACCTGTCCTGGGCGGAGATCCGGCAGGCCCTGAACCGCCTGCTGCCCGGCTGCCGCTTCCGCCGCACGCTGCTGTGGCGCTACGTCGTCGTATGGGACAGACCACGAGAAGGCGGCCCCTGAGCCGCTCAGGAACCGCCTTCCCCGTACGACCGCACGGCGAC
The DNA here is from genome assembly GCF_040628815.1 of Streptomyces sp. NPDC006140. Lineage (NCBI taxonomy): Bacteria > Bacillati > Actinomycetota > Actinomycetes > Kitasatosporales > Streptomycetaceae > Streptomyces > Streptomyces sp. NPDC006140. Next base: position 265,784 of record NZ_JBEXTS010000009.1, on the reverse strand, counting down.
TAGGCGCCGATCTTCTGCTTCACCTGAGCCAGCGACGGGTTGGTGAGGGTGGAGCCGTCCGGGAACAGGACGGTGGGCACCGTCTGGTTTCCGCCATTCGCCTTCTCCACGAACGCGGCGGACTCCGGGTCCTGCTCGATGTTGATCTCGGTGTACGCGATGCCCTCGCGGTCCATCTGGCTCTTCAGCCGGCGGCAGTAGCCGCACCACGTGGTGCTGTACATCGTCACGGTGCCCAGCATGTCTCTCGTGCTCCTTCGGTGGCTCGGGGACGGTTGGTCGCGCTGATGGAACGTATGTGAAAGCTCCACCATTCCCGGGGTCCGGGCGGTACGGGGCGTGACGCCTGCCGCATTAGTACGACTATCGATGCCTGCCTGTGGACAACCGGCGCAGCCGTCTCGCGCGACCTGGCAGCATGGCTGTGTGACAGCAGCAACGCACTCCACCCTGTTCCCGCAGGTACCGGACTCGGCCGACGCGGTGCTCGAAGGGCTCGACCCGGAGCAGCGCGAAGTGGCCACCGCCCTGCACGGTCCGGTGTGCGTCCTGGCGGGCGCCGGCACGGGCAAGACCCGGGCGATCACCCACCGCATCGCCTACGGAGTGCGCGCCGGCATCCTGCATCCCTCCAGCGTGCTCGCCGTCACCTTCACCAACCGCGCCGCCGGGGAGATGCGCGGCCGGCTGCGCCAGCTCGGCGCCGCGGGCGTCCAGGCGCGTACGTTCCACTCGGCGGCCCTGCGTCAGCTCCAGTACTTCTGGCCGAAAGCGATCGGCGGCTCCATGCCCCGGCTCGTCGACCGCAAGATCCAGCTCGTCGCCGACGCGGCCGCCGCCTGCCGCATCCGCCTCGACCGGGGCGAGCTGCGGGACGTCACCGCCGAGATCGAATGGTCCAAGGTCACCCAGACCGTGCCCGCCGACTACGCGCCCGCCGCCGCCAAGGCCGGCCGTGAGACTCCCCGGGACCCCGCCGAGATCGCCCAGCTCTACGCCGCCTACGAGGACGTCAAGCGTGAGCGCTCCGTCATCGACTTCGAGGACGTGCTGCTGCTGACCGTGGCCGTCCTCCAGGACCGGCACGACATCGCCGAGCAGGTCCGTGCCCAGTACCAGCACTTCGTGGTCGACGAGTACCAGGACGTCAGCCCCCTCCAGCAGCGCCTTCTGGAGCTGTGGCTGGGCGAGCGGGACAACCTGTGCGTGGTCGGCGACGCCAGCCAGACGATCTACTCCTTCACGGGAGCCACGCCGGACCACCTGCTCGACTTCCGCACCCGCCACCCCGGCGCCACCGTCGTCAAGCTGGTCCGCGACTACCGCTCCACCCCCCAGGTCGTCCACCTCGCCAACGGCCTCCTGGCCCAGGCGAAGGGCAGGGCCGCCGACCACCGCCTGGAACTCGTCTCCCAGCGCCCTGCGGGCCCTGAGCCGGTCTACACCGAGTACACCGACGAGCCGGCCGAGGCGGAGGGCGCGGCCCGCCGCATCCGCGAGCTCATCGACTCCGGGGTCCCGGCCGCCGAGATCGCCGTCCTGTTCCGTACGAACGCCCAGTCCGAGACCTACGAGCAGGCCCTCGCCGACGCCGGGGTGCCCTACCAGCTGCGCGGCGCCGAGCGGTTCTTCGACCGCCCCGAGGTGCGCAAGGCGGGCGTCGCCCTGCGCGGCGCGGCCCGCTTCGGCGGCAACGACTCCCTCCTGGACGACGCCGTCGACCTGCCCTCCCAGGTGCGCGCCGTCCTGTCGGGGGAGGGCTGGACGCCGCAGCCCCCGGCCGGCTCCGGCGCCGTGCGGGAGCGCTGGGAGTCGCTGGCCGCCCTGGTGAACCTCGCCCAGGACTTCGCCGCCGCCAAGCCGGGTGCCACCCTGGCGGACCTCGTCGCCGAGTTGGACGAGCGGGCGAACGCACAGCACGCCCCGACCGTGCAGGGCGTCACCCTCGCCTCCCTGCACTCGGCCAAGGGCCTGGAGTGGGACGTCGTCTTCCTGGTCGGTGTCGCCGAGGGCATGATGCCGATCACCTACGCCAAGACCGACGAGCAGATCGAGGAGGAGCGGCGCCTGCTGTACGTCGGTGTCACCCGGGCGCGGGAACGCCTCCACGTCTCCTGGGCGCTCTCCCGCTCACCCGGCGGCCGCCCCAGCCGTCGCCCCAGCCGTTTCCTCGACGGGTTGCGCCCCGGCTCCACGGCCACCGTCGGCCGCGCCGGCGCCGGCGCGGCGGGCGGTATCGAGCGCGGCACCCCCGGAATCAGGGGTTCCGCCCCGAGACGGGTGCAGCGAACGCCCGCCCGCTGCCGAGTCTGCGGCCGCACGCTGACCGACGCGGGCGAGATGAAGCTGATGCGCTGCGACGACTGCCCCTCCGACATGAACGAGGGCCTCTACGAGCGGCTGCGCGAGTGGCGCGCCGACCAGGCGCGGAGCAGCGGCCAGCCCGCCTTCTGCGTCTTCACCGACAGGACGCTGATGGCGATCGCCGAGACCGCGCCCGACGACGAACACGAGCTGGCGCGCATCCCGGGCGTCGGCATGCGTAAGCTCACCCGCTACGGAGCCGACGTACTGGCCATCTGCGCAGGCCAGTACGCGACGGGGGACACAGATCAGGGCTGACGCGAACTCGTCGAAAAAATAGTTTGCGCATGCCCCAGCAATCCCCATAGGTTCTTAGGCACGAGAGCAGCGGCCTTCTCGGAGGCCCTGATTCCGTGTTGTACTTGCATATCCGTCGGACTGGTCCACCCAGTCCCCCGAGACGCCGAGAGGAGGCGAGTCCAGTGATCAGCATCAACACCAGCTCCATCAGCACCGTGAAAATGACCGATCGCTCGGCCGTCTCCGCGTGCATGCTCGGCGTTTCGAACCCGGGCACCGGTCTGTCCGGCATTCGTGCCGTCCGTCCGGCGTCCTCCTCCATTGCTCCCGCGGGTCTTCCTGTCCGCGAGCGCAATGAGCGACCGACCAAGGCACTGGAAGCGGCAGTAGCGGCACAGGCGCAGGCCTATGCCTTTGCGGCGACCGGTGCCGGATTCCGGAAGCAGACGACGCAGCACCACCTGATGTGGGCCTTCCGTGGGCCAGAACCCTGGAGTGATCCAGCCTGATTCGATCAGGCCGGCGCCTTCAGGGCCGCGGAACCCCATCCGGGATCCGCGGCCCTTCTGTTTGTCCCTGAACAGGGACGACGGACCGAAGGAGCCTCGGGACAAGAAAAGAACCCGGTACCAGCCGCCCCCCGGCCAACAGGCCGGAACGACCAGACGAGGAAGACGAACCGTGCAACTCGAAGCGCACGTCCCGTCCGTACCGCCTTCCGACACGATCCCCAAGCCCTGCTCCACGGAGGACACCGCCTTGACCCCGCTCACCGCGCTCACCGCGCTCGACGACGCCATCGAGAACCTCGGCGTACCCGTCCCGTGCCGCTCCTACGACCCGGAGGTCTTCTTCGCCGAGTCGCCCGCGGACGTCGAGTACGCCAAGTCCCTCTGCCGCACCTGCCCGCTGGTCGAGGCCTGCCTCGCCGGCGCCAAGGAGCGGCGTGAGCCCTGGGGCGTCTGGGGTGGCGAGCTGTTCGTCCAGGGTGTCGTCGTCGCCCGGAAGCGGCCGCGTGGCCGCCCGCGCAAGAACCCGGTCACAGCATGAACATCGCAGGAACGATCGACCGTCCCCTCACGCACGACCCCCAGAAGCAGGCCCCGATGAAGCCGTCCACTCACGAGCCCGCAGGCTCCGCGACCCAAGACTTCACCACCACCGGCGCGAAGGACTCGCGTCAGAACAGGACCCGAGAGATGCAACTCATCCCAGAAGCCATGGCTCGTGCGCATATGCGCGAGCGACTGCACGAGGCGGAGCGGGAACGCCAGGCCGTGCGCCTGGTGGCCGCCCGCCGGATGCAGCGCAGGGCGGAGCGCGCCTCCCGGCGTGCCCGCCGGGCGCTCGCCATGGCGGTCATGCAGTAGCTCACCGCACCTGAGGCGGTGGCCTCCCGCACCGGGAGGCCGTGCTCTTCCCGCGGGGGCCGGTCCGTGCCGAACGGACCGGCCCCCGCGGTGCGTTGTACTCATGCCGGTGGGGCTGTGGGCACGAAGCAGGTGCGTGGTGCCGGCGATGCCGGTGCGCGGTGTCTCCGCGGGCGTCGGGCGCGGCGTTATCGTCGCCGGGTGACGAGTCCTCCCCGAGGCAGTGACGACGGCTCCACGACGGACCCCCCGCGGCGCTTCGTGTGCGCCCGCTGTGGCACGTCGGCCGAAGCGCCGACCGCAGGGCCGCCCCTCACCTGGACCTGCTCCGTGGAGGACGGCGTCCGCCGCCACTTCTGCGAGACGTGTTCCCGGGAGAACCTCAGGTCGATCGAAGGACGCCTGGACTCGGACTGGTGGTGAAGCGCGGGCACCGGATCAGCGGGTGCCCGCGGGGCTTACGCCTCCGCCACCGACGGCGCGCCGTCCAGCGGGTCCTCCGGGACGAACCCCGGCAGCCACTCCTCCAACTCCTCGCGCAGCCGCACCGTCGACCCCAGCTGACACAGCACGCCGATCGTGCTGAGGGTCACCCGGTGGATCAGCAGGTACGCCGGCGGCAGGTTGAGCTGCTTGCCGAGCTGGTAGGCGGGGGAGCGCGGGTCGGCGATACGGGCCGCCTGGCTGCGCATCCAGCCGCGGGTGAAGGTGAACTCCTCGACCTGGGCCGGTTCGATGATCGGCAGCAGGTAGTCCAGGACCGCCTCCGGATCCAGCTCTATGGTCTCCTTGACGAAGCCCTCCGCGCACAGCAGCTCGTAGACCGCCTCGGATTCGCCGTCCAGCGTCATGCGCAGCGACTCGCCGATGGTGGCCGGCAGACCGCCCGGGAGACGGTCGACCGTCCCGAAGTCCAGGACGCCCAGGCGCCAGTCGTCCTCACCCTCCGGGCCGCCGGGGAGGAGCCGGAAGTTGCCCGGGTGCGGATCCGCGTGCAGCAGGCCGGTGCGGGCGGGGCCGGAGAACAGGAAGCGGGCCAGGAGCTGACCGGCCCGGTCGCGCTGCTCCTGGGTGCCCTCGGAGATGATCTCCGACAGCGGGACGCCGTCGATCCACTCGGTGACCAGGACCTGCTCGGACTGGTGCACGACCTGCGGCACGACCACGTCCGGGTCGTCCGCGAACTCCTCGGCGTGGGCCTGCTGGGCCTGGGCCTCCAGGCCGTAGTCCAGCTCCTCCGAGACGCGGTCCCGCAGCTCCGCGATCAGCGGCTTGATGTCCATGCCGGGGATCAGCGGACCGAGCAGCCGGGAGAAGCGGCTCAGCTGGTTCAGGTCGGACAGCAGGGCCTCGCCGGCGCCCGGGTACTGCACCTTGACCGCCACCTCACGGCCGTCGTGCCACACCCCTCGGTGCACTTGGCCGATCGAGGCCGCCGCGGCGGGCTTGTCCTCGAACTCCAGGAACAACTCGTGCCAGCCTTCGCCGAGCCGCTCCTCCAGCACCGCGTGCACCGTGCGGGTCGGCATCGGGGGCGCCGCCTCCTGGAGCTTGGTCAGCGCGGCACGGTAAGGACCAGCCACCTCCTCGGGCAGCGCCGACTCGAAGACGGACAGGGCCTGCCCGAACTTCATCGCACCGCCCTTGAGCTCGCCGAGCACCTTGAACAGCTGCTCAGCGGTGCGCTGTTGGAGCTCCCGGCCGACGAGCTCCGCCGACTCGCCGACGATCCGCTTGCCGAATCCCCAGGTCGCCCGCCCGGCGATGCCGAGCGGGAGCGCGGCGAGCTTGGCGGTCCGGGTGACCGCCTTCCGGGGAAGATCAGACATGCGCCCTCCAAGTCCCAGCCGGCCGCTCCGCCTCTGCCTCACGGCACTGCTCCGACGGCCGTTGCACCGCCATTGTCTCGTGTGACTCCCCGTCCTGAGAGGGGTGCTCCCCTTTTCCTCTCTCCGCCGCGGCGCACGGGCATGCCGGGTGCGGCAGGACCGGCCGCGCGTGCCAGTGGAGAGCGGGGACGGAGACCTCCCAGCGTGCGCCGGCGCTCGACGGCACCCGGCCGTCCAGGAAGGCGAGTGCGTGGGCGGCCGCCAGTCCGGCCGTGGTCGTGGCCAGCGTCAGGTCGCAGGGCCGCACCTGCCGCTGCCGGCCGGAACGCCACTGTGCCACGAGACGCGGCCAGGCCGGATCCCGGTCGGTGCGGCTCTCGTGCAGACAGCCCGCGCAGCCCGTCTCCCCGGGCAGGACGAAGGGACCGACCACGCCGGTTCCCTCCACGACACCGGCGTACAGATGGGGCGTCCCCGAGGACATCAGGGGCTCGGCGGCGGACAGGTCGGGCGCGTGCACGGCGACATCGTCCCGCGGGGCGATGATCACCAGTGAGAAGCCCGGGTCGCCCTCCTCCGGGGGCGCCTCGGCCGGTGCGCGGCGCGGTGGCCGGCCCGGGGCGGCCCGGCGCACGGCCCGGCGGGCCGCCTCGTCCCGGCGGTCGCCGACGGCCTCCTCCGGCAGTCCGCCCGGGGCGACGTCCCACGGCTCCACACGGCCGACGTCCCGCACGTCGACCTCGCCCACACCGGCTCCCGCCAGCAGCGAGCCCAGGACGGCGCCCACCCGGCCCGCACCCCGCACCTGCACGCGCTGCGAGCGCCGGGCGGCCAGCCGGCCGATCGCGTCGCCGGGTGCCGACGTGGTCAGCGACAGGGAGGCCAGGTCGGGGCGCAGCCGGTCCAGGACCTCCTTCTTCCGCCGCAAGGTGTCGGCCGCCGGGCCGCCACCGCGCGCGTCGTCCAGCAGCCCGGCTTCCGCGAGTCCGCGCACCAGTCGGTCGACATGGCCGTCGGGCAGATCCATGCGGCGGCCCTCCTCGCGGAGCAGCTCCAGCCCCCGTGTGCCGTTCAGCAGGTCGAGGAAACTGCCCGACGCCAGGTCCATCGGGCCGAGCGTCATCGCATGCGCCGGTGTCATCCCGAACTGGACGGTGTTGAGATCACGCCAGCCGCGCCTGAGCGCGGGTTTCACCAACGGATGCATGACAGGCCCCCCGAATGTCATAGATCGTCCCCGTATGCCGGTCCAGCATGTGCGCAGGCCGGATCTGCGGCAGGCACCGCCCTTGGTCCCGGACCGCACCCGCCCGTCGCTTCGCCGACAGCAGCCAGCATGCCGAAACCCGTCGCCGGCTGCCGAAAGTTGTCCACAGGCACGGGTATTCGTCGTACAAATCCGGCGGCCGGTGGTGGCATCGGCAGGGAACCGTCCCCGGAGTCGGGACTTCCCCGTGTGCAGCCGGTAACGTCGGGGCGTGCCCGCCGACCCACTGCACCGCGCCGGAAAGCCACAGCGCAGCACGACGAGCCAGCCGCCGGGCGGCTCGGGGGCGAGCGCGATCGAGGTCCGCAGGAGCGCCCGCCGACGCAGGACGGTCTCCGCGTACCGCGAGGGCGATCGCACCGTGGTGCTCATCCCCGCCCGGATGTCCGAGGCGGAGGAGCAGCGCTGGGTGAACGTCATGCTCGACAAGCTGGCCGCCCAGGAGAGCAAGCGGTCCCTCGGCGACGCCGAGCTGGCGGAGCGGGCCCGGCGGCTCTCGGACCAGTACTTCGACGGACGGGCCAGGCCCGCTTCGGTGCGCTGGGTGACCAACCAGAACACGCGCTGGGGATCCTGTACCCCGGCCGAGGGCAGCATCCGCCTGTCGCACCGCCTGCAGGGCATGCCCGAGTACGTCGTCGACTACGTCCTCTGCCACGAACTCGCGCACCTCCTCGTCCCCGGACACGGGCCCCGCTTCTGGGAACTGCTGGCGGCCTACCCGCGCACCGAGCGGGCGCGGGGCTACCTCGAAGGCGTGGTCGCCGCCGAGCGGTTGCCCCATGTGCCCGGCGCGAGGGACGAGACCTCTGCGGGGTGAGTGACCGCTTTCCGTCGGCGAGCAGCCGATACGGCCGAGCGCGGGTTCTGTACCGGGTCTGTACCGACATCGTCCGGTGTCCGGATTTGCCGTTAGCCTGGCGCGACGCACTCACGTTCTGGATGGGGGACGGTCGTTACGCATGGCCAGGGAATTCCAACGCGGCCACAAGGCCAGGATCAGTGACCTCACCGCGGGCACGGATCTGTACGTAGGCGTGCAGATCACCGGCCCCGGCCTGAGTTTCGACATCAGCTGCTTCGGCCTCGACGCCGACGAACGGCTCTCGGACGAGCGGTACTTCGTCTTCTACAACCAGCCGAAGTCCCCCGAGGAGGCCATTCAGCTCCTCGGCGCCCAGGCCGGCGACACGGAGTCCTTCCGGGTGACGCTCGACCGCGTCCCGCCGCAGATCCAGAAGCTGTCCTTCACGGCGACGATCGACGGCGCCGGGCAGATGTCGCAGATCGCCCCCGGCTACCTCCGCATCGTCGCGGGCGGCGAGGAGGTGGCCCGCTACCCCTTCGACGGCTCGGAGTTCTCCACCGAACGGGCCGTGATGCTGGGCGACTTCTACCTCAAGGACGTCTGGCGGTTCGCCGCGGTCGGGCAGGGCTTCGACGGCGGTCTCGACGCCCTGCTGAAGAACTTCGGCGGCGAGGTGGCCGAGGAGGAGACGCCCGCGCCCACCCCGCAGCAGCCGCAGGCCGACGCCGCCCCGGGCTTCGCCCCGCCCGCCTTCGCAGTCCCCGGCACACCGGAACCCGCCCCGGCTGCCGCCCCGGCTCCGGCCCCCACCCCGGCAGCGCCTCCGGCCCCGGCCCCCGCGCCGGCCCCCCAGCCCGCCGCACAGGGCTTCGCGCCCCCACCCGGAGCGACTCCGCCCGGAGCGCCCCCGCCTGGAGCGACTCCGCCCGGCACCCCGCCGCCGGCCCCGGCGCCCGCACCCCAGGTGCACGCCGCCCCGACCATCGTCGCGCCCATGAACACCCCGCCCGGCGGCTCCCCGGTGCCGCCCCCGGCCCCGGCGCCCGCACCGTACGGCCAGCCCGGCCAGCAGCCGCCGGCGTACGGCCAGGTACCCGGCCAGACGGCCCCGCCGCCTCCCGGTTACGGTCAGCCGCAGGCACCTCAGGCCCCGGCCCCGCCGCCCGGCTACGGCCAGCCCACCCCGCCGCCCGGCTACGGCCAGCCCACGCCGCCCCCGGGCTACGGCCAGCAGCCGCCGTTCGGGCAGGCCCCCTACGGAGCCCCGCAGACGGCCCCGCAGGCTGTCCCGCAGCAGGGCGCCCCGCAGGCCGCCGCTCCCCAGGGCCCGGGCGTGGCCGCCGCGCTCCAGCAGTTCAAGGAGACCCCCACCGGGCAGCGCTGGACGCAGCAGAACAAGAAGCTCGTCCGCGTCGACCTCGGCATCGGCGGGCAGCCCGTACTGGCCCGGCAGGGCAGCATGGTGCTCTACCAGGGAAAGGTCGACTTCAGCTACAAGGGCGCGGGCTTCGCCGGCCGGATCGTGGGCAACGCGACCGGCCAGGAGATGCAGCTGATGCGCTGCACCGGCCAGGGGCAGGTCTTCCTCGCCGAGAACTCGACGATGCTGCACCCCATCGAGCTCCAGGGCGACGCCATCTGCGTCTCCGCCGAGAACGTCCTCGCGTTCGACGAGAGCCTCACCTACGAGGTCCGCCGCATCGAGGGCCACGGCATCCCCGGCGGCGCGCTGTTCACGATGCAGTTCCAGGGCACCGGCACGATCGTCGTGAAGACGCACGGCACGCCCGTGGTGCTGCCCGTCACGCCCACCACGTTCGCCGACTGCAACGCGGTGGTCGCCTGGTCGGCCGCGGCCCAGGTCGTCGTCTCCAGCCAGGTGCGGATGCGCCGCAACGCCTACCCCGGCGACACCGGGGAGAGCGTCAACCTCCAGTTCCGGGGAGCGCCCGGCAACTTCATCGTCGTCCAGCCGTACGAGGTCTGAGGGAGCCCGTCATGACACAGCAGCTCGCGGGCCACGCCCCCGCACCCGTCACCGCCCGCATGGAGAACCACGGCAACCACATGCTGAAGGTCGCCATGCAGACCGGGAACGACCTCCTCGCGCGCGTGGGGTCGATGGTCGCCTACGAAGGGTTCGTCCAGTACGAGCCCAACCCGCCGGCCGTGCGCCAGATCGCCAAGGACTGGATGACCGGCGAGGGCGCGCCCCTGATGAAGTGCTCCGGCGACGGCCTGCTCTACCTCGCCGACTACGGGGCGAACGTCGTCGTCATCAATCTCAACGGCGACGGAATCTCGGTCAACGCCACCAACCTGCTCGCCTTCGACGCCCACCTCACCTGGGGTGTCGAGCGGGTCAAGGGCCTGGCCAAGTTCGCCGGGCAGGGCCTGTGGAACACGAAGATCTCCGGGCAGGGCTGGGTCGCGCTGACCTCCCGGGGCAAGCCGATCGTCGTCGACTGCGGAGGCGGCGAGGACGAGACGTACGTCGACCCCGACGCGCTCGTCGCCTGGTCCCCGAACCTCAAGGTGAAGGGCAAGCGCAGCTTCCGGGCCCAGTCGCTGATCGGCCGCGGCAGCGGCGAGGCCTACCAGATGGCCTTCTCCGGTCAGGGCATCGTCGTCGTCCAGCCCAGCGAGGACAGCACCGACCGCCTCCGGGTCCGGGGCTGAGGGGGAGCCAGAAAGCCATGCAGAGCCCGATTTTCGCCTACAACGAGCAGCAGACCCAGGACCGCTGGAGCCTGCAGAACAAGCAGATGCTGCGCGTCGCCCTGGAGGGCCACAACGACATCCTGGCCCGCAAGGGCACCATGGTCGCCTACCAGGGCCTCGTCGAGTTCGACGCCGAGTTCCAGAGCAACCAGCAGTCACGCGCGCGTGCGCAGACCGGCGAGGGCCTCGACCTGATGCGCTGCCACGGGCAGGGCACGGTCTACCTCGCCAACCTCAAGCAGCACGTCCACGTCATGGAGGTCGAGCAGGACGGCCTCACCGTCGACAGCAGTTACGTGCTGGCGATGGACTCCTCGCTGCACCACGAGGTCATCGCCGTCGACAGCCTGTACGGCATCTCCGGCTCGGGGAAGTACCAGCTCAACATCACCGGCCGGGGCAAGATCGCCCTGATGACCTCGGGCATGCCGCTGCTGCTGCAGGTGACGCCCGACAAGTACGTCAACTGCGACGCCGACGCGATCGTCGCCTGGTCGACGAGCCTGCGCGTGCAGATGCAGGCCCAGACGCACTCCTCGGGGGTGTGGCGGAGGCGCGGCAGCACCGGCGAGGGCTGGGAGCTGAGCTTCATGGGCAGCGGCTTCGCCCTCGTCCAGCCCAGCGAGCTGCTGCCGCCGCAGAACGCCCAGATCGGCTCGGGCCTCGCCGCGCAGTACGGCATGGGGCAGCAGGGGGCACGGGGGCAGAACCAGGGCAACGTCTGGAGCTGAGCGCTCCGCGGGTTCGGCCGATCGGGTCCGGGGGGCTGTGCGGTCGGGTCTTGGCTGCGGGCCGCCCGTGGCTCGTCGCGCAGTTCCCCGCGCCCCTGAAGGGGCGACCGCCACGGCGGTCGCCCCTCACAGCTCAGACCGCGAGCCTCGCCCGCGTCGCCTCCAGCAGGCGTACGACCGACGTGTCGGCCACGTCCGTCACCTCGTCGTACCCGAACCAGCGCACGTCGAGCGACTCGTCGCTGATCTCGTGCGCGGCGTCCGGCGGTGCCAGGGCCGCGTACTGGACGTCGAAGTGCCAGTGGCACGGCGCCGGGATCGGGTGCCGGTCCAGGCGCACCGGGCCGCCCGGCAGCAGCGAGAGCCCCGAGACGCCGGACTCCTCCGTCGCCTCCCGCAGGGCCGTGGCGGCGAGCGTGGCGTCGCCCGGCTCGCAGTGGCCGCCCATCTGGAGCCACATCCGCAGCTTCCGGTGCAGGGTCAGCAGCACCCGGCCGGCCTCGGGGTCGATCACCAGGGCGCTCGCCGTGAGGTGGCCGGCGTGGCACGCCTTCCACAGGCCGTCCGGGTGCTGCGCCAGGTGGTCCAGGTAGGCCTGGCGCAGGTCCGTCTGGTCCTCGTACTCCTTCAGCACGAGGACCGCGTCGTCGTACAGGCTCACTCGGCGTCGTCGCCCTTGGTCTTGTCCTCGCCGCTGTCCTCGCCCGTGTCCCGCTTCCTCAGGTCGGGCTTGTCCGCCGCCTCGCCGAGCATCTTGTCCAGCTCGGAGAAGTCGATCTGCTCGCGGTGCACGAAGCCGTCCGGGTCGTCCAGGTCGGTCGCCGTCGGCAGCATGTCGGGGTGGGCCCACAGGGCGTCCCGGCCGTCGACCCCGCGCGCGTCCGTGAGCGAGGCCCACAGACGGGAGGCGTCGCGCAGGCGGCGCGGGCGCAGTTCCAGGCCGATCAGCGTGGCGAACGTCTGCTCGGCCGGGCCGCCCGAGGCGCGGCGGCGGCGCAGCGTCTCGCGCAGGGCGTCGGCGGACGACAGACGGGGCTTCGCGGCGGCGTGGACCACCGCGTCCACCCAGCCCTCGACGAGCGCCAGAGCCGTCTCCAGACGGGCCAGGGCGGCCTTCTGCTCGGGCGTGTCCTCCGGCTGGAACATGCCCTGCTGGAGGGCTTCCTGCAGCTGCTCGGGGTTCTGCGGGTCGAACTGGCCGACCACGTCCTCCAGCTTGGCCGTGTCCACCTTGATCCCGCGCGCGTAGCCGTCGACCGCGCCGAACAGGTGCGAGCGCAGCCACGGCACATGCGCGAAGAGGCGCTGGTGGGCGGCCTCGCGCAGGGCGAGGTACAGCCGTACCTCCTCCTGGGGGACGCTCAGGTCCTTGCCGAACGTCTCGATGTTCACCGGCAGCAGCGCGGCCTTGCCGGCCGGGCCGAGCGGCAGGCCGATGTCGGACGAGCCGACGACCTCACCGGCGAGCACGCCGACGGCCTGCCCGATCTGCGTGCCGAACATGGCGCCGCCCATCGAGCGCATCATGCCGATCAGCGGGCCGGCCATGGCCTGCATCTCCTCCGGCAGGACGTCGCCCATGGCCGTGCCGACGCGCTCGGCGACCGGGTCGACGAGCTCCTTCCAGGCGGGCAGGGTCGCCTCGACCCACTCCGCGCGGCTCCAGGCCACGGCGGAGCCGGCGCCCGACGGCAGGGACGTGGCGTCGTCGAGCCAGAGGTCGGCGAGGCGCACGGCCTCCTCGACGGCCCGGCGCTCGGCGGGGCCGACACTCGTGTCCTTGGTGCCGTCAGGGCTGCCCTGGGAGACCGTCTGGCGGGCGATCTGCTTGGCCATGTCCCAGTTCACCGGGCCGCCCTCGTAGGAGAGCATCTGGCCCAGCTGCTGGAACGCGGCGCCCAGGTCGGTGGGGTTCAGCGAGCCGAACATGGCTGCGAACGGGTTGTCCGCACCGGGGCCGCCGGGTCCGCCGCCAAAGCCTCCGGCTCCGGGCAGGCCGCCGAAACCGAACGGGTTGGCAGGTCCCTGACCACCACCGCTCTGCTGGTCCTTCTTCTTGCCCTCGTCGCCGTCGTCCGGCTCCTCCGGCGGAAGGCCGAATCCGAATGGGGTGTCACTCACGGGATTCCTCGGCTGGTAGGGCCGCCGGTTCTTTCCGGCGGCACGGCTGCCCGACAACACCACCCAGCGTAGACACCTGGAGCGGATCGGGCCTCGGTGCTTCGCCGACTGACGGCCTGCGGCAGGATGGATGCCACCTGGTACGCACGCGTCGCACGCGCTCGTACTGAAGACAACCGCTGGAGACGCCCGGTGAGTTCCCCAGATCCGCAGGTTCGCGCAGCGCGAAACCAGTCAACCAGTTCCGCGAGCCCCGCGGCGCGCGGGCCTGTCGTCGCGGTCACCGGCGCCGCGTACGGCGTCGGAGCGCTGCTCACGGAGCAGCTCGCCGCGTCCGACGAGGTCAAGCAGGTCGTGGCCATCGACGAGCGGCGCGGCGAGTGCGCGGCGGCGCAGTGGCACATCCTGGACGTCCGGGACCCGGCCATCGCGGACAAGCTGCGCGGCGCCGACGTGGTGGTCCACCTGGCCCTCGATCTCGACCTGGAGACCGACGCGGCCGCCCGAACGGCCTACAACGTACGGGGGACGCAGACCGTCCTGACGGCGGCCGCGGCGGCCGGCGTGCACCGGGTGGTGCTGTGCACCTCGGCGATGGTCTACGGGGCACTGCCGGACAACGAGCTGCCGCTGTCGGAGGACGCGGAACTGCGGGCCACGGCGGAGGCGACGGGCGTCGGCGACCTGCTGGAGATCGAGCGGCTGGCGCGGCGGGCGCCACGGGCCCACCCGGGGCTCAATGTCACGGTGGTGCGGCCGGCCGTCCTGGTGGGCGGCACGGACACCGCTCTGACCAGGTATTTCGAGTCCCCTCGGCTGCTGGTCGTCGCCGGGTCGCGGCCCGCGTGGCAGTTCTGCCACGTCGAGGACCTGTGCAGCGCGCTGGAGTACGCCGTCCTGGAGAAGGTCGACGGGGAACTCGCCGTCGGGTGCGACGGGTGGCTGGAGCAGGAGGAAGTGGAGGAGCTCAGCGGCATCCGGCGGATGGAGCTGCCGTCGGCGGTCGCCCTGGGCGCGGCGGCACGGCTGCACCGGATCGGACTCACGCCCTCTCCGGCGGGGGACCTGGCGTACACGATGTACCCCTGGGTGGTGAGCGGGAGCCGGCTGCACGACGCCGGGTGGCGGCCGCAGTACACCAACGAGGAAGTGCTGGCGGAGCTCCTCGAGGAGGTCTCGGGCCGGCACACGGTGGCCGGGCGGCGGCTGGGCCGCAAGGACGCGACGGCCGCGGGTGCCGCGGGTGCGACCGTGGCGCTGCTGGGTGCGGCGGCGGTGGTCCGGCGAGCGCGGAAGGCGCGGCGGCGGATCTGACCGACGCCCTGTAGGACACTCCAAACGCGCACGCGCGCGTGCCGGTCGATAGCTCTATTCCGAGCTGTCGGTCCTGTGCGGCACGATGGAGGCATGGCATCCACGAACGATCATCCAGGCGAGCAGGGCGCGCAGGACCCGGTCAAGCTGATCGGGATTCGGGACACGGCCCTCTCCGTGGACGAGGTGTTCCGGGCGGTCGGGGACGACGCGGCCGGCGGCACCGCGCTCTTCGTGGGGACCGTGCGCAACCACGACGGCGGAGCCGACGTGGCGGCACTGGGCTATTCGTGCCACCCCAGCGCCGAGGCCGAGATGCGGCGGATCGCCGAGAAGGTCGTCGCCGAGTTCCCGGTGCGGGCGCTGGCGGCCGTGCACCGGGTGGGGGACCTCCGGGTCGGTGACCTCGCCGTGGTCGTCGCCGTCTCGTGTCCGCATCGCGGTGAGGCCTTCGAGGCCTGCCGCAAGCTGATCGACGACCTCAAGCACGAGGTGCCCATCTGGAAGCACCAGAGGTTCTCCGACGGCACCGAGGAGTGGGTCGGCGCCTGCTGACCGGAACCGGCCGGAGACCTGGTGATTCCGGAAGCCGCCTTCCGGTTGCGTAACCGCACCCCTGGCGTGAGCGTTGTCACTGCGGATGGTTAATCTGCTGATCAGTCAGTTGCGGACGCTCAATGGGGTTGGAGGTCGGCATGGCGGCGCTCGCCTGGTTGCTGATTCCGCTTGTGGCTGCGATCGGCGCGGGCCTGTGGGGCAGTTGGGCCAACCGGACCCGCAAGGTCCGTGGAGACGGCCCCGAGCTCATCGGTTACGCCCGCTTCCGCGAGGCCATGGAGAAGCCCCGGCCGGGTAGCTGACGGCCGAGAAACAGCAGGTCACAGAGGCCTGAGCGCGCAGGGCCGCCCCGGACGGGCGGCCCTGACGGTGCGCTGACAGGACCGTCCCGTACTGTCGAGTCATGCCACGCCGCACTGCGACGATGCTCGCCTCCACCCTGATGCTGATCGCGCTTCTGTGCGCGGGAGTGTTCATCCCCGTGCCGTACTCGGAGATGTCCCCGGGGCCGACGGTGAACACGCTCGGCGATCACGACGGCGAGCCGGTGCTGCAGATCGCCGGACACAAGACGTATGCCACCAGCGGCCACCTGAACATGACCACGGTCCGCGTCACGAGCGCCGACTACCGGATGAACCTGGTGGAGGCCGTCTACGGCTGGCTCGCGCACGACAACAAGGTCGTGCCGCACGAGACGCTCTACCCGGACGGCAAGACCGAGGAGCAGTCCACCCAGGAGAACGCCGAGGAGTTCAGCCAGTCCCAGGAGAGCGCCAAGGTCGCCGCCCTGAAGGAACTCGACGTGCCGGTGAAGTCATGGGTGATCGTCTCGACGGTCGTCAAGGACTCCCCGGCCCAGGGCAAGCTGCACGCCGGAGACGTGATCAAGGCCGTGGACGGCACGGCGGTCAAGGAGCCGGCCGACGTCGCGAAGCTGGTCACCGAGCACAAGCCCGGCCAGGACGTCCGCTTCACGATCGTGCCGGCCAAGGAGCAGGCCGCCGCGGAGAAGGAGAAGCGGACGCCGACCAGGACGCAGGACATCACCATCACCACCACGACGTCCGACGACGCGGGTGAGAAGCGCGCCATCGTCGGGATCTCCGCCGGGACCGACCACACGTTCCCGTTCACCATCGACATCAAGCTGGCCGACGTCGGCGGACCGAGCGCGGGTCTGATGTTCGCGCTCGGCATCTACGACAAGCTCACGCCGGGCAGCCTGACCGGAGGCAAGTTCGTGGCCGGGACCGGCACGATCGACGACGAGGGCAAGGTCGGCCCGATCGGCGGCATCGAGATGAAGACCGTCGGCGCGCGGGCCAAGGGCGCCCAGTACTTCCTGACGCCCGCCGACAACTGCGCGGCCGCCGCCAATGACACCCCCGAGGGCCTCACCCTCGTCAAGGTGGACACCATCCAGGACGCCCTCGGCGCCCTGAAGGACATCCGCAGCGGCGACACCGCCGATCTGCCGAAGTGCTGATCCGGACGACGGACGCTAGTCCTCGAACGTCGCGGCCAGTGCCTCGGCCAGGCCCGGGACCAGGTCGGAGCCGGTGAGGACCTCCGTGGGCGAGTCCTTCTCGCGCAGGCGCAGGGCCGACTCGCGGGTGCCGTCACGCAGGACGGCGACCGTCATGCGGACCTCCTGGCGGTCCGGGTGCTCCGCCACCCACTTCGTCAGCGCCGCCTCGCTCAGATCCTTCGGGACCTGCGCCTCCGCGGACGGCGGCAGCATCAGGCGCTCCACGGCGAGGGCGCAGCCGCCCACCGCGTCGGGCCAGGCGATGGTGGCGAGGAACTCGTCGAGCGGCTTGCCCGTTGGAATTTCGTCCTGCTCGATCGGGGTGAGGCCGGGGCTTTCCGGCTCGTCACCGAGACCGAGCCGGTCGGCGAGCGAGGGCTGTTCGGCCCGTAGCCGTGCGGTGTCGACGAGGGCGAAGAGGCGGGCAGGCTGGTCCCAGCCGAGTCCGGAGACGTACTCGTCGATCTCGAGCACGGCCCGGGTGAGCGGGTTCGCAGCCATGGGAGTGTTGGACATGGTCACAATCCTCTCTCGTTCCTGGCCGGAATCGGGAACCGAGTAAACGGTGAGTAAGTTGCATAGGTGGGGGCCCACGATCACGGGGGCCACGGACGGTCCGTGAAGACGCGGGCCTGACGAATCAACAGCGAACTTCGAGGTGCGCACCTTGGCTTTCCAGATGCCGGACCGCGGCGGAGGCCCGACAGGGCCGCGGATCAGAGTGGGCCGCCCGTCCCGGCGTGTCCGGACCCTGCTCATGACGCTGGGCGTCCTGGCCGTCCTCGGCATGGCGTTCACCATGTTCGCGGGCTTTTGGACGGACTGGCTCTGGTACCGGTCGGTGAAGTACTCCTCGGTCTTCACCACGACCCTGTGGACCAAGATCGGGCTCTTCTTCGTCTTCGGCCTGCTCATGGCCCTCGCGGTCGGCGTCAACATCTGGCTGGCGCACCGGCTGCGGCCACCGCTGAGCGCCATGTCGATGGAGCAGCAGAACCTCGACCGCTACCGCATGAGCATCGCGCCCTACAAGAAGTGGCTGCTGCTCGGGATCACGGCCCTGGTCGGCCTGATCGCCGGTGCCTCCGCGTCCGGCCAGTGGCGGACGTGGCTCATGTGGGTCAACGGCGTGCCCTTCGGCCAGAAGGACCCGCAGTTCAAGCTGGACGTCTCCTTCTACGCCTTCGACCTGCCCTGGTACCGGTTCCTGCTCGGCTTCGGCTTCGCCGCCACGATCCTGTCCGTGATCGCCGCCGCGCTCACCCACTACCTGTACGGCGGACTGCGCGTCACCAGCCCCGGCGCCCGCGCCACGGCGGCGGCCACCGGGCACCTGTCGGTGCTCATCGGCGTCTTCGTGGCCCTGAAGGCGGTCGCCTACTGGCTCGACCGGTACGGACTCGCGGTGAAGTCCAGCGACTTCAGGGCGACCGACAACTGGACGGGCCTGAGGTACGTCGACGCCAACGCCTACCTGCCGGCCAAGACGATCCTGTTCTGCATCGCCGTCATCTGCGCGCTGCTGTTCTTCGCCACCCTGTGGCGGCGCACCTGGCAGCTGCCCGTGATCGGCTTCGGCCTGATGGTCCTCTCCGCGATCCTCATCGGCGGCCTCTACCCGGCGATCGTGCAGAAGTTCCAGGTCCAGCCGAACGAGCAGGCCAAGGAAGCGCCGTACGTCGCGAAGAACCTCGAGGCGACGCGCAAGGCCTACGGCATCGACGGCACCAAGGTCACCGACTACTCCGGCACGAGCAAGACGGAGGACAAGGCCACGCTCCGCGATGACGTCGACTCCACGGCGAGCATCCGGATCATGGACCCGAACATCGTCTCGCCGACGTTCCAGCAGCTCCAGCAGATCAGGAACTACTACGCGTTCCCGACCAACCTGGACGTGGACCGCTACGCCAAGGACGGCAAGGACCAGGACACGGTCATCGGCCTGCGTGAGCTGAACCTCGCGGGCATCCCGAAGAAGAACTGGATCAACAACCACTTCCGTTACACGCACGGCTACGGAGTGGTCGCCGCCGAGGGCACCAGCGCCGACGCCCAGGGCCGCCCGGTGTTCACGGAGTCCGACCTGCCCTCCAAGGGCCAGCTGGGCACGTACGAGCAGCGGGTCTACTACGGCGAGAAGACCACCACGTACTCGATCGTCGGCGGTCCCCAGAAGGAGATCGACTACTCCGACGACAACGGTGAGAAGACCACCAGCTACAAGGGCGACAGCGGGGTCAACCTCTCCAACCCGGTCAACCGGGCCGCGTACGCGGTGGCGTTCGGCGAACCGCAGATCCTGTACTCCGGCGCCATCGGCGACGGCTCGCGCATCCTGTACAACCGCACGCCCAAGGAGCGCGTCGAGGCGGTCGCCCCCTGGCTGACCATCGACGGCGACGCCTACCCCGCGGTCGTGGACGGCCGTATCCAGTGGATCGTCGACGCGTACACGACGACGAACGGCTACCCGTACTCGTCGCGCACGACCCTCGGTGACACCACGGCCGACTCGCTGACCGCCACCAACGACAACCGCGCGGTGGTGGCCCAGCAGAACCAGGTCAACTACATCCGCAACTCGGTGAAGGCGACCGTCGACGCGTACACCGGCGAGGTCAAGCTCTTCCAGTGGGACACCAAGGACCCGGTCCTGAAGACCTGGATGAAGGCCTTCCCGGGCACGGTGGAGCCCAAGAGCGACATCTCCAAGTCGCTGATGGACCACCTGCGCTACCCCCAGGACCTGTTCAAGGTCCAGCGGGAGCTGCTCACGCGCTACCACGTGAAGGACGCGACGACGTTCCTCAGCGGCAGCGAGGTCTGGCAGGTGCCGGACGACCCGACGAACCGGTCGGGCAGCGCGGTGCCGCCGTACTACCTGAGCATGAGGATGCCCGACCAGAAGGCGCAGGCGTTCTCGCTGACGACGACCTTCACGCCCAACGGCCGGGACAACCTCAGCGCCTTCATGGCGGTCGACGCCGAGGCCGGCACCAGTGACTACGGCAAGATCAGAATCCTGAAACTGCCGACGAACACGACGGTCAACGGACCCAAGCAGGTCCAGAGCCAGTTCAACTCCCAAGAGGACATCGCCGAGTCCATCAGGCTCCTGAGAGGCGGCGACTCCGAAGTCGAGTACGGCAACCTGCTGACGGTGCCGCTCGACGGAGGACTGCTGTACGTGGAGCCGGTCTACGTACGCGGTGGTGGACTGAAGTACCCGCTGCTGCGCAAGGTGCTGGTGACCTACGGAGGCCAGACCGCCTTCGAGAACACGCTCGAGGAGGCCCTCAACAAGGTCTTCGGAGCGGAGGGCGCCACCCCGGAGCCGCCGGACGAGGGTGACACGACGACACCGCCGCCGACGTCCGACGACCCCACGGTCAAGCAGGCCCTGGAAGACGCCCAGAAGGCGTTCGACGCGGGCCAGGAGGCCCTGAAGAAGAACGACTGGGAGGCGTACGGCCGGGCGCAGGAGGACCTGGAGGACGCCCTGCGGCGGGCCGAGGAGGCGCAGGCCGCGGCGGACCGGGCCGAGGCCCGAGGGGGCGGCGAGAGCAAGCCCGGCGACAGCCCGAGCGGCAGTCCCAGCCCGAAGCCGAGCAGTTAGGCCTGGCCTGGTGAAATGGCCCATCCCGCGCCGTGATACGGTTGTGAACACAACGGCGCGGGGTGGAGCAGCTCGGTAGCTCGCTGGGCTCATAACCCAGAGGTCGCAGGTTCAAATCCTGTCCCCGCTACTGAAGTCGCGATGTCCGAGTGACGCAGCGGCCACGAAGGCCCGGATTCCACAAAGGAATCCGGGCCTTCGTGATGTGTGAACGCATGTCCTGGTGCAGGTTGCGGCCGCGCCGCCGGGGGGAGTTGGCCGATCTGTGTTTGACTTGTCGTTCTGTGGGCATGTCGACAAAACGCTGTAGTGACCTCACTGGCTGCGGTATACCAGGTGTACCCAGGTTGCAGGTGGTGCGACGATGGACGTTATGGGGGACAAGGCAACTCTGTTCGAGACAGGGCGTTTTGTGCAGCCTTCCAGCCGGGAGGACACCGACACCCCGGACGACGCCGGGGAACTCGCCGACGAGGCAGCCGAGGAGCTGCGTCAGCGGCTCGCCGCGGAGGCCGGTGACGTCGAGGCGATGAGTGTGCTCGGGGCCATGCTGCTGCGCCGCGGTGATCTCGACGGTGCCGAGCCCCATCTGCGTGCCGCCACCGCCGCGGGCGACCGGGCCGCCGCCAACAACCTGGGCGTCCTCCTCCACCAGCGGGGTTACGCCGACGAGGCCGCCGGATGGTGGCGGATCGCCGCCGTCGCCGGATCCGCGGCCGCCGCGCACGCCCTCGGCCGGCACCACCGCGAGCGCGGTGACGAACCCGCCGCCGAGTACTGGCTGCGCCAGTCCGCCGAACAGGGCCACACGCTGGGCGCGTACGCCCTCGCCGATCTGCTGGAGCACCGCGGTGACGCCGCGGCCGAGCAGTGGATGCGGGTCGCGGCCGAGCGCGGGCACCGGGAGGCCGCGTACCGGCTGGCGCGGGCACTGGACCGCCGGGTGGCGCGGGAGACCGACGGTGACAACGGTG
This sequence comes from Streptomyces sp. NPDC006140, assembly GCF_040628815.1. Classification (NCBI taxonomy): domain Bacteria; kingdom Bacillati; phylum Actinomycetota; class Actinomycetes; order Kitasatosporales; family Streptomycetaceae; genus Streptomyces; species Streptomyces sp. NPDC006140. Next base: position 244,337 of record NZ_JBEXTS010000009.1, on the reverse strand, counting down.
TCCAGGCGTCCGACGAGGTCGAGCTGTGGTACCGGCAGGCCGCCGCGCGCGGCCACCGGCGCGCCGCGCTGCACCTCGGGACCATCCTGGAGAGGCGTGGCGAGCTCAAGGAGGCCGGCCGCTGGTACCTGACGTCCGCCAAGGACGGCGAGCCGCGGGCCGCCTGCGCGCTCGGCTTCCTGCTGCGCGACGCGGGCGACACGGAGAACGCCGCCGTGTGGTGGCTGCGGGCCGCGCAGGACGGCGACGGCAACGCGGCGAACGCGCTCGGCGCGCTGCACGCCGAGCGGGGCGAGACCCAGACCGCCGAACGCTGGTACCGGGCCGCGATGGACGCGGGCGATGTGAACGGCGCCTACAACCTCGGGCTGCTCTGCGCCGAGCAGGGGCGCACCGCGCAGGCCGAGCAGTGGTACCGGCGCGCGGCCTACGCCGGGCACCGGGAGGCCGCGAACGCGCTGGCGATCCTGCTGCTGCGGGGCGGGGACGAGACGGGCGCGGAGCCGTGGTTCTCCAAGGCCGCCGAGGCCGGGAGCGTCGACGCCGCGTTCAACCTGGGCATCCTGCACGCCGGGCGGGGCGAGGAGAAGGCCGCGCTGCGCTGGTACGAGCGGGCCGCGGCCGCCGGGCACACGGAGGCCGCGCTCCAGGTCGGCATGGCCCGGCTGCGGGACGGTGACGAGCAGGAGGCCGAGCGGCATCTGCGGTGTGCGGCCGGGGGCGGGAGCGCGGAGGCCGCGTACCGGCTGGCGACCGTGCTCGACGCGCGCAGACCGCCGGAGCCGGCGCATGAGCTCGGGGAGCCGGTGCACCGGCGGAGCGAGTGCGAGGAGTGGTACGAGCGTGCCGCCTCGCAGGGACACCGGCGGGCGCAGGTCCGGGTGGGCATGCTGGCGGCGGCCCGGGGCGATGTCGTCGAGGCGGCCCGGTGGTACCGGGAGGCCGCCGAGGCCGGGTCCCGCAACGGGGCGTTCAATCTCGGGCTGCTGCTGGCCCGGGAGGGGAGTGAGCCCGAGGCGGCGGTGTGGTGGACGCGGGCGGCTGACGCGGGGCACGGGCGGGCGGCGTTGCGGCTGGCCCTGGTCTACGCGCGTCGGGGTGAGCTGGCGGAAGGGCAGCGGTGGGCCGATCGGGCGGTGTCGCTGGGGCCGGCGTCGGTGGCTGAGCGGGCGGCTCGGCTGCGGGACGCGCTGCGGCAGGAGCTGTCTGCTTGAGGCCGGGCTGTGCCGGGGTGTGTGCGGCGTGGGGCCGTGGTGGAGGTGCTCGGCGTCGGGGCTGAGGCGGGTGGGTGCGCAGCCCGGCGTAGCGGGGTGCCGCTGCGCCCAGCCGTGCCGTCCCAGCGGCACGACTGCCCGCAGCTGAGGGCGCGGTTCTGCGGGTGGCGGCTTGCCGCTCAGCGGGGGCAGTCGTCCGAGGCTCAGTCGGAGGGGCTCGTTAAGCGATTTGCATCTGTGCTCGTCGTTGACGTAACGTTGCATTCACCGACGCGGGGTGGAGCAGCTCGGTAGCTCGCTGGGCTCATAACCCAGAGGTCGCAGGTTCAAATCCTGTCCCCGCTACTGAAGGCCGAGGGCCGGAATCCGAAAGGGTTCCGGCCCTCGGTGTGTCTAGCGGCGATGCCCCACGGCCCCTTCGTACAGATCGACCACGCGGGCGCCCAGCCGACAGCGCGAAGCCCCGGCACCCATCGGGGCCGGGGCTCTCGCGCGCGAAGGCTAGGCGGCCGCGCAGTTCGGGCAGATGCCGCGGTACGTCACCTCGACGTCCGAGACCGTGAAGCCGAAGCGCTCGGAGTCGGGGAGGTCCGCCAGGGGGTTGCCGACCGGGTGCACGTCCCGGATCGCGCCGCACTGGGCGCAGACCAGGTGGTGGTGCGGCTGGTGGGCGTTCGGGTCGTACCGCTTGGCGCGCTGGTCGGTGGAGACCTCCAGCACCTCTCCGAGGGAGACGAGCTCGCCGAGCGTGTTGTAGACGGTCGCCCGGGAGATCTCGGGCAGCTTGGCGACGGCCCGGGCGTGGACCTCGTCGGCCGTCAGGTGGACGTGTTCGCCGTCGAGGACCTCGGCCACGACGCGCCGCTGCGCGGTCATCCGCCATCCGCGTCCGCGCAGGCGTTCCAGAAGGTCACTCATGGCCACCAGCCTAACAGCTAAGGGGACCAGGTTCCGAACATGTGTGATATTAGAGCCTCACTTGATTTGGATAAAGTCCATTGTGGGATCGAGAACGGCTTCGGACCGCTGCCCGCTCGCGCCGTCAGGCGGGCACCTGCTGTCGTGCCGGGGCCCAGCAGCGGATGATGTCGCGGACCGAGACGATGCCGGCGGGTTCGCCGCCGTCCAGCACGATGAGGTGCCGGAAGCCGCCGTGCGCCATGGCGCCGGCCGCCTCCTCCAGGGTCCAGGCCGGAGCGGCGAACACGACGTCGGTGGTGGTGTGGGCGTGGGCGCGTTCGGTGTCCGGGTCCTGGCCGAGGCCCACGGAGTTGAGGATGTCGCGTTCGGTGAGGATGCCGATGCCGCCGGCGTCCGGGTCGTGGACCACGGCCGCGCCGACCCGGCGGGCGGACATCAGCGCGGCGGCCTGGCGGAGCGTGTGGGTCGGGCCGATGGTGAGGACGACGGTGCTCATGGCGTCACGGACGAGCATGGATGGAGCCACCTCCTGGGAGTGCCCCCACCGTTTGTTCAGCGTTTCACAAGTTCACAAGTGGGGGGACTCCCAGAGTGGCAGGCAAAGGGAGGGTCAACAAGAGGGCGTTCAGTAGCGCTGGTTGAGGTACCCGAGCAACTCGTCGTGCAGCAGGCCGTTCGACGCGGCCGCGTTGCCGCTGTGCGGGCCCGGGCGGGCGTCGAGTCCGGTGAAGCTGCCGCCGGCCTCCGTGACGATGATCGCGTTGGCGGCCATGTCCCACAGGGACAGCTCCGGCTCGGCGCACATGTCGACGGAGCCCTCCGCGACCATCATGTACGGCCAGAAGTCGCCGTACGCGCGTGTGCGCCACACCTCGCGGGTCAGGTCCAGGAAGCCGTCCAGCCGGCCCTGCTCCTCCCAGCCGCTGAGCGACGAGTACGCGAAGGAGGCGTCGGAGAGCTTGGAGACGCGGGAGACCTGCAGCCGGGAGGCCTTGGTGAGGCTGCGGCCGGAGAACGCGCCGTGGCCCTTCGCGGCCCACCAGCGGCGGCCGAGGGCGGGGGCGGAGACGACGCCGACGACGGGCTGGAAGCCGCCCTCACCGGCCTCCATGAGGGAGATGAGGGTGGCCCAGACGGGAACGCCGCGCACGTAGTTCTTGGTGCCGTCGATCGGGTCGATCACCCAGCGGCGGGGGCCGGTGCCCTCGACGCCGTACTCCTCGCCGAGGATCGCGTCCCGGGGGCGGGCGCGCTGGAGCTGGCCGCGGATGAGTTCTTCCGCGGCCTTGTCCGCTTCGCTCACCGGGGTCATGTCCGGTTTGGTCTCGACCTTGAGGTCGAGGGCCTTGAACCGGTCCGTCGTCGCGGCGTCCGCGGCGTCGGCGAGGACGTGGGCGAAGCGCAGGTCGTCGAGGTAGTCGGGCATGTGACGAACCTATCTGCCGAGGTGGGGGTGGGGCTACCGCGGGTTTGTGAGGGTGGGGGAGTGGTCGGGTGACGTGCTGCGGGGTACTCGGCACCGGGGCAGGGTGAGCGTGGCCGGGGAAAGGTCGTGGGAAGGGTCTCGGGGAGGCCCAACACCCCGCGCGACACGGCCGAAACGCGCCCCCGCGTGCCTTCGCGAACCCTTGACAGTGGTTTCACGCGCGTCAAATCTGGGCGCAGAGCCGCTCGCCCCAAGGGGAGGCGATGATGCCTGCAGCGCGGGAATCTCTACTGGACGCCGCCTTCACGGCGCTGGCGCGCCGGCCGTGGTCCGCTGTGCGGATGGTGGACGTGGCCGCGGCGGCCGGAGTGTCCCGGCAGACGCTGTACAACGAGTTCGGCAGCAAGGACGGACTCGCCCGGGCGCTGGTGAGAAGGGAAGCCGACGGCTATCTCGCCGGGGTCGACCGCGCCCTCGCCGGGCACAGCGACCCGCGCGACCGGCTCACCGCCACCGCCGAGTGGACCACCTCCGCGGCCCGGGACAACGCCCTCGTCCGGGCCATGCTCACCGGCTGCTGGAGCGAACGGCTGCCCTCCCCGGCCCTGTCGGCCGTCCCGTCCACCTCCGCCGTGCCGGCCCAGCGCCGGGCCGACGGCCCCCTGCCCTCGCCGGGTGACTTCGTCGCCCTCGTCCGCGACCGGGCCGTCTCGGTCCTGGCCGGGCCGGGCACACCCAAGTCCGACACCGCCGACCTGGCCCGCACCTGTGAACTCGCCGTCCGGCTCGCGCTGTCCTGCGTGGCCGCGCCACCCGGCGAGGGCGGCGTCGCCGACCTGGTCCGCAGTGCCCTGCGGCGGCAAGCCGGTTGACGGTCCGTCAGTGCGCCGAGCCCGACAACTGCAGCCCGATCACGCCGATGATGACCAGGCTGATCGACACGATCTTCAGCGTCGACACCAGGTCACCCAGGAACACCATGCCGTAGATCGCCGTCCCCGCCGCCCCGATGCCGGTCCACACGGCGTAGGCGGGCCCCACGTCGAGCTTCTTCAGCGCCAGGGTCAGCAGACCGAAGCTGCCGAGGGCGAAGACGCAGAACGCGATCGTCGGCCAGAGCCGGGTGAAGCCGTGCGACAACTTCAGGCACACGGCGAAGCCGGTCTCCAGCAACCCGGCCACGATGACCAGCAGCCACGCCATGTGTCGTCCTCCCGTAGCCCACGTTCAGTGACCGCTTCGTCGCGTTTTGCTCAGGCTTGCATCCGGCTTGGTGCGATTATGCACTTACCGTCCGCACGCCATCACAAACAACGCGGAGGTCAGTCGCCTTCCTTGCGCTCCCGCGTGGCCAGCAGCCGCCGCAGCGAGTACAGCCGGGCCGGGTCGGCGTGCCCCTCGGTGACCCAGGCGTCCAGCGCGCAGTCCGGCTCGTCGTGACTGCACGCGCGCGGGCAGCCCTCGGTGCCCGGCTCCAGGTCCGGGAAGGCGTTGATGACCCGGGACGGATCGACGTGGTTGAGCCCGAAGGACCGCACGCCCGGCGTGTCGATGACCCAGCCGTCGCCGCCGGCCAGCGGCAGCGCCAGCGCCGAGGTGGTGGTGTGCCGGCCACGGCCCGTCACCGCGTTCACATGCCCGGTCGAACGCCGTCGCTCCTGCGGCACAAGCGCGTTGACCAGGGTCGTCTTGCCGACCCCGGAGTGCCCGACGAACGCGGTGATCTTGCCGTCGAGCTGCTCGCGCACCCGCTCGACGGCGGCGCCGGACTCCAGTTCCGCGCGGCTGGTGACGACGTAGGGGATGTCGAGGTCGCCGTAGAGCTCCAGCAGCTTCTCGGGCGGGGCGAGGTCCGACTTGGTGAGCACCAGCAGCGGTTCCAGGCCACCGTCGTAGGCGGCGACCAGGCAGCGGTCGATCAGGCGGGGTCGGGGCTCCGGGTCGGCCAGGGCGGTGACGACGGCCAGCTGGTCGGCGTTGGCGACGACCACCCGCTCGAACGGGTCGTCGTCGTCCGCCGTGCGGCGCAGTACGGACGTGCGCTCCTCGATGCGCACGATCCTCGCCAGTGTGTCCTTCTTCCCGGACATGTCGCCCACGAGGGCGACACGGTCGCCGACGACCGCGGCCTTGCGGCCCAGTTCGCGGGCCTTCATCGCCATGACGACCCGGTCCTCGACGAGGCAGGTCAGGCGGCCCCGGTCGACGGTGAGGACGAGGCCCTCGGCGGCGTCCTCGTGCTTGGGCCGGATGTTCGTCCGGGGCCGGGTGTTCCGGCGGCCCGGGCGGGTGCGGATGTCGTCCTCGTCGGTGTGCTTGCCGTAGCGGCGCATGACCTGGTCCCCGCGTCCTACGCCCCGAGCATCCCGGTCCACAGGTCGGGGAAGTCGGGCAGGGTCTTGGCCGTTGTCGCCACGTTCTCGATCTGCACGCCCTCCACCGCGAGGCCGATGATCGCGCCGGCCGTGGCCATGCGGTGGTCGTCGTAGGTGTGGAAGATCCCGCCGTGCAGCCGGCGCGGGCGGATGTGCAGGCCGTCGGCCGTCTCCGTGACGTCACCGCCGAGTTCGTTGATCTCCTTGGTCAGCGCCGCCAGCCGGTCCGTCTCGTGCAGGCGCAGGTGGGCCACGCCGCGCAGGGTCGACGGGGAGTCGGCGAGGGCCGCGACGGCCGCGATGCCCGGCGTCAGCTCGCCGACCTCGCTCAGGTCGACATCGATGCCGTGGACCGCGCCGGAGCCGCTGAACACCAGCCCGTACTCGGTCAGTTCGCAGGAGCCGCCCATCTCGGTGAAGATCTCGCGCAGCCGGTCACCGGGCTGGGTGGTGCGGGCCGGCCAGTCCGGGATGACGACCTTGCCGCCGGTGACCAGGGCCGCCGCCAGGAACGGCTGGGCGTTGGACAGGTCCGGCTCGATGACCAGGTCCCGGCCGAGCAGGGCGCCCGGCGTGACCCGCCAGACGTTCGGCTCGCCGCCCGACTCGGGCGTGTCCACCTGGGCGCCGACCGCGCGCAGCATGTCCACGGTCATGCGGATGTGCGGCAGGGAGGGCAGTGTGGCGCCGGTGTGGCGGACCTCGACGCCCTGGTTGAAGCGCGGGCCGGACAGCAGCAGGGCGCTCACGAACTGCGACGAGGAGGACGCGTCGATCGAGACCGGGCCGCCGTCCAGGGCGCCGCCGCCGTGCACGGTCAGCGGCAGCGCGCCGCGGCCGTCGTCGTCGATCCGGGCGCCGAGCTGGCGCAGCGCGTCGATGACGCCGTTCAGCGGGCGCTCGTAGGAGCGGGGGTCGCCGTCGAAGCGGACGGGGCCGTCGGCGAGCGCGGCGACCGGCGGCAGGAACCGCATCACCGTGCCGGCGTTGCCGACGTCGACCGTGGCCGGACCGCGCAGGCCCGTGGGGAGCACACGCCAGGCCTCGCCCGTGCCGTCGGGGCCCACGCCCTCCTCGATCTCGATCCCCATCGCGCGCAGCGCGCCCGCCATCAGCAGGGTGTCGCGCGAGCGCAGGGGGCGGCGCAGCCAGCCGGGCTCCGAGGCGAGGGAGGCGAGGACCAGGGCGCGGTTGGTGACCGACTTGGACCCGGGCACGTGGACCGTCGCGTCGACGGCTCCGCTCGCGTGCGGGGCGGGCCAGAGGGCGGTGTCTGCGGTGTTCGGGGCCATGCCTTTACTTTATAAGCAGGCCGTCGCCGGAGTGGGGCGCCGTCGGGGCCGGTCGCGCCCGCGCGGCGCGGCGGTGCCGGTCCCCGGTCACAGCTCCAGCAGCCAGCGCCCGCCGCCGATCAGCGAGCACAGCGACACCGCGTGGAACAGGAAGAACCACAGCGCCGCCGGTACGTGCGTCAGCCGTGACAGCTGGTCCGCGTCCGAGTCGCCCGCCCCGCCCCGCGCCCGCTTCGCCTGGAGTTCGAACGCCGGGCGCACCCCGCCGATCAGCAGGAACCACACCACCGCGTACGCGAACGCCGCCTGCACCTGGGGACCGGCCAGCCACGACACCAGGACGAACAGGCCGCCGGTGACGATCATCGTCAGGGCGCCGTAGGCGTTGCGGATCATCACGAGCATGGCCAGCAGCAGGGCCGTCGCCAGCCACAGCAGGAGCGTGATCCGGCCGGCGCCGAGCAGGGCCGCGCCGCCGAGGCCCAGCAGCGGCGGGGCGGTGTAGCCGGAGGCCGCGGTGAGGATCATGCCGATGCCGTACGGCTTGCCGCGGCTGACGGTCAGGCCGCTGGTGTCCGAGTGCAGTCGTATGCCCGTGAGGGTACGGCCGCTGAGCAGGGCCACCAGCCCGTGGCCGCCCTCGTGGGCGATGGTGATGGCGTTGCGCGAGATGCGCCACAGGCCGTGCGGGACCACCACGGCGAGCGCGGCGACCAGAGTCGCGATCACCACCCAGAGGTCGGGGTCGGGCTGGGTGCCGGACACCTCGTCCCAGAGGGAGGCGAGCGAGGCGGTTGCGGTGCTGTCCATGTGCGGCGATGGCTCCCTGAGGTCGGTCGGGAAGGTGCGGCGCGCAGCGCCGTCGTTGAGGGGTGGTGGTCGGGTGACGGGTGGGCCTGGCAGTGTGGCACGTATGTGCGGACGGTATGCGGCCAGTCGTAGGCCAGAGGATCTCGCAGGAATCTTTGAGATCGAGAAGTGGGAGCCCGAGGAGACCCTCGAGCCCGACTACAACGTGGCGCCCACCAAGGAGGTGTACGCCGTCCTGGACCGTCCCCTGAAAGACGCGGACGACCCGCGGCCGGTTCGCCAGCTGCGCACGCTGAAGTGGGGGCTCGTCCCGTCCTGGTCGAAGACCCCCGAGGGCGGCGCCCGGATGATCAACGCACGCGCCGAGACCGTCCACGAGAAGCCCTCCTACCGCCGCGCCTTCACCGCCCGGCGCTGCATCCTGCCCGCCGACGGCTACTACGAGTGGGTCACCGGCGCGCAGGAGCGCGAGCTGGAGGTGGAGGGGAAGAAGAAGCGGCCCCGCAAGCAGCCGTACTTCGTGACGCCGGCGGACGGGTCGGTCTTCGCGATGGCCGGGCTGTACGAGTTCTGGCGGGACCGGACGCTGCCGGACGACCACCCGCAGGCCTGGTGGGTGACGTGTTCCGTCATCACCACCGAGGCCGAGCAGAGCCCGCTCGCCGTCGCCCCGGCAGAGGGGCCGCGGGCGCTGGCCGACATCCATCCCCGGATGCCGCTGATGCTCACGCCCGACCGCTGGGACGCCTGGCTCGACCCCTCCCGCACGGACGCCGACGACCTGCGCGAGCTGCTCGCCCCGCCGCCCGCCGGGCTGATGCGCGCCTACCCCGTGACCACGGCTGTCAGCAACGTCCGCAACAACGGACCGGACCTGCTGAAGGAGCTGGAAGGGCCCGAAGAGGGCACACTCTTCTGACGTGACGCATGTGACCGACGTGACCAGCGGGGCGAACGTGGCCGAGGCGAATACCGAGACCGTCGAGACCGAGACCGTCGAGACCGAGGCCGGAACCGCCCGTATCACCTGGCACCGGGCGGAGCAGGCCCGGCTCGTGCTCGCCGTCAGCCACGGCGCAGGCGGCGGTATCGAGGCCCGCGACCTGAAGGCCCTGGCCGGGGTCCTGCCCGCGCACGGCGTGACCGTGGCCCGCGTGGAGCAGCCCTGGCGCGTGGCCGGGAAGAAGCTGGCGCCCGCGCCCAGGACCCTGGACACCGGCTGGCGAGGCATCTGGCCCGCGCTGGCAGGGCCCGGGCTGCCGGTGATCTCCGGCGGACGCAGCGCCGGGGCCCGGGTCGCCTGCCGTACCGCCACCGAGCTGGGCGCCCACGCCGTGCTCGCCCTCAGCTTCCCGCTCCACCCGCCCGGCAAGCCCGAGAAGTCCCGCGCCGGGGAACTGCTGGGCTCCGGGGTTCCCACCCTGGTCGTCCAGGGCGGCAACGACCCGTTCGGCAAGCCCGGGGAGTTCCCCGAGGGCGGCTACGAACTCGTGGAGGTCCCGTACGGAGATCACGGCTTCGCCGTGCCCAAACGTGCGGAGATCTCGCAGGACGAGGCCGTGGCGGTCATCACGGAGGCGGTCGTGGAGTGGACCGGGTCACTCGGGTAAAGCTTCGGGAATGCCGGGGCGGTGGTCTCTGTTGTGCGGGACGTACGTGCTGGAGACCAGCACCGACGTCGTAGGAGAGGGAGTCCGCCGCATGGGTTCGACCATCTGCCCGACCCGCAGCAGCCGCGCCGACCTGGACTGGACGGTGCTGCACGCGGGCAAGACCGCCCCTATTCGGGCGGCGGGCGGACCGGATCGTCGTCTATCCTCCGATTCGGGTGAGACCGGTCTCGGTCTCACGAGAACACTGGAGGAGGTGGGTCCGGTCACTGGGACCGACGCAGGGACCGAACACGGCCAGGCGGAGCAGCCCGAGGGCCAGGGCGGCACGGGCGCGGAGACGGCCGCGGAGCGCAGCGCGCGCTTCGAGCGGGACGCGCTCGAGTTCCTCGACCAGATGTACTCGGCCGCGCTGCGCATGACGCGCAACCCGGCCGACGCCGAGGACCTGGTGCAGGAGACGTACGCCAAGGCGTACGCGTCCTTCCACCAGTTCCGCGAGGGCACCAACCTCAAGGCGTGGCTGTACCGGATCCTCACCAACACCTTCATCAACTCGTACCGCAAGAAGCAGCGCGAACCGCAGCGCTCGGCCGCCGAGGAGATCGAGGACTGGCAGCTCGCCCGCGCCGAGTCGCACATGTCGACGGGCTTGCGCTCCGCGGAGTCGCAGGCGCTCGACCACCTGCCCGACTCGGACGTGAAGGAAGCGCTCCAGGCGATTCCCGAGGAGTTCCGCATCGCCGTCTACCTGGCGGACGTCGAGGGCTTTGCCTACAAGGAGATCGCCGACATCATGGGGACACCCATCGGTACGGTGATGTCCCGGCTGCACCGGGGCCGCCGTCAGCTGCGCGGCATGCTGGAGGACTACGCCCGCGAGCGGGGGATGGTTCCGGCCGGCGCCGGAGAGTCGAACGAAGCGAAAGGCTCGGGGTCATGAGCTGCGGAGAGCCGCACGAGACGGATTGCAGCGAAATCCTCGATCATCTCTACGAGTTCCTCGACCGTGAGATGCCGGACTCGGACTGCGTGAAGTTCGAGCACCACTTCGAGGAGTGCTCGCCCTGTCTCGAGAAGTACGGGCTCGAACAGGCCGTGAAGAAGCTGGTCAAGCGCTGCTGCGGACATGACGACGTGCCGGGTGACCTGCGCGCCAAGGTCATGGGGCGGATCGAGCTGATCCGCTCCGGCCAGGCCGTCCCCGAGCAGGACGTCACGGCCTCGCCCGCCACACCGCAGGAGTCCTGAGACTCCCGCGCTTGTCGACTGCCCCGCCCGAGGGCGGGTAGTCATCCTCGAACGCGTCACTCGAACGTGCTAACCCGCGGGTCATCCACCCGCGCAGCCCCCCGCCACCGTCCTAGGCTCCGGGCCTGACGGACATGGCCGGGGAGGGGCTCATGGAAGCGGTACCGGCGCGGGTACGCACGTACGTCGCCTGTGTCGCCGTCACGGCCCTGCTCTGCCTGCTGCCCCTGCCGGGCATCCGCACGCCCTGGTGGGCGGTGGCACTGCTCGCCGCGCTGTACGCGGGCTGCGAGCGCGTCGCCCGGTCCCGGTTCGTCGGGATCTCCCATCCGGCCGGGACCTTCTACCCCGTGCTGCTCGCCGGTGCCTTCCTGCTGCCCGCGCCCGCCGCCGCCCTGGTGGCGGTGCCCGGTGCGCTGCTCTCGCAGGTCGAGCAGCGGCCCGTGGCGCTGCGGCGGATCTGGCGGGCCGCCCAGCTCGTCCTCGGCGTGTGGGCCGCGGCCAAGACGCACTGGCTGCTCGGCGGCCGGGACGCGGTCGCCGCGGGCGACGTCCCCTACGCGCTCGGCCCGGCCGGGGCGGCCGTGCTGGCGTTCTGCCTGGTGCTCGCCCTGCTGGACGGCGGCATCCTCGCCGTGGCGGAGCGGGTGCCCGTGCGGCGGGCCTGGCGGGGGCTGGTGGCGCGCTCCCTCGCGCCGATCGCCGTGCACGGGCTCGCCGGGCTGATGATGGCCGTGCTGTGGCGCAGCCCCTACGGTCCCGTGGCCGCCCTGCTCGTGCTGCTGCCGATGTGCGTCTCGTGGTGGGCGTTCGCCCAGTACCACCGGGAACGGGCCGCCCACCAGGCGACCATCCGGGCCCTGGTCCAGGCCGTCGACATCAAGGACGGGTACACGCGCGGGCACAGCGAGCGCGTCGGACAGGCCTCCATGATGATCGCCCGCGAGCTGGGCATGGACGACGAGCGCGTCGAGGTGCTCCGCTTCGCCGGCATCCTGCACGACGTGGGCAAGCTCGGCGTGCCCACCCGGCTGCTCCGCAAGAACGGGCCGCTCACGCCCGAGGAGCGGCGGGTGATCGAGCTGCACCCCGAGTACGGGCACGAGATGGTGCGCGGCATCGGCTTCCTCTCAGAGGCCCGGGCCGCCGTGCTGCACCACCACGAACGGCTGGACGGCAGCGGCTACCCGTACGGGCTGGTGGGCCGTCAGATCCCCGAGTCCGCACGGGTCGTGGCGGTGGCGGACGCCTTCGACGCCATGACCTCCACCCGCTGCTACAGCAGGGCCCGGCCCGTCCCGGTGGCCCTGGCGGAGCTGGAGCGGTGCGCGGGCAGCCACTTCGACCCCGTGATGGTGGCCGCTCTCGTCGAGGCGGTGGGGCGGACGGGGTGGCGCCCCGCGGTGACCGCCGACGACGCCGAGGGCACCCAGGGCTCCGAGGGCACCCAGGAGACAGGGGGCGCGCAGGGCGCCCGCCCGTCGCGCGTGCCCCCGCCCGGCGCCTCCGTCTCCGGCCGGCCCGGAGCACATCGATGAGCGGCCACCGGCAGCCCCCGCTCCTCACCCTCGTCCACACCTGTGCCGCCCTCCTCGCCGCCGGATCCCTCGCGGTCACCCTCTACAGCGGACTCGAGGAACGCCGGGTCGCCCTCGCCTTCGGCCTCCTCGTCACCGTCGGGGAACTCGCCCGGCGCAACGACGCCCAGGTCAGGGAGCCCGCGCCGCTCGGCGCCGCCGCGGCCCTGTCGTACGCGCTGCTCGGGGAGGCCGGCGGGCGGGCCACCCACCACGGCCTCGCCCAGGTCGTCGCCGTCGTCCTGGCCGCCTCGCTGCTCGGCAGCGTGCCGCACGTCGCACGCGGCCAGGGGCCCACGCTCGACCACCTGGCGCGCCGCGTCCTCACCGTCGGCTTCGTCGCCGTGTGCTTCCAGCCCCCGTACAACCGCGGCATGTTCGACGACTGGGGCGGCCCCGCCTACGCGCTGCTGCTGCTCGCGCTGCTGTCCCTGACCGCCCTGTGCGACGCGGTGCTCGCCGCCGCCCTGGCCCACTCCCGCACCGGCTGGCCCTTCGGGCCGGTGCTGCGGGACGAGCTGCGCGCCCTGTACGGCATCGGCTCCGCCGTCATCGCGACCGGGGCGGTGATGGCGCTGGCGGTCGCCGTCGTGGGGCTGTGGGCGCTGCCCGTCTTCTCCGTGCCGCTGCTGCTCGCCCAGATGTCGTTCCGGCGGTACGCGGCCGTCCGGGCGACCTACCGGCAGACCATCGCCTCCCTCGCCCGGGCCACCGAGGTCGCCGGATACACCCCGGCCGGGCACGCCCGGCGCGTCGCCGCGCTCAGCCAGGCCGTCGGACGGGACCTGGGCCTGACCGAGCCCGAGCTGACCGTGCTGGAGTACGCCGCGCTCATGCACGACATCGGCCAGCTCAGCCTCGTCGACCCGGTGCCGGCGGGCGCCACCGCCGGCCTGCCCGCCGCGGAGCAGCGGCGCATCGCGCTGCTCGGCGGCGCCGTCGTACGGCAGACGGGGGTCGACGAGGCCGTCGCCGTCGTCGTGGAGCGGCAGGCCGACCCGTACGCGGAGCAGCCGCTCGCCGCGCGGATCGTCCGGGCCGTGAACGCGTACGAGGAGAAGTCCCGGGAAGGCGGGCCGGGCGGGCCGCTGACGGCGCTGGAGGAACTCCGGCTCGCCACCGCCGGGGAGTACGCCCCGGAGGTGGTGGAATCACTGGCCCGGGTCCTGGCAAGGAGCAGTCTGACCCTGCCCCTGGCTGGGTAACCCATGGGTAATGAGCGCCTCGGAGGCCGTACGTGGTTGGATGCGAAGGAGAAGGTGTCCGGGGGCTCGAAGCACGGCTACGGCCAGCCCACCGCACGGAACTGGCAGGGAATCGTGAGGATCTTCGGCAAGGGACGGCACCGGCCCTCCGCCTCCTGGCGGCAGGCCACAGACCGGGCGTTCACGCTCATCGGCGACGGCCGGTACGAGGACGCGGGCGCACTGCTGACACGTGCCGCCGACCTCGAGCCCTGGCTGTCCGAGTCCTGGTTCAACCTCGCCCTGCTGCACAAGTTCCGGCACGACTGGGAGCAGGCGCGGGCCGCGGGCCTGAGGGCCGTGGCGCTGCTCGACCGGGACGCCGGGGCGCCCGACTGGTGGAACGTCGGCATCGCCGCCACCGCCCTGCAGGACTGGCCGCTGGCCCGGCGCGCCTGGCAGGCCTACGGGCTGCGGGTGCCGGGCGCGGCCAACGACTCCGGCGAGCCCGTCGGCATGGACCTCGGCAGCGCGGCCGTGCGGCTGTCCCCGGAGGGTGAGGCCGAGGTCGTGTGGGGGCGGCGGCTGGATCCCGCGCGGATCGAGGTGCTGTCGATCCCGCTGCCGTCGTCGGGGCGGCGCTGGGGCGAGGTCGTGCTGCACGACGGGGTGCCGCACGGGGAGCGGACCACGGCCGCCGGGCACACGTACCCGGTCTTCGACGAGATCGAGCTGTGGGCGCCGTCTCCGGTGCCGACCTGGGTGGTGCTGCTGGAGGCCGCGACGGAGTCGGACCGGGACGCGCTGGAGCAGCTGGCCGCGGACGCCGGGTTCGCCGCGGAGGACTGGTCCTCTTCGGTGCGGTTGCTGTGCCGGATGTGCTCGGAGTCGCGGATGCCGTCGGACGAAGGGGACGGGGAGCATCTGGATCCGCACGATCACAGTGAGCCGGGGCATCCCGGGCCGCTGGGGCATCGGACGGACGGGCAGCTGTGGGTTCCCGAGCGGGAGTGCGGGCTGGCTGCGCCGGCTTCGCTGGTTCGGGGGTTGCTGGACGGGTGGGTGGCCGACAGTCCGGATTCCCGGGATTGGCGGGATCTGGAAGAGGTCTGTTAGCGCCGTTGCCGGGCGCCGGGCCGTCGGGGCCGGTCGCGCAGTTCCCCGCGCCCCCAGGAATCGGCGTCCGACACCCGCGTAACCTGTATCAGCATCTCAGCCCGGTCAGTTTCAGGAAGGCGTACGGACGTCATGGCTCAGCAGGACACCGATCAGCAGCGCGCGGGCGTGCTCCCCGTCGATGACGAGGGGTACGTGATCGACACGGAGGACTGCGAGGAGCGCGAGGCGGCCTGGCGGGAGCGGGGGACCTCGCGGCCGATCACGGTGGTCGGGAACCCGGTGCTGCACAAGGAGTGCAAGGACGTCACCGACTTCGGCGAGGAGCTCCAGCAGCTCGTCGCGGACATGTTCGCCAGCCAGCGCACCGCCGAGGGTGTGGGCCTGGCCGCCAACCAGATCGGCGTCGACGCGAAGGTCTTCGTCTACGACTGCCCGGACGACGAGGGCGTGCGGCACACCGGTGTCGTCTGCAACCCCAAGCTCGTCGAGCTGCCCGCCGAGAAGCGCCGGCTCGACGACAGCAACGAGGGCTGCCTGTCGGTGCCGACCGCGTACGCGCCGCTCGCCCGGCCCGACTACGCCGAGGTCACCGGGCAGGACGAACAGGGCAACCCGATCAAGGTGCGCGGCACCGGATACTTCGCTCGGTGTTTGCAGCACGAGACCGACCACCTGTACGGATACCTGTACATCGACCGGCTCTCCAAGCGCGAGCGCAAGGACGCGCTGCGGCAGATGGCCGAGAACGAGCCCCGCTACCCCGTGGTCGCGAACGACTGAGACCCCAGCCTCACCAGGCACACGGCGTCTGTTCGGGTTTCCCACCCTGAACAGGCGCCGTTCGTCTGTGCCGTTCGCCTGTCCGTCGCACGTTCGATCGCTTCTGCTCTCCTGATGATCCCGTACCAGTCACACAACGGGAGGATCCCGGCACTGTGGGGTAGTGAATGAAGCAAATGCGTTCCCAGAACGGTCAGTTGTAGTGCTGAATGGGATGAGCGGGGTATGCAACGGCGCACGCCCGGCACGAAGGGAGGGGCGCCCGCGCCAACTGGCGGCTGAGAGGGGTTAGTTCGTGCATGCTTTGTCACACGGCACCACATCGGCACCGACCACGATCGCAGTACCACCGTCGCTCTCTCTACCGGTGATCGAGGCGGCGTTTCCCCGGCAACTCCACCCGTATTGGCCGAAGTGCCAGGAGAAGACCCGGGCCTGGCTCCTGGAAAAACGGCTCATGCCCGCGGACAAGGTGGAGGAATATGCCGACGGCCTGTGCTACACGGACCTCATGGCGGGGTACTACATCGGCGCCTCCGACGAGGTGATGCAGGCGATCGCCGACTACAGCGCCTGGTTCTTCGTCTGGGACGACCGCCACGACCGGGACATCGTGCACGGCCGTCCGGTCGCCTGGCGGCGGCTGCGGGACCGGCTGCACACGGCCCTCGATTCTCCCGAGGAGCACCTGCACCACGAGGACCCACTGGTCGCGGGGTTCGCCGACAGCGTGCTGCGGCTGTACGCGTTCCTGCCGGAGACGTGGAACCTCCGCTTCGCCCGGCACTTCCACGCGGTGATCGACGCCTATGACCGCGAGTTCCACAACCGCACCCACGGCATCGTGCCGACGGTCGAGGAATACCTCAGTCTGCGCCGGCTCACTTTCGCGCACTGGATCTGGACGGATCTGCTGGAACCGACCGCCGGGTGCGAACTCCCGGAGGCGGTGCGGAAAAACCCGGCATACCGCCGGGCGGCGCTGCTGAGTCAGGAATTCGCCGCCTGGTACAACGACCTCTGCTCGCTTCCCAAGGAATTAGCGGGCGACGAGGTGCACAATCTGGGAATCAGTCTCATCACCCATGAGGGGCTGACCCTGGAACAGGCGGTCGCGGAAGTCAGGCAGCGCGTCGAGGAATGCATCAAGGAATTCCTCGACATCGAGCGGGAGGCATTGAGGTTCGCCGACGGCCTCGCCGACGGCACCGTGCGCGGAAAGGAACTGAGCACCGCCGTGCGGGCCTGCCTGAGCAATATGCGCAACTGGTTCAGTTCGGTCTACTGGTTCCACCACGAGTCCGGCCGGTACATGGTCGACAGCTGGGACGACCGGTCCACGCCCCCGTACGTCAACAACGAAGCGGCAGGTGAGAAATGACCGTCGAGTCTGTGAAGCCCGAGGCACCTCTGGTCCGGGAGCTGCGCGAGCCGCCCCGGGCGGGCGGCGGGGTCCCCGTCCTCGGCCACGGCTGGAGGCTGGTGCGCGACCCGCTGGCGTTCATGTCCCGGCTGCGCGACCACGGCGAGGTGGTCCGGCTGAAGCTCGGCCCGAAGACGGTCCACGCCGTCACCACCCCGGCGCTGACCGGCGCGCTGGCGCTGAGCAACGACTTCATCATCGCCGGGCCGCTGTGGGAGTCCCTGGAGGGCCTGCTCGGCAAGGAGGGCGTGGCCACGGCGAACGGCCCGCGCCACCGGCGCCAGCGGCGCACCATCCAGCCCGCCTTCCGGCTCGACGCCATCCCCGCCTACGGGCCGATCATGGAGGAGGAGGCGCACGCGCTGACCGAGCGCTGGAAGCCCGGCGAGACCATCGACTGCACCTCCGAGTCCTTCCGGGTGGCCGTGCGCATCGCGGCCCGCTGCCTGCTGCGCGGCGACTACATGGACGAGCGGGCGGAGCGGCTGTGCGTCGCGCTCGCCACGGTCTTCCGCGGCATGTACCGGCGGATGGTGGTCCCGCTGGGACCGCTGTACAGGCTGCCGCTCCCGGCCAACCGTGAATTCAACCGGGCATTGGCCGATTTGCATCTCCTGGTCGACGAGATCGTCGCCGAGCGCCGCGCATCCGGTCAAAAGCCGGACGATTTGCTGACGGCATTGCTGGAGGCGAAGGACGAGAATGGCGATCCCATCGGGGAACAGGAGATCCACGATCAGGTCGTCGCGATCCTCACCCCCGGCAGCGAAACCGTGGCCTCCACGATCATGTGGCTGCTGCATATGCTCGCGGAACACCCTGAACAGGCAGACCGGGTGCGCGACGAAGTGGAAGCAGTCACCGGTGGGCGGCCGGTGGCATTTGCAGACGTCCGAGGACTCCGGCACACCAACAATGTCGTCGTCGAGTCCATGCGTTTGAGCCCGGCCGTCTGGATTCTGACGCGCCGGGCGGTGCGGGACACGGAACTCGGCGGTTACCGCATTCCGGCCGGGGCGGACATCATCTACAGCCCGTACGCGATCCAGCGCGACCCGAAGTCGTACGACCGGCACCTGGAGTTCGACCCGGACCGCTGGCTTCCGGACCGGGTCAAGGACATCCCGAAGCACGCCATGAGCCCGTTCAGCACCGGCAACCGCAAGTGCCCGAGCGACCACTTCTCGATGGCCCAGCTGACGCTGATCACGGCGGCCCTGGCCACGAAGTACCGCTTCGAGCAGGTGCCGGGCTCGAACGACGGCACGCGCGTCGGCATCACGCTCCGGCCGCACCAGCTGCTGCTGCGGCCGGTGCCGAGGTGACCACCCGGTGATCGTCAGGCCGCTTCGGGGCCTCTGAAGGTCCGCCGGTAGGCGTTCGGTGTCGTGCCCACGGCCCGGACGAAGTGGTGGCGCAGCGCGGCCGCGTTGCCGAACCCCGTTCGACCGGCGATCGCGTCCATCGTCTCGTCCGTCGCCTCCAGCAGCCGCTGGGCCAGCAGCACGCGCTGGCGCAGGACCCAGCGGTAGGGAGTCGTCCCGGTCTCCTGCTGGAAGCGGCGGGCGAAGGTGCGCGGGGACATGTGGGCCCGGGCGGCCAGCTGCTCGACGGTGACCTCCTCGTCGAGGTGCCGCTCCAGCCAGGCCAGCAGCTCGCCGATCGTGTCGGCCTCGGGGAGCGGCAGCGGACGCTCGATGTACTGGGCCTGGCCGCCGTCGCGGTGCGGGGGCACCACCATCCGCCGGGCGATCTTGTTGGCGACCTCGGAGCCCTGTTCCTTGCGCACCAGGTGCAGGCAGGCGTCGATGCCGGCGGCCGTGCCGGCGGAGGTGATCACCGGGTCCTCGTCGACGTAGAGCACGTCCGGCTCGACGACCGCGCGCGGGTACTGCCGGGCGAGGTCCTCCGCGTGCTTCCAGTGCACGGCGCAGCGCCGCCCGTCCAGCAGCCCGGCCGCGGCCAGCACGTAGGCGCCGGAGCAGACGCTGAGCACCCGGGCCCCGCGGTCCACCCCGCGCCGCAGGGCGGCCAGCAGGTCCGGCGGGAAGTCCCTGGTCGCGTAGCTGTGCCCGGCCGGCACGGCGATCAGATCGGCCGTCTCCAGCCGCTCCAGGCCGTGCTCGACCCGCAGGGAGAAGCCCGAGGTCATGCGCAGGGCGGGGCCCTCGGCCGAGGCGACGGCGAAGTCGTACACCGGCAGGCCGTCGTCGCTGCGGTCGGTGCCGAAGACCTCGCACACCACGCCGAGTTCGAAGGGGTTCACGCCGTGCAGCAGGACGGCGGCCACGTTCTGGAGCATGCCTCCAGTGTGCACCGCCCGTGGCAGTAATTCGAGGGTCTACGGCAGTACTGCCACTGACGGTAAGGACCATCCGGCGCGACAGTGGTGTCCATGGACACGAACCAGACTCAGACACTCATCGCCATGGTCTTCGTACTCGGGACGCTGGTCCTCCTGGTCCTCCCGTCCGTGCTCGGCATCGTGCGCGACCGGCGCATCGACCGGCAGATCCGGGAGGCCCAGGAGGCCCGGCAGAGCGGACCGGCTCAGAAGTCCTCGTCCAGGTCGACGGTGCCCTCCACCGCCACCTGGTACGCGGAGGGCCGCCGCTCGAAGAAGTTGGTCAGCTCCTGAACCCCCTGGAGCTCCATGAAGGAGAAGGGGTTCTCCGAGCCGTACACCGGAGCGAAGCCCAGGCGGGTCAGCCGCTGGTCGGCGACGCACTCCAGGTACTGCCGCATCGACTCGGTGTTCATGCCCGGGAGGCCGTCACCGCACAGGTCGCGCGCGAACTGCAGCTCGGCCTCGACGGCCTCGCGGAGCATGTCCGTCACCTCCTGCTGGAGCCGGTCGTCGAACAGCTCCGGCTCCTCCTTGCGGACGGTGTCGACCACGTCGAACGCGAACGACATGTGCATGGTCTCGTCGCGGAACACCCAGTTGGTGCCGGTGGCCAGGCCGTGCAGCAGGCCCCGGCTGCGGAACCAGTACACGTAGGCGAAGGCGCCGTAGAAGAACAGGCCCTCGATGCACGCGGCGAAGCAGATCAGGTTGAGCAGGAAGCGGCGGCGGTCGGCCTGGGACTCCAGCCGGTCGAGCTGCTCCACCGAGTCCATCCACTTGAAGCAGAACTCCGCCTTCTCCCGGATGGACGGGATGTTCTCCACCGCCGCGAAGGCCGCCGCCCGGTCCTCCGGGTCGGGCAGGTAGGTGTCGAGCAGCGTCAGATAGAACTGGACGTGCACGGCCTCCTCGAAGAGCTGGCGGCTCAGGTACAGCCGCGCCTCGGGGGAGTTGATGTGCTTGTACAGCGTCAGCACCAGGTTGTTCGCGACGATCGAGTCGCCGGTGGCGAAGAACGCGACCAGCCGGCCGATCAGGTGCTGCTCGGCGGGGGACAGCTTGGCGAGGTCGGCGACGTCCGAGTGGAGGTCGACCTCCTCCACGGTCCAGGTGTTCTTGATGGCGTCCCGGTAGCGCTCGTAGAAGTCCGGGTAGCGCATGGGGCGGAGCGTCAGCTCGAAGCCGGGGTCGAGGAGATTCTGGTTGCTGGGCATTACTGGCAGGCCTCGCAGGACTCGGGGTTTTCCAGGGAGCAGGCGACCGCGTCGGGGTCCGGGGTGGCCTGCACGGGGACAGCGGCCTGGGCGGCGCGGGCGATGCGGGTCGCCGGGCGCGAGCGCAGGTAGTACGTCGTCTTCAGCCCGGACTTCCAGGCGTAGGCGTACATCGAGGAGAGCTTGCCGATGGTCGGCGTCTCCAGGAAGAGGTTCAGGGACTGGGACTGGTCCAGGAACGGGGTCCTGGCCGCCGCCATGTCGATCAGGCCGCGCTGCGGGATCTCCCAGGCCGTCCGGTAGAGCGCGCGGACGTCCCCGGGGAGCCAGGCGAAGCCCTGCACCGAGCCGTTGGCCTCGCGCAGGGCCTCCCGGGTGCGGGCGTCCCACACGCCGAGCCGCTTCAGCTCCTCCACCAGGTAGGAGTTGACCTGGAGGAACTCGCCCGACAGCGTCTCGCGCTTGAACAGGTTGGACACCTGCGGCTCGATGCACTCGTACACGCCCGCGATCGACGCGATCGTCGCCGTGGGGGCGATGGCGAGGAGCAGGGAGTTGCGCATGCCGGTCGTGGCGATCCGCTCGCGCAGGGCCGCCCAGCGCTCCGGCCAGGTCAGCTCCACGTCGTAGTGGTCGGGGTGCAGCACGCCCCGGGCCGTGCGGGTCTTCTCCCAGGCCGGGAGCGGGCCGTTGCGCTCGGCGAGGTCCGCGGAGGCCTCGTACGCGGCGAGCATGATCCGCTCGGCGATGCGGGTGGACAGGGCCTTCGCCTCGGGCGAGTCGAAGGGCAGGCGCAGCTTGAAGAAGACGTCCTGCAGGCCCATGGCGCCGAGGCCGACCGGGCGCCAGCGGGCGTTGGAGCGGCCCGCCTGCTCGGTCGGGTAGAAGTTGATGTCGACGACCCGGTCGAGGAACGTCACGGCCGTGCGGACGGTCTCGTCCAGGCGCTCCCAGTCGATGTCCCCGCCGCTCACGAACGCGCCGAGGTTGACCGAGCCCAGGTTGCAGACCGCCGTCTCGCCGTCGCTGGTGACCTCCAGGATCTCCGTGCAGAGGTTGGAGGAGTGGACGACGTGGCCCGGCTCGGCCGTCTGGTTGGCGGTGCGGTTGGCGGCGTCCTTGAAGGTCATCCAGCCGTTGCCGGTCTGCGCGAGGGTGCGCATCATCCGGCCGTACAGCTCGCGCGCGGGCAGCGTCTTCTTCGCGAGACCCTTCGCCTCGGCGGCCCGGTAGGCGGTGTCGAACTCCTCACCCCACAGGTCGACCAGCTCGGGCACGTCCGCGGGGGAGAACAGCGACCACTGCGCGTCGGCGTTCACGCGGCGCATGAACTCGTCCGGCACCCAGTGCGCCAGGTTCAGGTTGTGCGTGCGCCGGGCGTCCTCGCCGGTGTTGTCGCGCAGCTCCAGGAACTCCTCGATGTCGGAGTGCCAGGTCTCCAGGTAGACGGCGGCGGCGCCCTTGCGGCGGCCGCCCTGGTTCACGGCGGCGACCGAGGCGTCCAGGGTCTTCAGGAACGGGACGATGCCGTTGGAGTGTCCGTTCGTGCCGCGGATCAGCGAACCCCGGGCACGGATGCGGGAGTAGGCGATGCCGATGCCGCCGGCGTGCTTCGACAGGCGGGCGACCTGGTGGTAGCGGTCGTAGATGGAGTCCAGCTCGTCCTTGGGGGAGTCGAGGAGGTAGCAGGACGACATCTGGGGGTGCCGGGTGCCGGAGTTGAAGAGCGTGGGGGAGGACGGAAGGTAGTCGAGACGGCTCATGAGCCCATAGAGCGCGGCGACTTCGTCCACGGCCCGTGCGGTGTCGTCCTCGGCGAGGCCGCTCGCCACGCGCAGCAGGAAGTGCTGGGGCGTCTCGATCACCTTGCGGGTGATCGGGTGCCGGAGCAGGTAGCGGCTGTGCAGCGTGCGCAGGCCGAAGTAGCCGAAGCGGTCGTCGGCGGCGGTGTCGATCAGGGCGTCGAGCCGGGCCGCGTGCAGCCGGACGAACTCGGCGGTGCGGTCGGCGATGAGGCCCTCGCGGTGGCCGACCGCCACGGACTCGGTGAAGGACGTGACGCCCTGGGAGGCGGCCTCCTCGCGGATGCCGATGGTCAGCAGCCGGGCGGCCAGCCGGGAGTAGGCGGGGTCCTCGGAGATGAGGCCGGCGGCCGCCTCCGTCGCCAGCTCGCGCAACTCCGTCTCGTCCGCCTGCGCGGACCGGCCGCGCAGCGCGGCGGCGGCGACCCGGCCGGGGTCGGCGTCGGGGAGGTCGGCGGTCAGCTCGGTCAGGGTCCGCAGCAGCGCGGCACCGGGAGCGTCGTGCGCTTCCCCGGCGGCTTCTTCGGCGGTCTCTTCGGCGGCTGAGACCGGATCGGCTGGCGCGATGGTCACGTGGGGCTCTCCCTCGCTCGGCAGGGGGGCCTCGCCGAGGGCAGGGGGCAGCACACGAGCGCACGCGGCGTCGCGTCCACCGGCCCATTCCACGAGGCCCGGACGTCAGGCACACCGGCCGGGTGGCCGGGCGCGCTGTCGGCAGGTCCTCGGACTGACGCCCATGCACGCATAAACGGGCATGGGTACACCGTTGCGGGACAGTTCCGGATTCGCACCGGATTCCCCTGCGGCGACAGCGAGCATGAGCATACATCTTGTGCCGGGTGAGGATCGCGCCCCTATATGTTGTGTCGTGGATGACTTCAGAGCGTCAACTCGTAAGTGAGCAGCGTGATGTCGTCCAGGTGCGGGAGCGGGTTCCAGTCCCGCTGCGGAGTGCGGACGAAGCCCAGGCGTTCGTAGATGCGGTGGGCGGAGTGCATGGTCCGCTGGGTCGAGAGCACGATCCGGACGCAGCCCTCCGTGGCCCGTGCCCGGTCGATGCAGGAGCGGACCAGGGCCTCGCCGGCGCCCTGCCCGCGGGCCCGGTGGGAAACGGCGAGCATGCGGATCTCGGCCTCGCCGGGGCGGGCTATGTCGGCCATGGGGCCGCCGGACGGTACGAAGGTGACGCCGCCGAGCAGTTCGCCGCCCCGGAGCGCGACCAGGACCTCGGCGGCGGCTGCCCGTTTGGCGACGTCCCTCAGTTCGTGGAGGTACTCGTCGCTCTCACCGAAGTCGAGGAGGCCGTCCTGGAGGTAGGCGTGGGCGGTGATGTCGCCGAGCGCTTCGTACTCGGTGGGTTCGGCGGGGCGGATGAGAAGGTCCATGGCGGAAGTGTGTACGACAACGGGCCGCCGTGGTTCTTGATCACGGCGGCCCGGTCCGGGGTTGTGTGTGGTTGTTCGCGCAGTTCCCCGCGCCCCTGAGTCAGTGCGCGGAACCGGCGGTGGCAGGCGGGAGTTCCACCTGCACCCCGGGGTCGCCCGCGTCGGCCGTGTAGTCCTCCGGCTTGGTCTCGTCGATGCCGTCGGGGGCCTTCAGGGCCTTGAGGACGAAGGTCAGGACCACCGTCACCACCAGGTTCAGGACGAACGCCGTGAGGCCGATGTAGCCGATCTCGCCGATGCCGGGGATCTCCTTGGAGGAGCCGCCGAAGTGCTTCTGGGTCGGCGAGGCGACGCCGTACGCGGCGACCGTGCCGTAGATCATGCCGACCGCCCAGCCCGCGAGCAGCGCCCAGCGGTGGAACCAGCGCGTGAACAGGCCGCCGACCAGGGCCGGGAAGGTCTGCAGGATCCAGATGCCGCCCAGCAGCTGGAAGTTGATGGCGACCGTCTTGTCCATGGTGAGGACGAAGGCCAGCGCGCCCACCTTCACCAGCAGGGACACCAGCTTGGAGACCTTGGTCTCCTGCGCGGGCGTCGCGTCCGGCTTGATGAAGTCCTTGTAGATGTTGCGCGTGAAGAGGTTCGCCGCCGCGATGGACATGATGGCCGCCGGCACCAGCGCGCCGATGCCGATCGCCGCGAACGCGACGCCCGCGAACCAGTCCGGGAACATCGTCTCGAACAGCTGCGGAATCGCCAGCTGCCCGTTCTGCACCTTGATCCCGGCCGCGATCGCCATGAAGCCGAGCAGCGCGAGCAGGCCCAGCATCAGCGAGTACAGCGGCAGGATCGTGGTGTTGCGGCGGATCACCTCACGGCTCTTGGAGGACAGCGTCGCCGTGATGGAGTGCGGGTACATGAACAGGGCCAGGGCGGAGCCCAACGCCAGGGTGGCGTACGTCCACTGGCCCGCCTCCGGCGGCACCAGCGCACCGCGCGGCGCGCCCGTCGCCGGGTTGGTCTGGCCGTACGCCTCGCTCGCCTTGGCGAAGATGTCGTCGAAGCCGCCCAGCTTGATCGGGATGTAGATGATCGCCACCGCGATGACGATGTAGATCAGCGTGTCCTTCACGAACGCGATCAGCGCGGGCGCCCGCAGACCCGACGAGTACGTGTAGGCCGCCAGCACGCCGAACGCGATCAGCAGCGGCAGATCCTTGATGAACCAGTTGGTGTTCTCGCCGCCGCCGACGCCCATCACGTCCAGCACGGCCTGGATGCCGACCAGTTGGAGCGCGATGTACGGCATGGTCGCGAGGATGCCGGTCAGCGCCACCGCCAGGGAGAGGCCCTTGGAGCCGAAGCGGCCGCGCACGAAGTCGGAGGTCGTCACGTAGCCGTGCTTGTGGGAGACCGACCACAGGCGGGGCAGGAACGTGAAGATCAGCGGGTACACGAGGATCGTGTAGGGCACCGCGAAGAAGCCGGCCGCGCCCGCCGCGTAGATCGCCGCGGGGACGGCGACGAAGGTGTAGGCCGTGTACAGGTCGCCGCCGAGCAGGAACCAGGTGATCCAGGTGCCGAAGGAGCGGCCGCCCAGGCCCCACTCGTCGAGGCTGTGCTCGTTCTCGGCCTTGCGCCAGCGCGCGGCCAGGAAGCCCATGACCGTGACGAGCAGGAAGAAGAAGATGAAGACGGCGAGCGCGACGCCGTTCACGCCGTCCTTCACCGCGTACCTCCCCGACGGGCGCGCTGGTCACGCTGCCACAGCTTGTAGGCGATCATCGTCAGCGCGGTGGAGATCAGCACCCACGCCATCTGGTACCAGTAGAAGAACGGGATGCCGATGAAGGCCGGGTCGGTCTTGGCGTACGAGCCGACCCACAGCATGGCCACGAAGGGCGCTATGAGACAGAGGGCGATGACGACGCGCGTCGGCGTCACCACCGGCCCTCTGCTGGCTTCTGGGGCTTGCGACATCAGGCGGCTCCGTCCCCTCAAGTGATCACCTGTGTAATGCGCAGGCAATCTAGGTCAGGGTGTGCCGACAGCGGAACCCCTCGTCCGTAATGCGGTATCCAAAAGAAACGCGCCGCCGGTCCGCTACTCCTGAGGCCGCTTCAGACGGGCCACGAACTTGTACCGGTCGCCCCGGTAGACCGACCGCACCCACTCCACCGGCCCGCCCTCCCGGTCCAGCGAGTGCCGGGACAGCATCAGCATCGGCAGGCCCACGTCCGTGCCGAGCAGGCCGGCCTCGCGCGGAGTGGCCAGGGACGTCTCGATGGTCTCCTCGGCCTCGGCGAGATGGACGTCGTAGACCTCGGCGAGTGCCGTGTAGAGGGACGTGTACTTCGCGAGGGAGCGGCGCAGGGCGGGGAAGCGCTTCGCGCTGAGGTGGGTGGTCTCGATGGCCATCGGCTCGCCGTTGGCCATGCGCAGCCGCTCGATGCGCAGCACGCGTCCGCCCGGCGTGATGTCGAGCAGGCCGGCGAGCCGGTCGTCGGCGGTGATGTAGCCGATGTCCAGCAGCTGCGAGGTGGGTTCGAGGCCCTGGGCGCGCATGTCCTCGGTGTACGAGGTCAGTTGCAGGGCCTGGGAGACCTTCGGCTTGGCGACGAACGTGCCCTTGCCCTGGATGCGCTCCAGCCGGCCCTCGACGACCAGTTCCTGCAGCGCCTGGCGCACGGTCGTGCGCGAGGTGTCGAACTCCGCCGCGAGCGTGCGCTCGGGCGGGACCGGCGTGCCGGGCGTCTGGGTCTCCGTCATGTCGAGCAGGTGCTTCTTCAGGCGGTAGTACTTGGGCACGCGTGCGGTACGGACGGGTGCCCCGCTCTCGTTCTCCGCACTGCTGACGTCGGTGCTCATGCTCCGCCTTCCCGGCTCGGTCCGCCGACACGATCCCACCTGTATACCGTCGGCGCCTCTTTTGGTCTAGTCCACCCGTTGCTGTGGTCTACCCGCAGTATGCCGTGCCCGGCCGGGTTTTCGCTGGGTTCTTACTTAAAGGTTCCTGCATATGTAGGTCGCATAACGGCTGGTCAGCGCCGTCTCGGGACCCTTGACAGGCTTTCTGGTCTGGTCCAAGCTCCCCGTACTGGTCTACACCATTGGTCCAGGCCCGGCGGGCTGGGTGGGCATCCCTGAGGAGGGTGGCGTGAAGCGCAAGCTGACAGCCGCGATCGGTATCGCGGGCATGATGGTCTCCATCGCGGCGTGCGGGGGCGAGGGCGGCGGGGGTTCGGGCAAGGGCGGCGCGGACGCCAAGGAGCTGACCGTCTGGCTCACCGTCGACGCGCAGAACAACTGGCCGGAGCTGGTGAAGGCCGCCGACGACGCGGTGAAGAAGAAGCACCCCGGCCTGAAGATCAACCACGAGTACTACGGCTGGCCCGACAAGAACGCCAAGCTCGACGCCGTCCTGGCCACGGACAAGGCCCCCGACGTGGTCGAGATGGGCAACACCGAGATGCTCGGCTACATGGTCAAGGGCGCCTTCGCCCCACTGGACCCGGCGAAGTTCGACAACTCCTCCGCCTGGCTGGACGGCCTCAAGGCCTCGGTGACCTACGAGGACAAGACCTACGGCGTCCCGTACTACGCCGGCGGCCGCGTCGCCAACTGGCGCAAGGACCTCGCGGCCTCGGTCGGCGTGAAGACGCCCCCGAAGACGTACCAGGAACTGACGGCCGCCCTGGACAAGATCCAGCAGAAGCAGGGCGACAAGTTCAGCGCCTGGTACCAGCCCACCCGCGACTGGTACGCGGCCATGTCCTTCGTCTACGACGCCGGCGGCGCCATCGCCACCGAGACGGGCGGCCAGTGGAAGGCCTCGCTCTCCTCGCCCGAGTCCCTCAAGGGCCTCAAGGAGTTCAAGAACGTCGTCGACACGTACATGCACGGCGACAAGACCAAGGACGAGTCCGACCGGTACATCGTCTACGGCCAGGGCAAGTCCGCCATGATCTTCGCCGCCGCCTGGGAGGGCGCGACCGCCGAGGACCCGAAGAACGACAAGACCGGCAAGCTCAAGGGCAACCTCGAGAACTTCGTGATGCCCGGCCCGTCCGGCAAGAACATGCCCGTCTTCCTGGGCGGCTCCGACCTCGCCGTGCCGGTGAAGTCCGACGCGCAGGCCCTGGCCGCCGAGTGGATCAACGCGTTCACCGGTTCCTCCGGGCAGAAGGGCCTGATGGCCAAGGGCAACCTGCCCAACAACAAGACCGACCTCGCGACGCTGAAGAACGACCCGAAGACGGCGGTCCCGGCCACCGCGGCCGAGTCCAACTGGTTCGTCCCGATGGCCCCCGGCTGGGGCCAGGTCGAGAAGGCGCAGATCCTGCAGACCATGCTGCAGAGCATCGGCACCGGCAAGAAGTCCGTCGAGGCCGCCGCCAAGGAGGCGGACGCCGCGATCGACAAGGTCATCAACACCAAGTGACCTACGGGCGGGGTTCCCACGCGGAGCCCCGCCGTCGTCAAGACCTGAGGGACCGCCGAGGAGCGCGCGATGAGTGCCGCAGACACCCACCTTCCCGCCAAGGTGCCGCCACCGCGGCAGGCACCGCCACCTCCCGCCGATGAGCTGCCACGGGTGAGCCGGCCGTCGGGCGGTGCCGCGGTCCCCTGGCTGCTGCTCGCGCCCTGCCTGGCGATCCTGGCCTTGGTCATGGGCTATCCGCTGGCCCGCCTGGTCACGCTGTCCTTCCAGAAGTTCGGGCAGTCCCAGCTGTGGGGCTTCCAGCCGGCCGAGTCGGTCGGCTTCGACAACTTCGCCAAGGTGCTCGGCGACGGCGAGTTCTGGGCCGTCGTCGTGCGCACGGTCGTCTTCGCGACCGGGGCAGTCGTCTTCACGATGGTGATCGGCATGGCCCTCGCCCTGCTGCTGCAGCGGGTCTCCGGCTGGCTGAAGGTGCTCATCAACATCGTGCTGGTGGCCAGCTGGGGCATGCCGGTGATCGTGGCGACCACGGTCTTCAAGTGGCTCTTCGACTCGGACTACGGCGTCTTCAATGCCCTGCTCAGCAAGGTGCCCGGCGTCGACATGATCGGCCACAACTGGTTCGCCAGCGGCCCCGAGGGCCTCGCCGTGATCATGCTGCTGGTGGTGTGGGGCGCCGTGCCGTTCGTGGTCATCACGCTCAGCGCGGGCCTCACCCAGGTCCCGAAGGAACTGGAGGAGGCAGCCCGCCTCGACGGCGCCGGCTCCTGGGGCGTCTTCCGCTATGTCACCCTGCCCGTCCTCAAGCCGATCATCGTGATGCTCACGACCCTGTCGGTCATCTGGGACATGGGCGTCTTCCCCCAGGTGTTCGTCATGCGGGGCGGCCACCCCGAGCCGGAGTTCCAGGTCCTCAACACCTATTCCTACGACCGTGCCTTCGTCGTCAACGACTACGCACAGGGCTCGGCCATCGCGCTGATCACCGTCCTGCTGCTGCTCGGCGTGGTCGCCGTCTACATGCGTCAGATGCTGAAGATCGGAGAGGTCGAATGAGCAGCACCCTGACGGGCCGCCGGGCACCGAAGCTCTGGTGGAACCTCCTCGGGCTCCTCGTCTTCGTCACCGCGGGCTTCCCGCTCTACTGGATGCTCAACACCGCGTTCAAGCCCGCCGAGGACGCCATCGACCCCGACCCGAGCCTGCTGCCGACCGGCCTCACCCTCGCCAACTTCGGCCGGGCGCTGGACATCGCCGACTTCTGGGGCCCGGTGGGGCGCAGCCTGGTGGTGTCGCTGGCGGTGGTCGTCATCGGCATGGCCGTCGGGCTGCTGGCCGCGCTCGCCATCTCCCGGTTCGCCTTCCGCGGCCGCAAGATCGTGATCGTCGGGATCCTGGCCGTCCAGATGGTCCCCCTGGTCGCCATGATCATCCCGGTGTTCCTGCTGCTCAACGACCTCGGCCAGTACGACCGGCTCACCGGCCTCATCATCACGTACCTGACCTTCATCCTGCCGTTCACGGTCTGGACGCTCAGGGGCTTCATCGTCAACATCCCGAAGGAACTGGAGGAGGCGGCCATGGTCGACGGCTGCTCCCGCACCGGCGCCTTCCTGCGGGTCGTCTTCCCGCTCCTGGCCCCCGGCATGGTCGCCACCTCGGTCTACGGCTTCATCCAGGCCTGGAACGAGTACCTGTACGCCCTCATGCTCCTCAGCCAGAAGAACCAGACCGCGACCGTCTGGCTCGGCAACTTCACCACCAAGCACGGCACCGAATACGCCCCGATGATGGCCGGAGCCACGATGATGGCCGTGCCGATCGTCGCCCTGTTCCTCCTCGTCCAGCGCAAGATGGCCGCGGGCCTGACCGCGGGCGCCGTGAAGGGATGACCCCACCCGATGACGACACTCGCCAGCGGCACCGACACACTCACCCGCGACGCCCTCACCGTCCTCCAGCCCGGCTTCACCGGCACCACCGCCCCCGACTGGCTGCTGCGCCGCCTCGGTGAGGGACTCGCCTCCGTCGGACTGTTCGGCCGCAACATCGCCTCACCTGCCCAACTCGCCGCGCTGACCGCCCAACTGCGGGCCGAGCGCGACGACGTCCTCGTCGCGATCGACGAGGAGGGCGGCGACGTGACCCGCCTGGAGGTGCGGTCCGGCTCCTCCTTCCCGGGCAACCACGCCCTCGGCGCGGTCGACGACGTGGAGCTGACCCACCAGGTCGCCCACGAACTGGGCCGGCGTCTCGCGGCCTGCGGCGTGAACCTCGACTGGGCCCCGTCCGCCGACGTGAACTCCAACCCCGCCAACCCCGTCATCGGCGTCCGCTCCTTCGGCGCCGACACCGGCCTGGCCGCCCGGCACACCGCCGCCTACGTCACGGGCCTGCAGTCCGCCGGAGTCGCCGCCTGCACCAAGCACTTCCCGGGCCACGGCGACACGGCCGTCGACTCCCACCACGCCCTGCCGCGCATCGACGTCCCCGCGGACGTGCTCGCCGAGCGCGAACTCGCCCCGTTCCGCGCGGCCATCGCCGCCGGCACCCGGGCCGTGATGAGCGCCCACATCCTGGTCCCGGCCCTGGACCCCGACCGCCCCGCCACGCTCTCCCGCCGCATCCTCACCGGGCTGCTGCGCGGCGAACTCGGCTACGACGGCCTCATCGTCACCGACGGCATGGAGATGCGCGCCATCGCCGGCACCTACGGCATCGAACGCGGCAGCGTCCTCGCCATCGCCGCGGGCGCCGACGCGATCTGCGTCGGCGGCGGCCTGGCCGACGACGCGATCGTGCTGCGCCTGCGGGACGCCCTGGTCGCGGCGGTCCGCGCGGGCGAACTCCCCGAGGAACGCCTCGCCGACGCGGCCGAGCGCGTCCGGGCCCTGGCCGGCTGGGCCGGCTCGGCGGGCCGCCCACCCGGGGACACACCCGGCGGCGAGATCGGCCTGGAGGCCGCCCGCCGCGCCCTCACGGTGACCCCCGCACCGGGACTCGGCGGCCCGGGGGCCTTCACCGCCCTCACCGAACCGCCCTACGTCGCCGCCCTCACCCCCGTCGCCAACATCGCGGTCGGCGACGAGACCCCGTGGGGCGTCGCCGCGGAACTCATCCACCTCCTGCCGGGCACGGTGACCGGCAGCTTCTCCGCCGGGGACGGCACGGAGAGCGAGGCCGGACGGAGCGCCGGACGGGCGGCCCTGCAAGCGGCCGGTGCCCGCCGCATCGTGGCCGTCGTCCGGGACGAGCACCGCCACCCCTGGATGGCCTCTGCCCTCGACGCCCTGCTGGCCGCCCGCCCCGACACGATCGTCGTCGAGATGGGAGTCCCGCAGGCCGCCCCGCGCGGCGCCCTGCACATCGCCACCCACGGCGCGGCCCGCGTCTGCGGCCGGGCGGCGGCCGAGGTGATCGCCGGAGTCACGGGGCTGTAAGAACCAGCCGAGATCCCATGGGGTTGTAAGGCTGCATCCGAATGTAGTACTTCTTATACATGAGCGAGCAGGTTCACAACAGGTTGGCCGTGGTGCGCGCCGAACGGAAGGTGTCGCGCCAGAGCCTGGCCGAGGCAGTGGGAGCCCACTACCAGACCATCGGCTACATCGAGCGGGGGCAGTACAACCCGAGCCTCGACCTGGCGCTGAGGATCGCGAAGTTCTTCGGACTGCCGGTCGAGGCCCTGTTCTCCCTCGAACCGTTCCGGCCGCTCACGGACGAGGTCTACGGGAGGAACCAGCCATGACGACGACGCGCCTGACCCGCTACGACCGGAGCATGCTGCGGCTGATGAACGACCGCCGCGGGGCGGCCTGGTACGCCACGGCGGCCCGCCGCCGGCTGGCCGTCGCCGCGCACGTCACGCTCACGGTGGCCATCGGCGGCCTGATGACCCACCTCTTCCTCGCCGAGGGCGAACCGCTGTGGGCCATCGCCGTGATGGCGGTGCTGCTGCTCCCCTGGATGGTCGCGACCGGCGTGATCAACGGCGCCACCCGGGGCCTGCTGGAGCTGCGCGCCCACGTCCTGGACGAGCGGCAGTCGGCCGAACGCAGCCGCGTCCTGGCCCGGGCCCACCGCGTGACGACCCTGCTGCTGGCCGCGGCGGCGGTCACCCTGCTGATCACGGGCGGCGTCGCCGGCGACGCCCCGAGGGCCTACGCGGCGCCCCTGCTCATCGCCGTCCTCGTCACCCACTGGGTGATGCCCCTGTGGGTGGCCGGCTGGCTGGCCGAGGACGACCCGGCCGACGACGACGTCCTGACGACCGGGGCCGTGGAGGGCTAGATGCCCTGCCAGTCCGGCTTGTTGGCGTACGTGTGCCGGAAGTAGTCCGCGAGCTTCAGCTTCGACGCGGCGGCCTCGTCGGCGACGACGGTCGCGTGCGGGTGGAGCTGGAGCGCGGACGCGGGGCACACCGCGGCGACCGGTCCTTCCACCGTCGCCGCGACCGCGTCCGCCTTGCCCTCGCCGGTGGCGAGCAGCACCAGGTGCCGGGCCTCCAGGATGGTGCCGATGCCCTGCGTGATCACGTGGTGCGGCACCTGGTCGATGTCGCCGTCGAAGAAGCGCGCGTTGTCGATCCGGGTCTGCTCGGTCAGCGTCTTGATCCGCGTCCGCGACGCCAGCGACGAGCACGGCTCGTTGAACCCTATGTGCCCGTCGGTCCCGATCCCGAGCAGTTGCAGATCCACACCGCCGGCGTTCGCGAGCGCCTTGTCGTACGCCTCGCACGCCCCCGGCACGTCCTCGGCCGTGCCGTCCGGGCCCGTGAACCGGTCCATCCCGATGCCGAGCGGCTCCAGCACCTCGCGCCGCAGCACCGAGCGGTAGGACTCCGGATGGTCGGCGGGCAGCCCCACGTACTCGTCGAGCTGGGCGATCCGCGCCCGCCCGACGTCGACGGCACCGGAACGCACCTTCGCCGCCAGCGCCTCGTACACGGGCAGCGGCGTGGAGCCGGTGGCCACGCCGAGCAGGGCGTCGGGCTTGCGCCGGAGCAGCTGGGCCATGGCCTCGGCGACGAGCTCGCCGCCCGCCTTGGCGTCCGGAACGATGACAACTTCCACGCTGGGCCTGCCGATCTGAGAGGAGTGCTCGACTGGGACGGGGACCCGGGGAGGGGCCGTGTGGTTTAGACCAATCTAACAGAGCGGGGGCCGCCCTCCCAGGGTGCCGGCCGCCCCTCCCGGGCAGACGGCGACGCCGTGCCGACCAGGTCTCCGGACGGTGAACAGCACCGCCCGGACCTGGGCGTTCCACGGCCCGGGGGAGTGAAATGGAACCCGCACGACCCGCACGACCCGCACGACCCGCACGACCCGCACGACCCGCACCGACCCGCGCCCGGAAGGACCCCGCCATGACCGCCGCCACCCCGGAGCCCCTCAGCGACCTCCCCGGCCGGATCATGGCCGGCGAGATGGCGGAGCAGCCCGCCGTCCTGCGCCGGATCCTGGCCGACGGCGCCCCCGCGATCCGGGACGTGGCCCGGCGGATCGCCGCCCGCAGGCCCCGCTTCGTCCTGCTGACCGCCCGCGGCACCTCCGACAACGCCGCCCTGTACGCCAAGTACCTCCTGGAGATCCGGCTCGGCCTGCCGTGCGGACTCACCTCGATGTCCACCACCACGGCCTACGGCGCCCGGCCCGACCTCACCGACGTCCTCGTCGTCACCGTCAGCCAGTCCGGCGGCTCCCCGGACCTGGTCGCCTCGACCCGGGCCGCCCGCGAGGCCGGCGCGATCACGCTGGCCGTCACCAACCACCCGGACTCACCGCTCGCGGACGTCTCCGAGTACCACATCGACATCATGGCCGGACCCGAGAAGGCCCTCCCCGCGACCAAGACCTACACCGCCTCCCTCCTCGCGCTGTACCTGTTCGTGGAGGGCCTGCGCGGCGGCGACGGAGCAGCCGCGCACGTCCTGCCGGACCTCGCCGCCGGCCTGCTCGCCCGGCAGGACGAGGTGCGCGCGCTCGCCGCCCGGTACCGCTTCGCCGAGCGCATGGTGATCACCTCACGCGGCTACGGCTACCCCACGGCCAAGGAAGCCGCGCTGAAGCTGATGGAGACCAGCTACATCCCGGCCCTGTCCTACTCCGGCGCCGACCTGCTGCACGGGCCCCTCGCCATGGTCGACAACGTCTCCCCGGTCATCGCCGTGGTGACCGACGGCAAGGGCGGCGCAGCGCTCCAGCCCGTGCTGGACCGGCTGCGCGGCCGCGGCGCCGACCTCGTCGTCATCGGCCCCGGGAGCCAGGTCGAACAGGCGTCGGCCGGTTTCGTGCTGCCGACGCGGGACGTGGCCGAGGAGGTCCAGCCCGTCCTGGAGATCATCCCCCTCCAACTCCTGGCCTACGAGGTGACCATCGCCCGCGGCCAGGACCCGGACGCCCCCCGCGCCCTGGCGAAGGTGACAAAGACCCACTGAAACCCGCGCGCCGACGGCGGTCGCGGAAATTGCCCTCCCCATCCGGCCCCGCACAGGAACCCACACGGGTTAGGCTGCGTGCTGGACGCTCGTGCGTCCGACGCGTCGCGGAAATAACAACAACGAACAGCCTCCAACGCATGGACACCCCGAGTGGTCTAGTCCACAATGCGTAACGAGAGCGCGTGCACAGCGCGCACCAGCCTCCGTCCTCCCCGCACAGGAGGACGGACCGAGGAACCGAGGCTCTCTGCCCTGACTGCCCCGGCTCCTCATCCTTCGGCCGACCGGGACCGCACACCCCACGGCCGATACTGCTCCGGGCTGCGGTGCCGGGAGGGTTGAGGGTCCCTCTCAGGCGCCGCGGCCCGCGGGTGTTTCCGGAGGCCGACCGTTCCTGGGCCGTACCGTCCCGGTCCGGGTATTTCAGAGCCGTACAAACGCCCGGGTACGCTCGCCACGTGCCCTCCATGAACGAACTCGTACGCCAGCACACCGCCCTCGACGACACCGACCTCGAGTGGCTGCACCTGCTGGTCTCGGAGTGGCAGCTGCTCTCCGACCTCTCCTTCGCCGACCTGGTCCTGTGGGTCCCCACCAGCGACGGCACCCGGTACGTCTCGGTCGCCCAGATGCGGCCCAACACCGGCCCGACCTCGTACCAGGACGACATGGTGGGCCACCTCGTCCCGCGCGGCCGCCGCCCGATGCTGGACGCCGCCCTCGACGAGGGCCGCATCGTGCGCGAGGGCGACCCCGAGTGGCGTGAGGAGGTCCCCGTCCGGGTCGAGTCGATCCCCGTACGCCGCGAGGGGCGCGTCCTCGGAGTCATCGCGCGCAACACCAACCTCCTCACCGTGCGCACCCCGAGCCGCCTGGAGCTCACCTATCTGCAGAGCGCCTCCGACCTCGCGCAGATGATCGCGGCCGGTTCCTTTCCGTTCGCGAACCAGCTGCTCGACATGGACGCCTCGCCCCGCGTCGGCGACGGCCTGATCCGGCTCGACGCCGACGGCATCGTCCAGTACGCCTCCCCGAACGCCCTGTCCGCCTACCACCGCCTCGGCCTCGCCTCCGACCTCGTCGGCCAGCACCTGGGCCGGACCACGGCCGAACTCGCGCCGACCCGGGGCCCGGTGGACGAGGCGCTCGCCAAGGTCGCCAGCGGCTGGGCGCCGCGCGAGTTCGAGATCGAGGCCAACGACGGGGTCATCCAGTTCCGGGCCATCCCGCTGAAGCCCAAGGGCACCCGCATCGGTTCGCTGGTGCTGCTGCGGGACGTCACCGAACTGCGCCGCCGCGAGCGCGAGTTGATCACCAAGGACGCGACGATCCGGGAGATCCACCACCGGGTCAAGAACAACCTCCAGACGGTGGCGGCCCTGCTCCGCCTCCAGGCCCGGCGCATCGAGTCCGACCGCGGCCGGGAGGCCCTGGAAGAGGCGGTGCGACGCGTCGGATCGATTGCGATCGTGCACGAGACGCTCTCCCAGAACCTGGACGAGCGCGTGGAGTTCGACGACATCGCCGACCGCGTCCTGGCGATGGTCGCGGAGATCTCCCCGGGCAAGGTCACGGGCCGGCGCACCGGCCGCTTCGGCATCCTCGACGCCGAGGTCGCCACCCCGCTGTCGATGGTGCTGACCGAGGTGCTGCAGAACGCGCTGGAGCACGGCTTCCGCGAGGGCGACACCGGCACGGTCGAGGTGTCGGCGGTCCGCGGCGGCACCACGAAAGAGGCCCGGCTGCTGGTCACCGTCCAGGACGACGGCGTCGGCCTGCCGGAAGGCTTCGATCCGCACACCGCCGGCAACCTCGGCCTGCAGATCGTACGCACCCTGGTGGAGGGCGAGTTGGGCGGCACCTTCGACATGGTCCCGGCCCCGGAGCGCGGCACCCGCGTGATCCTCGACATCCCGGTGCGGTCGCAGAAGTAGCAGCTCCCGGCCCGTCGAGCGAGGGCCCGCACACAGCATTGAGCCCCGGACCACTGGGTGGCCCGGGGCTTAAAGCTCGCTGCTGCTGTGTAAGCGCATCGGGGGAACTGCGCGCTGCGGCTCGGGGGCGGGAGATGCGTGCTCGCTGCACGCGCCGCCAAGCTCAGGCTGTCAGCAGGGGTGGGTTGTCAGGCGGAGGCCTGACGGGCCCGGTTGCGGGCGGCGCGGCGCTTCATGGCACGGCGCTCGTCCTCGCTGAGACCACCCCAGACGCCGGAGTCCTGGCCGGACTCGAGCGCCCACTGCAGACACTGCTCGATCACCGGGCAGCGACGGCAGACGGCCTTGGCTTCCTCGATCTGCAGCAGCGCAGGACCGGTGTTGCCGATGGGGAAGAAGAGCTCGGGGTCTTCCTCGCGGCAAACGGCGTTGTGACGCCAGTCCATGGCTGCTACCTCTCCTTGGTATTACGTGCAGGTGCTTGTGAATGTGAACGCTTTCACGAATCCCTCAACAAGTGAAGGGCCGACCGCCAGGTTCCCTGGCGTGGGTCCTGTGAGTTGAAGAGGGGTTCTGGTGATCAGTGGAGGCCGGTGTTGCGGGCCGTCCCGATCGCCACGTAGAGACTCGCAAACCTCAGCGGCGGATACAACCCCTTCTGGAAAGTTTTTTTTGATTCTTCGGTGTCGACTAGGTCACAGCCGTACTTCCATGGGGTGGATCCTGGCCTAAACGTTCGAGTGAAAGGACTTTAGCCAGTTCTGCTCACACAATCACACGCAGTGCACGGCGTACGCCTGTGAACGTCACGCTCGTTCGCAGCCCCAGGTGGTCACCGTCCATCTGGAGGGGGAGTGGCACCTTCGAATGCAAGGTGAACTCGGTCAAGTCGTGCAGAGACGTGGCGTGCTTGCCATGGGGTCCGCGCTCGGGGGACGAAGTGAGCAACTGGGTGCCATACCGGGCAACCGCCGCGGTGGACAGGCGGCTGAGACCGAAGAGATCGAGCCCGGTATCGAACGAGGCCTTAGGTGCCGCGTAGATCGGGCGATTCCCCAGAAACGTCCACGGGGAGGTGTTCGAGACTATGGACAGCACCAGATCGGTGACCGGGTCCTCCCCGGCCCGCTCCAGCGTGATCGTCCCGTGCCGGCGGTTGGGCTCGCCGAGAAGCTGGCGCACGACCTGACGCACGTAAAGAGCGTGTGTGGATTTCCGGCCGCGTTCGCGGTGCTGCTCCACCCGGCCGACCACACCGGCGTCGAAGCCGAGGCCCGCGTTGAAGGTGAACCAGCGGGCCGGCACCGCCTCGTCCTCCGTGCCCGGCGTGCCGGAGGCCAGGCCGAGGCCGACGGTGCGCTCGCTGCCGTCGCGCAGGGCGTCCAACAGGGCGCCGGTGGCCTCCACGGCGTCGTTCGGCAGGCCCAGGGCGCGGGCGAAGACGTTGGTGGAGCCGCCCGGGACCACGGCGAGGCGGGGGAGGTGCCCGGGCGCGGGGCCGGCGTGCAGCAGGCCGTTGACCACCTCGTTGACCGTGCCGTCGCCGCCGAGGGCCACCACCAGGTCGATGTCGTCGCTGTCCGCCGCCTGCCGGCCCAGGTCGCGCGCGTGGCCGCGGTACTCGGTGGTGACGGCCTCCAGCTTCATCTCGCTGGCGAGCGCGTGGATCAGTACGTCGCGTGTGCGCGCACTTGTGGTGGTTGCCGCCGGATTGACCACGAGGAGTGCACGCATGACTGGCAGCGTACCTACTGGGGGGTACCGGGCCCAGACCGAGGTAGGGATCCGGTAAGAGACCTGGGGTGAACCTCCCCACGGGGGGCGCGTACGGCGAGGGCTACCCTTCAGGGGTGAGCAGTGAGCAGACCCCCACCACCCCGGAGCACGCCGGCCCCCGCCCGCGCCGTCTGACGTACGCCGCGCTGCTGGCCGCGCTGGAGGGGCTCGCGCTGGTCGTCGGCGGGGTCTGGATCCTCGTCCTCGGCCTCACGGGTCATCCCGACGACCGGCAGCAGGCCGTCACCGGGGGGATCACGCTGGTCGTGCTCGCGCTGCTGCCGCTGCTCGCCGCGCGCGGGCTGCTCGGCCTCCGCAGCTGGAGCCGCGGCCCGGCCGTCATCACGCAGCTCATGGCGCTGCCGGTCGCCTACAACCTGCTACAGGCCGACAGCATGGCCATCCCGGGCGGGATCGCCCTCGCGGTCGTGGCCGTCGCCTCGCTCGTGCTGCTGGTGAACCCGGAGACGACCCGGGCCCTCGGGATCCGCGGGCCCGGCAACCCCGGCGCTACGGAGAAGTAGCCGTCACTGCTCAGCTGTCACTTCTCAGCTTCACGTCTCGCTGTCACTCCTCGACGAGGAGCTTCTCCCGGAGCTGCGCCAGCGTGCGCGCCAGCAGCCGGGAGACGTGCATCTGCGAGATGCCGACCTCCTGCGCGATCTGCGACTGGGTCATGTTCCCGAAGAACCGCAGCAGCAGGATCCGCTTCTCGCGCGGCGGGAGGTCCTCCAGCAGCGGCTTGAGGGACTCCCGGTACTCCACACCCTCCAGCGCCTCGTCCTCGGCGCCGAGGGTGTCGGCGACCGCCGGGGACTCGTCGTCGGTGTCGGGGACGTCCAGGGACAGCGTGGAGTACGCGTTGGCGGACTCCAGGCCCTCCAGGACCTCCTCCTCCGAGATCGCCAGCTTCTCGGCGAGTTCGTGGACCGTGGGGGAGCGGCCGTGCAGCTGCGAGAGCTCGGCCGTCGCCGTGGTCAGCGACAGGCGCAGCTCCTGCAACCGGCGCGGGACGCGCACCGCCCAGCCCTTGTCGCGGAAGTGGCGCTTGATCTCGCCGACGACCGTCGGGGTCGCGTACGTGGAGAACTCCACGCCGCGGTCCGGGTCGAAGCGGTCGACCGACTTGATCAGTCCGATCGTGGCGACCTGCGTCAGGTCGTCCAGCGGCTCGCCGCGGTTGCGGAAGCGGCGCGCCAGGTGCTCCACGAGCGGCAGGTGCATGCGGACCAGCTGGTTGCGCAGCTCCGCGTACTCGGGACTGCCATTGCTCAGGGTGCGCAGCTTGAGGAACATCTCGCGCGCCCCGCTGCGGTCCGGCGAGCCGTGCTGCGCGCCCTGTGTGTGGTGCGCGCGCGGCGTCTCGTCCTCGGAGTGTCGCTCGTGCTCGCTCATCGTCCCGCCCGTCGCCCTTCCCCGAGCCCTCGCCTCCTCCGCCACTCTCGACTTCTCGCGAGTGGGAGGACCCCCCTGGACGGGGGATGCGGTGATCCCCCCGCCCGGAGGCGCGCTCCGCACGGCACTGTCCCGCTCCTGCCGCCCGCCGCCCGGGAGGACGGCTCCCGTGGAGTCGTCCTCCGGATGCGGGCGGGCCTGTTCGGGGATGCCGTCGATGCCGTCCGCCATGGGCCGGGCCCCGCTCGGAGTGCCCGTGCCCGTGCCTGTGCCCTCGGCCGGCAGCTCTCGTGTGCTGCGCTCTTCGTCCCGCACCGGCCCGTCCTCGTTCCTCACGCCGGCCCGGGTCCCGCGCCGCGCTGTTTGTAGAGGCTGATCGAAACGGTTTTGTCCTTGTCCACGGCAGAGGAGACCTTGCCCGCCAGGGCGGACAGGACGGTCCAGGCGAACGTGTCCCGCGAGGGGGCATGACCATCCGTGGTCGGTGCCGAGACGGTGACCTCGAGTGAGTCGTCGACGAGGCGGAAGACACAGCTGAGCACCGAGCCGGGCACGGCCTGCTGCAGCAGGATCGCGCAGGCCTCGTCCACCGCGATGCGCAGGTCCTCGATCTCGTCGAGGGTGAAGTCCAAACGGGCCGCGAGACCGGCCGTGGCCGTACGCAGCACCGACAGGTAGGCACCCGCGGCCGGCAGCCGGACTTCCACGAAGTCCTGGGTCGCGGGCTCGCCTGCGATCTGGGACACCCTCACCTCCATGGTGGTACAAGCGTTCTAGGACCGAGGGTCGCCCCCCGGGGGTAACGCGATACGTGGTTCAGCGGTGACGCTATCGCGCTCTCAACGGTCCTGTCCCCGGGACCCCAACCCCGTGCCGTCACTCACAGTAAACCTGTGGACACGCTCCGTGTCTAGGGGTTGGGCGGGCCCAAATGGGAAGAGCGCGCGCCGGGTTGACGTACCCAGACGTCAGACGGTCGAACCGTCCGCCGCCGGGGTCCTGTCGCCTCACACCAGGACATGGTCGACGAAGCACCACCGCCAGGTCTCCCCGGGCTCGTGGGTCCGCATCACGGGGTGACCGGACTGCTGGTGGTGCCCCGTCGCGTGCCGTCCCGGCGAGGAGTCGCAGCAGCCGACGTGACCGCAGCTGAGACACAGCCGTAGTTGCACCGGATCCATGCCCTCCGCCAGACACTCCGGGCACGTCTCGCTGAGCGGGACGGGCTCGGGGTGCGGCAGCGCTTCGGCATGCGTGCACTGTTTCATGATTGCCAGGTTACGACGGCCGAGCGGAAGACCGCGTCGAAAAAAGAGGGCGGGCGAGAACGATGGACGTGATGCCACTGTTGCTGCTGGTGGCGGGCAGCGCCGCGATCGCCGCCGCCGCGCGGCGCACCCAGGTGCCGGCGCCGCTGCTGCTGGTGGCGGCAGGGCTGGTGGTCAGCTACGTCCCCGGGGTGCCCGACTACACCCTCGACCCGCACATCGTCCTGCCGCTCATCCTGCCCCCGCTGCTGCACACGGCCGCCACCGACAGCTCGTACCTCGACCTGCGGGCGCAACTGCGGCCGGTCGCGATGCTGTCCGTCGGGTACGTGCTGTTCGCGACCTTCGTCGTCGGCTGGGCCCTGTACCTGATCGTGCCCGACCTGCCGCTGACGGCGGCCCTGGTGTTCGGCGCGGTGGTGGCGCCGCCGGACGCGGTCGCGGCCACGGCCGTGGCCCGCCGGGTCGGGCTGCCGGGGCGGATCACCACGATCCTCCAGGGCGAGTCCCTGCTGAACGACGCCACCGCGATCACCGCCTACCGCGTCGCCCTGGCCGCCGCCGTCGGCGAGGGCGCGACCTGGGCCGGGGGCATCGTCGAGTTCCTGCTCGCGGCGGTCGGCGGCGTCCTGGTCGGACTGGTGCTGATGGTGCCGATCCACTGGCTGCGCACGCACGTGAAGGAGGCCCTGCCGCAGAACACGCTCTCCCTGCTGATCCCGTTCGTCGCGTACGCCGCCGCCGAGCAGGTGCACGCCTCCGGGGTCCTCGCGGTCGTGGTGGTCGCGCTCTTCCTGGGACACCGCGCGTGGGAGGTCGACTTCGCCACGCGTCTGCAGGAGGAGGCGGTGTGGAAGATGGTCGCGTTCGTGCTGGAGTCGGCGGTGTTCGCGCTGATCGGCCTCCAGCTGCCCGTGGTGCTCCGGGGTCTGGGGGAGTACGAGGGCGTCGAGGCCGCCTGGTACGCCGTCGCCGTCTTCCTGGTGGTCGTCGCGGCCCGGTTCGTGTGGGTGTTCCCGGCGGCTTTCCTGCCGCGGCTGCTGTCGGCCCGGATCCGGGAGCGGGAGGAGCGCCTTTCGTGGAAGGCGCCGTTCGTCATCGCGTGGGCCGGGATGCGCGGCGTGGTCTCGCTGGCCATCGCCTTCTCCATCCCGCTCACCATGCACGACGGCGAGGAGCCCTTCCCGCACCGCAACCTCATCCTGTTCCTGACCTTCACGACGGTCATCGGGACCCTGGTCGTGCAGGGACTGACCCTGCCCCCGCTGATCCGCCTGCTGAAGTTCCCCGGGCGGGACGCGCAGGCCGAGACGCTCGCCGAGGCCAACGCCCAGGCGCAGGCCTCCCGGGCCGCCGAGCGGCGCCTGGACGAACTCCTCTCCGACGAGCGCAACGCCCTGCCCGCCCCGCTCGCCGACCGGCTGCGCACCGTCCTGGAGCGCCGCCGCAACGCCGTCTGGGAGCGGCTCGGGCAGGCCAACCCGGTCACCGGGGAGTCCGTCGACGACACCTACCGGCGGCTGTCGCGGGAGATGATCAGCGCCGAGCGCGAGGTGTTCGTCAAGCTCCGGGACGCCCGGTACATCGACGACGAGATGCTGCGGACCCTGCTGCGCAGGCTGGACCTGGAGGAGGCGGCGGCCTTCCGGGAGGCGGCGTAGCTACGGGCCGGGTGTTACGGGAAGGGGCGGCCGGTGACCACGGCCGCCACCGTCGTCCCGGGCGGGAAGGCGCCCTCCTCGGCCAGGGCGACGAGCCCGTACAGCAGCTTGGCGACGTACAGGCGCTCGACGGGCAGGCCGTGCCGGTGCTCGAAGTCCGCCGCGAAGGCCTCCAACTCTGCCGGCACGCGCGCGTAGCCGCCGAAATGGAAGCGGTCGTCCATGCTCCAGGCACCGCGCGGCCCGCCGAAGGCCTGCCGCTGCAGCGTCTGTGTGTCGGCGGTCAGGAAGCCGCCCTTGAGGACCGGCACCCCCAGGGCACGCTGCCCGGGGGCGAGACCGGCGGCCAGGCCCGCCAGCGTGCCGCCGGTGCCGCAGGCCACGGCGACCACCTCGGCCCGGCCGCGCAGCTCGGCACCGAGCGCCCGGCAGCCGCGCACGGCCTCGGCGTTGCTGCCGCCCTCGGGGACGACGTACGCATCTTCGACGTCCGCCGCGCGCAGGATCCCGGCCAGGGTCCGCGGCTCGGACTTGCGGCGGTACGTCGCCCTGTCGACGAAGTGCAGCCGCATGCCGTCGGCCGCGCAGCGGGTCAGCGACGGGTTGAGGGGCCGGCCGGCCAGCTCGTCGCCGCGGACGACACCGACCGTGGGGATGCCGAGCAGCCGGCCGGCCGCGGCCGTGGCGCGCAGGTGGTTGGACCAGGCGCCGCCGAAGGTGACGACGGTACGGCCGGCCGCCGCCGCGAGGTTCGGTGCCAGCTTGCGCCACTTGTTGCCGATCAGCTCCGGGTGGATCAGGTCGTCCCGCTTCAGCAGCAGCCGGACGCCCCGGCGCTCGAACCGGCCGTCCACGACCTCCTGCACCGGCGAGGGCAGCCGGGGGCGCAGTGCGGCGAGGCCGGGGGTGTCGGGGCTGGTCACGCGGCCATTGTCACCCGTGGGTGGGGGACGGGGCACCGCGGCTGACGTCCGGGCCGGGCTCCGGCGGCCCCGGCCTGCGCCGGTCGCGCACGAGTGCTAGGAGAGAGGGCCCTCCCCGCAGGCACCACAGCGCGATCACCGGGTCGCAGATCGCGCAGCCCAGGGAGGAGGTGTGGGCGAACGGGATGATCGGGTTGCCCTTGATGTGGTGGACGATGTCCCAGGCGGTGTGCAGCAGCCAGCCGACGCCGATCCAGGTCCACGACTCCAGGCCCCGGAAGGCCACGTAGGTGACGAGCGCGGTGAAGGCGAACTCCCAGCCGCCCAGGCCGCCGCCGCTGAGGTACGCGGCACCGGCACCGGCGACCATCAACGCGTTCAGGCGCCGCCGGTGGGGCTCCCGGACGAAGGACATCAACAAGGCGTAGAGGACGCCGACGCCGATCGGCGCGATGTACTGCATGGAGGGGCCCGTTTCTGGAGTCGGTGGCGGGAACGGACCACCACGCTAGATCCGGCCCCGGACGCGCCCCAGAGGCATAACCGACAGGTTCCCACCGGTTGTCGCCAGCCGCTCCGGGCCCGGCCGAGGCTCCGTCGAACGCCGGAACGGGCCCCCTCCTGCCCACTTGTACGAAGATCCATTCCCGCTCTTTCGGGTAATAGCACAGCGGCACCGGGTGGGGAAGGCTTGGGCGTGCACGTCGATGCCCGAGGCATATGGGTGTCGATCACAACCGGGAGGGCAGTTCTCTATGTCGGTAGGCGAAGAGGTCCGCACGGAGGAGACCAAGCCGCAGCAGAGTCTCGGCACGGCGGCCGCGCGGAACCTGGCCACCACGACCAAGTCCGTGCCGCAGATGCAGGAGATCAGCTCTCGCTGGCTGCTGCGCATGCTGCCCTGGGTGGACATCCAGGGTGGTACGTACCGGGTGAACCGGCGACTGACGTTCGCCGTGGGCGACGGCCGGATGACGTTCGTGAAGACCGGCGACCGGGTCGAGATCATCCCCGCGGAGCTGGGCGAACTGCCCGCGCTGCGGTCGTACGAGGACGAGGAGGTGCTCTCCGAGATCGCCCGCCGCTGCGAACAGCGGGAGATCCGGGCGGGCGAGGTGATCGCCTCCTTCGGCAGCCAGTCCGACGAGGTGTACCTGCTCGCACACGGCAGGGTGGAGAAGATCGGCACGGGCCCGTACGGCGACGACGAGTCGCTCGGAGTCCTCGCCGACGGCGCCTACTTCGGCGACCAGGCCCTGCTGAACCAGGACGCCATCTGGGAGTACACCGCCCGCGCGCTCACCGCGTGCACCGTACTCGTGCTGCC
The DNA here is from genome assembly GCF_040628815.1 of Streptomyces sp. NPDC006140. NCBI lineage: Bacteria > Bacillati > Actinomycetota > Actinomycetes > Kitasatosporales > Streptomycetaceae > Streptomyces > Streptomyces sp. NPDC006140. The sequence continues at coordinate 199,443 of NZ_JBEXTS010000009.1, read as the reverse complement.
CCGCCAGGAGTTCGAGCAGATCGCGGAGCGCTCGGACTCGCTGCGCGAGCACCTGGAGCAGCGCCGCGCGATCCCCCAGCAGCGCTCCAACAAGTACGGCGAGAAGGAGATCGACCTCGCCGCCGGCCACTCCGGCGAGCCGGACATCCCGCACACGTTCGTCGACTACGAGGCCCGCCCCCGTGAGTACGAACTGAGCGTCGCCCAGACCGTGCTGCGCATCCACACGCGCGTGGCCGACCTCTACAACCAGCCGATGAACCAGACCGAGCAGCAGATCCGGCTGACGGTCGAGGCGCTGAAGGAGCGCCAGGAGCACGAGCTCATCAACAACCGCGACTTCGGCCTCCTGCACAACTGCGAGTACGACCAGCGGATCCAGCCGCACGACGGCGTGCCCAGCCCGGACGACCTGGACGAGCTGCTCAGCCGGCGCCGCGGCACCAAGCTGCTCCTCGCCCACCCGCGCGCGATCGCCGCGATCGGCCGTGAGCTCAACAAGCGGGGGCTGGTCCCGGAGACCATCGACATGGCCGGCAACCGCATCCCCACCTGGCGCGGCGTGCCGATCTTCCCGTGCAACAAGATCCCGGTGACGGAAGCCCGTACGACGTCGATCATCGCCATGCGTACCGGTGAGGGCGACCAGGGCGTCATCGGCCTGCGGGCCTCCGGCATCCCGGACGAGATCGAGCCGAGCCTGTCGGTGCGCTTCATGGGCATCAACGAACAGGCCATCATCAAGTACCTGGTCACGGCGTACTACTCGGCCGCGGTCCTGGTACCGGACGCGCTCGGCGTCCTGGAGAACGTCGAGATCGGCCGCTGGCGGTGACGCTTCCGGTACGTCGGCCGTGTCCCCGCCCGGCAGGGCGGGTACACCCGGGGGGTACGTGCTCAGCGGCAGCGGAAGCGTCGGCTTCCGCTCGTTCTCCGAGGCGGTCCCATGGGTGAGTCCCTCACGGATGTCGAGTTCGGGACGGAGACGACGCTGCCCGCGCCCGGCGGGCGGCGCGGCACCGAGCCCCGGCGTGCGGCCGGGGCGCCGGAAAGGCGGGGGCCCATCGGGACACAGCAGGACGGCCGGCCGGGACCGGCCGACGGACACGAGGCGGTCATGCTCCTGCAGCGGGCCCGGGCGGAGGTCGATCCGGTGCTGCGGGCCGCGGTCGGCTCGCTGCCCGGGCCGATGCAGCGGATCGCGCGCTACCACTTCGGCTGGGAACAGGCGGACGGCACCCCGGCCGAGGGCGGCTCGGGCAAGGCGATCCGTCCCGCGCTCGTCCTCGCCGCCGCGGCCGCCCTGGGCGGACCCGAGGCACGGGCGGGGGCGGTCCGGGCGGCCGCGGCGGTGGAGCTGATCCACAACTTCACGTTGCTGCACGACGACGTGATGGACCGGGACGCCACCCGCCGCCACCGGCCCACCGCGTGGACGGTGTTCGGCGACGCCGACGCGATCCTCGCCGGGGACACCCTGCAGGCGCTGGCCCTGCGGCTGCTCGCCGAGGACCCGCATCCTGCGTCCCCGGCCGCCGCCGCCCGGCTCGCGGACTGCGTGGTCGAACTGTGCGCCGGACAGCACGCGGACACGGCCCTGGAGCGGCGCGGCCCCGGCGAGGTCACGCTGGACGAGGTCCTCGCCATGGCGGAGGCCAAGACCGGCGCGTTGCTGGGCAGCGCGTGCGCGATCGGCGGGCTGTACGCGGGCGCCGGGGACGCGGACGTGGCGGCGCTGGACGCGTTCGGCCGGGAGGCCGGGCTCGCCTTCCAGCTCATCGACGACGTCATCGGCATATGGGGCGACCCGAGCCGCACCGGCAAGCCCGTCGGCGCGGACCTGGCCGCCCGCAAGAAGTCCCTGCCGATCGTCGCGGCCTGCGCCTCCGGCACACCGGCGGCCGTCGAACTCGCCGAACTGTACGCCCGTCCCCACGACAAGGAGGACCTGGACCACATCGCCCTGGCCGTGGAGCGCGCGGGCGGCCGTGACTGGGCCCAGGGCCAGGCGGCCGACCGGATGGCCCGGGCGATGCAGCAACTGGCGCGTGCCGTGCCGGACCCGGAGGCGGCGGGCGGTCTGCTGGCCCTCGCCGAGTTCGTGACGCGGCGCAGCAGTTGACGCCCGGCACGCGGCCGGCCGACAGCGGCACGCGGTGGCCCTTCGGGCGTCCGAAGGGCAGGACCCCGGAGTTCCGGGGGCTGTGCGGCTCCTGACTCCGCACGGCCGCCGGTCTCCGGCCGGCGGGTCCCGCACTTCCCCACGGGGTGCGGGGCCCGCTCTCTCCCGCACCCGGGGCGATCATCTCCGGGGCGATCATCTCCGGGCGGATGTTCGGCTGAATCCCGCCAAGCTCCCGCCCCGCGCCCCGGGAAGGCCCCGGGCCGCCCTACGATCAACGCCCGTCGGGCGAGCGAAGGGGCGGGACATGGGCGTGGCGATCCGGACGGCGGACGAGGGGGACCGGGACCTGGTCGTCCGGCTCCTCGACGAGGCGTTCCAGGACGACCCGGTGAGCGGCTGGGTCTTCCCCGGGGCGGAGGACCGCCGTGCCAAGCACCCCGGGCTCATGGCCGCCTTCACCGACGTGGTGCTCGCGGCGGGGCGCATCGACCTCACCGAGGACGGCTCGGCCTGCGCGCTGTGGCTGTCCGTACCGGCCGGCGAGCACGGCGGCGATGCCGAGGACGACGGTCCGGCCCAGGTGCGACAGGCCGTGGACCCGGACAACGAGCGCATCGAGGCGATCGGCCGGCTGACGGCCGCGATCCACCCCTCCGGGCGGGCCCACGAGTACCTGTGGATGATCGGCGTGGCGCCGGGCCGCCAGGGCGAGGGCCTCGGCACCGCGCTCATCGAGTCGGTCCTCGACCGCTGCGACCGCGAGGGACGGCCCGCGTATCTGGAGGCCAGCAACGCCCGCAGCCGCAAGCTGTACGAGCGCCTCGGCTTCGAACTCGCCGGCCCGGCCCTCGACCTCCCCGACGGCCCGACCATGTGGCCGATGTGGCGCGAGCCCCGCCCGCACCGGGCGCCCTGACCTGCCCGCTCGTCGACTTCCTGGCAGCGCCGGCCACCCGCGCACGCCGGAAACCGGCAGCCCTGACGCCGGGGGCGTAAGCAAGGCATCGGCGCGCACGCGCGGCAACGGCGTACCGGCGCGCCCATACGGCAGGAAGCGCCGAGCCCCCGACCGTCCTACCCTGAGGACATGGGCAGCGAAGGACATGTCTGTCCGGCCTGCGGACAGCCCGTGGAGACAGTCGTCCGGCGGCACAAGACGCTGGGCGCGTGGGTGCCGCTCTGGGTGGCGGGCCCCTGCCACAACCCCGCGTGCACGGCCTGCGACGCGCAGGACGCGGTGCGCCACACCGGTGAGGACATGGAGCGCGCCGAGGCCGCCCGGCCCGCCGGGAGCACCGCCCCGCCTGCGACGACGCCCTCCGAGGCGGCCCCGGGGGAAACCGTCGCGAGAAATCCCTGAGTCCGTGTCGAGAACACCGGCCCGGCTCCGACGTCCCCTGTGAAGAGCCGCCCGGCAGGGCGGTGAGAGCCGAAGGAGCGGACTGATGAAGTACCTGGTCATGGTGCAGGGCACGCAGGCGGACTACGACGCGATGCGCGGCAAGGCGTCGGCGACCTCCCCCGCCTGGAGCGAGGAAGAGGTGCAGGCCATGTTCTCCTACATGGGCGCCATCAACGACGACCTCTCCGAGACCGGTGAGTTCGTCGACGGGCAGGGCCTGGCCGAGCCGGCGCAGACCCGGCACGTCACCCTCGGCGACGACGGCAAGGCCGTCATCACCGACGGCCCGTACGGCGAGACCAAGGAGCTGCTGGCCGGCTACTGGGTCCTGGAGTGCGAGAGCCTGGAGCGGGTCACGGAGATCGCCGAGCGCGTCGCCCGCTGCCCCCAGCCGGCCGGAGCCCCCGACTACCCCGTCGTGATCCGCCCGATCATGGACGGGTCCGGGGACATCTGACGAGCCGCCGCCGGATCCGCCGGTGCGGAGCACGCCCGAGATCGAGGACCTGCTGCGCGACAACGCGCCGCAGGTCCTCGGCGCGCTGGTCAGACGGTACGGGCACTTCGACGCCGCCGAGGACGCCGTACAGGAGGCGCTGCTCGCGGCGGCCGGGCAGTGGCCCGCGCAGGGCGTGCCCGGCAATCCGCGCGGCTGGCTGATCAAGGTCGCCTCGCGGCGGCTGACCGACGCCCTGCGCAGCGAGGAGGCCAGACGGCAGCGCGAGGAACGGGCGGCGGCCCTCACGCCCCGGGACGCGTTCACCGCCCCGCCGTCGGGGGAGCGGGCGCCCCGCGAGGACGACACCCTCTCGCTGCTCTTCCTCTGCTGCCACCCGGACCTGAGCCCACCGGCCCAGATCGCGCTCACCCTGCGCGCGGTCGGCGGTCTGACCACGGCGGAGATCGCCCGGGCGTACCTGGTTCCCGAGGCGACCATGGGCCAGCGCATCAGCCGGGCCAAGCAGAAGGTGCGGGGCGTGCGCTTCGGGCGCCCGGACCGCTGGGAGCAGCGGCTGCCGTCCGTCCTCCACACCCTCTACCTGATCTTCAACGAGGGGTACACGGCCACCTCCGGCCCCGCCCTCCAGCGCCGCGATCTCGCGGGCGAGGCCGTACGGCTGACCCGTACGGTCCACCGGCTGCTCCCCGACGACTGCGAGGTGGCCGGCCTGCTCGCGCTGATGCTGCTGACCGACGCCCGCCGCGACGCGCGCAGCGGACCGCACGGCGAGCTGATCCCCCTCGACGAGCAGGACCGCGACCGCTGGGACAGGGCGGCGATCGAGGAGGGCGTCGCACTGGTCACCCGGGCCCTGTCCCGGGGCCGGCCGGGCCCGTACCAGTTGCGGGCCGCGATCGCGGCCGTGCACGACGAGGCGCCCTCGCCCGCGGAGACGGACTGGGCCGAGATCCTGGGCCTGTACGACGTCCTCGTCGGCCTGGTCCCCGGCCCCGTCGAACGCCTCAACCGCGCGGTCGCCGTCGCCATGGTCCGCGGCCCGCGCGCCGGTCTGGCCGAACTGGACCTGCTGCGCGGCGAGTTGAAGGACCACCGCCTGGACGCCGTACGAGCGCACCTCCTGGAGCGCGCGGGCGAACCCCAAGCCGCCCGAGCCGCCTACGAGTCGGCCGCCGCCCAGACCCTCAGCCTGCCCGAGCAGCGCTATCTCCGGGCCCGGGCGGCGCGGTTGAGGCAGTAGCGTGTGCGGCATGGGCATGACGGGGAAGCGGCGGCGCAGGCTCTGGCGCCGGGCCGTGATCGTGTGGGCGGTGACCGTGGCCGTCGCGGGCGGGCTGACCCTCTGGGCGCAGGACTCGACGCAGCCGCAGGGACCGTACGTCTGGGAGCGGACGGACCCCGACGAGCCACCGGACCTGCCGCCCTGCCCGACACCCGAGGGCGGCGGGGCGGCCCTGTGCGCGTACGCGGAGACGGACTAGAGCCGCAGCCCGCCCGTCTCCGGGTCCCGGCTCGTCAGGCAGTACGTGCCGCCCGCCGGGTCGCGCATCACCGTCCAGCCGGAGAAGGCGGCCACGTACCCGGCCCCGAGTTCCTCGTGCCACGCGCGGGTCGCCCCGACGTCCGCGCAGGCGAGGTCGAGGTGGGCGGAGGCCGGGCGCTCCTCTTCGAGGCGTTGCAGCAGCAGCCGGACCGGCAGGCCGGGCGGTGGTTGCAGCACGTGGAACTCCGGGAGGGCACCGGGCCGCGACTCCCAGCCGGCGAGCAGCGCACTCCAGAAGGCGACTTCGGCCTCGTACGCCGAGGGCGGGACGTCGACGCACACCTGGTCGAGCCGGCTGCCCCGCACCACGCCCGGCCGCGACGCCTGCCCCCGCCAAGGGTCGGCGCAGAACAACTGCCCGCCCGGCGACCGCAGCACGACGAGCGACCCGAAGTCCTCCACCACCCGCGCGCCGAGCCGCACGCCCGCGTCGGCGAACTCCCGTACGTCCTCCACGCAGAAGTCCAGGTGCGCTCCGCCGGGACCCGACGCGACCGCCTGGGCCTTCACGCAGGCGTCGGCGCCGTCCGGGAGCAGCGTGACGAACTCGGAGTGCTCGCCGCGGAGTTCGGAGAGCCGGGTCCCCGTCACCGCGGTCCAGAAGGCACAGGCCGCACCGAAGGCATCGCGCGGCCGGTCGGCGAAGGCGTACGTCCAGCGGATCGTCATGGCCGCGATCCTATGCGGCCGCCGCCACGGCCACCCGCGTGAACCTTGACCAGCCTTTGCCTCGCCGTTCCCCGCCTATTGGCCTGGGCTTGTTTGCATTCAGGAATGGACCACATCACGTTCCTCGTGGCCGTCGTCATCGTGACGGCGCTCGCGTTCGACTTCACCAACGGCTTCCACGACACGGCGAACGCGATGGCCACGTCCATCGCCACCGGCGCGCTGGCTCCCCGAACGGCGGTCCTGATCAGCGGTGTCCTCAACGTCGTCGGTGCCTTCCTGTCCACCGAGGTGGCCAGGACGATCTCGGGCGGCATCGTGGACGACACCCTCGTCACCCCGGGCATGATCTTCGCGGGGCTGGTCGGGGCGATCCTGTGGAACCTGCTGACCTGGCTCCTCGGACTGCCCTCCAGCTCCTCGCACGCCCTGTTCGGCGGGCTGATCGGAGCCGTGTGGGTGGGGGCGGGCAGCCACGGGGTCGACTTCGACAAGGTCGTCGAGAAGGTACTGGTCCCGGCGGTGGCCTCGCCGGTCGTGGCCGGGGTCGCCGCGCTGCTCGCCACCTACCTCGCCTACCGGCTCACCGACCGCGCCCGCAAGGAGTCCGTCACCAAGGGCTTCCGCGTCGGGCAGATCGCCTCCGCCTCACTCGTCTCCCTCGCCCACGGCACCAACGACGCGCAGAAGACCATGGGCGTCATCACCCTCACCCTGATCTCGGCCGGTGCGCTCGGCCACGACGCCGGCCCGCCGCTGTGGGTCATCGCCTCCGCGGGCCTCGCCATCGGCCTCGGCACCTACCTCGGCGGCTGGCGGATCATCCGCACCATGGGCAAGGGCCTCACCGAGATCCAGTCGCCGCAGGGCTTCGCGGCCGAAACCGCCTCCACGACCGTCATCCTGACCTCCGCCCACCTCGGCTTCGCCCTGTCCACCACGCAGGTCGCCTCGGGCAGCATCCTCGGCGCGGGGCTGGGCCGCAGGCTCGCGGAGGTCCGCTGGGGCGTCGCGGGCCGGATGGCGGTCGCCTGGATGATCACCCTGCCCGCCGCCGCGCTGGTCGGCGGCCTGGCCGCAGCGGTCGTGCAGAACGGCGGCGACCTCGGGACCGCGGTCGTCGCCCTGGTCGGTGCCGCCCTCGCCGGGGGCATCGTGCTGCTCTCCCGCCGCAACCCGGTGCACGCGCACAACGTCAACGACACGCACGAGGTCACCCTCCGTACCGAGCCGCCGGCCAAGGTCGGCGCGGCCGCCTGAACGACCGGGAGTCGACATGCAACTGGACTGGACCGCACTCGGCGAGGTCACCGCGGTGAGCATCGGCGTCACCGTCGCCGTGGTCGTCGTCTTCGCCCTCGGCGTCCTCGGCCTCGCCCGGCTGGAGGGCGCCCGCGAACACCCGGGCGGCACCAGCGCCCTCGGCCTCGGCCAGGCCGCCCTGTGCTTCCTCGCCTGCGCGGCCGTGGTGGCGTACGGGATCTACCTGATCGTGCCTCAGTTCCACTGAACGCGTACGACGAAGGGGCCCGGCCGGATCGGCGGCCGGGCCCCTTCGCCGTACGGGCGATCAAGCCTTCTTGGTCTCCTAGTAATGGGCCGGGTCTGTGACCTGCGGGGATCTTCCTCGTGGGGTGCTGACCTGGCCTTTTACTGATGGCTGGCGATGGGGTACGACGGTCGTGATCGGGTGTCCTGCGGACTGTGTGCGGACTGGGGGAGGCGCCGGGCGGGACATATCCCAGGCGCCACAACATCCCCGGATGCGTGTGCAATTCTTATCGCCTTACGAATATCCGGGGGTGAGGGTGTTACACCATCGTGGGCTCATGGCAAGTGCGTCCGTCGTCGCGGGTGTGGTGGTAAGCGTCTGTGTGAATCTGATGACTGATCAGTGGAGTCTCTCGTTGATCGGTGCCACCGTGGCGTGCGCTCTCGTCTGGGCCACCCTTGAGTTCGTGCGCTCACGCGACGAGGGTGCTGCCCAGCAGATCGCGGTGCGCGTGCGCGCCACGAATGGAGGGCGGATCGCCGACTCTCCAACCCATGTCGCGGCGGCCGCTTCCCGCTCCGCTGTCGACAGGTCCGCAGAGGGAGGCACCATCGAGGCAAGCGCCGTAATGGTGAACCGCGACGCCCAGGTCACCCAGCATGCCTCCGGCGGAGGGACAGTCAGCGGCAGCGACATCACCGTTCACTGAGGGGGAGCACCGCGATGAACCACATGGGCATGTCGCTGTTGGGGCGCGAAGACGAGACGGCGGAATTCGAAGCGTTCCTCCAGGGTGACGATCGGGTGCTTCTCTATTGGGGTGTGGCGGGCCAGGGGAAGTCCACTCTGGTCGAACACCTCGCCGCGTGCTGTCCGAAGGACGGATACGTCGTGGACCTCGAGTACACGGCCGGTCGGCGGAACCCTTCCTCTGACTCCGCGGACGCCGCTCGGGAGCTTCTGGACGAACTCGCCGAGGTTTTAGGTGGGTGGTGCGGGACCGGCACCCCCGCCTACCGCCGTGCGGCGGACCGGGCTGACGCCGACGAACAAGCGCTGCTCACCCGCAACATCACGCTGAAGGCGACGGTGACCGCCCGAGGTAACTCGTCGATCGTAGACTCTCCGGTCTCTCTGAGCGCTGGCAGCATCACGGAGCCGCTGGCGAACCTCCGGGCGCTAAACAGGTCAAAGCTGGTGCGGGCGTTGTGTGACGACCTGCGGAAGGCGGACCTGTCGGGTCGGGTCCTGTTCGTGGACACCACCGAGCGTCTCTACTACCTCGACGAGGTCGCCTATTTCGAGGCCAGCGGAGGGGCCCGGGGCGCAGACGAGATCGGTCATTGGTTCGCCAATCGCTTTGTCCCCCATCTCCTGAGCGGCGCGAAGGGGCTGAAACTGGTGCTCGCCGGCCGTGAGGAGGTTCCGATGAAGTCCGGAATCCGTTGCCGGCGTAGGGAGCTGCGGAACTGGTCCTCGACCGATAGCGACGCCTACCTGGCCTCGCGCGGTCAAGAAGCTGACGGGTTCCAGCAGGCCGTGTATCGCCTGTGCAAGGGTCACCCCGGTTGGACCAGCATGCTTAGCGACACCGCGGCGATCCTCGACTGGGGCGAGATCGACCTCTTCGAGCTTGAGCGAATAGCTCGTGACCGCCCCGCCGAGGAGTGGCTTCCCCGCGTGTTCCTGAGCCGCATCCCGGAGCCCAGGAGAGCCGTCGTCGTCGCTGCGGCGACCCTGAGGTCGGTGGTCAAGGAGGCCATCACTGCGGTGCTGGCGAAGGCCCCGCAGGACGAGCAGTGGTTCGAGAGCCTCACCGCGTACTCGTTCGTCCAGTTGCGCCGGGCTCACCGGCAGAGGCCGTCGTGGCACATCCACCCTCTGGTCCGAGGCGCCATCCTCAGCCACCTCGGGGGTCAGGAGCCGCTGCGGCTCATGGAATGGCATGGGCGTGCGGCCGCCTACTTCTCCCGCTCGGGTGATCTGGAGAACGAGCTGTACCACCGGTTCTGCTCCGGCGACACGAGCAAGGAAGGGGAGTGGCACCGCCTCTTCCAGTCGGCGAACCTGGCATGTGACTACGACTCCGGCCTTAGAGTGATTGAGCTCGTCACCGCACACGAGGTCCGCGAGGGCCTCCTCCGCACGAGGCCAGGCTTGGTGAGCCACGCCCTGACGCTCAGGTCCGACATCTCCCTCCACCAAGGTCGGTTGGACGACGCCGTCGTCGAGGCCGAACAGGCACTCCGGATCGCCCGCGAGGAAGACCTCGCGCGAGAGGAGGCCAAGGCTCTGTTCCTCCTGGGGTGCGTGTCGCAGCGGCGGAGCGAGCTCACGAGCGCGAAGGAGCTCTTGAGCCAAGCCTTCGATATCTGCCTGGCCACCGGTGATACCCAGAACGGGGCGAACTGCCAGTTGCACCTGGGATCCGTCGCGGCCCGACAGGCCGACTACGTCACGGCCTCCAAGTGCTTCAGCGTTGCCGCGAAACTCTACGAGGAACTCGGGGACGTACTGGGGGAGGGCAACGTCCATTCGGAGCACGGCACCGCGCTGCGCAGGGTCGGCCGGTACGGCGAGAGCAGGAAGGCACTGCGCCTAGCCGTCCGAAAGTACCGCGGCCTCGGCTTCAGACTCGGCGTAGCCAATGCCCTGCGGGAGGAAGGAGGGATCTACCTGCGCGAGGGACGCGCGCAGGAGAGCCGGAACGCGCTCCACGAGGCACTCAGTCTCTACCGGGAGATCGGCGACCGGCTCGGCGAGGCCGCGTGTCGGGCGGAACTGTCCTTCCTGGAGCTAACCGATGGCGATGCGGATGCGGCCCACGCATCGCTGCGCGATGCCGCGTCCTTGTACGCCTCCATCGGCAACGAGCTCGGCGTGGCCGACACGAACTTGCTGAGCGCCCAAGTGCTCGCCCACCAAGGGGCTATCGACGAGGCGCTGGTACATGTGAGCCGAGCCTCGACTGCGTATGGGCACCTTGAGAGCCGCTTAGGCAAGGCCAACTGTCTTCTGCTCTCCGGTGTGTTCATGATGATGAAGGGCGCGCTGTCCGAGGCGAACGTCAGCCTGGCCAGAGCGGTCCGGGCTTTCCGGGAGATCGGAAACGCCCAAGGGGAGCGGTTGGCACTGGGTGAGCGTTCACGTGTAGCGGTTCTGGAACAGGACGGAGATCTGGCTGTCCGTCTGGCCAGACGTGCCTTGCACGTCTCGTCGTTCATGGGCAGCAAGGTAGCCATGGCCGAGAGCATGATGGCTCTGAGCGCCGCAGAACTCGCCAAGGGCAGGACGACGGAGGCGGTGCGCGCCTTCGGGGCCAGTAGTGCCCTCTTTGAGGAGCTCGGGATCGAGAACCAGGCTCAGAAGGTCAGCGGCATGATCCTCCTGTCCGCCGCGGAGCAGTAGAGCCTCTTCCAGAAGTCTGCGGGTGGGCTACCGCTCCTCAGTAAACGTGCAGGCGTCATCGAGGCCGGCATCCTCCTATTGCTCTCTCATCCCCACCGACAGTTCGGCTCATTGTGGTTAGCCGTCAAAGTCTTCGAGCGGGACGAAATCGGAAGTGTCGCGTAGAACGCTGTCATCAACCCCGCGCCGGCCATGCCCATCTGAACCGTAGAACTAGCGCGCTGAAGCTTAGCAGTAGGGGGGGGGGGGGGGGGCGGATTGAATCATGACGGCTAAAAATCCATGAGGTCTCTTTCTGTAAGGATTTCGGCGTTACCAAGTTTCTGCGCCTGCGCTTCAAACGCATCAGTCACGGGTCGCGTAGTCGCGAACACAATCTTCGTAGGTGGTGTTACGCTCATCCCTCGAAGAGTTTTGAATTTTGCGATATCCTTAGCCTGCAGCGGCTCAGTCTTGCATTCTCCAAAAATCACTTCACCGTCGAGAATGCAGGCAATGTCCATCTCTCTCTTACCACTGCTGCCCGGAAAACCCACGAGATCCATCTCGGGGACAAAGTGGAACGCAGTTTTCGAGCGAGCCTTGAGGGAATGTAGCGCCAACGCCGTCACGTGTGAGTTATGGACGTAAAAGAGCCGCACCGTCTCTGCCAGCCTGTAGTACCAGTGTGGCAGTGCAGGCTCCCTCCAGTGGCTTACCGTGAACTGTTGGCGAAGGTCGCAACGGACACATACGAACTCGTTAGAAAGCGAGTCGAAACTATACCAAGCAGATGCATCACATCTCTCGCATCGGAAAATATAGCCGCGCTCAATGATTCGCTTTCCCACGAGGTCGTCAACGAGGGAAGCGGCAGCCTCTTCGCTCCCCATACTCAAAGTAAACGCATTTAGGTTCAGGTAGCTGCGCTGCTCATCAGCGCTTTCGCTGAGGCAGATCACGCTGCCGCGCTCACCAGGAGTCTCTGAGAGTTGAATGCCTTTTGCTTGCTTCTTTGTCCAACTGAACTTATCAAGGATGTCACGAGTGTCTGGTGACTTGATAAAACGCCCCAGATGGTCGAGTCCACCAAAGCGACGAAGGGTGTCCATGAAGTACTTACCCTTGTCGGAATATTTCACCGTGACATCCGCGTCCTCAAAGTAGGCAGCGAAAAGACCCATCTCATCCGGCATTTCAATCTTAGGGCGTACGAGCACTGCATCCAGCTCATTGCCAAAGATCATCGAGTTTGGGCACTGATATACGATACCGTCTTCAGCTACACGAGACTCAGTCGTTGAGTTGTGCAAGTTGACGATTCTAGGACCCAGTTTTGGAAGAGAGGGCGGCTGATAACCTTCAATTCGTAGCGAGGTGAGCCAGTAATGATCTGGTAGTCTAATTTCGCTGAAATTCTTGACTGTGGGCGTCTCGAACTGGCTGACGCTTTTTCCGTCAACAAAGGTCATGCTGTGATGGTTTGCGTAGTTGTTCGTTTCGAACACGCGCAAGATGCATGATGTGGAAACCGATTCCATCGGAATGCAGTCGATATGAGTGCTTACTTCGCTGGCTGCGAAGTAGGAGCAGCGGGCCACTTGAGTTCGATAGGCCACCAATTGCCTTCGGTTCAAGCTCGCACTACATAGCTGGATTCGCTTCTCGTGGTGCCCATATTCGATGAGCTCATAAGCGAGATTAACGAGCGCTCGGACAGCATTCTCCTTTAGGGTGAATGGGCGCGGTTCCTCCTCCTTCTTGCGCTGGATGCGTCGCTCATTCAAAGCCTTATTGCACGCTCGCAGCCATTTAAGGGGCAGCCACCGAACACCCTCATGTAGCCGGGAAAGTGAGTAATACAAACAAAAGTCCTCGACCGTGTCTCCGAGAACAAGGACAACCGGCTCCTTATAATCCATGTGACGATCGGCCCTGTAGTACTGACCGAGGTGCAACATACTCAGACCAAATGGAGTGTTGGGTAGGAAGTCATCATCGAGTCGCGGCTCTTGATCTTGAATGGCAGCAGACGCCAGACGTGAACCACTAACATGCTTCAGGACATCCAGGATTGCATAGTTATCTGGCAGGGGTTTTGCGATGAATCCGGCTTCAGCGTAATGATCCTCACTGGCTACTCCCGTCTCAGAATGAACGAGGAGTTTCAATGTCAGGTCTTCAATCTGCGGGGCGAGCCTTACCAGGCCAATATGGCGCGTTGAGGCAGAAATAATCTTAGCGATCTTCGTGAACGGATACCCGAAGCCTGATTTACGCGTCAAGTGCGTGTCGATCGCGTCAGTGAAGTGAAAAGGGCTGAGTCTGTAGATCAGCTCCTTATCCAGAGCATCGCTTATGGTCAGCTGATCCACCCTCGATTGGGCTGCGCTGCCTGAAAACCATTCTTCAAAATGATCTGCGGGGTTCCCCTTGGAATCCCAGGACTTCTTGTACTGCTCCTTCGTCGCTTTGTACTGGTTCGGGTCGGCAACTGCAAGGTCACTGAATGTCAAGTCGAAGACTGCGAGGTGGTCGGGGTTGTACGCTTTCAGAAGCTCCCAGAACTTATCCGCAATGGATATCCCATCTGTGGGAATAATCAAGAAGTAGCGACCACCCCACATTTCTGACGCCTTGGCGATGGCGCCGTCTACGGCAGTCTTCCAGTACTTACTTTTCCCGTTGATGAAGATGGCGCAGCGAGGCGGGCGCACCGTGGCGGTGATGTTTTGGTAGGTAACCTTTTCGCCCACGTTGTCTCCTCGGATAAATTACGCCACCCACAACTATATATGACCCGTCACTTTTTGTGCTAGGGGTGTTGTTGAGTGAAGCTTATTCTTGACGGAGCATGCCATGAGGAAGTCTTCGTGGATGTCGGCCCTGCGTTCCCAGCGCATGCGCAGACGTCGGAAGCCGTGCAGCCACGCAAAGTCCTCTCCACGACTCAGCGGTAGGTGCCGCGCGGGCGATTGCGGGCACGATGCCTCGGGCGCGGACCTGGGCGCGGTAGATGTCGTAGCCGCGGTCGGCGAACAGCGAGCCCGGCTTGCGTCGGGAAGTGCAGGAGGAGCTTTAACGCCGTTCCCTTCAGCCCATGAGAGGTATCGCCGTTCCTATTGCCAGCCGTCGAGGGAGACTTCCGGACCACCAACGAGGTAGCGCTTGAGGGCACTGGCGGTGGTGTCCACGAACTCCGCGGGGATGGCGTCGGTATCGACCCAACAAACCTGGGCGTGCTTGCGCGGCTCACGGTTCTCGGGTTCCCCGGTCCAGTCGTGGGCAGTGAAGACGACGGTGAGGAAGCCGTTGGGTGCTTCGACGCCCCAGGCGCCGTGGATGATGTGGGCGACCTTGAGGGCCTCCGGCTTCACTGTCAGGCCGGTCTCTTCGTACAACTCGCGTACGGCGGTTTCCGTGATGGGCTCGCCTGGTTCGCTCTTCCCGACGGGGAGATCCCACATGCCCTGGGCGAACTTGGCCTTCTGGCTGCGCTGGAGGAGGACGACGCGGTTGGTGGACTTGTCGTGGACGATGACGGCGGCGACCAGCAGGGTCATGGATTCGAGGGCGGGCGGCAGGGCTTTGGGCTGGTCGTCGGTTGTCCGCTGAGCCACGGCTGGTGTCCCTTCGTCGGCCGGATGGTGGCAGCTTAGGCCAGTGCTTCGCGTGCGCGGCGGGCGAGTTCGGCGGCTCCGGGCACTTTGCGGCGCTGGTAGATGGAGAGGGTGGAGCGGAGCGAGGTAATGGCCTTGCGGGTGCGGTCGGAGGTCATGCCTTCCATGAGGGTCAGAGCCTGGGACCAGGCGGCGACGGCTTCGTCGGCGCGAGCCTGGGTGGCGAGGCTGTCACCGAGGTCGGCATAGGTGAGGGCGTGGACGCGCTTGTACTTCTTAGGGTCCCAGCGCACCAAGGCATCGCGGTGTTGCTGCTCGGTACCGACGTGGTCGGCGAGGTCGGTCAGGGTACGGGCGGTGTGGCTGGCGACGGTGCCGGCTGCCGGGCCGCTGACGCGGGAGTAGCTGGGCTGGGGGCCGTCGTCGCGCAGCAGGGCGTCTTCGGCGGCGAGCAGGGCGCGGGCCGCTGCGGGCTTCGCGCCGACCGCGGCGTAGGCGCGGGCGTGGGTGATGTGCAGCAGGGCCTCGGTCTGGCCGTCGACGCGGCCCAGGCCGCGGGTGAGGGCTCCTTCGACGAGGTCGACGCAGTGGTGGGGTTGCTTGAGGCTGAGGGCTTGGTGGGCGAGGGCGCGCATCATCCAGGCGGCGTGACCGCGCGGGTCGGCTTCGCAGGCGAGTTGGTAGCCGACTTGGTAGTAGCGCTGGGCTGCGCCTTCTTGGCCGAGGTCGTGGTGCTTCCACCCAGCGAGGTATGCGAGTTCGGCGACGGCACCGAAGGCCGCTTGCCGTAAGGCTTCGTTTGGGAAGCGTCCGCGGAGCATGGGAGCGGCGGTGTCGGCGAGGTAAGCAGTGACCGTTGTCAGGCCATGGCCCCCGCCGAGGCGTTCGTCAGCTGCGCTGAAGGCGGCGGTGATCTGCCGTACGACGTCCACGTCCTCAATCCCGACCACTGAGCTGCCGGTGCGAGCCCGCAGCATGCGTGCCGTGGCCTCGTGGTCGTAGAAGAGCGGCATGGCCACGCCGGCCGTGGTGAACGCAGCCACGGCAAGGAAACGGCGGCGCTCAACATCGGCACGGCCCAGATCGGTGGCGGCCAGAACAGGATCAGGCTCCTCCGACACCGCTGTTTCGGGTGCTCGCAGGCCGATCTCGGCCAAGGTGATGGTGCGGCCTGCTCGGCGGGACAGCGCCTCCGCAAGGTACTGGCCGGTCCCTCCGGTCGGCTGGCGTGTGCC
Organism: Streptomyces sp. NPDC006140; assembly: GCF_040628815.1. NCBI lineage: Bacteria > Bacillati > Actinomycetota > Actinomycetes > Kitasatosporales > Streptomycetaceae > Streptomyces > Streptomyces sp. NPDC006140. Next base: position 183,510 of record NZ_JBEXTS010000009.1, on the reverse strand, counting down.
GTTCACCCAGTGGGAGACGGCCGACTTGTTGGTCTGGAGGATCTCGCCGTTCTCGGCAGCGATACGCCGGATGTCCTTCGCCAGAGCCTCGTAGGTGCAGCCGATCGCCTCGATGACGTCACGCAGGCGGGAGTTGGGACCTCTCGGCGCTGCTGCCACGATCGCCTCCGCTCCAGAGCTGTAAACCGCGTATACCGCTTCAACTGCCTTTCACGGTACCCACTGTGCGTGACGAAGAGTTCACTAATCATCAGCCGCCCGGCCCCGGTCCGACACCGCGACCAGGCTCCCCCTTCGGCCGGGCGGCCCCCGAAGTTCCGTACACCTACACCGGGTTCGGGCATTCCTGTGCCCGAACCCGGCCGATCAGAGACGGAGACACGGTGACCACCATCGACACCACGGCCATCACGGTCGAGCTGCCCGAGGCGTTCGACGAGCGTTGGAGCCGCCTGCCCGGCATCCAGGTCGACGGCCGGAGCATCGCCATCGACCCGGCCGAGTACTTCTTCCGCTTCGAGTCGAACACGTGGCTCGTCGCCGACTGGGAGCTGGTCAAGTCCCAGCTGCTGGGGGCGCAGGAGACCACCGAGAGCGCGGTCGAGCAGCTCGCGCTGGACTTCATCAAGGCTCACGCCGAGTCCACCTCGGACGCCGCCCGCGTGCTGTCCACCGCCTACGCGGTGTACGCGTACCTGTTCCGCGACGAGCACCTCGTCGGCCTCGGCCTGCCGCAGATCACGGCCGAGCACCTGCGGATGCTACGCGAGGCGGCCACGCTGATGGCGCTGAACAAGGTCGAGCTGGACGGGCACATCTCCAACGTCGGCCCGTGCTGGTTCTTCCCGGCCGCCACCTCCGTCGTCTTCGACCTGGACGACGAGATGGGCGGGATGCTGGACGAGGTCTACCACGGTGGCTGGTTCAACGAGCACCGCCGGATCGAGTCCATCAAGGCTCACGCCGCCCTCGGCGGCAGGCTCGTACACGGCTGCCAGTCCGTGCCGGACCAGACCGGTGGCGTCGTCGCGCCCTACGGTGCCTCGATGGCCGCCTTCCGTGACGACCTCGCGGCCTTCAAGGCCGGATGGATCGAGCAGATCTACGCCCACCGCGTGAGCCCAGCCGCGTAACACCGCACATCAGGCTCCGGGGCGGGCCGGCACCTCTCGCCCGCCCTGGACGCCCTCAACCTCCTTGGAGCCCCCACGTGACCGCGAACCCCAGCGCCGAACTCCTCGACAACCTGCTCACCGTGGCTGGCCGCGCCACCGCCGTGCGCGAGGAGGTGCGCGTGTGGTCCATGTCCGGGGTCGAGCGCCTGACCTTCCCCGACTCCACCACCGCGATCTTCAAGTACGCGAAGCGGCCCTTCGACAGCGAGGATCAAGCTCTCCGTCTGGCGCGCACGCTCGGCGTTCCCGTCCCGCAGGTCCACGCCTCCGCTGTCATGGACGGCTGGCTCGGCATGCTCATGGAGGACCTCGACCCCGCCGTCCGCGACGCCGACGACCTCGACGGCACCGCCGCGGCCGTGGTCCTGCACGGCACCCGCACAGCTCCCGCCCTGCCCGTGCTCGACCAGGCCCGGCTCCGCACGCTGCCGGACAGGGCCCTGGAGCACCTCGCCCGGCTCCGCAAGGCCGAGCGGTGGCAGGAGGCGGACGACATCGAGGACGCGCTCGATCGAATCGCCCAGGCCGCCGAGACCCGCTCGGCCGGTGCCACAGTGGCTCCATTCGGCTGGGTGCACTCCGAGTTCCATCCCACCAGCCTCCACATCAGCAGGCACGGCTGGCGGCTGTTGGACTTCGCCCGCGCCTTCACCGGCCCCGGCCTGCTCGACCTCGCCAGCTGGCACGGCACCCTCGACACCCCCGACCCCGTACGCCTCCGTGTCTTCCTGGAGCAGTACGTCACCGCTGGCGGCACCCCCGACGCCCTTGCCCGGCGCGGCGGGCTGACCGCCGAGAACTGGGCGCTGGGCTGGCACCGCATGTGGGCCGTCGAGTGGTTCATGGAGCAGTCCATCCGCTGGATCAACGACCCGGCCACCGACCCCGCGTACATCAAGGCCGTACGCCGTCACCTCACCGACGTGCTCCACCTCCTGGAGGTCTAGGTGCTCGCCCACGCTTCCCCCTGGTACGTCCACGCCCTACAACGCACCACGGCAAACCCTGCCGAGCCACTCTCGGTCCCCGCGAGGATGGAGTGGACCACCCGGCCGGGCACCGGACCCGGAGCCGAGATCCTCGGCCCGGACCTGCGCCGCAAACGACTGCTGGAACTCGGCTGCGGCCCCGGCCACAACGCCGCCCACCTCGCCACCCGCTACGGCGCAAAGGTCACCGGCGTCGACCTCGTCGGCTTCCAGGTCCGCCGAGCCCGCTCGCACTACGGTCGGCTGAACAACCTCACCTTCGTGGCGGGCCATGCCGTGCACTACCTGCAAGCCTCGGACGAGCAGTTCGACGCGGTTTACTCCGTCTTCGGCGCCATCGGGCTCGTCGCCCCCGAACTTCTGCTCCCGGCCATCGCCCAGCACCTCAAGCCCGGCCGCACTCTCGCCTTCTCCGTACCCCACCCGCAACGCGGCGGCCTCCGCCCGGCCACCGATGACCGGCCGCGCCGCGACTACGTCATCCTCCCCGACCTCACCCGACTACCCATCGCCCGCTGGGACTTCGACGCCAACCGCTGGGAGAAACACCTCGACCGTTCCGGCCTGTGGCTCACTTCGGCCCAGGAGTTCCACGACGCCCGCCACGGAGGCCGTTGGCCCACGACCCTGCTGATCACCGCGCGCAAACTCTGACCTTCACCCCGGCTCCCCTGGGAGAATCCGATGCGCCCGCCCTACCTGCTCCTCGACATCGACGGCGTCCTCATACCTTTCCCCGACGCGGAGGGCTCGACCCCAGCCACTCACGCCCGCCACGACGTCGTCCCCACTGGCCGCAGCGCCGACGACCCGGTCACCATCTGGCTCAACCCCGCCCATGGCCCCATGCTCATGGAAGTGATCCGCACCGGTATGGTCACGCCGGTCTGGTGCACCAGCTGGCGCCAAGACGCCGCCACTCTGATCGGACCGCTCCTCGGTCTCCCACCCCTGCCGCACGTCGATCTCCCGCGCCCCAAGATCACAACAAGCCACCCCAATGGCTACCTGTGGAAGCGCGACTACGTCGACGCGTGGCTGGCTGACGCCCCCGCTGTGTGGATCGACGACGATTTCACTGACCTCGACCACTCCTGGGCCGCGGAGCGCACCGCCCGTGGCGCGGCGACCCTGCTGGTTCAGCCTGATCCCCATGCCGGGCTGCAGGCTGAACACCTGGCCGAAGTCCGAGCGTGGGCCGGGCGGCTGCTCGCCGTGCGGACTGGTGCACCCGCTGCTCCGAGCGGAACAGAAGCAGCCTGACGCGAAGCCGTGGCAGAACAGTCGATGCCCCCGCCGCGCTGTATGGCGAGGGCATCCGACCGGGTTCAGCGGTGCCGACCACGTTCTTCGGGCGTCATGTTCACTGGTGTGGCCGGAGGACGTGGAGCGGCGGACATGGACGTCGTGCCGCTGATGGTGCTTTGCCTACGTGCTGCCTGAGCGCGCCTGTTCGGTTGAGCGGTGATGCGCCAGTTGAGGACTTCGGCGGGATGTTCGGCACTATCGAGCTCCCGTCGGGCGCCAACCTCGGACAGGAGGCGCCGGGGGTTGTGGCCGGCGGTCTCGGCGCGGGCGAGGGTCGTGGTCAGGGCTGGCCATGCAGGATCGGAGAGGACGCGGTCGGCGTGGTCGGGGAGGACTGCGCGTAGATCCTGCTCGAAGCGGCTGGCGGTTGTGGCGCGCGGTGCGCGCCGCGCGAGATCCGCCAAGACTGGCTGGGCGGCCTGCCGGTAACCGGCCTGCAGGTGGCGGAAGGCTTCCTCGGCCGCTGCGGCCTGCTGCTCGTGACCGCGCTGCTCATGCCACTTGGCGGCGGCGCGCGCCACGTGGAGCGCGGCGAAGATCAGGGCGATGGCGAGTCCGCCCGGATCGTGTGAGGCGTAGGCGAGTTCCTTGGCGGCTTCCCGCAGGGCGGTGGCGGCCTGGTGGTCGGCCCGGATCGCCGAGCGACGGGCGCTGTTGAACGCCCTTGCCGCGGCTTGCAGTTCTGCCCGGTGCCCACCGTTGGCAGTGAGGGCCAGGTTGTGCAGGGCGTCGCCGAAGGCATCCAGGTAACCCTGGGCCACAGCGTCGTCGCCCGATTCGAGGACGGCGTTGGCGTCGCGGATGGCGGTTTCGGTCCGGTGCCACGGTTCGGCCGGGTCCGCCACCGGTTGAGGGCGGTCGGCCAGGGTCTGGGTCTGGAGGCGTTCACACAGGCGGTTATAGGACAGGTCGGGGGCGAGGCTTGAGCCGCCGAACCAGATGGGCTCACCCCTGCTGGTGTCGCCGGGCGCGGCCAGGCTGTAGCCGGTCACCTCGCCGGTCTCGGGGCCGATGCGCAGCCTGACCTGGATGCCGAGCGAGCGCAGCACGTTGAAGTACTCGTCGATGCTGCGTACGGCAGCGGCGACCGCGTACGCCTGCTCGCGCAGCCACTCCCGCGCGGCCTTTTCCTGGCCTTGGCGCTCAGCCTTCGCGCGCTCGGCGCCGGTGGGGGTACGCGGGGCGGTGAGGTCGCCGGACTTCAGGCGGCGCAGCCCGAACTCGGCCTCGATTTTTCGGCATTCGCGCTGGGCTCGCCAACCGTCCCGATTCATACGGGGGCGGCGGCCGTCTGCGCGGACGGTGGTGGCCATGATGTGGATGTGGTCGTCGGCGTGCCGGACCGCGATCCATCGGCACGCCTTCTCGTCGCCGTCGGGGGCGATGCCCGTGGCGGCGACGACGCGGCGGGCGACCTCGGCCCACTCGGTGTCGGTGAGGTAGCGGTCGCCAGGCGCGGTGCGTACGGGGCAGTGCCACACGTGTTGTGGCGGCTTCTTGCCGCCCAGCTCGCGGGTGCGCAGGTCGACGTGGTGGTCCAAGCGCCGGGCGAGCTGGGTGTAGGTGGCGGTTGGGTCGCGGCCGGGGTCGGGAGCGCCGGCCATGTCCCAGGCGGCGACGATGTGGGGGTCCGTATGCTCGTCGCGCCGCCCTTTGCCGAAGAGGTAGTTGATCAGGCCGAGCGTGCTGGAGCCGGTGGAGACGTCAGGCACCATGACCGGCCCCTTCCGCCAGGAGCTGGTCCATCAGTGCGTAACTGGCCTGGGCGGCCTGCTCAATGCGGTCGAGGGCGGCCTCGGCGCGCTCGGGTATCGCGCCGGAGTGGACGGCTGCCGTGATCTGGTTGAGGTTGGTGCCGATCCGGTTCAGCGCCTTGGTGTGCGCTTCGATGGCCTCCACCAGCGGGCGGATGGGGTCGTCCTCTGGACTGCCGACCATGCCCGCCTTGCCGACGACGGCGAGGGCGGCGTCGCCGACGAAGCCGGCGAACTTCTGGCGGCGCCGTTTGGCCTCTGCGTCGATGAGGCGGACCGCCGTCGGGGTAAAGCGGATCTTCTTCTCCTGGTCGCGCTTCTCGGTGGTGCGCTTGCGGTTCATCCGGGCAGGCAGCGCGGGAGCGTCGGGCTCACGCCACGAGGGCTGCTCAACGGCGGCGGGCGGTTGAGGACGGGCAGACGGCTCGGCGTGTGAGGTGACGGAGTCGGCGACGGGCTGCTGGGGGCTGTCGGCGGCAGACGTGCTGCGGGGACCGTTCACCCCCTCCCCAGGCTCGTGTGCCCGCTGGCGCCCGGCCCCCTCTTCCTCCGCCACCCCAGGGGCGGGGGCAAGCGCGGACGAAGCCCCTTTAGGGGCTCGTTCGCTCCAGCTTGCTGCTGTTCGTCGGTCCCGGCTGAACCAACCCCAGCGGCGGGAAGAAATGGGGTTCGTGTCGTTCTCAGTGTGCATGGTGGTGCTCCGATGGGGAGGGGATGGGGCTGTGTCACGTCCGTCGCATCCGTCGCATGCCTGGTCAGCGCAGGTACGGACACGCGGGCAGGTACGGAGAGCTCCGTCCCGGCGAGAGAGTCCGTCCCCGCGCTGACCTGCGCGGGGACGGAGGCGACGAAGTGATACGGACCCCGGTGGTATCAGAGAGTGCGCCTGGGTCCGGCGGGGCTACCGGGCGGGCCGACGGGCAGCGTCCCCGCCGGGGCGGTGGGCGGCTTGCCCAAGGCCATGCGGGCAGGGGCAGTGCCGTGTTCGGGCTCGTGTACCGCCTCGACGAGGTCGGGGCAGTTGCGGGCCCAGGCATCCAGGAACCGGTTGCGCATGTACGCCTTGGCCTGCCTGCCCTTGTCGAACCGGTAGTTGGCCGGGCTGATGTTGAAGTCCCGCAGCAGGTTGCTCAGGTGGTAGGCGTTCAATCCTTTGGTGCCGTGCTCCGCCCACGGGGCCTCGGCGTCCTGCATCAGAGCGGCGACCAGATCCTGGGTGGCCAGGGCCTCGGGGTTGTCCGCCTGCGCGAAGATGCGATGGATGTCGCGCAGCAGCCGCGTCTTCAGACTGCTCTGCTCGTCCTGGACCGCCTCATGGCGGGTCATGGCCAGGCAGGCGGCACGAGCCTGGGCGGGCCAGTGGCCGCCAGCCAGGTCGGCGATGATGACCAGCGGCTCCCAGGTATCCGCCGCCCGGTCCTCCACCGGCATCTGCGGCACCATGCGGGCAGCCCGCCCGCGCAGCGGGCCCAGCCAGGCGGCCAGCTGATCACGCAGCGCGTTGAGTTCGGGCACCGAATACCGGGAGCGGAAGGGGGTGACCTTCTCGCCCGGCTTGCGCTTCTGCATCCGCAGCACCACCGCCCGGTCCATGACCGTGTCCGGCAGGTCGCCGATCCCTGCGATGGCGGCCATGGCGAAGGTGGGGAACGGGGTGGGTTTGTGCTCCGGACCGGAGATCCGCCAGGCGGGCCGGTTGCGCTGGTGCCCGGCATTCAGCAGGCCGCGCAGGATCTCACTGTCACCACTCGCCTTGGGGCTAAAAATGGTGTCCGCCTCGTCCACCAGCAGGGTGGGCGGGTTCTTGCCGATGACCCGGAAGATGACCGCCGGCGAGGTGTTCACCGTCATCATCGGCTGGTGCACGGTCTCGTGGAGCACGTCCAGAACCCGGGACTTGCCGCAGCCCTTCGTCGGGCTCACCACCGCCAGACGCGGCGCATGCTGCAGAGCCGTCTGGATGTGCGTGGCTGCAACCCACAGGGTGACCGCGGTCAGCGCCTCCTCGCTGGGCAGCACTACGTACTTGCCGATCGCTGCCCGCAACTCGTCCAGCAGCGCGACCCCGTCAGCAGCTACCTGGACCCCCGCGCCTTCATGGCCTGCGGTGACTGACCCGGCATCGGATGCCGCGATCTTGTGTTTCTCGGCCCGCTCCACGGGAGTGTCGGTCCCCGGCGGGACGTGGGAGCCGTTGTCCCGGTCCCCATTGCGGTCCCCTGGTGCAACGTCTGCGTCTTGGGGACCGGTCCCCTTTGTCACGCTGCTGGCCTGCGCGTTTCCACCGGATGCGGGTATCGGGACCGTGGCTTGCGGTGACAAGGGACCGGATGCGTCGCGGGGACGGTCCCCTGACTCAGCATCAGCGGAGTGCCGGTCCCCGCGGCTCCAGGGGATGCCCTCGCCGGGGACCGCAGTTGTGGGCCAGGCGGCGGGGGATGTGCTCGTGGTGGTGGGGGACGTAGAGTCCTCCATAGACGTTCCTCTCCGGTGAGGGACAGGACGGGCAAGGTCCCGCCCCTCACCAGCTCGTTCGTTCAGGGATGGGCGATCGGCAGGGGAATCTCCGGCCCTCGGCGTTGGCGCGCCGAGGGCCGTTGCTGTGTCCGGGGGCGCCGACGGCTCAGGAGGCCAGCCCCCACTCGTCTCGGCCGTCGATCAGAGCCCGCTCGTACCGCAGCAGCTCGGCCTCGGGGTACAGCACCCGCTTGCCGATCTTGATGCTGCGCGGTCCCTTCTCGATCTGGCGCCAGTAGCGGACGGTGCTCTCCGCTGTGCGGTAGCGCTCGGCGACCTCGGCGGTGGTCAGATATCGCATGCATTCCCAATCGACTAGTTGGCAATTCGGTCTGCATAGGTTGTACTCGACGATCGCCGGTTAGCCAAATCGGGAAGCTCATGTTTCAATTGGGAAAGCAACGGTCAGGATGGAGGTTCGATGGCAGGCGACAAGGTCGACGGTGGTGAGGTGCCGCTGCTCTACAGCGAGGGCAACATCGCCGCGCGGGTGGCACTGGAGCGCGAAGTCAGGGGGTGGAGCACGATCGAGCTGGCGGATCGGGTGTCCAAGGCCGGCGTCAAGATGAACCAGACCGCGGTCTGGCGCATCGAGAACGGCACCCCGCGCCGCCGCATCAATGTCGACGAAGCCCTCGCCTTCGCTCGCGTCTTCGAGCTGCCCCTTGAAGAGCTGATGTCCCCGCCGCTGGAAGGGCTGGACCTCGACAGCAGACGGCTCGTCCATGAGGCCGTCGAGGCGTACTACGAGACACGCGACGCCGAGGACCGCCTGCATCACGCCGTCGTCGGCATCGCCGAGCACATCCAGGCCCACCCCGACAGCTCTCGGGCCATCCACGAACAGTGCCTTCGCCTCATGGGCGAGGAGCGCGACGCCCGCACCCTCACCGAGTACATCGAGGGCGGCGGCTACTACCGATAACCAACCCAAGGGAGAAGCCACTTGGCCAACATCCAAAAGCGCCCCAACGGCAAATGGCGGGCCCGCTACCGCGACCTCGACGGCAAGGAGCACGCCCGCCACTTTGACCGCAAGCTCGACGCCCAGCGCTGGCTCGACGAGGTCACGGCCAGCATCGTGACGGGTCAGTACGTGGATCCTCGCGCCGGACGGATCACGTTCGAGAAGTACGCGAAGAAGTGGGAGGAGTCGCTCATCGCGAGCGAGGCGGGTGAGCGCATCACCGACAACGCGCTGCGGCTGCACCTCGTCCCGGCGCTGGGCTCCCGCGCGATGGCGGCGATACGCCGCAACGACCTCCAGGTGCTCTTCAAGAGCCTGTCGGAGCTTCTCGGCCCAGGCAGTGTGCGCAACGTCTACGACGTCCTCGTACGCCTCATGACCGCGGCCGTCGAGGACAAGGTCATCGCGTCCAGCCCGTGTCGCCGGATCACCCTCCCGCCCATGCCGGACGAGGAGGTCACCCCGCCCACGGTCGCGCAAGTCGAGGCCACGGCCCGCGTGATGCCGCCGTACATCCGCGCGGCGATCGTCACTCTCGCCGGATCAGGCTTGCGAATAGGCGAGTTGCTCGGCCTGAAGGTGTCGGACGTCGACTTCAAGGCGGGCACCATCCGCGTCGAGCGCCAGCGTCTCCAGTCCGGAAAAATAGGCCCGCCGAAGACGGCCAAGTCCCGGCGTACCGTCCCGGTCGGCGAAGTGGTCACCGACGCGCTCCTCGCGCACCTCGCGGCACGCCCCTCCAAGGAGTGGCTGTTCACGATGGAGGAAGGCGAGCCCCTCAACTACCGCCGCTGGAAGACGGAGTGGAACTGCGCCCGCAGGACCCTCCAGGCAGCGGAGAACGCGACGGCCGAACGCGAGGGCCGCAAGCCCGTCGAGCTGCCACACATGGTGACCCACGACCTGCGCCACTTCTTCGCCTCCGCCCTCATCGCAGGCGGGGCAAGTGTCAAGCAGGTCCAACTCGTCCTCGGCCACGCGTCCGCCGTCATCACGCTGCGGATCTACGCCCACCTGTGGCCGGGGGAAGAAGACCGCACCCGGACCGTCATGGACGCCGTACTCGGCGGCCTGCGGACCGGGTGCGGACCGGAAGACCAAGCGACCAAGGAAATCGCAGGTCAAACGGCATGATCCAAGATCAAGCCTTCTTGGTCTCCCAGAAGATCTTGTCGATCTGGGCGATGTAGTCCAGCGCCTTCTGTCCGGTCGCCGGGTCGGTGGAGCCCTTGGCGGCCGACAGGGCCTTCAGGGTGTCGTTGACCAGCTGGTGCAGCTCCGGGTACTTCTCGAAGTGCGGCGGCTTGAAGTAGTCGCTCCACAGCACCGAGACGTGGTGCTTCGCGAGCTCGGCACGCTGCTCCTTGATGACGGTGGCGCGGGCCTGGAAGTGCGGGTCGTCGTTTCCGGCCATCTTCTCCTGGACGGCCTTGACCGACTCCGCCTCGATGCGGGCCTGGGCGGGGTCGTAGACACCGCAGGGAAGGTCGCAGTGTGCGCTGACCTTGACCTTGGGGGCAAACAGGCGGGAAAGCATGGAGCATTCCTTCCTCGTGATCGTCTTCTCACAGGGGACATTACTCCTTGGGGGAAGGCTTTTCGCGAGTGCCCCCATGGGCTTAGGACAAAAGTCCGGGGTGAGACTGAGACTGGTGGAGGAAGAACCGGGGAGGTGCCGGGTGATGCCGGAGCTGTCGCAGGAGTCCGAGCGGGGAGGGCCGGCCGCGCCGTTCGGGGTGGCCGAGGTGACCGGGCCGTCCATGGTGCCCACCTTGTACCACGGGGACCGGCTGCTGGTGCATTACGGGGCCCGGATCAAGCCCGGTGACGTCGTCGTGCTGCGGCACCCCTTCCAGCAGGACCTGCTGGTCGTCAAGCGGGCCGTCCAGCGGCGCGAGAACGGCTGGTGGGTGCTCGGCGACAACGCCTACGCCGGCGGCGACAGCACCGACTACGGCGTCGTGCCCGACGACCTCGTGCTGGGGCGGGTCCGCTTCCGCTACCGGCCGCTCGGGTCCCGCCGGCGTTCGCCCTGGGCGCTGCTCGGCTGGGTGCTCTCGGCCGCCAGGCCGGTCTTCTCGGGCAGGTCGGGCCGGGCCGCCTCCAGGCGTTTGCGGGCCCGGTAGGCCGCGACGTTGGCGCGGGTCGCGCAGCGGTCGGAGCAGTAGCGCCGGGAGCGGTTGGTGGAGGTGTCGAGGTAGGCGTTGCGGCAGGGCGCTGCCTCGCACAGGCCGAGGCGGTCCACGCCGTACTCGGTGAGGTGGAACGCCAGGCCCATCGCCGCGATCGCCGCGTAGCCCGCGGTCGCGTTGGACGGGTGGTCCGCCAGGTGCATGTGCCACAGGGGACGGCCGTCGTCGTCGCGGAAGTCGTGCCCGGAGATCTGCGGGCTCACCGGGAACTCCAGCAGCAGTGAGTTCAGCAGGTCCACGGCGAGTTGCTCGTCGCCGCCGTCGGCCGCCTCGAAGACCGCGCGCAGCCGGGCCCGGACCGAGCGGAAGCGGGTCACGTCCGCGTCCGTGGCGCGGCGCGCCGCCGACTGCTGGCCGCCGAACAGATCACGGACGGCCTCGACCGACGTCAGGGCGTCCTTGCCCCGGGCCGGCTCCTCGGTGTTGACGAGGCGCACGGCATAGTCCGAGTAATAGGCCAGTTCCACTTGTAGTCCTTACGGAGGGGCTTTATTGTCGTGAGCGCGCACTTGTAACAGCTGATGGTGCTTCCAGGGTATTACGAGGGAGGGGCTCGATGACGGACGCGGACACCACCACCGCCACCGCCGACTGGCAGGCCTGGCAGAAGAGCTGGGACCGGCAGCAGGAGTGGTACCTGCCCGACCGCGAGGAGCGGTTCGCGATCATGCTCGACATGGTCGAGGCCGTCGTGGGCACCGCCCCGCGCGTGCTCGACCTCGCCTGCGGCACCGGCAGCATCACCGCCCGGCTGCTCGACCGGTTCCCTGACGCCACCAGCACCGGCGTCGACCTCGACCCGGCGCTGCTCGCCATCGCCGAGGGCACCTTCGCGAGCGACGACCGGGTCACCCTGGTCACCGCCGACCTCAAGGACCCCGACTGGCCCGCGAAGCTGCCGCACGACTCGTACGACGCCGTCCTGACCGCGACGGCCCTGCACTGGCTGCACCGGGAACCCCTCGCGGACCTCTACGGCCAGGTCGCGGGACTCGTCCGCGACGGCGGTGTCTTCATGAACGCGGACCACATGATCGACGACACGACGCCCCGGATCAACGCCGCCGAGCGCGCGCAGCGCCACGCCCGCATGGAACAGGCCAGGGAATCCGGCGTCCTCGGCTGGACCGAGTGGTGGCAGCTGGCCGCCAAGGACCCGGTCCTCGCCGAGCCCACGGCCCGGCGCTACGAGATCTACGGCGACCACGCGGACGGTGACATGCCGTCGGTGGCGTGGCACGCGCGCGTGCTGCGCGAGAAGGGGTTCGGCGAGGCCAGGCCGGTGTGGTGCTCACCCTCGGACACCCTGCTGCTCGCCCTGAAGTAGACCGCGCGACGGACGCGAAGGGGGCGGTACGGAGATCCCGTACCGCCCCCTCGCCGTGCGTACCGTCAGAGCACCTTGGAAAGGAACGACTTCGTCCGCTCGTGCTGCGGGTTGGTCAGCACCTCGCGCGGGTGGCCGGATTCGACCACCACACCGCCGTCCATGAAGACCAGGCTGTCGCCCACCTCGCGGGCGAAGCCCATCTCGTGGGTGACGACGATCATCGTCATGCCGGACTCGGCGAGGTCGCGCATCACGTCCAGGACGTCACCGACCAGCTCCGGGTCGAGCGCCGAGGTCGGCTCGTCGAACAGCATCAGCTTCGGGTCCATGGCGAGGGCCCGGGCGATGGCGACGCGCTGCTGCTGGCCGCCGGAGAGCTGCGAGGGGTAGTTGCCCGCCTTGTCGGCCAGGCCCACCCGGTCCAGCAGCTCCAGGGCGCGCAGCCGGGCCTGGCTCTTGTTCACGCCCTTGACCTGGACCGGCGCCTCCATGACGTTCTCCACGGCCGTCATGTGCGGGAACAGGTTGAAGCGCTGGAAGACCATGCCGATGTCCCGGCGCTTGCGGGCGACCTCGCTGTCCTTCAGCTCGTAGAGCTTGTCGCCCTTCTGCCGGTAGCCGACCAGCTCGCCGTCGACGTACAGGCGGCCGGCGTTGATCTTCTCCAGGTGGTTGATGCACCGCAGGAAGGTCGACTTGCCGGAACCGGACGGTCCGATGAGGCAGAACACCTCGCCGGACTTCACCTCCAGGTCGATGCCCTTGAGGACCTCGACGGGGCCGAAGGACTTGTGGACGCCCTCGGCCTTCACCATGGCGGTCATGCGGTGCCTCCCGTCGTCGACGAGCGGTTGGACAGGGACAGCACGTTCGCCTTGATCTTCTGGAACGGCGTGGCCGGGAGCGACCGGCTCGAACCACGCGCGTAGTACCGCTCCAGGTAGTACTGGCCGACGCTGAAGACCGAGGTCAGCAGCAGGTACCAGGCAGCCGCCAGGAACAGCATCTCGGCGGGGGCGCCGGAGGTCTGGCCGATGTCCTGGGCGGCGCGGAGCAGTTCGGGGTACTGGACGACCGAGACCAGCGAGGTCGTCTTCAGCATGTTGATGACCTCGTTGCCCGTCGGCGGCACGATCACGCGCATCGCCTGCGGGATGACGATCCGGCGCAGCGTCCTGGTGTGGCTCATGCCCAGCGCGTGCGACGCCTCGGTCTGGCCCTCGTCGACCGAGAGCAGACCGGCCCGGCAGATCTCCGCCATGTACGCGGCCTCGTTGAGGCCGAGGCCCAGCAGCGCCGTCAGGAACGGGGTCATGAAGTCCGACCACTCGTCCTTGTAGAACGGCCCGAGGTTGATGTACTCGAAGACCAGGCCCAGGTTGAACCAGACGATCAGCTGGACCAGGACCGGGGTGCCGCGGAAGAACCAGATGTAGAACCACGCGATCGACGAGGTCACCGGGTTCTTCGACAGGCGCATCACGGCGAGCAGGACACCGCCGATGATGCCGATCGCCATGGACAGGACGGTCAGCAGGAGCGTCTTGCCGACGCCGTCCAGGATGCGGTCGTCGAAGAAGTAGTCCGGGATCGCGTCCCAGTTGATCTTGCCCTGGGAGAACGCGTAGACGATGCCGCCCAGCAGGGCGAGGGCGACGACGGCGGAGACGTACCGCCCGTAGTGCCGGACCGGGATGGCCTTGATGGCCTCCGGGCCGGACGGGGGCGTGTCCGCCGCCGTCTTGTCGATGTCAACAGTCACGGGTGTTGCCTTTCAGTGCCGCTGCGTCGCGGTCACTTGCCGCCGTTGATGGTGGCTTCCTTGACGGCGCCGTCCGTGACGCCCCACTTCTTCATGATCTTGTCGTACTCGCCGTTGTCGATGATCGCGTCCAGCGCGGCCTTGAGGGCGTCCCGCAGCTGCGTCTGGTTCTTGGCGACCGCGATGCCGTACGGCGCGGCCTCGACCTGCTCGCCGACCAGCTGGAAGTCCTTGCCGCCGCCGGAGGTCTTCACGGCGTACGCGGCGACCGGGAAGTCGGACGAGCCGGCGTCGGCACCGCCCGCGCGCAGGCGGGTCTGGGCCTGCTGGTCGTTGTCGAACGGCTCGATGGCGATCTTCTTGCCGGCCGGGCACTTCTTCGACTCGGCCTTGGCAAGGTCCTCGGAGACCGTGCCGCGCTGCAGCACGATCTTCTTGCCGCACAGGTCGGACCAGGTCTTGATGCCCTGGTCGTCGCCCTTCTTGGTGTAGATCGAGACACCGGCGGTGAAGTAGTCCACGAAGTCGACGCCCTCGCCGACCTTCTTGCCGGTGTCGGAGTCGATGCCCTCCTGGCGGTCCTTGGTGTCGGTCATCGCGGACATGGCGATGTCGTACCGCTTGGAGCGCAGACCCGTGATCAGCGTGTCGAAGGTGCCGTTCTCGAACTGGAAGTCGACCCCGAGCTGCTTGCCCATGGCGGCGGCGAGGTCCGGGTCGATGCCGACCGTCTTGCCCGAGCTGTCCTTGAACTCGACCGGGGCGTAGGCGATGTCGGAACCGACCTTGATGACGCCCTTGTCGCGGATGGCCTTGGGCAACTTGTCGGCGAGCGGGGCCGAGGCCGCCGTGTCGCTGGACCCGTTGTCCTTGGTCTGGTCACCGCAGCCGGTGAGCATCAGCGCGCCTGCGACCGCGATCGCACCGACCGCTGCTAGCCGGGAGCGGGCGGCGGTCGTACGACGGGTGGAGCTTGCGGTCATGGTGGGTTCCTCCGGCGGATGGGTGGAGTTGCCGATGGGGCGGGACGCCGCCGATGGGTTCGGCAGCGCCTGGACTGCCGGCGGTGCCGGCAGTGCCGTGGACTGCCGAGGGGTCGGCAGTGCCGTGGACTGCCGAGGTTCGGCAGTGCCGTGGGTCGACGAGAACACACGTCTTCGAGTGTCGCGACCTCGTGTGATTACGGCATCTTGCCATTCGGACTGCGCCATTCTGGGGGCCAGCCATGTCAAAATCGGATAACGGGCGACCCCCGAACCGCACCACTCCGGTACATCACGGCCGGACCTTCTGTGGGAATCATTCCTTCCGGCCGGAAGATCTTCGGCATATCCCGGGATTTCGAGACGGGGGCCGAGGGCTTCGCCGACGCATGAGCGGTTGTCGATGGTTTGTCCAGGCCTTGTCCTGATTTTGGACGAAGAGTCAGGGCGCCGGCATGTGACCTTCGCGTTATGGACTCGTCGTCGGCGGCGTCCGTCCGGTAAGAAGGGTCTTTACACCCCTCATCCGGGGCTCAGGGCGCGTGTGCGGCGCGCCCGTCGCGTACGCGCCCGTACGTATCACGTACACAGCACGACCATGGCCGTACGCGGTCCCGCCCACCCCTCACCAGGAGTGGCCACCCTCAAACCGAAGAAGATCTAAGGGGTAGAACCAAGTGGCAGCGGAGATCGTCAATCCTCGCAGCGAGAGCAAGACCGGAGATACGGGCGGCGAGGGCGGTGCGGAGCCCCTCGACTCCTTCGACCCGGCGTTCGCGCTGCACCGCGGCGGCAAGATGGCCGTGCAGGCCACCGTGCCGGTCCGTGACAAGGACGACCTGTCCCTGGCGTACACGCCCGGCGTCGCGAAGGTGTGCAGCGCGATCGCCGAGCAGCCGGAGCTGGTGCACGACTACACGTGGAAGTCGTCGGTCGTCGCCGTCGTGACGGACGGTACGGCCGTGCTGGGGCTCGGTGACATCGGGCCCGAGGCCTCCCTCCCCGTGATGGAGGGCAAGGCGATTCTGTTCAAGCAGTTCGGCGGCGTGGACGCGGTCCCCATCGCGCTGAACTGCACGGACGTCGACGAGATCGTCGAGACGGTGGTGCGGCTCGCGCCGTCGTTCGGCGGGGTCAACCTGGAGGACATCTCGGCGCCGCGGTGCTTCGAGATCGAGCGGAAGCTGCAGGAGCGGCTGGACATTCCGGTCTTCCACGACGACCAGCACGGTACGGCGGTCGTGACGCTGGCCGCCCTGCGGAACGCCGCGCGGCTGAGCGGGCGGGCGGTCGGGGACCTGCGGGCCGTCATCTCCGGCGCTGGTGCGGCGGGTGTCGCCATCGCGAAGATGCTGGTCGAGGCCGGGATCGGGGATGTCGCGGTGGCCGACCGCAAGGGTGTCGTGTCGGCGGACCGGGACGACCTCACGCCGGTGAAGCGGGAGCTGGCCGGGTTCACGAACAAGGCGGGGATCAGCGGGTCGCTGGAGGCGGCGCTGGCCGGGGCCGATGTGTTCATCGGGGTCTCGGGAGGGACCGTGCCGGAGTCCGCGGTCGCGTCCATGGCCGAGGGTGCGTTCGTCTTCGCCATGGCGAACCCGAACCCGGAGGTGCATCCCGAGGTCGCGCACAAGTACGCGGCGGTGGTCGCCACCGGGCGGTCGGACTTCCCGAACCAGATCAACAACGTGCTGGCGTTTCCGGGGATCTTCGCGGGGGCGCTGCAGGTGCGGGCCTCCCGGATCACCGAGGGGATGAAGCTGGCCGCCGCGGAGGCGCTGGCGGCCGTGGTCGGGGACGACCTCGCGGCCGACTACGTCATCCCGTCGCCGTTCGACGAGCGGGTCGCGCCTGCGGTGACGGCGGCGGTGGCGGCGGCTGCTCGGGCCGAGGGTGTGGCTCGGCGCTGACGTTGCCGGTTGTTGTGTGAGGTGGCCCCGTCCGGGCTGGTTCGGGCGGGGTCATTTCTTTGCCGGGGGGATCGGCTGTTCGGGTGGTTCCGGGGGGCCTGTGCGGGTGGTGGGGGTGCGCGTCTTCGCCTGACGCCGGGGGGTGGGTCGGGGCCGCGCCGGGGGGTGTCCGTCCTCGGAACGGCGCGATGGACCTACTTACCGACTGACTGGCGTTGACGCGCCAACCGCTGCGGGCGGACACCCCCCGACACGTCCCCTTCCGTGGTCCGGCGGGTGCGGGCGCGTCGTGGCTGCCGCTCAGCCGCCCTAGCTGCGGGCCCACCCGGCCTCAGCAGCGGTGTCCCGCTCCTGGCAAGAGGGTGTGTCTCACAGGCCCGTATGGTTCCTTCGGTTCGTCGGGGAACCTATCGTCAAGGTCATGTTCGCTGTCTACGCCGCCCGAATCGACCGCGACCAGCCGCTGTCCGGCCTGGAGTTGGGGGAGCGCCCGGCTCCCGAGGTCCGCCCCGGCTGGAGCGCCGTCACGGTCAAGGCCGCCTCCCTCAACCACCACGACCTCTGGTCCCTGCGCGGTGTAGGCCTCGCAGAGGACAAGCTGCCGATGATCCTCGGCTGTGACGCCGCCGGTGTCGACGAGGACGGCAACGAGGTCGTCCTGCACTCCGTGATCGGACAGAGCGGGCACGGGGTCGGCCCGAAGGAACCCCGTTCCATCCTGACCGAGCGCTACCAGGGCACCTTCGCGGAGCAGGTCGCCGTGCCGACCTGGAACATCCTGCCCAAGCCCAAGGAGCTCTCCTTCGAGGAGGCCGCCTGTCTGCCCACGGCCTGGCTGACCGCGTACCGGATGCTGTTCACCAACGCGGGGGTGCGGCCCGGTGACTCGGTGCTGGTGCAGGGCGCCGGCGGTGGTGTCGCCACGGCCGCCATCGTGCTGGGGAAGGCCGCCGGGCTCCGGGTCTTCGCCACCAGCCGGGACGAGGCCAAGCGGAAGCGGGCCCTGGAGCTGGGGGCCGTGGAGGCGCTGGAGGCCGGGGCGCGGCTGCCGCAGCGGGTCGACGCCGTGATCGAGACCGTGGGTGCCGCCACCTGGTCGCATTCCGTGAAGTCGCTGAAGCCCGGCGGCACTCTGGTGATTTCCGGTGCCACCAGTGGCGACCGGCCCTCGCACGCCGAGCTGACCCGGATCTTCTTCCTGGAGCTCAAGGTCGTCGGGTCCACCATGGGGACCAAGGACGAGCTGGAGGATCTTCTTGCTTTCTGTGCCGCCACCGGTGTGCGGCCCGTCATCGACGAGGTCCTGCCCATGGACCGTGCGCGTGAGGGCTTCGAGCGGCTCGCTTCGGGTGAGCAGTTCGGGAAGGTCGTGCTGACCAATCCCTGAGGTGCGGTGTGTGTGAGTCGAACGGCCGGTCCGGATTCGGGCCGGCCGTTGGCGTGTCAACTGTGGTTGACACACGGGGTTTGTCAACGTAGGTTGACGTCATGACCGAAGCAACCGATCTGGCCGAGCGTGCCGGTGACCGTGATCCGCGGGTCGGCCTGCGGGCCGTCGCCGCGCTGCGCAGGCTGCTGGAGCAACTGGAAGCCGTTCAGGTGCGCAATGCGCGCAACCAGGGCTGGTCGTGGCAGGAGATCGCCGGCGAACTCGGTGTGAGCAGGCAGGCCGTGCACAAGAAGTACGGGAGGCATTGATGTTCGAGCGGTTCACGAAAGATGCCCGGGATGTGGTGAAGAGCGCGTTCGAGTACGTGGAGGGGGGTGGTGGGGGCGGGCAGTGTGTGGAGCCGGAGCATCTGCTGCTCGCCGTCCTCGATCGGGACGGCAGTCGTGGGGCCTTCGCACTCGCGGCTTCGGGGCTCGGTGAGGGCAAGGAGTCCGTGCGGGAGGCGCTGCGCGAGGCGCGGAGGCGGGCCGGGCTGTCCCGGGCCGAGAGCGACGCGCTCGCCGGGCTGGGGATCGACGTGGCGGAGATCGTCGCCCGGGTGGAGGAGGTGCACGGGGTCGGGGCGATGTCCGGCGACCGCACGGACAAGCGGTGGTGGTCGGGACGTTCCTCCTTCGGGCGGGGCGCCAAGGACGTGCTGGAGAGGTCGCTGCGGGTGGCTCTCGCGCAGCGGGACCGGCACATCGGTGACGAGCACATCCTGCTCGCCCTGACCATGCGCCCCGGCGTGCCGGCCGAGGTCCTCGCCGACCACGGGGTGACGTACGAGTCCCTGGTGCGGGTGCTGTACGGCGGCGGTGGCGAGGCCAAGGCCGGATGAGCCGGGGTCTCCTACTGCTTCGGGGTGCGCAGGAGCGCCCCTATGTGGGCCGCCGCCGTCGACAGGTGGCGGCGGGCGTCACGCAGCTGGTCGGAGGTGACGCCGTGGTCGCGGGCCGCGTCGCGGATGTCGTCCCGGAAGCGGTCGAGGAGGCGGTCGAGGTCGCGGGCGGGGTCGCCGGTGGAGTCTGCGGCGTCCTCGTGGGCCCAGGCCGGTTCGTAGGAGGCTGGGAAGCCCTCCGCGGGCTGTGAGCCGGCCGGCTCCGGTGCCGGCTTGCCCGCCGCCGTGCCGCTGCCCGTGCCGGTCCAGTCGAAGCCGAACTCCTTGCCGTAGTCCTTGCCGAACTCGCCCATCTCCTTGGCCAGTTCGCTCAGGCCCTCGCGCAGGCCCGTCGGCCAGTCGCCGCGGGCGAAGTGGTCCTGCACCTGTTCCTGGACCCGGCGGGCGATGCGCTGCACCTGCTCCTGGGCCTGGGCGCGGGCCTGCTCCTGGGCCTCCTTCGCCTGGCGGCGGGCCCGCTGGGCTTCCTCGCGGGCGCGGCGGCTCTCGTCCTTGGCGCGCCGGGCCTGCTCCTTCCACTCCTGCCGGGCGCGGCGCATCTCCTC
This sequence comes from Streptomyces sp. NPDC006140, assembly GCF_040628815.1. Classification (NCBI taxonomy): domain Bacteria; kingdom Bacillati; phylum Actinomycetota; class Actinomycetes; order Kitasatosporales; family Streptomycetaceae; genus Streptomyces; species Streptomyces sp. NPDC006140. The sequence goes on along the minus strand of NZ_JBEXTS010000009.1, from coordinate 163,748 downwards.
CTTGGCGATGCGCCAGGTCTCCTTGTCGCCGTACGAGGAGAAGTCGCCGTACGGGGTGCCCTCCGCGCCGGGGGGTCCGGTGCCGTTGCCCCGGCGGGCTTCGGTCGCCGCGGCGCGCATCTCGCGGCGCAGGTCGCCCGCGGCTCCGCGTACGTCGGCCTGGATCTCGGCGGCCAGCTCCGCGACCGACTCCCGGATCTCCAGCTCCAGGTCGGCCAGCTCGCCGCTGCGGTCGGCCAGTTCGGCGCGGCCCGCGTCCGTGATCGAGTACACCTTGCGGCCGCCCTCGGTGGTGTGGGTGACCAGGCCCTCCGCCTCCAGCTTGGCCAGGCGCGGGTAGACCGTGCCCGCCGACGGTGCGTACAGCCCCTGGAAGCGCTCCTCCAGGAGGCGGATCACCTCGTAGCCGTGTCGGGGAGCCTCGTCCAGCAGCTTCAGCAGGTAGAGCCGGAGGCGGCCATGGGCGAAGACGGGGGGCATGTCAGAGCACCTTCTTGTCGGTCGTGCCGTCGGCCGGGGCGCTGGTGGCGCCATCGCCCGGGCCGGAGACGGAATTGTCTCCCGAGTCGTCCCGCGGGCTGCTGTCCGGGGGTGCCGCTGGGTCGTCGGTGCCGGGGTGTGCGTCCTGGGGTGTATCGGTGGCGGGGCGTGCCTCCCGGGGTGCGTCGGCCTCGTCCTCGTCGGCCGGTCGGCGCAGCAGGGCGATGGAGCCGGAGACGGTGGTGGCCCGCAGCTTGCCGGTGCCCGCGCCGAGGCGGCCGGTGATCTTGTGGGCGCCCCACTGGCCGCGCACCCGCAGGCCGTCGAAGGCGTTGGAGATGGCACCGCTCGCCGTGTTGGCCTCGACCTCCGCGTCCGCCCGGTGGGGGAGCCGGATCGCGATCTCGCCCGAGACGCTGTTCAGCCGCACGTCCGTGGGGCCGTCCGGGTCGAGGTCGACGATCATGGAGCCGCTGACCGAGTCGGCCTGCACGGAGGGGCCGGAGCCCTCGACCACCGTGAGGTCGCCGGAGACGGACTGGAACCGGAGGTCGCCGGTCACGTCCTGGGCCTCCAGGCTGCCGGAGACGGTCTTGGCGCGAACCGGGCCGGAGAGGCCCACGAGGGTGGTGTCGCCCGTGACCCCCTTGATCGTCGACGGGCCGTCGATCCCGGAGACCACGGCTGCCGCGCCGACCACACCCACCTCCACCCGGGTCCCGGCCGGGACGGCCAGGGAGACCACCGCGCTGCGGCGCCAGCCCTTGCGGTCCAGCCAGGTGAGGAAGCCCTTCCAGGGCAGGTCCTCGTAGGCGACCGTGAGGGTGCCGTCCTGCTGTGTCACCACCAGGGGAGGGCCCTCGATCTCCGAGATCTCCAGGCGGGCGGAACCCTCGTCCGTGCCCACCACGTTCACCGTTCCGTTGACGAGGCGTACGTGGAGTGTGCTCACGGGCTCGTCGAAGGTGAGCTTCCTCGGTTCCGTGACGGACCACTCGGACATGGTGCAGACCTCCCCGACTCGACGCGCCATATCGCGTCTGCTTCAATCACGATATATCGCGGGCCCGGAAAGTCAAGACACCCGTTTTGGGGATGACTGGGCCGCCAAAAGTGCTCAAAGGTGGGTGATTCGCCCTAGCGTGTGACCATGACGGAAGCCGCCTCCGCAGGTCCCGGGCCCGGGGCACTGCTGCTGTGCCGGGCGGCGCCCGGGGCCGTCGCCCCCGTCGCCCACCTGCTGCGCGAACCCATGCAGCTCACCCGGGCGGGCGACGACTGGAGCGTGCTCGTCCCCGAGGGCCGGCCCTGGCGCGACGGCGCCGAGCCCGTCGACCGTGTCGTCACCGGCTGGGCCACGGCCCTCGCCGTCGGTGCGCCCTGGCCCGTCCTCGCCCTCTGGTGGGACGCCGACCACGCGGGCTACACGCTGGCGTCCGGCTTCCGCCGCCCGGTCGGGTTCGTCTGGCTCACCAGCGGTGTCCCGGCGGGGGAGGACGAGGCGATGCGGACCTTCGCCGCGCGCGTGGGTCTCGACCCCGTCCTGGACCTCCAGGCTCTCGACCAGCTCACGAAACCCGACACCGCGGCCGACGCCCGTACCCGCCTGCGCGGTCTGCTCGCGGTCCTCGCGCGCGTGGGCGTCTCACTGCCGCCCGGGCTGGCACCCGGGGAACCCGCCCAGCGCCTCCGGGAAGCCGCGCGGCTCCAGCCGGACAGCCTCCCGGTCGAGTGGCCGGGCTGGCGGGAGGCGGTCGCCGAACGCGGCACCGTCGAGCACAGCCGCCTCGGCCCCTGGATGCCCTGGACCGGCGGCCCCCGGGCCCGTGCCCTGGCCCTCGCGCAGCTGGCCGCGGGCGTACCGCTCGTGGCGTGGGGGCTGCGGCGGCACAGCGGCGGCTGGCTCATGACCGGGGCACTGCTCCTGGCCCACGGTGCGTGGGGACTGGCCTACGGCCTCGCGCATCCGCGCGACTGACGCCTGCGGCGCCTCGGCGGAGGGCCGAGGGCCGGTCATCCGGCGCTGCGGATCACCGGGGGATGCGGATCACCGGTGGCTGCGGATCATCGGGGGCTGCGGATCATCGGGGGCTGCGGATCACCGGGGGCTGCGGATCACCGGGGGTTGCGGATCACCGGGCGCGGCCGGCACCGGGCCACGTCGGCATCCGGCCAGGCCGACACCCGACCTGCCAGCCACCCGGCCCAGTCGGCGCCCAACTCAGTCGGCACACGTCAACCCCGGGCCCGGCCGCGGCACATGAAGGGGTCGGGCACCGGGCCGATGCCCGACCAGGTCGCCCCCCCCGACCCCGCCACCCCCAACTCGTCCCCTACTCGTCCCCTACTCGTCGTCCTCGTCATCCAACCGCGCCAGCCACGTCGCCAGTCGCTCCACCGGTACCTCGAAGTCGGGGTTGAGATCGACGAACGTGCGCAGTTGCTCGGCGAGCCACTCGAAGGTGATCTCCTCCTCGCCGCGCCGCTTCTCGAGTTCCTCGATGCCTCGGTCGGTGAAGTACACGGGTGTTCTCCTGGGGCTGGGCCTGGGGCCGCGTTTCGTACCTCTCCAGGTTATGCGGCCCGGTGCCCCGGCCGTACCGCGCGCTTTCCCCCACCCGCGCGGGAGCCGAACGAACTGGTCGGCGGAGTCGGCGCCGCCGTCCTGCGGGCGGCCCGTGACGTGCGGCCGGACCAGGTCAGCGCCGCCTTCGGCGTCGGACTGGCGGTGAAGCCCGGCAAGGCCGTCGCCCTGCTCGCGGACGGCGAGGCCAAGGCGGCGATCTCGGTCACGCTGACCTGGAACAGTGCTTTCTTCCGGCACCCTGCGGGACCTGCGGGCGAGCGGAGCCGATCCCGAAGCGGCCGGTCCGGACGCCGTGTGGGCCCGCAACCTCGCGCTGTACTACGACCCGCCGGACATCCACCCGACACCGGACCTGCTCTCGGTGCCCTGAGAACGGGTCCGGCCCCGCCACCTCGAACGAGGCGGCGGGGCCGGACCCTGCGGCGGACCGGTGCTCAGAGGCTCACGCCTCGAACACCTCCCGCACCAACTGCTCCTGCTCGGCCTGGTGCCGCTTCGCGGAACCCACGGCCGGGGACGAGCTGTGCGGACGCGAGATGCGGCGCAGGCGCTCGCCGGCGGGGATGTCCGCGCCGACCGCCAGGTCGAGGTGGTCGATCAGGTTGAGCGCGATGAACGGCCAGGCACCCTGGTTCGCCGGCTCCTCCTGGGCCCACAGGTACTTCTCGGCGTTCGGGTACTTCTTGATCTCCGCCTGGAGCTCGGTACCCGGCAGCGGGTACAGGCGCTCGATGCGGATGATCGCCGTGTCCGTCACACCGCGCTTCTGCCGCTCGGCCTCCAGGTCGTAGTAGACCTTGCCGGCGCAGAAGACGACCTTCCTGACCGCGGCCGGGTCGACCGACGCGTCGCCAATGACCGGCTGGAACTGCCCGGTCGTGAACTCCTCCGCCTTCGCCGCCGCCGCCTTCAGGCGCAGCATCGACTTCGGCGTGAAGACCACCAGCGGCTTGTGGTGCGGGTTGTGCACCTGCCACCGCAGGAGGTGGAAGTAGTTCGACGGCGACGTCGGCATGGCGACCGTCATGTTGTTCTGGGCGCAGAGCTGCAGGAACCGCTCCGGGCGGGCCGAGGAGTGGTCCGGGCCCTGGCCCTCGTAGCCGTGCGGCAGGAGCAGGACGACGCCGGAGGTCTGGGCCCACTTCTGCTCGGCCGAGGAGATGAACTCGTCCACGACCGTCTGCGCGCCGTTGACGAAGTCGCCGAACTGCGCCTCCCACATCACGAGCGCGTTCGGGCGGGCCAGCGAGTAGCCGTACTCGAAGCCCATCGCCGCGTACTCGGAGAGGAGGGAGTTGTAGACGTTGAGCCGCGCCTGGTCCTCGGAGAGGTACTGCAGCGGCGTGTACTCGTCGCCCGTGGTGCGGTCGATGATGACCGCGTGGCGCTGGCCGAACGTACCGCGCTGCGAGTCCTGGCCGGCCAGGCGGACCGGGACGCCCTCCAGCAGGAGGGAGCCGATCGCGAGGGTCTCGCCCATGCCCCAGTCGATCGTGCCGTCCTCGACCATCGCCGCCCGGCGCTGCAGCTGCGGCAGCAGACGCGGGTGGACGGTGATGTGGTCGGGGATGTTGACCTGGGACTCGGCGATCCGCTTGACGACCTCCGAGGTCACCGCGGTGTTCACGGCGACCGGGAACTCGGCCTGCGGGTCGGAGGGCTCCACGGCGGACGGCTGCGAGGTGGCCTCGCGGACCTCCGTGAAGACCTTCTCCAGCTGGCCCTGGTAGTCCTGGAGCGCCTGCTCGGCCTCTTCCAGGGTGATGTCGCCGCGACCGATCAGGGACTCGGTGTACAGCTTGCGCACCGAGCGCTTCTTGTCGATCAGGTCGTACATCAGCGGCTGGGTGAAGGCCGGGTTGTCCGACTCGTTGTGACCGCGGCGGCGGTAGCAGATGAGGTCGATCACCACGTCCTTGTTGAACGCCTGGCGGAACTCGAAGGCGAGTCGCGCCACGCGGACGACGGCCTCGGGGTCGTCGCCGTTGACGTGGAAGATCGGGGCCTCGATCATCCGGGCCACGTCCGTCGCGTACATGGAGGAGCGCGAGGACTCGGGGGCCGCGGTGAAGCCGACCTGGTTGTTGATGACGATGTGGACCGTGCCGCCGGTGCGGTAGCCGCGCAGCTGCGACATGTTCAGGGTCTCGGCCACCACGCCCTGGCCCGCGAAGGCCGCGTCGCCGTGGATCGCCACCGGCAGGACCGTGAAGTCCGTGCCGCCCTTGTTGATGATGTCCTGCTTGGCGCGCGAGACGCCCTCCAGGACCGGGTCCACCGCCTCCAGGTGCGAGGGGTTCGCGACCAGGGAGACCTTGATCTGCTCGCCGTCGAGGCCCGTGAAGGTGCCCTCGGCGCCCAGGTGGTACTTCACGTCACCGGAGCCGTGCATCGACTTCGGGTCGAGGTTGCCCTCGAACTCGCGGAAGATCTGGGCGTACGACTTGCCGACGATGTTGGCGAGGACGTTCAGACGGCCGCGGTGGGCCATGCCGATGACGACCTCGTCCAGGCGCGACTCGGCAGCGGAGTCGAGCACCGCGTCGAGCAGCGGGATGACGGACTCGCCGCCCTCCAGGGAGAAGCGCTTCTGGCCGACGTACTTCGTCTGCAGGAAGGTCTCGAACGCCTCGGCCGCGTTCAGGCGGCGCAGGATGCGCAGCTGCTCCTCGCGCTCCGGCTTGGAGTGCGGGCGCTCCACGCGGTCCTGGATCCACTTGCGCTGCTTGGGGTCCTGGATGTGCATGAACTCGATGCCGGTGGTGCGGCAGTACGAGTCGCGCAGGACGCCGAGGATGTCGCGCAGCTTCATCATCGACTTGCCGGCGAAACCGCCGACGGCGAACTCGCGCTCCAGGTCCCAGAGCGTGAGGCCGTGCTCGGTGATGTCCAGGTCGGGGTGCTTGCGCTGCTGGTACTCCAGCGGGTCGGTGTCGGCCATGACGTGGCCGCGGACCCGGTAGGAGTGGATCAGCTCGAAGACGCGGGCGGCCTTGGTGACGTCGTCGTCGTGGCTGGCGTCGATGTCCTTGAGCCAGCGGACCGGCTCGTAGGGGATGCGCAGCGCCTCGAAGATGTCGTCGTAGAAGCCGTTCTCGCCGAGCAGCAGGTTCGCGACCTGGCGGAGGAACTCGCCGGAGGCGGCGCCCTGGATGACCCGGTGGTCGTAGGTCGACGTGAGCGTCATGACCTTCGAGATGCCGAGCTTGTTCAGGGTGTCCTGGCTGGTGCCCTGGAACTCCGCCGGGTAGTCCATGGAGCCGACGCCCATGATCACGGACTGGCCGGGCATCAGGCGCGGCACCGAGTGGACCGTGCCGAGGCCGCCGGGGTTGGTCAGGGAGACCGTGACTCCGGTGAAGTCGTCCATCGTCAGCTTGCCGTCGCGGGCGCGGCGGACGATGTCCTCGTAGGCCTGCCAGAACTCGAAGAAGTTCAGCGTCTCGGCCTTCTTGATCGCCGCGACGACGAGCTGGCGGTCGCCGTTCGGCTTGACCAGGTCGATGGCGAGACCGAGGTTGACGTGGTCCGGCTTGACCAGGGTCGGCTTGCCGTCCACCTTCGCGAACGAGTAGTTCATCGCCGGCATGGCCTTGATCGCCTGGACCATGGCGTAGCCGATGAGGTGCGTGAAGGAGATCTTCCCGCCGCGCGCCCGCTTGAGGTGGTTGTTGATGACGATGCGGTTGTCGAACAGCAGCTTCACCGGGACCGCGCGCACGGACGTGGCCGTGGGCAGTTCCAGGGAGGCGTCCATGTTCTTCGCGACCGCGGCGGCGGGGCCGCGCAGCACGACCTGCTCGGGGCCCGAGGGGGCCTCGGCGGCGGGCTCGGCCGTCTTCGCGGGAGCGGCCGGCTTCGCGGGGGCCGGGGCGGCCTTCGCGGGAGCGGCGGCCTGGGCCGGGGCCTGCGCGGCGGGCTTCGCCTGGGCCGGAGCCGGGGCCTGCGCGGCGGCGGGCTTCTCGGCGGCGGGCTTCTCGGCCGCCGGGGCGGGGGCCTGGGCGGGAGCGGCCTGCGCGGCCGGCTGAGCGGTGGTGGTGCCCGCGGCCCCCGCGGCCGCGGTACCCGCCGGAGCCGGCGCGCCAGCGGCGCCCGGCTTGTAGTCGGCGAAGAAGTCCCACCAGGCTCGGTCTACCGAATTCGGGTCCTGGAGGTACTGCTGATAGATCTCGTCGACGAGCCACTCGTTGGCACCGAACGACGCGGCGGGGTTCTTGCCCGCTTGGTCGGTCTCGGTCGAGATGCTCGAGTTACTGGGGGACTGTGGCGACACGGCGGCAACCGCCCTCTTCCGCTTCACAAGATGATGGACAGCGGGAATCAAGGCTACGCCTCCCGGGCCGGGAAGGTCAGGTCGGGCCCGTTCAACGTCGTGTAAGTCACATCTCAGACTGTGTTTCGGGCCTTGAAATGGCGGGAAACAAGCGTAGTTCCGCTTAAGGAGGGAAGGGCGGGGCAAAGCCCCGGACGCCGATGGCGCGGGCCTGTGCCTGATCACACGTGTCCGTCAGCGCGGACGCCGGTGGATCTTGTGGCTCCGCTTCGAACTTTACGTCAACTTGGCACGGATGGCTCTCCTGGAAGAGTGACAAGAATCCGGCAACCCCGCTCGGATTCGGCCACTCCGATCCGCCCGCCGTGCAGATCCACCGCCCAGCGGGCGATCGCCAGGCCGAGGCCCGTGCCGCCGTCGCTGCCCGGCCCCTGCGGCCGTTTGGCGCTGCCCCGGTTGAACCGCTCGAAGACGCGGTGCCACTCCGACTTCGGAATGCCGGGGCCCTCGTCCAGGACCTCCAGCTCCAGCGACTCCGGCAGCGCGCCGCGCCGCGCCTTGACCGTCACCCGGCCGTGCGGCGGGCTGTGCTTGACCGCGTTGTCGATGAGGTTGGCGACGACCTGGTGGATGCGCTCCGGATCGGCGTGCGCGGTCAACTCCGGCGGATGGACGTCGAGGTGCAGATGGACGTCCGTGCGCGTGTGACTGCCCGAACCGGTGGCGATGCCCGCGCGCACGGAGGCGACCATGTTGGCCTCCTTCAGCACGCCGGACAGGTACGGCCACACCTCGAACCGCCGTTTCTTCAGCGGCACGACGCCGTTGTCCAGGCGGGACAGGTCCAGCAGCGTCTCCACCAGCCGGCCGAGGCGCTCGGTCTGCTTCAGGGCCGTGCGCATCGTCTCCGGGTCGGCCTGCGTGACGCCGTCGACGATGTTCTCCAGCACCGCGCGCAGACCCGCGATGGGCGTGCGCAGCTCGTGCGAGACGTTCGCCACCAGCTCCTTGCGCTGGCGGTCCTGGGCCTCCAGCTCGTCGGCCATGGCGTTGATCGTCACGGCCAGGTCGCCCAGTTCGTCACGGCGGTTCTCCCGCACCCGGCGGGTGTAGTCGCCCTGCGAGATGGACCGGGCCACGGCCGTCATCTCGTCCAGCGGGGCGGTGAGCGAATGGGCCACGAACTGCGTAATGAGAAGCGTGGCGATCATCGAGAAGACCGTGATGAAGCGCAGCTCCGTCTTCGTGTGCACCGCGATCACCGACAGACCGGTGGTGATCAGCACCGAGATGACGACCAGCGCGCCCAGCTTGGTCTTGATCGAGAACGGGCTCACCCCGCCCCAGGGTTCCGGCTCCCCGGGGTTTCTCCGTGCGGCCGGCCCGCCGCTCATGGCGTCGGGGTCTCCAGGGCGTAACCGACGCCGTGCACCGTACGGATCCGCTCGGCGCCGATCTTCCGGCGCAGCGCCTTGATGTGGCTGTCGACCGTGCGGGTGCCGGAGGCGTCCGCCCAGTCCCAGACCTCGGCGAGCAGCTGCTCGCGGGAGAGGACCGCGCGCGGGGTGTTGGCCAGGCACACCAGGAGGTCGAACTCGGTGGGCGTGAGGTGAACATCCTCACTCCGCACCCGCACCCGGCGCTGCGCGTGGTCGATCTCCAGTTCGCCCAGGCGCAGGATGCCGCTGCGCGGCGTCGCGGCGGCCAGCGCGGCCCGCTCCACGCGGCGCAGCAGCACGTGCACGCGCGCCGCCAACTCCCGCATCGAGAAGGGCTTCGTCATGTAGTCGTCGGCGCCGACGCCGAGCCCGACCAGCATGTCGGTCTCGTCGTCGCGCGCGGTGAGCATCAGCACCGGCACCGGGCGGGCGGCCTGCACGCGCCGGCAGACCTCCAGGCCGTCGAAGCCGGGCAGCATGATGTCGAGGATCAGCAGGTCGGGCTGCCAGGCCTCGGCCGTGTCGACGGCGGCCGGACCGTCACCCGCTGTTTGCACGAGGAATCCCTCGGCTCGCAGGCGGGTCGCGATGGCGTCCACGATCGTCGCGTCGTCCTCGACCACCAGGACCCGGCGCTGCGCGCCCGGGGTAGCCGTCGCCGAACCGTTGTGGGAGGTGTGTGTCTGCTCCATCGCCCGCCCCTGGGGTGTGCTTTCCGGAATCAGTGGGGTGATTCCTCATGACTGGCTATGCCTGCGCATGGTTGCGATTGACGCTTGAATGATCGGCGTCAGAGGAGCAGCGTACGGGGAGTCAGCACACCTTTGCTATCCAGGGCTGATGGCGAGGTGCACGACGTCCGGAACGCCCCGGGCAACCGGGATCTCTTCGGTACGCACCTGTTGGAACCCGGCATTCCGCAAGGTTTCTTCGAATTCCGGAGACGGCTGGGCGGACCAGACGGCGAGTACCCCGCCGGGCTTCAACACCCGTGCGCAGGCGGTCAGTCCGGCTTTGCCGTAGAGATGTGCGTTGCCTTCCGTGACGGTCCAGTCGGGGCCGTTGTCGATGTCGAGGCACAGCGCGTCGTACGTGGCGGATGTCTCATTGACGTATGCGACGAGATCGGCTTCGACGATTTCCGTGCGGGGGTCGGCGAGGGCCTCGGCGGAGATCGTGGAGAGCGGGCCGTCACGGTGCCATTCGACGATCGCGGGCTCGCGTTCCACCACCGCGATCCGCCCCCAGCGCGGGTCCGCCGCCGCGTGCGCGAGGGAGAAGCCGACGCCGAGTCCGCCGATCAGCAGGTCGGGGCGGGTCCGGCCGGGCAGGGCGTCCAGTGCCGCGTCGACCAGCCGCCGCTCCGAGCGGCCGTCGGAGGTGTCCATCAGGAAGCAGCCGTTCGCGATGATCTCCAGCCGGTCACCGGGCCGGCGCCGCAGCACGACTTCGCCGTGCGGGCCCTCGCGACGGTCCAGGACATCGGGAAGGTCGTTCGGGGTGGGCATGGGAACATCCTGGCAGGGGGCGGAGTTCGCACGCCGGGAATTTCCGCGCGGCCGGCGGCGGACGCGGGACAGGGCTGTCGGGTTGCTGTGAATCGGCTCTCGCGTGGCCCGGGTCACAGACAGTGGGGCGGTCGGGCACGAAGGCTGTGCGGGACGGAAGGAGCGCCCGTGGTGGAACGCGCCGCGCCGCCCGGCGAGGAGGCCGCACCCCCGCCGGCGGACGCGCCCGGGTACGACACGTCGGTCCTGCTGGACGGGGTGCCGCGGCAGCGGGCACGCCAGACCGCGGTCCCGGCGGTGCCGGACTCCCCGCCCTCGCGAACGCCCCGGGCCGGACTCCGGGCGCTGCGGCCCTGGCGGCTGCTGCCCACCCCCACGGGCACGCCGTTCACCTGCGCGTACGCGGCCCTGCTCGGTGTCACCTCGCTGATCGCCGCGCACGCCGACCCGGCCCTGGTGCACGCCCTGCTCCAGGGCTCCAGCACGGACGTGGCGCACCTGGTGCGGACGCCGGAGCTGGTGCTGGTGGGCAGCGCGCTGTGGGTCGCGGGCGGGGTGGCCTCGCCGTTCGCCATCGCCTTCGTGCTGGTGCTGACCGCGCTGGAACGGCGGATCGGCGGCCTGCGCACGGCCGGTGTCTTCCTGCTCGGGCACGTCCTCGCCACCCTGGCGACCGAGGTCCCGGTGGGACTCGCCGTCCTGGCCGGGCAGCTCCCCGACAGCTCCCTGCACCGCCTCGACTACGGCATCAGCTTCGGCGTCGCGGCCGGCACCGGCGCCCTGGCCGGGCTGCTGCCGCTCTGGCTGCGCGTGCCGCTGCTGGCCGGCTTCGCCGGGATGCTGCTCCAGGACCTGCTCGCCTTCACCGACCCGATGACGAACTGGGGGCACCTGATCGCCCTGGCCATCGGTGTCGCGACCTGGCCGCTGGTCCGCCGGTGGTACGCGACGCGCCTGGCCCGGGCGGGACGCTGAGCGCGGATCGGTTCAGGCCGTGCCGGAAGCCGGCGGGACGTGCTTCGCGCTGGTCAGCAGGGCCACCACCTCCCAGCCCAGTGCCTCGTAGAGCCCTCGGCCCGCGGGCGTTCCGGCCAGGACGCCGGTGCGGGCCCCCTGTTGGACGGCGGCGCTCTGCAGCGTCCGCATGACGACACCGCCGAGCCCCCTGCGGCGGTGCTCGGGGGCCGTCTCGATCTGGTCGACGACGGCGGTCGCGCCCGTCGGGGCGATCTGGCCGCGCGCCGCCAGGGAACCGTCCGGCGCGGCGACCAGCACGCGCGTCACCCCGCCCCGCGACCAGCTGCGCAGCCGGTAGCCCTCGGGAGCGTCCGGAGCGGCGTCCGCCGTCAGCGGGACCGTCATCAGGTAGCCGGGCTCGGGGTCGATCCACCAGTCGTCGCCCAGCCAGCCGGAGACCACGGACGGGTCCCGGAACACCTTCAGCCACACCCCGGCCCCGGTCACCGACTCGGCCACCTTGCGGACGGAGGCCTCGTCGAGAGCGTCACCGGTCGCGCCGAACACATGCCGTGTGACGTGGCCGTTCGCCCCCACGTCGATGGTGCAGCCCCAGGGCTGGGGGACCGGATCGGCCGCTCCACGGGACACGATCCACCCGTCCACCCACGCCTGCACGATCCGGTCCACGATTGTCCCCTGTAATGGGTAGATGGTCACTTGATCTATTACTCGGGTGACTGTACGCGGTGTCTCGTCCTCAGCGTCACCGGTGATCGCTCACAGCGAACGCCTGTCCGGGAACATCCCGTCGCCGCCAAGCATTGAGTCGGCATAGCTCAACTTGACTGCCGAAGGGGAGATCATGGCTTCGACGTCCACACCGCTCACCCTGCCCGTGCTGCCGCTCGACGGTGAGGTCGTGCTGCCCGGGATGGTGGTCCCGCTGGACCTGAGCGACTCCGAGGTCCGTGCCGCCGTGGAGGCCGCACAGGCCGCCGCTCGGACAACGCCCGGAAAGCCCCGGGTACTCCTGGTGCCACGCATCGACGGGACGTACGCGCACACCGGTGTCCTCGGCACCGTCGAGCAGGTCGGCCGGCTCGCCGACGGCGACCCGGGCGCGCTGATCCGCGGCCGGGGCCGGGTGAGGATCGGTGCGGGGACCACGGGACCCGGCGCGGCCCTCTGGGTCGAGGGCACCAGCGTCGACGAGACCGTGCCGGAGCCGCTGCCCGGGCAGGTCGCCGAACTGGTCAAGGAGTACAAGGCCCTCGCCACCGCCTGGCTGCGCAAGCGCGGCGCCTGGCAGATCGTCGACCGGGTCCAGGCCATCGACGACGTGTCGGCGCTGGCCGACAACTCCGGCTACTCGCCGTTCCTGACCACCGACCAGAAGGTCGAACTGCTGGAGACCACCGACCCGGTGGCCCGGCTCAAGCTCGCCACGCAGCAGCTGCGCGACCACCTCGCCGAGCAGGACGTGGCCGAGACCATCGCCAAGGACGTCCAGGAGGGCGTCGACAAGCAGCAGCGCGAGTTCCTGCTGCGGCGCCAGCTCGAAGCGGTCCGCAAGGAGCTGCGCGAGCTGAACGGCGAGCAGGAGGGCGAGGAGTCCGACGACTACCGCGCCCGGGTGGAGGCCGCCGACCTGCCCGAGAAGGTCCGCGAGGCCGCCCTCAAAGAGGTCGACAAGCTGGAGCGGTCCTCCGACCAGTCGCCCGAGGGCTCCTGGATCCGCACCTGGCTCGACACGGTCCTGGAGATGCCGTGGAACGAGCGCACCGAGGACGCCTACGACATCCAGGGCGCCAAGGCGGTCCTGGACGCCGAGCACTCCGGTCTCGAGGACGTCAAGGAGCGCATCACCGAGTACCTGGCGGTGCGCAAGCGGCGCAACGACCGGGGACTGCGCGTCGTCGGCGGGCGGCGCGGCGGTGCCGTGCTCGCGCTCGTCGGACCGCCCGGCGTCGGCAAGACCTCCCTCGGCGAGTCCGTCGCCCACGCCATGGGCCGCAAGTTCGTCCGCGTCGCCCTCGGCGGCGTGCGCGACGAGGCCGAGATCCGAGGCCACCGGCGCACCTACGTCGGCGCGCTGCCCGGCCGCGTCGTCCGCGCCATCAAGGAGGCCGGGTCCATGAACCCGGTCGTGCTGCTCGACGAGATCGACAAGGTCGGCTCGGACTTCCGGGGCGACCCGGCCGCCGCCCTCCTCGAAGTGCTCGACCCGGCGCAGAACCACACCTTCCGGGACCACTACCTGGAGGTCGAGCTGGACCTGTCGGACGTGGTCTTCCTCGCCACCGCCAACGTCCTGGAGGCCATCCCGGAGGCCCTGGCCGACCGGATGGAGATCGTCCGCCTCGACGGCTACACCGAGGACGAGAAGGTCGTCATCGCCCGTGACCACCTGCTCCCGCGCCAGCTGGAGCGGGCCGGCCTCGACAAGGACGAGGTGACCCTCGACGAGAGCGCGCTGCGCAAGCTCGCCGGCGAGTACACGCGCGAGGCCGGCGTCCGCAACCTGGAGCGGTCCGTCGCACGGCTGCTGCGCAAGGTCGCGGCCCAGCACGAACTGGGCGAGCGGGAGCTCCCGTTCACCGTCACCGACGGTGATCTGCGCGACCTGATCGGGCGGCCGCACCACGTGCCCGAGTCCGCCCAGGAGCCGGCCGAGCGGCGGACGTCCGTGCCGGGCGTGGCCACGGGCCTCGCGGTGACCGGAGCGGGCGGTGACGTGCTCTACGTCGAGGCGTCGCTGGCCGACCCGGAGACGGGCGCGGCCGGGCTGACCCTGACCGGTCAGCTGGGCGATGTGATGAAGGAGTCCGCGCAGATCGCGCTCAGCTTCCTGCGCTCCCACGGCGCCGAGCTGGAACTGCCGGTGGGCGATCTGAAGGACCGGGGCGTGCACATCCACTTCCCGGCGGGCGCGGTTCCCAAGGACGGCCCGAGCGCGGGCATCACGATGACCACGGCCCTCGCGTCCCTGCTCTCCGGCCGACTGGTCCGCACGGACGTGGCGATGACCGGCGAGGTCTCGCTGACCGGGCGGGTCCTGCCGATCGGCGGCGTGAAGCAGAAGCTGCTCGCGGCGCACCGGGCGGGCGTCACCACGGTGATCATCCCCAAGCGCAACGAGCCCGACCTGGACGACGTCCCGGCCGAGGTGCTGGACAAGCTCGACGTCCACGCCGTGACCGACGTCCGCCAGGTCCTGGAACTGGCGCTGTCCCCGGCGACGAACGGGGCCGCGCCCGAGGTTCCGGTCGCGGCGATGGGGGCAGCTCCCAGGCTTTAGGCACTGGGGGAGGGCGCGGCCGGTCGGGAAGGCCCGGGTTCTCGTGAGGGAGGCCCGGGCCTTCACCATGTGGCGGCCCTGTGTACACGCACCCCGTGACCTGCGGAATACTTGCCGAACTGCGGCGATGACAGCAGGTGGCGGAAAATCCCAGTACGGGAACTCTCCGTGCGGGCGACGACCGAGGCAGGGACTGACGTGCACGAGGACGGCAAGGACGACGGACACCGAGCTGCCGGTGCGGCCGGGAGCGCTGTGGATCAGCCTGCCTTCCTGGCGCTGGAGCGGGAGCTGACCGTGCTGCTGCGGCGGGCCCGGGCCAGCCAGGGCGAGATGGCCCGCGAGGTCCATCCCGACCTGGAGTCGTCCGCCTACGGGCTGCTGGTCCGGCTGGACGAGTGCGGCAAGCAGCGGGCCACCGCCCTCGCCGCCTACATCGGGGTCGGCAAGGCGACGATGTCCCGCCAGTTGCGCGCCCTGGAGGAACTCGGGCTGGTCGCGCGCGAGCCCGACCCCGCCGACGGCCGCGCCTGGCTGGTCGCCCTCACCCAGGAGGGCCACGACCGCGTTCGCCGGGTCCGCGAGGCCCGCCGCGCCCGGTACGCCGGCCGCCTGGCCGACTGGGACACCCACGAGGTCACGGAACTGGCCCGGCTGCTGCACCAGCTCAACCGCGGCATGGAGAAGTAGCGGGTCCTCAGAGCTCGGCGTACACGACCGTCAGAGCTCGGCGTACACGACCGTCGCGTCGTCGTGCCGCTTGCCGCGGCCGAGGAACGTGGCGGCGGAATCCGCCCGTTCCAGCGTCCGCACCCGGTCCACGAGCGCCTGCGGTCCCTCCTTGCGCAGCAGGCGGAAGCAGTCCGCCCAGTCGCCCTCCTGGAACTTCTCCACCCAGCGGGTCGCCCCGTCCGTCAGGGCGGCCAGGGCACGCACCTCGCGGCGGGGCAGGGTTCCGGTCACCGCGCGCCGGGCCACGGCGGGATCGGCGGCCGCCGTGAAGAAGCCGCCCTCCTTGTTCCGCAGCGTCGCGTCCACCAGCGCGTCCGTGGCCAGGGCCGAGCGCGGCAGCCGGGCCAGCCGGTCGTCCAGCAGCGCGGTCACCGCGCCGTCGGGGGACTCCAGCAGCAGGGCCGAGTCCGACAGGACCAGGTACTCCACCGTGGCCGGATTCCACCGGGCCAGGACCACCGTGGCCTGAGGTGTACGGGGGTGAGAAAGGTCACAGGTTTCCGCGTGTGCCTCGGCGGTACGCGCGATGGCGCGGGACAAGGCGTCGAGCAGAGGAACATCCGGGAGTGAAACGGTCAGTTCGGTCAGGGCTCCACCGAGGCGTGCGGTGAACCAGGGGACGGAATGCAGACAGCCCGTCCCGCCCTTCGGCGGGGTGACCCCGTCCAGGACGACCACCGAACCACCCTGTCCTGAGGCCGGAAGCCCGACACTGGCGAAGTCCTCATTCGGGCGGTCGGCGTCCCCGGGCTCCGAGGCGAGTTCAGTACGCATCCAGCCAGTCTGCACGAGCCCTTCACAAGGTCCGCAAAAGGCTGGCAATGGTTGCCGGACCGGCGCACCCGCGCAGGTCAGACGCCTGGTTTGGGCTGGAATGCTTTGTTCCGGGAAGGCGTGGTGGCGAATATTGCCACCGCCCGCCCCCGGCGTCCAACCGGCCTGCCGCACAAGGCGACTGCAAGGGCCTGCGGAACTTGCCCCTCAACTCCCCTCCGGGGTTCACTCCTTCGGGTGGCGGGCCAGGTGATGCGCGTGCGCTGCCCACCGGCGCTGGGAGGGTCGGGAAGTGTACCGGGAGTACGCGCCAGTTGACGGAGCGTCACCCGGGCCCAAGGGTTCACGAGTCAGGAATGCGAGCACCGGTGCAGAAGACGCGGCCTCGTCGCACAGGCAAGCAGACGGCCCCCGCTCAGGGCGCTGAGCCGACGACCCCCACCGGCAAGGGACGGCCCACGCACGTACGCAACCGGCTCATCGTCGCCGTCGCCGTGGTCGCCGCGGCCATCGCCGGCGCCGGCACCCCGTCCGTCCTCGCCGCCTCCCGGCAACTCCACGACTCCCAGGAGCTGGTGACGCTCGCGGAGCAGACGCAGGACGCCCTCGCCCTCGCCCACTCCCTCGCCGACGAGCGCGACGACGTCACCTCCTACATCGCGGCCGGCCGCCCCAAGTCCAAGGCGCCCTCCGAGCAGCACAGCGAACGCGTGGACCGGCAGGTCGAGGAGCTGCGGTCCGACACCGACACACCCGCCTCGCTCCGCTCGGACCTCGACGCCATCGCCTCCGTGCGCCGGGCCGCGCTCACCGGCAAGAGCAGCGCCCTCGAAGCGCACCAGGCGTACTCCACCGCCATCACCGAACTCCACCGGCTCGCCGAGCAACTGGCGCAGCAGACGCCGCCCCGCGCCGGCGCCGGCGGCTACGCGCTGGCCGAGCTGGACTCCGCCGTCCAGCAGGCCGCCGCGGCCCGGGGCCTGCTGCTGGCCGCGCTCAGCGTGCCGCGCAGCACCGAGACGGTCATCGACCCGGTCACCGGCCTGCCGACCGAGACCGCCACCTCCTCGGGCGCCGACGCCCGGCAGCGCGACGCCCTGAGCGCCGCCGCCCAGCAGGCCCGGCTGCGCTCCGACGCGGCCCTGGCCGACTTCCGCGACACCGCGCCCAAGGCGGCCCGCACCTCCTTCGACAACACGGTCACCGGCACCGAGGTCAACTCCGCCGAGAAGTACCTCGCCACCCTCACCGACCAGCCGACCCTGACCGGCAGCGAGCTCTCCACCAGCACCAAGAGGCTGGACGCGGCCCTCTCCGCCCGGGTCGACCTGATGCGCGGCGTCGAGTCCGCCCTCTACGACCGCCGCACCAAGGACCTGGAGGCCCTGCGCGACGACGACGTCACCGCGCTGGAGATCCGCATCGCGATCCTCGGTGCCCTGATGCTGCTCGCCGTCGGCGTCGCCACGGGCATGGCGCGCAGCCTGACCCGCCCGCTCGCGGTGCTGCGCCTGGGCTCGAAGCGCCTCGCCGAAGCCGAGGACCCGGCGGCCGAGGAACCGGTGAAGTTCACCGGCCGCAACGACGAGTTCGCCCAGGTCGTCCGCTCCGTCAACGCCCTGCACGCGCACGCGGCCGCCCTCACCGAGCGCATCGCCACCCTGGAGGGCGACCGCAAGCACCTCGTCGGCCAGCGCCAGAAGATGGCCGACGCCCGCGAGGAACTGCGCGCCGAACTGGCCGAGTCCGCCGCCCAGCTGGAGCGGCTGCGCACCGCCATCGGCGGCACGTTCGTCAACCTCGCCCTGCGCACCCTCGGCCTGGTCGAGCGGCAACTCGCCGTCATCGAGAACCTCGAGGAGCGCGAACAGGACCCGGACCGCCTCGCCACCCTGTTCAAGCTCGACCACTTCGCCACGGTCATGCGCCGGCACAGCGAGAACCTCCTCGTCCTCGCCGGCACCGAGCACGTCCAGCACGCCGCCGGGCCCGTGCCGCTGGTGGACGTCGTCCGTGCCGCGGTCAGCGAGATCGAGCGGTACGAGCGGGTGCGGATCGCCGCGCTGCCGCCGCACGCGCACATCGCCGGGTTCGCCGCCGACGACCTCTCCCACCTGCTGGCCGAACTCCTGGAGAACGCCACCTCGTTCTCCCCGCCCGACCTGCCCGTCGAGATCTCCGGCTGGCTGCTGGAGAACGGCGAGGTCATGCTCTCCGTCCAGGACGAGGGCATCGGCATGGCCGAGGACCGGCTGGAGCGCCTCAACGCCCGCCTGGCCGACTTCGACCCGGAGGCGCCGTACGACCAGGAGGGCGAGGACGGTCTCGGCCTCGGCCTGTACGTCGTGGCCCGCCTCGCCCACCGCCACGGCGCGCGCGTCCAGTTGCGCGAGCAGAAGCAGGGCGGTGTCGCGGCGGTCGTCGTGCTGCCCCGCACCCTCCTCGCCGCCGCCCCGCCCGCGGCCGTACCGGCCTCCGGCCCCGTCCCCGGCGCGGCCCACTCCTTCTCCTTCCCGGGCGCCGACGCCGAGGCCAACTCCAATGTCCTGCACGGCCGCACGAGCGGCGGGGACCCGCTGGTGGCGCTGGCGGAGAAGGCGGTACGACGCGAGGAGGCGGCGGAGGAGGCCGCCGAGCACCCGGAACCGGCACCGGCGGAGACCCCCGCCGAGACCACGATGGAGCTGCTGGCCCCGATACCGCAGGAGGACCCGGAGCCGACGCGGCACGAACCCGCGGCCGGCGACGGCGAATCCGCCCCACAGGGGTCAGTCGCACCCGACGACGAAACCCGCACGGGGGGTGCGGGTGGGAACGACACCGCCGAAGGCGAGGCCGAGGCGGAACACGAACGCGCACCGGACGACGAAGAGGACCGCGTCACCGACAAGGGCCTGCCCAAGCGCACACCCAAGATCACCGCTCCGGCCACCGCGCCCCGCCAGCGCAGCGGATCCGTCGACGCCGAGGCACTCCGCCGCCGCCTCGGCGGCTTCCGCCAGGGCGCACAGGCCGGCTACCGCGAGGTGGAGGCGGAGATCGCCGAGCAGACGGCCTCGCACAAGCGGCCGGCCACCGGCACACCAGGACAAGCTGAATCCGAAGAAGCCACGGGGGGCACAGTCGAGGAGGCAAGCAGTTGACCGCTCCCAGTACCTTCGGACTGATCGGACTGAGCAGTGAGGCCCGCAACCTGCACTGGCTGCTGACCAACCTCGTCGAAGAGGTCCCCGGCATCCTCTCGGTCGCGGTCGTCTCGTCCGACGGACTGCTCCTGCTGTCCTCCGACGACCACCGCAACCGGCAGGCCCGTCAGGCTCTGCAGGCCCGCGGGACCAAGAAGACCGGCCCGCGCGGCTCCGCCGCCGACCTGGCCACCATCGTCTCCGGCATCGGCAGCCTCACCGTCGGCGCCGCCAAGCTGATGGACTTCGGCGGGGTCAGGCACACCATGGTCGCCATGGACGAGGGCAGCCTGTTCGTGATGTCCATCAGCGACGGCTCGCTGCTCGGCGTCCACGGCTCCGCCGACTGCGACATGAGCGTGGTGGCGTACCACATGGCGCTGTTCGTCGGCCGCGCCGGACACGTCCTGACGCCCGAACTCCGCAGCGAACTCCGTAAATCCCTGGAGGAGTCCCAGACGACGGGGAGTGCCCGATGAGCAGTGCGCCGAAGTCCCAGCTCCCGGTCCGCGGCGGTGACCGCAAACCCGCCCGGGTCCGCCCCTACTCGCTCACCGGCGGCCGCACCCGCTTCGGCCACGTCCTCCTGGTGGAGACGTTCGTGGCCAGCACGGCCGCGCTGGACGCCCCGGAGGAGCGCAGGGAACTGACGAACGGCCACCTCTCCACCCGCGTGATGCCGGAGCTGCGGGCCATCGTCGAACTGTGCCGCCGGATGCGTACGGTGGCCGAGATCGCCGCGCTGCTGAAGATGCCGCTCGGCGTGGTCCGCGTGCTCCTGAGCGACCTCGCGGACCAGGGAAAGATCCGTGTGTACGGAACGGGCACCGGCCACGGCACGGGCCGCCCGGACCGCGCTCTGCTGGAAAGGGTGCTGAGTGGACTCCGTCGTCTCTGACGCCGCTCACGGCGTCTCTGGTACATCCCCGTTCGCCCAGCCCGGCGAGAGCATGCACGCCTGGGAGACGGACCGCACTCGCGCCCCCATCGCCACGAAGATCGTGGTGGCGGGCGGCTTCGGCGTGGGCAAGACCACGCTGGTCACCGCCGTCTCGGAGATCACGCCCCTGCAGACCGAGGCGCTGATGACCGAGGCGAGCGAGGCCCACGACGACCTCACCGCCACCCCGGGCAAGACCACCACCACCGTGGCCATGGACTTCGGGCGCATCACGCTCGACGACGACCTGGTGCTCTACCTGTTCGGCACGCCGGGCCAGCAGCGGTTCTGGTTCATGTGGGACGACATCGTGCGCGGCGCGATCGGCGCCGTCGTCATGGCCGACACCCGCCGTCTGAAGGACTGCTTCCCGGTCCTGGACTACTTCGAGAGCTCCGGACTGCCGTATGTGGTCGCCGTCAACCACTTCGACGGCAGCGAGCTGTTCGAGCCGGAGGACGTGCGGGAGGCCTTGACCATCCCGCGACACATACCTGTCATGATCATGGACGCGCGTCGCCGGATCTCCGTGATCGAGACCCTCCTGGCCCTGGTGGGCCACGCGCTCGACGAAACCCCCGAGTAGAGGACAGCCCCGCATGCGGAAGATACTCGTCGTCGGAGCCGGTCAGTCCGGGCTCCAGATCGCTCTCGGCCTCCAGTCGCAGGGGTACGAGGTCACCCTGATGTCCAACCGGACGGCGGACGAGATCCGCACCGGCCGGGTCATGTCCACGCAGTGCATGTTCCACACCGCCCTGCAGCACGAGCGCGATCTCCAGCTGAACTTCTGGGAGTCCCAGGCCCCGAAGATCGAAGGACTCGGCGTCTCGGTCGCCGCCCCCGGCTCCTGGGCCGAGGGTCCCGCGGCCCGTGCGATCGACTGGCTGGGCCGGCTCGACGGGTACGCCCAGTCGATCGACCAGCGGGTGAAGATGGCCGGCTGGATGGAGACGTTCGCCCAGCGCGGCGGGCAGCTCGTCATCCACGGCGCGGCCGTCGGCGACCTCGACTACTTCTCCCGCACCTACGACCTGGTGCTGGTCGCGGCCGGCAAGGGCGAGCTGGTGCAGATGTTCGCCCGGGACCCGGAGCGGTCCCCCTACAGCGAGCCGCAGCGCGCGCTGGCCGTGTCGTACGTCCACGGCCTGGGCCCGCGCCCGGAGCACCCGGACACCGAAGGGGTCCGCTGCAACCTCGTGCCGGGCGTCGGCGAACTGTTCGTCATGCCCTGCCTGACCACCTCCGGCCGCGCCGACATCCTGTTCTGGGAGGGCATACCCGGCGGCCCGCTCGACGTCTTCAACGGCGTCAAGGACCCCGCGGAGCACCTCTCCCTGACCCTGGAACTCATGGAGCGGTACGTCCCCTGGGAGTACGCGCGGGCCACCAAGGTCGAACTGACCGACGCCGGCGGCACGCTGGCCGGGCGCTACGCCCCCACCGTCCGCAACCCGATCGGCCGCCTCCCCGGCGGCGGGCTCGTGCTGGGCGTGGCGGACGTCGTCGTGGCGAACGACCCCATCACCGGCCAGGGCTCCAACTCCGCGTCCAAGTGCGCCGCCGCCTACCTCGCCTCGATCGTCGAGCGCGGCGACAAGCCGTTCGACGAGGAGTGGATGCGGGCCACCTTCGACCGCTACTGGGCCACCGCCCAGCACGTCACCAAGTGGACCAACGCGATGCTCGCGCCGCCGCCGGAGCACATCCTGAACCTCATCGGCGCCGCCGGTGAACTCCAGCCGGTCGCCGACCGCTTCGCCAACGGCTTCAACGACCCGGCCGACTTCGAGAACTACTTCTACGACCCGGAGAAGACCCAGGCCTACCTGGTCGAGGTCTCCGGCGCGGGCGCCGCGTAGCCCTCCTGCCCTTCCTGACCCTCGTATCCTTCGTAGCCCTCGTCCGACCCGTCCGTGGCGCCCTCGGGAAGCTCCGGCGGCTCGTAGCGCCGCAGGGGCTTCCCGGCCGGGTCCGGACGTACGGCGCCCAGGACCGGGTTGGCCGCGATCGGTGACACCTTCACCTTCGCGCCCGGGCGGGGTGCCTGGACGACCATGCCGTCCCCGAGGTACAGCGCCACGTGCGTGGCCTCCGGGAAGTACACCACCAGGTCGCCCGGGCGCAGCTCGGACAGCGGGATCCGCTCCAGCTGTTCCCACTGCTCCTGGCTGGTCCGGGGGATGGGCGCCCCCGCCTCGGCCCAGGCCCGCGAGGTCAGGCCCGAGCAGTCGTACGACCTCGGGCCCTCCGCGCCCCACTCGTACGGCTTGCCGAGCTGCCGCACGGCGTAGCGGACGGCTCGGCCGCCCTCGGCCGTGGGGCGGCGGGGGCTGTTCTGGCTGCCGGCGGTGCCGGGGCTGCCGGCGGTGCCGGGGCTGCCGGCGGTGCCGGGGCTGCCTGTTTTGCCCTTGCTGCTGGTCTCGCTGGTCTCGCTGGTGTCGCCGAGGGCGCCGGAGGCCAGGAGTTTCTTCTGCGCCTTCGTGACGCCCTCCTTCTCCAGTTCGGCGACGGCGGTGAGCTGGTCGGGGGTGAGGGAGGCGAGCAGTTCCTCCACGTCGTGCAGCCGCTTGCGGACTTCGTCCCGTTCCTTCTTGCGCCGCTCCGCGAGCGCGAGCTGCCGGTCCAGGGCCTTGCGGGCCTCGCGGGCCAGGTCGTGGGCCCTGCGCTCGTGGCCGGTCAGCCGGCCGATGGTGTCGGCCCGTTCCCGTGCCAGCCGGCCGATCACATGGCCCTGGTCGATCGCGTGCTGCGGGTCGCGGGCCAGGAGCAGGCGGACGTACGGGGAGATGTCGGTGCTGCTCTGGTACTGCTGCCGGGCCAGGCGGCCGGCCGCGCCCCGGCTGTCGTGCAGGGAGAGGCGGGCGCGGGCGAGGGCGCGGTCCAGGCGGTCGGTCTCGGTGCGCTGCTTCTTCAGCTTCTCCTCGGTGGCGTTGTAGGCCTCGGTGGCCTGTTCCGCCTGCCGGTACAGCTTCTGAAGGTCGGTCAGGAGGCGGGCGACGGAGCGCTGTTCCGGGTCCGGTGCGGGAACGGCCGTGGCCGGTAGGGGGACTGCGACGGTGCCGACCACCGCCGCCGCGACGCAGACCAGACGAAGCAGCCTTCCTGACATGCCATCACCTCCGTTGCCTGGGCAGCCGTGTGCCGCCGGACAACGTGAGGATCAGTCGGGTGGGCTCGGCGCGCTCGGCGGGTGTGCGCGGTTCGGCGCAACGGGGTCACCCGTCGGCGTCATCCGGCTTGCCGGGCGGCGTGGCGTCTGGCTTGCCGGGGGGCGTGGCGTTCGGTTTCGACCAGGGCCAGTTCAGGCGGCGGGCCGGGGCGCCTTCCGGGGCGTACTCGTACTTCCAGCGGTTGGTCAGGCCGACCCTGCCCGGTCCCCGGGGCACGCGGCGGTACACCAGGACCGTGGGCGGGCCGCCGTCCGGGTCCGGGACGGGGATGCGGTACGTCTTGGGCGGGTGGCCGGTCATGCCGAGCAGGACGGGCAGGACCCTGCCGTCCATGGGGCCGCCCTCGAAGGGGGTGTCTTCGCTCTTCACAGGATCAGTGTCAGACATCCTCGGCGAGGGCCCGGACCAGGGCGTCGGTCTGTGGGTCGCGGCGGGCGGTCACGGTCAGCACGGCGACGAACTGCTCCACCAGCCAGTCGCGGAGGTCCTCGGCCGGGGGTTGCTTGTCCTCGTCGAGCCAGATGAGCGACGACGCCTCGACGGCGGTGATCCACATGCGGATGGTCATGCGCAGCCGGGGGCCCGGGTCGGTGACGTCCAGGTGCCTCAGGATGTGCTCGGCGGCGGCCCTGCGTACGCCGTCGACGATGGCGGTGGTGCGGGAGGTCTCGACGACGCTGCCGCCCTGGAGGAGGGCGCTGAAACCGGCGTCGTGCTCGTCGACGAAGGTGAGGTAGCGGTCGAGGGCGCGGGACAGGCGGGGGAGGAGGGGGCCCTCGCGGGGTTCGTCGAAGCAGTGCTGGAGTTCGTCGGCGGCGGAGCGGAGGGCGGCCTCGTACAGCTGCTGCTTGCCGCCCGGGAAGTACCGGTACACCAGGGGCCGCGACACCCCGGCCGCCTCCGCCACGTCGTCGAGGGACACCTCCTCCGGGGCGCGGTGCGCGAAGAGGTTCAGCGCGGCGGTGAGGAGCTGGCTGCGGCGTTCCTCGACGCTGAGTCGCCGGTAGGCGGGGGTGGGGGCGGCGGCTGGTGTCATGTCCGGCAGCGTAATCGGCGGGTCGGGGGCTGCGTAGCGGTGAGCGGGGTGCCTGCGGCGGCCTGTGGCTGCTTCGGTGGGGGTGCGCGTCTTCGCCTTCGCGCCGGGGGGTGGGTCGGGGCCGCGCCGGGGGGTGTCCGTCCTCGGAACGGCGCGATGCACCTATTTACCGACTGACTGGCGTTGACGCGCCAACCGCTGCGGGCGGACACCCCCCGACACGTCCCCTTCCGTGGTACGGCGGGTGCGGGCGCGTCGTGGTTCCGGCTACCGCGCGTCGACGTGCTCGAAGCCGATGGCCGTGATGCGGGCCTCCTTGGGCGTCAGCTCGGCCAGTCCCTGGCCCTGGAACATGTCGGTGATCAGGTCGCCCCTGATGGCGCCGAAGGCGGGACCGGGGGCTACGCCAGCAGGCCGGACGACTTCCACAGTCGTCGGCCTACGCCGCGCAGTACGCCGATGTCGTCGAGGAAGTCGGTCAGGCGCTTCGAGCCGTTCTGCATGACCTCGCGGCGATGGCCGCTGGCCTTGACCTGGGCGAGGGCCTCCCGCTTGTCCAGGCCCACGTTCGTGTAGACCTCGGGGTTCACGAACGCCACCGAGAACACCCGGGCGAACTCCCCGGAGGTGATGCGGGTGAACTCCTGGGACCACTTCGGGGCCGTCACCATCTGGCGGCGGAGTTCCTCACGGGCGTAGCGGACGTGGCGGGCCTCCTCCACGACGTGGATGCGGGTGACGCCCCGGATGAGGGGCTGGACGCGCTCGTCGGGGAACGTCAGGCGCTGCATCCAGTCGAGGACCTCCTCACCGAGCAGGGTGGCCGTGAAGGAACCCGGGGTGGTGGAGATGGTTTTGAAGAGGCGGCCGAGGTGCTGGTGGACGCGGCTGACCGGGTACCAGGGCGTGCCGCCCTGGGAGATCAGCCGGGCGAACATCTTGGAGTGCCGGCACTCGTCCTCGATCTCGGTGAGCGCGTAGCGGACGTGCGCGCTGGTCGCGGCCTTGTCGTAGATGTGGCGGACCAGCAGCTGCATCAGGATGATCTCGAACCAGATGCCCAGCGAGGCCAGCGCCGCCGCCTCGTGCTGGGAGAGCAGGATGCGCTGCTCCTCGCTCATCCGCTTCCACAGCGGCGTGTCGTAGAGCGACACCAGCTCCGGCGGCCAGAACCACTTGCCCTCCTCGAAGGGCGCGTCCCAGTCCAGCTCCTTGTCGGGATCGAAGGAGTGCTTGGCGGAGGAGTCGAGGAGCCGCTGGGCCACCTGCTCCCGGTCCTTCAGCAGGCCGAGGGCATCGCGCAGGCCGTCGAGCGCGTCGGCTTCCGTCAGGGTCGTCATGGCTGCCCACCTCATTGTGCACACGTCACCGTCCCCCTTATGAGACTGCCTGTCAGCAAGCCCGTCAATCCCTTGCGCGCTACTTGTTGACCGGGTGTCTACCTCATGTGAGCCTGCGGACATGCCGACCTTCGACGTGTACGCCAAGGAGCCGGACGAACCCGTGTGGCAGGTGGGGGCGACCGGCGCAGCCCGTTTCAACTGGGAGTACGACGACGGCCGCGACCGTCTCCTGGCCCTCTACCAGAAGGGCAAGGACAAGCAGTGGGACGGGCAGCGGCGGATCGACTGGGAGCTGGAGGTGGATCCGTACGATCCGCTGGGCACTCCGGACGAGGCCATGTCGCTGTACGGGACCCGGCACTGGGCGAAGCTGACGGACAAGGACAAGGGCGATCTGCGTCGGCACTACGCCTCCTGGCAGTTCAGCCAGTTCCTGCACGGCGAGCAGGGCGCGATGATCTGCGCCGCCCGGATCGTGGAGTCGGTCCCCGACCTGGACGCCAAGTTCTACTCCGCCACCCAGACGATGGACGAGGCCCGGCACGCGGAGATCTACGGCCGGTTCCTGCACGAGAAGATCGGGCTGCTGTACCCGATCAACGACAACCTCCAGTCCCTGCTGGGCGACACCCTGCGCGACTCGCGCTGGGACATGCCGTACCTCGGGATGCAGGTCCTGATCGAGGGCTTGGCCCTGGCCGCCTTCGGCATGATCAGGGACACCACGGACAAGCCGCTGCCCAAGCAGATCCTCGCGTACGTCATGCAGGACGAGGCGCGGCACGTGGCCTTCGGACGGATGGCCCTGCGCGACTACTACCGGCAGCTCACCGACGCCGAACTCAGGGAGCGCGAGGAGTTCGTCATCGAGGGCTGCTACCTGATGCGGGACCGGCTGCGCGGCGTCGAGGTCCTGGAGAACTTCGGCATCCCGAAGGCCGAGGCCGAGGAGTACAGCGAGCAGTCCGAGTTCCTCGCCCTGTTCCGCAAACTGCTGTTCAGCCGCATCGTCCCCTGCGTCAAGGACATCGGCCTGTGGGGCAAACGCCTCCAGCAGGCCTACGTCGACATGGGCGTGCTGGAGATGGGCGACTCCGACCTCGACCTGCTGATGGCCCAGGACGAGGAGGTCGCCGAGAAGCTGGACGCGGAGCGCTTCGCCGCGGAGGAGAAGGAGCGGGTGGCGGAGGTGGAGGGGGCCATCGCAGCCGGTCAACGACTCGAGGGTTGATCACTCGTTCGACGGGCGAATCGGCATATTCCCCTGGGTACGCTGGCTGTGCCAGGCAGACCCCGGCACATGGGAGCAATCATGAGCGCCGCACGCGACTACGGGCTGGGCGACGACTTCGAGTGGCCTCGTCCGCCGGAGGGTGGCTGGACGGCGGACGACCTCGACGCGCTTCCGAACCTGCCTCCGCACACGGAGCTGATCGACGGGAGTCTTGTCTTCGTGAGTCCGCAGACCAACTTCCACTCGCGTGCCATTCGCCTGCTGGACAACACCCTGCTGGATCAGGTGCCGGGAGAGTACGACGTCATCCGCGAGATGACCATCAAGCTGAACAAGCGCAATCGTCCGGAACCCGATGTCCTGGTGTTCCGCGCGGACGCCGATACGGGTCCGCAGCAGACCTGGTACCGGCCTGAAGACGTCCTCATCGCCGTCGAGGTCGTCTCGGAGGACTCGGAGGACCGAGACCGCGAGGTGAAGCCGCGAAAGTATGCGCAGGCAGGCATTCCGCACTACTGGCGCGTCGAGGAGAACGAGGGACTCCCGGTGGTCTACGTCTACGAACTCGACCCCGCGACCCAGGCCTACGGCTTGACCGGCATCTTCCACGACAAGCTGGAGCTCACTGTCCCCTTCCCCATCGACATCGACCTCACCGCCCTCAACCGCCGCCGCTGAGCACACGGGTTCCGGTTCACCGCGACGCGAGCACCGCCTCCATCACCGCCCGGGCGATCGGCGCCGCGTCCCCGCCCCCGCTGATGTTCCGCCGCTCCGCCTCCGCGTCCTCCACGACCACCGCGACCGCCACCCGAGGCGCCAGGTCCCGCTCGCCCTGCGCCCAGGAGATGAACCAGGCGTACGGCGTGCCGGAGTTGCGGCGGCCGTGCTGGGCCGTGCCGGTCTTGCCGCCCACCCTGGCGCCGCGGATCGCGGCCCGCCACCCGGTGCCGTCCTCGACCACCTCCCGCATCAGCGCCCGCAGCCGGACCGCGGTCGAGGGGTACATCGCCTGGCGCACCGCCCGTGAACCGGCCGTCGCGAGGATGCTGCCGCCCGGCCGGGTCGTGCGCTCCACCAGGTACGGCTCCCGCACCTGACCGCCGTTGGCGACGGCCGCCGCGACCATCGCCATCTGCAGCGGCGTGGCCCGGGTGTTGTACTGGCCGATCGACGACAGCCCGAGCTGCGCCCGGTCGAGCGAGGTGTCGAAGGTGGAGCGGGCCACCGGGAACGGGACGCGCAGGGCCGGGTTGTTGAAGCCGAAGGCGCGGGCCGTGGCCGTCAGGTCCGGCGCGCCGACCGCCACGCCGAGCCTGGCGAACACCGTGTTGCAGGAGAGGGTGAAGGCCTCCCGCACGGAGGCGTTCCGGCAGCCCCGGGACGCGTTCGTCAGACGGGTCCGCGTGCCGGGCAGGGTGTACGGGTCGGGGGAGTCGGTCGGCGCGTCGAGGTCCGTGACCACACCGGCGTCCAGCGCGGCGGCCAGGGTGACGACCTTGAAGGTGGAACCCGGCGGATACGTCTGCCGGATCGCCCGGTTGAGCATCGGCCGGTCCCGGTCGGCGTTCAGCCGCCGCCACGCCTCGGCCGCCGCAGGACCGTTCCCCGACAGCGGCTGGGGGTCGTAGGACGGGCGGGACACCAGCGCCAGGATGCGGCCGGTCGACGGTTCCACGGCCGCGACCGCGCCCTTGAGCCCGGCGAGCCCCTCGTACGCCGCCCGCTGCGCGGCCGGGTCGAGGGTGGTGACGACGTCCCCGCCGGAGTTCCGCGCCCGCGTGAAGTCGTTCCACAGCGGGAACGGCGCGAGCATCGGGTCCGAGCCGGACAGGATGCCGTCCTCGCTGTGCTCCAGGAGCGTCGTCCCGTACAGCTGGGAGGCGAAGCCGGTGACCGGGGCGTACAACGGGCCGTCCGTGTAGGTGCGTTCGTAGCGCAGGTGCTCCCGGGTGTCCTTGGAGCCGGTGACGGGCCGGCCGCCGACCAGGATGTCGCCGCGCGGCTGCTCGTAGCGGGCGATGTCCGGGCGGCGGTTGGCCGGGTTGCGGTCGTAGGCGGGGGCCTGGACGACCTGGACGCGGGCGGCGTTCACCAGCAGGGCCACCAGCAGCAGGGCGCAGAAGAAGCCGGCGTGCCGGATGTGCCGGGTCACCGGCCGTCCTGCCCGTCGTACTGACGCCGGGCCGAGTCGCTCACCCGGACCAGCAGCGCCACGATCGCCCAGTTGGTGACCACCGAGGAGCCGCCCTGCGCCAGGAACGGCATCGCCATGCCCGTCAGCGGGATCAGCCCGGTCACCCCGCCCGCGATGACGAACACCTGGAGCGCCACGAGCGAGGCGAGCCCGACGGCGAGCAGCCGGCCGAACGGCTCGCGCAGCGCGAGGCCCGCCCGGTAGCCGCGCTCCACCAGCAGGCCGTAGAGGAGGAACACGGCGGACAGGCCCGCGAAGCCCAGTTCCTCGCCCGCCGTGGCCAGGATGAAGTCCGACTTCACGGCGAAGCCGATGAGGACCGAGTGGCCGAGCCCGAGGCCCGTGCCGAGGAGGCCGCCCTCGGCGAAGGCGAACAGCGACTGGGCGAGCTGGTTGGCGCCCTCGCCCGCCTCGATGGAGGCGAAGGGGTGCAGCCACGTCTCGATCCTGCCGTGCACGTGCGGCTCCAGCCGGCCGACGGCGACCGCGCCCAGCGCCGCCAGCAGCAGTCCCACGGCGATCCAGCCGGTGCGGCCGGTGGCGACGTAGAGGAGGACCACGAACAGGCCGAAGAAGAGCAGCGAGGTGCCGAGGTCGCGTTCCAGGATCAGGACGCCGACGCTCACCAGCCAGACGGCGACGATCGGGCCGAGGACCCGGCCGGTGGGCAGCTGGAGCCTCCAGACGCGGCGCCCGGTGTAGGCCAGCGCGTTGCGGTTCGCCGCCAGGTACGCGGCGAAGAACACCGCCAGCAGCACCTTCGCGAACTCGCCCGGCTGGATGGAGAACCCGGCGACCCGGATCCAGATGCGGGCCCCGTTCACCGCCGGGAACAGGATCGGCAGGGTGAGCAGCACCAGCGCGGCGGCCACGCAGACGTAGGTGTAGCGCTGGAGCACGCGGTGGTCGCGCAGGACCAGGACGACCAGGATGAACAGCGCCACGCCCAGCGTCGACCACACCAGTTGGGCCGGTGCCGCCCGGTCGCCCGGGGTCTCCAGGTCGAGCCGGTAGATGAGGACCAGGCCGAGCCCGTTGAGCAGCACGCCGATCGGGAGGAGGAGGGGGTCGGCGTGCGGGGCCCGCAGGCGCACCGCCAGGTGCGCCAGCAGCGCGAGCACACCGAGCCCGGCGCCGTAGCCGGCGGCGCCGGGCGGGACGGTGCCGTTCCGGGCGAGGCCCACGGCGCAGTAGCCGTACACCGACAGCAGGACGGCGAGGACGATGAGGGCGAGTTCGATGCCCCGGCGCCGGGGGAGGCGGCGGACGGCGGGCGCGGGCGGGTCCGCCGTCGCCACGGTGATTCCGGCCTTGCTCATGTCCGGAACCTACCCAAACAGTGCGTCTTGTGTGCCTTTGGGGGACCGAGTGTCAGCACCAGCGTGGCGCGGGGCCGATGTTGTCGATGTAGCGGGCGGCGCCCCAGGCCCAGGTGCCGTCCGTCAGGAGGTACCAGAGCGGGTTGCCCTTCACGGTCTCGCCGCCGGTCTTGCAGAAGATCCTGACGATGTCGCCCTTGTGGGCGTACCGGATGATCTGCGAGCCGCGGTTCGGGGCGCTGCGCAGCGCCAGCGTGTTCGCCGTGACGACGCCCTTGTACAGGCGCGGGTCGTGGTGGCCGTTCCCGCCGCTCGGGTCGTGGTGGTGGCCGTTGCCGCCGCTCGGGTCGTGGTGGTGGTTGCCGTTGCCGCCGGTCGGGTCCCAGTCGTCGTGCGCGGCGGCCGTGGCGGGTGTGACGGCGGCCGCGGCGGCGAGGAGCCCGGCGGCGGTGGCTATGGAGAGACGGGAGCGCAGGGACATGGGGATGACCTCCATGTGGGGGCGAAAGTGCCGAAGCTGACTAATCGCCACATTAGGAGTGCTCTCCAGGGGCCGCCCCTCACAGTGGGCCATAGGAGGAGCCGCCCGGGCCCTCAGTCCGCCGCCAGTTCCAGGGTCGCCACCGCCCCGCCGTCCGGCGCGTTCGCGAACTCCAGCCGCGCCCCCAGCACCTCCGCCTGCCCCCGCGCGATGGTCAGCCCCAGCCCGTGCCCCCGGGCACCGCCCTCCGTACGGAACCGCTGCGGCCCGTGCGCCACCAGGTACTCCGGAAAGCCGTCCCCGTGGTCGCGAACCGTCACCACCGGCCCGTCCACGGTCAGCACCACCGGCCCCCGGCCGTGCTTGTGCGCGTTCGCCACCAGGTTCCCCAGCACCCGCTCCAGCCGCCGCCGGTCCGTCTCCACGCACACGTCCCGCACGACGACGACCTCCGTGCCGCTCCCCGACGCGCGCACCACCCGCTCGGCCAGCGGACCCAACTGCTCGGTGTCCAGCTCCAGCCGCTCCCGCCCGGTGTCCAGCCGGGAGATCTCCAGCAGGTCCTCGGTGAGGGTGCGCAGCGCCGCCACCCGGTCCCGCACCAGCTCGGTCGGACGGCCCGGCGGCAGCAGCTCGGCCGCCGCGTGCAGCCCCGTCAGCGGCGTGCGCAGCTCATGGGCGACGTCCGCGGTGAACCGCTGCTCGGCGAGCAGCTTGCCCTGCAACGACGACGCCATGGAGTCCAGCGCGGCGGCGACCGCGGCCACCTCGTCCTGCGGGCGCGCCGGGACCCTGGTCCGCGGATCCGCGCGGGGGTCGTTCACGCGCGCGTCCAGGTCGCCCGCGCTGATCCGCCGGGCCACCCGAGCCGTGGTGTGCAGCCGCCGCGTCACCCGCGTCACCGCGAACGCGCCGACCAGCAGCGTCGCTCCGATCGCCAGCCCCGACGACCACAGGATCGCCCGGTCCAGGCCCGCGATGGTGCGCGCCTGCTGCGAGTAGTCGACCGCCACGGCCAGCGCCCGGTCACCGTCGGCCGGCCCCGCCGCCCACATCGTGGGGCGCCCCGCGAAGTCGGCGACCATCGTGCCCCGGTCCCCGGCCACCGCCAGCTCCCGCAGCTGCCGCGGCAGCCCCGGCGGATCCACCCCGGCGCCCCGCCGGAGCGTGTCCCCGGCCTCGTACCGCTCGGCCGCCTGCGTCAGCCGCTGCAGTGCCTGGTCCCGGGCCTGGCCGACGGTCTGATTGGTCACCTGCACGTGCACCAGGACGCCGAGCAGGGCGGCCAGCGCGCAGCACATCACCGTGATGAAGGCGGCGGCCTTCACGGCGAGCGTCCCGGACCACTGGGGGAGCCTGCGCCTCATCCGGTGCCCGCCGAAGGGGAGAGCGAGGGGGAGGCCGACGGGCGCGGGGCGTGGGTGCGCGGGCCGGTGCGCAGCATCTCGTCGTGGGTGAGGAGCATGGCCCGCTGGTCCCGGTCCCAGGTCCACTGGAGGCGGTACTCGTAGCCGGCGACCTCCGACGGCGAGCGGATGACGAGGGAGCGCCCGGCCAGCTCGACACCGCTGAGCGCGTCCTCCCAGGTCATCACCTGTACCAGCCGGTGCTTCTCGACGGTGTACACGCGCACCGCGGTCGTCTTCCCGGGCAGCAGGCTGAAGCCCAGCGTCAGGTCGTCGCGCCCGTCGCCGGTCAGATCCCGGTAGTACGGCCTGAGGACCGGGCACTTCCCGTGCTCCGGCCCCTTCACGCAGTCGGCCATCCGCCGCTTGGTGTCCCGGTAGGGCGCCTTCGCCCCGTCGTAGTCGCCGGGGCTCGCGGCGATCTCGGCCCGGACGATCCCGACCGGGTCCGCCCGGCGGATGTCGTCGCCGGCGGGGACCTTCACCCCCTTGACCACCTCGGTGTTCACCTCGCCGATCTCGAAGGCCGGGCTCGACGCCGGTGTCAGCTCCGGCCAGAGCCGGGCCGGACCGACCGCCGTCGGGGTCGGCCCGGCGCCCTCCAGACCGCCGGCGTCCCCGCAGCCCACGGCGGTCGCCAGCAGCAGGACGACGGCCGCGGCGCGGCGGGCTGCCTTTCCAGGGCGGCTGAGGGGCACTGCACTCCTGCGGTTCGTGGGTCGTCACGCGGCTCGGGCGCGACCGCCGGCCGCGTACACCTTATTCGCGGGGACGTCCCATTTGCGCGAGAGGGCGGTCGGGTGGGGGCGTGTGCCGTGCGTGCCGTGCTGCTCGGTAGGCCTCTGCCGTGCTGTTGCGCGGGCCACTGCCGTGTTGTGTCACTCGGTGAGTTCCTCCAGCAGCCGGGCCGTGGACAGACCGGCCCGCAGGTACTCGACGAACAGGTCGTTGTGCAGTGCCCAGGGCGAGCGGCGGTCCCGGATCAGCCGGATCGCCGCCTCGGCGGAGCTGCCCCGGCGGATCAGCGCGTGCGCCACGACGAGGCCGGAGCGGTTGTACCCGTGGTAGCAGCGGACCAGGACCCGGCGGCCCTCGTCCAGCGCCTCGCACGCGGCCTCGGCGAGCCGGATCACCCCGGCCAGCTGCGTCCCGTCCAGGGGCCCGTCGGGGATCGGCCAGACGTGGTGCCGGACGCCGGGATCGGGGCCGTGCCCCGGCAGCCGGAGCAGCGTCTGCACGAGATCGAACTCGTCCCGCACGACCGCGAACTCCGGATGGCCCAACGCTCCCGTGTACTCGTGGCCGCCCATCCACAGGCCGGGGGCGACCTCGCTCCACGGGCTCTCGGGAGCCGGCACGTCAGGTTTCCTGCGGGTACGCAACGGAGCCTCCCCACCATCACCGCCCGAAGGGTCCGCCGGGCAGGCCCAACTCCTCTCAAAGGTAGCCGGGTTCTTGCCCCCGCAGCACCCCGCCTGTTCCCATGGTCGGGGGTGATGGTGCATGGACGGACTGCGTGTCGTGCCGGCCTGGCGGCACGGTCAGGAGCGGCTGTACGTCTGCCTCCCGGACGGCAGGAACATCGCCTGGTACGACCGTGAGGCGGCCCGGGTCAACCTGCTCGGCGAGGACCGCGAGGACGAGGTGCTCCGGGCCCTCGGACCCTTCATCACCGGCCCCGTGACGGTGGGACCGCCCCCCGTGCCGACCCCCGCCGAACTCGCCCGCCTGGCCCTCCACCCCGACGACGACCTGGCCCCCAACCGCCCCGGCGAGGCCCTCCTCGTCGCCCTCGACCGCGATCCGGGCCCGGCCCGCCGGCTGCGCGCCGACCCGCGCCGCCGGGCCCTGGAGGCCGAGCAGGCGGTCGGGGACGCCCTGGACCGCCTGGACGGCGCGGGCTGGCACGCCCTGCACTCCGTCCCGCTCCCCGGCGGCGACCGCGTCCACCACCTGCTGATCGGCCCCGGCGGGCTGTTCGCCGTGCACACGCTGTACGCGCGCAGGCAGCGGGTGACGGTCGCCGACCCCCTGGTCACCCTGGGCCGCCGCGACCCGTACCCCCTGCTCCGCCGCGTCCGCTCAGACGCCGCCCGCGCCTCCTACGCCCTGACGGCCGAGGTCCGCCCCGTGCTCGCCCTGGTCGGCCCGGCGAGGGTGTCGATCCCGGCCCCGCCCCGCGAGGTCCGCGTCCTGACCGACACGGACCTGGAGGCCCTGTCCCACCAGGGCGGCGTCCTGAAACCGGCGGACGTCGAGGCCCTCCACGCGATGGCCCGCGACCGGAGCACGTGGGGGCGGGTTTGAGGCGGGCCTGTCCGGTATCCCGGGGTGGGTCCCCTTGGCCCGGTCCCCCCGCTCGGCGCCGTCGGCCCGGTAACCCGCGTCCGGCGCCCCCATCCCGGTAACCCCCCGTCTAGCGCCTCTCCCGGTGCCCCCTCCCGGTGCCCCCGGGCCGGTAACCACCTGTCTGGCGCCCCCATCCCGGTAACCCCCCGTCTAGCGCCCCTCCCGGTGCCCCCGTCCGGGGCCCCCGGGCCGGTAACCCGCGTCCGGCGCCCCCATCCCGGTAACCCCCCCTCTAGCGCCCCTCCCGGTACCCCCGTCCGGGCCCCCGGGCCGGTAACCACCTGTCTGGCACCCCCATCCCGGTAACCCCCCGTCTAGCGCCTCTCCCGGTGCCCCCGTCCGGGGCCCCCGGGCCGGTAACCACCTGTCTGGCACCCCCATCCCGGTAACCCCCCGTCCGGGGCCCCCGGGCCGGTAACCACCTGTCTGGCGCCCCCGGTCCGGTAACTCCCCGTCTGGCATTCCCGGCCCGCTACCCCGACCCGGTCCCCCCGTCCAGCACCTCCGACAGGGCCCGGTCCCCCCGGCCCAGAGCTACGGCAGCCGCCCCGCCCGCCCCCCGTCCAGCAGGGGAGCCAGCAGGTCGCCGTAATCCTGCACCCGGGGAGCGATGTCCCGCGCGTGGAAGTCCAGGCGTCCGGGCGCGCCGCAGTCCTCGACCTCCTCCCAGGTGACGGGCGCCGAGACGGCCGGCTCGGGGCGGGCCCGCAGGGTGTAGGGGGTCGCCGTCGTCTTGCGGGCGGCGTTCTGGCTCCAGTCGACGAAGACCTTCCCGGGCCGCAGACTCCTGGTCATGCGGTGCAGCGCCAGCCGGGGCATGGCCGTCTCCGCCTCGACGGCCAGCTCCTTGGCGTACTCGGACACCCGCTCGGAGGACGCCCCGCGCACGGCGGCGAGCAGATGCAGGCCCTTCGACCCGGAGGTCTTGGCGTAGGCCTCGATGCCGTCCGCCGCCAGCCGCTCCCGCAGCCACAGCGCGACCTCGCAGCACTGCACGATGCTCGCCGGCGCCCCCGGGTCGAGGTCGAAGACGATCCGGTCGGCCTCGTCCGGCGTGCCGACCAGCCACTGGTGGGTGTGGAACTCGGCGACGAGGTTGGCCGCCCACATCAGGCTCGGCAGATCCTGCACCAGCACCATCCGCGACGGCCCCTCCACCCGCGGCACCTCGGCGGTGGTGACCCACTCGGGTGTACCCGGCGGCACGTTCTTCGTGAAGAACACCTGCCCGTCCGGCCCGTCCGGATACCGCAGGAAGGACACCGCCCGGTCGCGCAGATGCGGCAGCAGGACCTCGGCGACGGTCGCGTAGTAGTGCAGCACCTCGCCCTTGGTGAAGCCGGTGGCGGGATACAGCACCTTCTCCAGATTGCTGAGCGGGAGCCGTCGCCCCTCCACCACTGTGATAGGCGCCATACGATAAGAATCCCACGCAAACCGTGACGAACACTCCCGAGCGTGACCGGAAGGGTGCTGCACGTGAGATCCATCTGGAACGGCGCCATCTCGTTCGGCCTGGTCAGCATTCCGATCAAGCTGGTCAACGCCACCGAGAGCCACTCGATCTCCTTCCGCCAGATCCACACCGAGGACGGCGGCCGCATCCGCTACCGCAAGTTCTGCGAGCTGGAGGACCGCGAGGTCACCCAGGGGGAGATCGGCAAGGGCTACGAGGACGCGGACGGCACGATCATCCCGATCACCGAGGAGGACCTGTCCAGCCTGCCCATCCCGACGGCCAAGACGATCGAGATCGTCGCCTTCGTGCCGGCCGACCGGATCGACCCGCTCCAGATGGACGCCGCGTACTACCTCCAGGCGAGCGGCGCCCCCGCGGCGAAGCCCTACACCCTGCTCCGGGAGGCGCTCAAGCGCAGCAACAAGGTGGCCATCGCCAAGTTCGCCCTGCGCGGCCGGGAGCGTCTCGGCATGCTCCGGGTGGTCGGCGACGCCATCGCGATGCACGGTCTGCTCTGGCCGGACGAGGTCCGCGCCCCCGAGGGCGTCGCCCCCGACGCGAACGTCACGGTCCGCGACAAGGAACTGGACCTCGCCGACGCGCTGATGGACACCCTGGGCGAGGTCGACCTGGAGGACCTGCACGACGAGTACCGCGAGGCCGTGGAGGAGGTCATCGCCGCGAAGGCCGCCGGCGAGGCCCCGCCGCAGGCCCCGGAGCCGGCCGCCGGCGGCAAGGTCCTGGACCTGATGGCGGCCCTGGAGAACAGTGTCCGCGCGGCCCGTGAGTCCCGCGGCGAGGAGGCCGGGGACCACGCCGAGGTCCAGCCGCTGCCGCAGCGCAAGACGTCCCGCGCGGCCCCCAAGCAGACCGGCGGCAAGAAGTCGACGTCCACGGCGAAGAAGACGGCGGCCAAGAAGACGGCGGCGGCCAAGAAGACGACCGCCAAGTCGGCGCAGGGGACGAAGAAGACGGCCGCGAAGAGCACCGCGAAGAAGTCGACGGCGAAGAAGTCGACGCCCCGCAAACGCTCGGCCTGACCGCGCCGCCGCACCGGAACCGCGAGGGCCGTGCTCAGTGGTGCTCGGAGACGAGCACCGCCCGCGTGCCCGGCTCCAGTGCCTGGAAGACGTGCGGGACGTCGGCCGGATAGCAGATGTAGTCGCCCGGGTGCAGTTCCACCGGCTCGTCGGCGGTGCCCACCAGGGCCCGGCCCGCGCTGATCACGACGTGCTCCACGACACCCGGCATGTGCGGCGCGGAGGAGCGCCGCGGCCCGGGCTCGGCGGCGACGCCGTA
The DNA here is from genome assembly GCF_040628815.1 of Streptomyces sp. NPDC006140. Classification (NCBI taxonomy): domain Bacteria; kingdom Bacillati; phylum Actinomycetota; class Actinomycetes; order Kitasatosporales; family Streptomycetaceae; genus Streptomyces; species Streptomyces sp. NPDC006140. Next base: position 126,276 of record NZ_JBEXTS010000009.1, on the reverse strand, counting down.
CACGTCCCGCCGTGCCCCGGGCGGGGAGGCGGCGAGGAGGGTGGCCCGGTAGTCGCTCTGCTCGGAGCCGACCGCCGGCCCCTGCCCGGCCCGGATCACCTGCACCTGCGGCCGGGGGGCCGTCAGCAGCCGGGCGAAGGGGATCTCCAGCGCCACGCAGAGCGCCCACAGCGTCTCCAGGCTGGGGTTCCCGGTGCCGGACTCCAGCTGGGACAGCGTGGACTTGGCGAGCCCGGCCCGCCGCGCGACCTCGGTGAGGGAGAGCCCGGCCCGGACGCGCTCCGTCCGCAACGACGCGGCGATCATCTCGATCGGGGGCTTGGGGGAGGGATCGGTGTCGGACACGGCGTGTTCGCTCCAGTGGTCGATGCGTTCGTCTTGACGAACAATACGCCGGGCGTTCACTGTAAACAACATGCGTTCGTTCTGCAGAACACTGACACTGGACGGGACCCTCCCCCGCGACATAGCGCTGGTCTGCCTGGCCGTCGGGGTGATCGGCGTCTCGTACGGCGCCCTCGCGGTCACCTCGGGCTTTCCCTGGTGGTTCCCCGTCCTGATGGGGGCGCTCGTCCTGGCCGCCTCGTCCGAGATCCTGTTCGTCGGGATCATCGCCGCCGGCGGCAGCCCGCTCGCGGCGCTGCTGGCCGGGCTGCTGGTCAACGCGCGTCACCTGCCGTTCGGGCTGGCGGTCCCCGACGTCCTCGGCCGGGGCCGGCGCAAGGTGCTCGGCACGCATCTGATGAACGACGAGACGGTCGTCTTCGCCCTCGCCCAGGACGAGCCGGAGCGCGGACGGGCCGCGTACTGGCTCTGCGGCCTCGGCATCCTGGTCTGCTGGCCGGCCGGCGCCGCGCTGGGCGCCCTGCTCGGCAGCGTCGTACGGGACACCGACGCCCTCGGGCTGGACGCCATGTTCCCCGCGGTGATCCTGGCCCTGATCCTGCCCGCGCTGACGACCCGGCCGCTACGACGGACCGCACTCGCCGGCGCCGCGCTGGCCCTGACCGTCAGCCCGTTCCTGCCGACGGGCCTGCCGGTCCTGACGGCCCTGGCCGCGCTGCCGCTCTCCACGGCCGGGGCGAAGGAAGGGGCGGTGCGATGACGGCGCCCGCACTGCCCCTTTCCACTGCCGGGGCGAGGGAAGGGACTGTGCGATGACGGCGGAGCAGACGGGCGACGCCCTGCCGATGCTCCCGACGCTGACGGCGATGCTCGCCCTGGCGGCCGGAACCTTCCTGCTCCGCCTCGCGGGCCCGGCCCTGCGGGCCAGGATCGGCTTCCCGGAGCGCGCCGAGAAGCTGCTGGAGGTCTCGGCGGTCCTCCTGCTCGCCGCTCTCGCCGCCACGTCCGCCTTCACCGAGGGACACGCCTTCACCGGCCCCGCCCGCCCGCTCGGGGTCCTGGTCGGCGGAGTGCTCGCCTGGCGCAGGGCACCGTTCCTCGTCGTCGTACTGGCGGCGGCGGGCACGGCGGCGCTGCTGCGGATGGCGGGGCTGCCGTGAGACGCCGCCGCCCCGGCTGCTCCTGCCGGTGCGCCACGGCGACCGCACGGTGATGCGCCCGCGTCTCGAGCCCAGCACCCCGGCTACCCGGCTGACGCAGCGCCGCACCGCCCCAGGGGCGTCAGGCCACCCGCCGCTCCTCCTGCCCGGACTCCTCGTCCGGCTCGTCCGGCAGATGGACGTCGTCGACGGAGATGTTGACCTCCACGACCTCCAGACCGGTCATCCGCTCCACCGCCTCGACGACGCTGGTCCGGACGTCCGCGGCGGTGTCGGCGATGGCGGCGCCGTACTCCACGACCACGTCGAGGTCGACGGCGGCCTGGCGCTCACCGACCTCCACCTTCACCCCTTGGGTGACCCCAGTGGCCCCACCGCCCCCACCGGGCACGCGCTGACGCACGGCACCGAGGGCCCTGGTCATCCCTCCGCCGAGGTGGTGGATCTCCGGTACCTCCCGGGCCGCCATGCCCGCGATCTTCGCCACGACCGCGTCCGCGATCTCGGTCTTCCCGCGGGCCTCCGGGGGAGCCTGGCCCCCCTTGCCGCCGGCGGCGTTACTGCGCTGAGTGGTCTCCGTCATGGCCGTCACCTCGATGGCTCGATGATCGGTGCGGGGGATATGAGCAGCCTCGTTCTCCTCCACGGTAGAACAATGGGGCATAAGGGGCGAAAGTGCCGAAGTCATTGCAGGAGATGACGGACATGACGCTGCAGCACGTCCCTCGCCGTCTCGGGTGACTGATGTCCGGCGAGGACCTGCACGGTGAGCCCGTCGGCCACGGCGAGCAGACTCCGCGTCTCCTGGACGGCGTCGAAGTGCCGGGGGATCTCCCCGGTGTCCTGCCCGTAGCGGACGATCCACACGACGAGGTCGTGGAGCCTGGCGTACGTCTCCCGCAGCACCGCGCCCAGCCTCTCACTGGCCGCCGCATGACCGACGAAGGTCACCCAGGCATGCGCCTGTTCCCTCGACTCGGCGTCCAGCAGGGCGAGTTGGGTCAGGGTGTGCCACAGCAGGGTGGCCGCGGCCTGTGGCTCCGAGGCCGCGGCGATGCGCTGGTCGGCGCGCTCACTGACGTGCTGCGAGACATGCTCCAGCGCGAAGAGCAGCATGTCCTCCTTGGTCCGGAAGCACCGCTGCACGGCCCCCATGGACACCTCCGCCTCGGCGGCGACATCCCGGAGGCTGACGGACTCCATCCCGGAACGCGCGATCAGCGCGCAGACCGCGTCGGCGATCCGCGCCCGCCGCTCCTCGTAGTCGACCTGCTTGGGCAAGCCCCATCCTCCTCCCTTTCCGATGCACTTGCATCGTATCCCCTCGCGTTGCACGATGTGATGCAACCGCATCGGAAAAACTCACCACCGCAGGGGGATCCCGTCATGCCCAACCACCCCAGGACTCGTAACTCCGGCCCGGCCCAGAGCCTCCTCTGGCTCTTCGGCGCGATCCTCACCATCCAGGGCTTCGGCTCGGCCGTCACGGAGGCCGGCTGGGACACGAGCTTCGGCGTCGGGGGCCTGCTGCGCGCGGCCCACGTACCCGAGTGGGGACGGCTGCGCGGGCGTCGCCCTCCTGGCGACGGCGGCCCGCCGCCACGCGAGGAGCCGCGCCGGCCGCCGCACCTGACAGGACGTCAGTATGTCCAGGGCCCGCACCTCGTCCTCGGTGATGGGGCCGTGGTCCGTGCCCTGACGGCGACCCACGCACGACACCTCCAGCGATGGCCGTGAAGTCTGTGAGCCAGGACACACGTCCGGGGTGCATAGCGGGGCACGGGCCGGCGCCTTTATTGAGGGTGTAGGGGCGTGTCTAGGTAAGGGACGACGCTGATGGGGGAGTTGCGGGCCGAGGAGTTCGACCGGTTCGTGGCGGCTCGGTGGTCGGCGTTGCTTCACCTGGCGCGGCTGCTCACCGGCGGAGACCGGCACCGGGCCGAGGATCTGCTGCAGGAGGCGCTTGTCAAGCTGTGGTTCGTCTGGCCGAGGGTGGCCGAGCAGGCGCCCGAGGCCTATGTGCGCAGGGTCCTGGCCCGTGCCGCGGCTCGCTCGGCACGGCGTCGCTGGTGGGGTGAGCACCCCGTGGAGCAGCTGCCCGACCCGCCCGAGCGGGGAGACGAGACCGCCGCCGTGGACGAACGGGCCCGGTTGGAGGCCATGTTGGCGTTCCTGCCGGCGCGGCAGCGGGCCGCTGTGGTGCTGCGCTACTACCAAGACCTGCCCGAGCGGCAGGTCGCGGAGGTGCTGGGGTGTCCAGTGGGTACCGCCCGTTCACTCACGGCACGCGGCGTTGCGCGGTTGCGGCAGCTACTGGCCGAGGCGACAGAGCCGGTGGAGTGAAGAAGGAGCCATGGATCACTTCGAGCAGGAGCTGGCACGGATGATGCGTGACAGCCAGGAGGACACGCCCTACGAGGACCGGCACCGACGCCGACTGCAAGCCGGCGTGCGCGCCCGGCAGCGGGCCCGGACCGCCTGGATGGCCACCGGATCCGCACTGACCCTTGCCGGACTCGCGGTCGGACTGACGGTCCTGCCGAGCTCTTTCGCTCAGGGCGGGCCCACCGGCCCTCAGCACCGCCCCGTCACCTCTGCCGGGTCGGTCCCGATGCCGTCGACGGCGCGCCCCGCCTCCACCGCCGCAGTGATGCCGATGCCCACCTGCACGCCGCCGACCGAACCGGCGCCGGTGCCGTCGACGGCCCGCCCCGGCTCCACTGCCGCAGCGATGCCGATGCCCACCTGCACGTCGACCATCAGGCCGGTGCCGATGCCGTACCGCCCCTCGACCCCCGAGCCGGTCCCTATGCCGACACGGACCTCGACCACCAGGTAGCGCCCTGGCCAGGTTCGAGCGGTCCCGGTGCCCGGGGACTGCCTGAGCGGGCGTGACCGCCACCGACCTCCAGGCAGCCGCCCCCCCGGCTCGCCCTGCTCCCGCCGATTTGGAAGCCGACCACGTGATCCGTGAGAACACGCCCGCGTCTGCCGACGTGCCGCCGAAGGCGGCGAATCGCCGGCCGACCTCATGGGAGCTGCGGCTGCGCCGCTTCGGGCACGTGGAGCCGCCTCGTACGTCCACACGCGACCGCCTGGCGGTGCCGTTTCCCGAACCCGGCTCACGGCTGTGGCGCACCCTCGGACTGTCCCCGGCAGCGGCGGGACGGCTGGCTCGGTGGTCGGGGTGGGGCGGGCCGCTGCTGGTGGCGCTCCTTGCCGGACTGACGCGCTTCTGGCGGCTGGGCAGCCCGCGGGCGGTCGTGTTCGACGAGACGTACTACGCCAAGGACGCCTGGTCCCTGCTGCGGCTCGGCTACGAGGGCACCTGGCCGGACCGTGAGATCGCCGATCCCCAGATCCTGGCGGACCCTCAGGTGATCCCGCTCTCCGGCACCGGTTCCTTCGTCGCGCACCCGCCGATGGGCAAGTGGGTGATCGCCCTGGGCGAGTGGATGTTCGGTCTCAACCCGTTCGGCTGGCGCTTCATGACGGCGGTCCTGGGCACGCTGTCGGTGCTGATGCTGTGCCGGACAGGACGCCGCCTGTTCCGTTCGACGGCGCTGGGCTGCCTGGCCGGAGCACTGATGGCGCTGGACGGCCTGCACTACGTGATGAGCCGCACCGCCCTGCTCGACCTCATCGTCATGTTCTTCGTCCTGGCGGCGTTCGGATGCCTGCTGATCGACCGGGACCAGGCACGGGCCCGGCTCGCGGCAGCCTTACCGGTCGACGGAGACGGCCACACGCGCCCGAACCATGTCACCGGCGACCGCGCCGGGACGGGAGCGCGTCCATGGCGGCTCACCGCCGGCTTCTTCCTGGGACTGGCGGCCGCGACCAAATGGAACGGCCTGTACTTCCTCGCCTTGTTCTTGGCGCTCACGGTGCTGTGGGATGTCGGCGCCCGCCGCGTGGCAGGGGCGCACCACCCCTACCGAGCGGTGCTGCGCAGGGACCTCGGCTGGTCGGTGCTGTCCCTCGTTCCGGTCACCGTGCTGACGTATCTGGCGACATGGACCGGCTGGTTCCTGTCCGACAACGGCTACGGACGGCACCGGGCGGACGGCCGCGGCGGCACAGGGTCATGGATTCCGGCCCCGCTGCGCAGCCTGTGGCACTACGAGTACGGGGTCTACCAGTTCAACGTGGGACTGCACACTCCCCACACGTACGAGTCCAACCCGTGGAGCTGGCCGGTCCTCGGCCGCCCCGTGCTGTTCCACTACGACGCGCCGGAACCCGGCAAGGCCGGCTGCCGCACGACCGCAGACTGCTCACAGGTGATCCTCGCCCTGGGCACACCACTGCTGTGGTGGACGGCATGCTGCGCCCTGGTGTACCTGCTCTACCGATGGGCGATGCGCCGCGACTGGCGCGCCGGAGCCATCCTGTGCGCGGTGGCTGCCGGCTATCTGCCCTGGTTCCTGTACCAGGACCGCACGATCTTCTCCTTCTACGCAGTCGTCTTCGTGCCGTACCTGAGCCTGGCCGTGACGATGATGCTGGCAGCGTTGCTGGGTCCCCCGGGGGCGACGGAGAAACGCCGCACACGGGGTGCGGTGGCCGCAGGCGCGCTCGTGCTGCTCATCGCCTGGAACTTCATCTACTTCTTCCCGATCTACACCGGGCAGACGATCCCGTACGCCGACTGGCGGGCCAGGATGTGGCTGGACACCTGGATTTGATCTATGTCACTCCCCGGCCAGTCGCAGGTAGCGCTGCATGGCGCGCCGGGCTTGGAAGTCGATGTGGCGCGCTGTCGCAGGAGAGATGCCGAGGTGGTAGGCGGCATCGTGGATCGAGTGCCCGTGGAGGTAGATCAGCACGACGACGTCCCGCTGCCGTTCGGGAAGTTCCTTGATGGCCTGGAAGAGGTTGATCGCCTCCTCCAGTTGCCCGACGGGGTCAACCGCCTCGCGCAGCGCGACAGTCTCGAAGGCCGAGTCGATGAGTGCATCGTGCCGGCCTCGGGTCTTGGCAAGGCTGACGGTATGGAACTTCATCAACTTCCAGGCGTATGCCGCTGGGCTCTCCGTCTTCAGCACTCTCGGCCAGATTCTGAGCAGCGCCTCGAGCGCCGAGTCGACTGCGGCTTCGGCATCGACCGCGTTGTTCAGATACGTGCTTGCCCAGGCCAGATATGCCGGGTAGTGCATTCGGCAGAATGCCTCGAAGTCGCGCGGACCTCGCTCCACCAGGGATGGCGCGGCGTTCTCGGTTTCGGAGTCCAAGCCGTCGTCCGAGGAGTTGTCCGCCGTAACGTCCGAGCTGGCGGAGTTGTCCGGCGGGTTGTCCATGTGGAGCTCGCTGGCGAGCTGATCGAGGCGGTCGGCACGGTCATCCAAGTGACGCGCGGCCTTGATGAGTGCCAGATCAATGTCGTCGGTCGAGCCGCTCAGCGCGTCCCGTAAATCGGGTGTCGTGGTGGGCCCGGGCACAGAGTCATCCTCGTCTGTGCCCGGCACCTGACCGCGGAGGCGTTCGAGTTCCTCGGCCAGCAGACGGACTTGTTCGGCAGCCTCCTCGGCGAGTTGGTCAGCTTTCTGACGCTCGGCACGAGCACGTTCCAGTTCCGTCTCCGCGGTTATCCGCTGCTGCTCACTCCGTGCCAGACGCCCATGCACCTGCTCCAACTCGGTGTCCATGGAACGGAAGGCACGCAGCCGGTCCCGTTCTCGGCCCAGCGCGTCGACGTCGCGGTGCAACTTGTCCACCATGGCCAACAGCACGAGCACCATCTGGTTGGCATCATTGCGCTCGCGCTCCAGCTGCGCGGCGCGCTCCATCGCCCGAACCAGCTTGTCGGAGACCGCGAGCGACCTCTGCTGCAGGAGCACAAGCTCCGCTTCCCCAGCGGAGCTGTCGGCCCCTGTACCGCTCGCAGCCCCGGCCGCGCCCTGTCGGGCAGCGTCTGCCTGCTCAAGAAGCCGATCTCTGTCAGCAGCGCTCCGTGTGCAGACATCGGCTATGGCCTGGACAAAGTCTTCCCGCAACCCGACACCGGCCAGACGCTCAGACACCGTGGATCGGCCAGGGACGCGTCCCTCAGCGAAGTGCTCAGGCGTCAGTTGCCTCAGCACGTCATCCACCCGCATCCCTGCCCGATCCAGCCACTGCCTCAGCACCCGAGCGACAGCGTTGGCCTCAGCAGATGGCCCTTTCAAAGGCCCCCACGGACGAGTCCGTCTGCCCGCACTGGTCACGCAACCCCCTTGTCCAGCGAACAACCCGCCCTTGTCCGGGCTTGTCCAGAACAAGGCCCGAACAAGTAGACCAGGCCCCATACACCCCAGGAGCGTAAAGGCGTCACCACACCGCATCCGGCCGTTCGGCCTCAGCCTTGCAGGAGCCCAACTCGATGAACGCCCTTCAAGACGCCTTCGATCTCGCTGTCCACGGACTGCTCACGGAGCTGCCCGCCCAACTCGTCACAGCCGCGGTGGCAGCAGTCACAGCCGCTGCCGTCCAAGCCTGGAAGAAGCGCCGCGCGGCAGTCGCCGCCGAGGGCAAGGCAGAGCACTAGGTACCGCACACTCCCCTCCACCACCGTATGCACAGGGCGGTGAGCGGCTGGCCACTCCGGAATGCTTGGTCACGGACCACTGCGGAGCGGCCTCGGACGGCCCGGAGACGGCCCGAGGGAGTGGTCGCCTCTGGACCGTACTGGCCCGTCTGGGGCGAGCCCGGCACCTGGCGCTCACACCGGAACAGGTGGCCGCGCCGCTGGCCGCTCGGCCGTACGACCTGAGGCCCGCCGCGCTCTTCCCCTCTCCTCCTGGCTCAACGCCGGCGCCGACCCCACCGAGGTCGCGGAGCGCGCGGGCAACAGCGTCGAAGTGCTGCTGAGCCGGTACGCGAAGTGCCTCGACGTTCGCCAGGACGTGGCCGACCGCCGCATCGCGGAACTCCTCGGGGAGGGCGATGACCAGGAGGAAATAAACAACTGACTAAGGCCGGCCGAAGGTACCGTGCTCCCACCTGCGCAATGAGCGGGTGGGGCCTTCGGCATTCTGGCCCGTTCCCTGCTGCTGTGCGTCTGCCTTGTGGAGTTCGGAGGGCCATGGACCTGCTCGCTGTGCTTGATGAAGCTGTGGCCACTCTCAAGGCTCCTCTGGGAGAGGACGACCGGGCGCAGGGCTGGACCGATGATCTCCGAAGAGAGGTGCAGGCAGAGATCTCGATCAATCGCTCGGTGCTGCGTCGCCACGGGCTGGACATGGCGCGGCACCTGCGTCCTCGCCTCGACGAGTGGATGGGACATGAGGGCGTGCAGCCCGGGCGTCTCCGGGGCCTGGTGGGTGACGTGCAGCGGTCGCTTGTGGAAGCTCGGACCATGACGTGAGGATTGCCCGCTGACCTGGGCGGTGTCGCCGGCCGCCAGTCCACGAATATTCCACGGCCCCTGACATACAGCCGCTCCGGACCGCACACACCTGCACACACGCGAAGACCCCGTCCCAGCGAAAGCGCTGATGGCGGGGTCTTTGGGCACCTCATCCAAGGTGCCCCCGGCAGGATTCGAACCTGCGCACACGGCTCCGGAGGCCGTTGCTCTATCCCCTGAGCTACGGGGGCGTGTCGGTCGCGTTGCTCGCGGCGACGGGTAGAACACTACCAGCTCCCTCGGGGTGGTCATGAACGGGTTTCCGCTGCCGGGGGCGGGGGTGCGGGTCGCTCGTGCGGGGTGGAAGTGGGGAAAACCGGGACGCGGTGGCCGGGGCCGACCTACTCTCGAGTTGTGCCAGGCGCGTCGGGCCGGGTGCTTGTTGTGGACGACAACAAGGTCATCCGGCAGTTGATCAGGGTCAACCTCGAGCTTGAGGGGCTGGAGGTCGTGACCGCGGCTGATGGTGCCGAGTGTCTCGATGTCGTTCATCAGGTGCGGCCCGACGTCGTGACGCTCGACGTGGCCATGCCGCGGCTGGACGGGCTCAGGACCGCCTCCCGGCTGCGGGCCGATCCGCGGACCCGGGACGTGCCCCTCGCCATCGTCAGTGCCTGCACCCAGTACGAGGTGGAGGCCGGGCTCGACGTGGGCGTCGACGCCTTCCTCGCCAAGCCCTTCGAGCCGGCCGAACTGGTCGGTATGGTGCGGCAGTTGATGGAGCGGGCCCGGAGCCGGGGGCGACAGGGCGGTGCCGGTCCCGACGTCGGCGGCGGTGCCCAGGCACCCGCCGTCGATCAGTCGGCCGTACCGTAGGGGCAGGTGGTCGATCCGCAGGCCGTGCCTGTAGGGGCAGGTGGTCGATCGGCAGGCCGTGCCTGTAGGGGCAGGTGGTCGATCGGCAGGCCGTGCCCGTAGGGGCAGGTGGTCGACCGGCACGCCGTGCCCGTAGGGGCAGGCAGTCGACCGGCAGGCCGTACCCGTAGGGCCAGGCAGGATCAGCAAGCCGTCCCCGTAAGGGCCGGCCGTCGATCATCCCGCCGTACCGCGCGGGACCGAGTCGCCGCACACCACCCCGCGTCCACATCCCGGACCCTCCCCCAAACCGGCTCGCCTACCCACCCCCCTCCTCCCATACGCTTGTCCCCGTGACCCCCGTCGAGCTCTCCCGCACCGTGCTGCACGCCGTGCGTCGCGCTGTCGACGAGGGGGAGCTGAGCGTGACCGTGCCGGAGCGGGCCGTGGTCACGCCGCCGGGGCCCGGGGGGTGTGGCGACTACGCCACCAACATCGCGCTCCAGCTGGCCGGCGCGGCCGGGCAGCCGCCGCGGCGCGTCGCCGAGATCCTCCGCGCGCGACTGCTCCACGAGGACCGCGTCACCGACGTCGTCGTCACCGGTCCCGGCTTCCTCAACCTCAGCCTGGAGAGCACCGCCTCCGCCGACCTCGTCGAGGAGATCCTGAGCCGTGGGCGGCGGTACGGCCACGCCGCGGGGGTCAGCGGGAACATCGTCCAGCTCCGGTGCCCGGCCGAGGTCCGTGCCGTCGTGGTCGCGGATGCCATCGGCCGCGTGCGGCGCAGTCAGGGTGACTTCGTCCGCGTCCATTACGACGGGCCGCCCGCGCCGGAGTGGGAGCCCGTCCTCGGCGTCGACATCGACGACTCCCGCGGGCCCCGTGCTCTCGCCGACGTCGACCTCACCGTGCGCCCCGTCCCCGCCCCCGCCGATCCCCTTCCCCTCGGCCGCGACGCCGCCCGCTGGGCCCTGCTGTACCCCGCCGCGCACGACCGGCCCCGGATCACCCCCGAGCACCTCGTCCAGCGGGAGACCAACCCCCTCTTCCGCGTTCGGTACGCCCACGCCCGCACCCGGGCGCTGTCGCGCAACGCCGCCGACCTCGGCTTTCACCCCGAGCCCGGCCCGGTGGGCGGTGGTGACGCGCTGGTCGCCCTGCTCGGCGACCACCCCCGCGTCCTCGCCACCGCCCAGGACACCCCCGACCGCCTGGCCCGGCACCTCCTCGCCGTCGCCGACGCCGCGCTGCCCCTGCTCCCCGCTGTGCTGCCCCTCGGGGAGGAGAAACCCTCGGCCGCCCACCGTGCCCGGCTCGCCCTCGCCGAAGCCGCCGGGACGGTGCTGGCCGGCGGCCTGTCCCTGCTCGGCATCGACGCACCCGACCATCTTTGAAAGAGCACGCAGAATGAGCCGTTCCGCACACCCCGCCGGGCCCCGTCACGCCGATGTCCTCCCCGAGGGCCACTACTCCGCCCCGCCCGCCGACCTCAACGCGCTCGACCCCAAGGTCTGGGCCCAGACCGTGACCCGCGACGAGGACGGTGTGGTCACCGTCGGCGGGATTCCCGTCACACGGCTCGCCGAGGAGTTCGGCACCCCGGCCTACGTCCTCGACGAGGCCGACTTCCGGGCCCGCGCGCGTGCCTGGCGCAGCGCCTTCGGGACCGAGGCCGACGTCTACTACGCCGGCAAGGCGTTCCTGTCCCGTGCCGTGGTGCGCTGGCTGCACGAGGAGGGGCTGAACGTCGACGTCTGCTCCGGCGGCGAGCTGGCCACCGCCCTGTCCGCGGGCATGCCCGCCGAGCGCATCGCCTTCCACGGCAACAACAAGTCCGTCGACGAGATCACCCGGGCCGTCGAGGCCGGCGTGGGCCACATCGTGCTCGACTCCTTCCAGGAGATCGTCCGCGTCGCCCACATCGCCCGGGAGCTGGGCAGGCGGCAGAAGGTCCTCATCCGGATCACGGTCGGCGTCGAGGCCCACACGCACGAGTTCATCGCCACCGCCCACGAGGACCAGAAGTTCGGCATCCCGCTGGCCGGCGGGCAGGCCGCCGAGGCCGTTCGGCGCGCCCTCCAGCTCGACAGCCTGGAACTCGTCGGCATCCACAGCCACATCGGCTCGCAGATCTTCGACATGTCCGGGTTCGAGGTCGCCGCCCACCGGGTGGTCGGGCTGCTGAAGGACGTCCGCGACGAGCACGGCGTCGAGCTGCCCGAGATCGACCTCGGCGGCGGGCTCGGCATCGCGTACACCAGCGACGACGACCCCCGCGAGCCGCATGAGATCGCCAAGGCGCTCACCGAGATCGTCAGCCGCGAGTGCGAGGCCGCCAAGCTGCGCACCCCTCGCATCTCCGTCGAGCCGGGCCGGGCCATCGTCGGGCCGACCGCCTTCACGCTCTACGAGGTCGGCACCATCAAGCCCCTCGACGGGCTGCGCACGTACGTCTCCGTCGACGGCGGCATGTCGGACAACATCCGCACCGCGCTGTACGACGCCGAGTACAGCGTCGCCCTGGTGTCCCGGACGTCCGACGCCGAGCCGATGCTCGCCCGGGTCGTCGGCAAGCACTGCGAGAGCGGGGACATCGTGGTCAAGGACGCGTTCCTGCCGAGCGACCTGGCACCGGGTGACCTCGTCGCCGTACCCGCCACCGGCGCCTACTGCCGGTCCATGGCCAGCAACTACAACCACGTGCTCCGCCCGCCGGTCGTCGCCGTCGAGGGCGGAGAAGCGCGCGTGATCGTCCGCCGGGAGACGGAGGAGGACCTGCTGCGTCTCGACGTCGGCTGAGCGAAGAGCCGTGCGAGCGGGGGCGGAAGATCTCCTGTCTTCCGCCTCCGCGCAAATGAAATAGACGTCTCAAAATTCGGACCGAGGGCAGAAAGTCCCGTCCGGTGAGTGAGACTGGTTCCACCGTAGACGGTAAAGAGGAAACGAGGTCGGATGATGCGTACGCGTCCGCTGAAGGTGGCGCTGCTGGGCTGTGGAGTGGTCGGCTCAGAGGTGGCGCGCATCATGACGACGCACGCCGACGACCTCACGGCCCGGATCGGGGCCCCGGTGGAGCTCGCGGGCGTGGCCGTACGGCGGCCCGACCGCGTGCGTGAGGGCATCGACCCGGCCCTCGTCACCACCGACGCCACCGCCCTCGTCAAACGCGGCGACATCGACGTCGTCGTGGAGGTGATCGGCGGGATCGAGCCCGCCCGGACCCTCATCACCACCGCCTTCGAGTACGGCGCCTCCGTCGTCTCCGCCAACAAGGCGCTGCTCGCCCAGGACGGCGCCGCCCTGCACGCCGCCGCCGAGGAGCACGACGCGGACCTCTACTACGAGGCCGCCGTCGCCGGTGCCATCCCGCTGATCCGCCCGCTGCGCGAGTCCCTCGCCGGGGACAAGATCAACCGCGTGATGGGCATCGTCAACGGGACCACCAACTTCATCCTCGACAAGATGGACTCCACGGGCGCGGGCTACCAGGAGGCCCTCGACGAGGCGACCGCTCTCGGCTACGCGGAGGCCGACCCCACCGCCGACGTCGAGGGCTTCGACGCCGCCGCCAAGGCCGCCATCCTCGCCGGCATCGCCTTCCACACGCGCGTGCGCCTCGACGACGTCTACCGCGAGGGTATGACCGAGGTCACCGCCGCCGACTTCGCCTCCGCCAAGGAGATGGGCTGCACCATCAAGCTGCTCGCCATCTGCGAGCGGGCCGCGGACGGCGGGTCCGTCACCGCGCGCGTGCACCCGGCCATGATCCCGCTGAGCCACCCGCTGGCCTCCGTGCGCGGCGCCTACAACGCCGTGTTCGTCGAGTCCGACGCCGCCGGGCAGCTCATGTTCTACGGGCCCGGAGCGGGCGGTTCCCCGACGGCGTCCGCCGTGCTCGGCGACCTCGTCGCCGTCTGCCGCAACCGGATCGGCGGCGCCACCGGGCCGGGGGAGTCCGCCTACGCCGCGCTGCCGGTGTCGCCGATGGGCGACGTGGTCACGCGCTACCACATCAGCCTGGACGTGGCCGACAAACCGGGTGTTCTCGCCCAGGTCGCGACCGTTTTCGCCGAGCACGGAGTCTCGATCGATACGGTTCGCCAGCAGGGGAAGGACGGCGAGGCGTCCCTCGTCGTCGTCACGCACCGCGCGTCCGACGCCGCCCTCACCGGGACCGTCGAGGCGTTGCGCAAGCTCGACACCGTGCGTGGTGTCGCCAGCATCATGCGGGTTGAAGGAGAGTAACCAGCAATGACCCACCAGTGGCGCGGAATCATCGAGGAGTACCGGGACCGGCTGCCGGTATCCGACACCACGCCGGTCGTGACGCTCCGCGAGGGCGGCACGCCCCTCGTGCCCGCGCAGGTGCTCTCCGAGCGCACGGGCTGCGAGGTCCACCTCAAGGTGGAGGGCGCGAACCCGACCGGGTCCTTCAAGGACCGCGGCATGACCATGGCCATCACGCGGGCCAAGGAGGAGGGCGCGCAGGCCGTCATCTGCGCCTCCACCGGCAACACGTCGGCCTCCGCCGCCGCGTACGCCGTCCGCGCGGGCATGGTCTGCGCCGTGCTCGTGCCGCAGGGCAAGATCGCGCTCGGCAAGATGGGCCAGGCCCTCGTGCACGGCGCGAAGATCCTCCAGGTCGACGGCAACTTCGACGACTGCCTCACCCTCGCGCGCGGCCTCAGCGACAACTACCCCGTCGCACTGGTCAATTCGGTCAACCCGGTCCGTATCGAGGGCCAGAAGACGGCCTCGTTCGAGATCGTGGACATGCTCGGGGACGCGCCCGACATCCACGTCCTGCCGGTGGGCAACGCGGGCAACATCACGGCCTATTGGAAGGGCTACAAGGAGTACGCCGCCGACGGCGTCGCCACGAAGACCCCCCGCATGTGGGGATTCCAGGCCTCCGGTTCCGCGCCCCTCGTGCGCGGCGAGGTCGTCAAGGACCCCTCGACCATCGCCACCGCCATCCGCATCGGCAACCCGGCGTCCTGGCAGTACGCGATCGCCGCGCGCGACGAGTCGGGCGGCTCCATCGACGAGGTGACGGACCGTGAGATCCTGCGCGCCTACCGGCTGTTGGCCTCGCAGGAGGGCGTCTTCGTCGAGCCCGCGTCCGCCGCGTCCGTCGCCGGTCTGCTGAAGGCCGCCGAGCAGGGCAAGGTCGACCCGGGCCAGCGCATCGTGTGCACGGTCACCGGCAACGGGCTGAAGGACCCCGACTGGGCCGTCGCCGGTGCTCCGCAGCCGGTCACCGTCCCCGTCGACGCGGCGGCCGCGGCGGAGCGCCTGGGTCTCGTCTGACGGCGCTCGAACCGGCCTGACGTGCGCGGACGCACCGAGCGCCGGTGTCACGCCCGACATGTTCCGGCGTAAGACGGCGTCGGGCCGGGGAGAATCCCTACGGGGGGTGCACAGGGGGCTTACGACACGCATCGTGCGCCTCCTGTGCGCCCTATGTCGCCACAGAACCTTCCTTCGATAGGCTGTACTGAACCCGCCCGCCGCATATGCCTCCGCATGGAGCGGTTCCGCGTCGTCTCCACGGCCGGGACAGCGGCCGGCCACCCCGGTCGGCAGCGGCCCCCCGGGTTCTCGTACGTCATCGAATGTCCGTTGAACGTCATTCGACAATCACCGCAGCTCAAGGAGAGTCATCGAGCGATGGCCGGTCCAGCGTTCCGCGCCGCCGCCGTCCGGGTGCGCGTCCCCGCCACCAGCGCCAACCTCGGCCCGGGCTTCGACGCCCTCGGCCTGGCGCTGGGCTTGTACGACGACGTGGTCGTCCGGGTGGCCGACTCCGGGCTGCACATCGACATCGCGGGTGAGGGCAGCGAGACCCTCCCCCGTGACGAGCAGCACCTTCTCGTGCGTTCCCTGCGTACCGCCTTCGATCTGCTGGGCGGACAGCCGCGCGGCCTGGAAATCGTCTGCGCCAACCGCATTCCGCACGGCCGGGGCCTGGGCTCCTCCTCGGCCGCCATCTGCGCCGGCATCGTCGCCGCCCGCGCCGTGACCATAGGCGCCGAGGCCAAGCTCGACGACACGGCGCTGCTCGAGCTCGCCACCGAGATCGAGGGCCACCCCGACAACGTCGCCGCGTGCCTGCTGGGCGGCTTCACGCTGTCCTGGATGGAGGGCGGCGCGGCCCGCGCGATCAGGATGGACCCCGCCGATTCCATCGTTCCGGTGGTTTTCGTGCCCGGAAAGCCGGTACTCACCGAGACGGCGCGCGGCCTGCTCCCGCGCACCGTTCCGCACGTCGACGCGGCCACCAACGCCGGCCGGGCCGCCCTGCTCGTCGAGGCCCTGACCAGGCGCCCCGAGCTGCTGCTGCCCGCCACCGAGGACCGTCTGCACCAGGAGTACCGCGCCCCGGCCATGCCGGAGAGCGCGGCGCTGGTGGAGCGGCTGCGGAGCGACGGCATCCCCGCGGTCATCTCCGGCGCCGGGCCGACGGTCATGGCGCTGGCCGACGCGGACACCGCCGACAAGGTCGAGGCCCTGGCCGGCGCGGACTGGGCCGCGAACCGGCTGAGCCTCGACGCGTACGGCGCGAGCGTGCTTCCGCTCGCGACCTGACACACGCTTGCCGGAATTGGAGAGGGGGAATGTTTGTTGGATCCGGTAGTGTTAACCTCAAGTCTGCACCCGACCCCACCATGGCGAGGTGCCTCGTGTCCCCGTCCGGGACAGACATTCTTCCGGGAGCCCCCCAAGCCGCACTGTGTTCCGTACGTCGGACCGTACGCCGTACGAGGACACTGAGCGGGCCGCAGGGCACGCTCCGGAACCGGTGCTACCACGCCGCGTGACACTGACACTGGGTGCCACGACTCAAGGAAGCGCCATCACCAGATTCCTCCGCCGCTTAGGCGGACCACCGCCCCGGCACGGTTCACACCACACGGACCGAAGCCGGACAGCACAACCGGTCGCCGAGCCAGACAGGCCGACGTCCGCTCCAGGGAAGGACCCTTCGTGAGCGACACCACCGATCTGATGGGCGCACGTGTCGAGGAGACCGCTGCCGCGCCCGCCACGGACGCCTCCGCGCCTGCCACCGGTGCCGGCTCCCGGCGGCGCCGCGGTACCGGCCTCGAGGGCATGGTGCTGGCCGAGCTGCAGCAGGTCGCATCCGGCCTCGGCATCAGGGGCACCGCGCGCATGCGCAAGAGCCAGCTGATCGAGGTCATCAAGGAGGCGCAGGCGTCCGGCGGCGCCGCTCCGGCCGCGAAGGCCGACGCCCCCGCCGAGACCAAGCCCAAGCGCCGCGCCACCTCGCGGGCCCGTACGGGCGACAACGGTGAGAAGGCCGAGAAGAAGGCGGACGCGAAGGAGGCCCCCGAGGCCCCCGCGGAGAAGGCCGAGAAGGCCACGGCCCAGCAGCAGATCGAGATCCCCGGCCAGCCGGCCTCCGACGACGCTCCCTCCGAGCGCCGCCGTCGCCGCGCCACCGCCGATGCCGGATCCCCTGCTTCCGCTCCCGAGACGGTCGCCGCCGAGGCGAAGAGCGAGCCCAAGGCCGAGACGCCGGCGCAGCAGTCCCAGGGCAACGAGGCCAAGTCCGACGGGGACGGCGGCGAGGGCCGTCGTCGCGACCGCCGTGACCGCGGCCGGGACCGCGACCGCGACCGTGACCGCCGTGGCGGCAAGGGCGACGACCAGCAGGGCGGCGGCCGCCAGGACCGCGGCCAGCAGCAGAGCCAGCAGGGCGGCGGCCGCCAGGACCGTGGGCAGCAGCAGGACGACGACGACTTCGAGGGCGGCCGTCGCGGCCGTCGCGGGCGTTACCGAGACCGCCGGGGCCGTCGCGGCCGCGACGACATGGCCACCGAGCCGCAGATCAACGAGGACGACGTCCTGATCCCCGTCGCGGGCATCCTGGACATCCTCGACAACTACGCCTTCATCCGCACGTCCGGCTACCTGCCCGGCCCGAACGACGTGTACGTCTCCCTCGCCCAGGTCCGCAAGAACGGCCTGCGCAAGGGCGACCACATCACCGGTGCGGTGCGGCAGCCCAAGGAAGGCGAGCGGCGCGAGAAGTTCAACGCGCTGGTCCGCCTGGACTCCGTCAACGGCATGGCGCCCGAACACGGCCGCGGCCGCCCGGAGTTCAACAAGCTCACCCCGCTGTACCCGCAGGACCGCCTCCGCCTGGAGACGGACCCGGGCGTGCTCACCACCCGCATCATCGACCTCGTGTCGCCGATCGGTAAGGGCCAGCGCGGTCTGATCGTGGCCCCGCCGAAGACCGGCAAGACCATGATCATGCAGGCGATCGCCAACGCGATCACGCACAACAACCCCGAGTGCCACCTGATGGTCGTCCTGGTCGACGAGCGTCCGGAAGAGGTCACCGACATGCAGCGGTCGGTGAAGGGCGAGGTCATCTCCTCGACCTTCGACCGCCCCGCCGAGGACCACACCACCGTCGCCGAGCTGGCCATCGAGCGCGCCAAGCGCCTGGTGGAGCTGGGTCACGACGTGGTCGTGCTGCTCGACTCGATCACGCGTCTGGGCCGTGCGTACAACCTCGCCGCCCCGGCCTCCGGCCGCATCCTGTCCGGTGGTGTCGACTCGACGGCGCTGTACCCGCCGAAGCGCTTCTTCGGTGCCGCGCGGAACATCGAGGACGGCGGCTCGCTCACCATCCTCGCCACCGCCCTGGTGGACACCGGGTCCCGCATGGACGAGGTGATCTTCGAGGAGTTCAAGGGCACCGGCAACATGGAGCTCAAGCTCGACCGGAAGCTCGCCGACAAGCGCATCTTCCCGGCCGTCGACGTCGACGCGTCCGGCACGCGTAAGGAAGAGATCCTGCTCGGCAGCGAGGAGCTGGGCATCGTCTGGAAGCTGCGCCGGGTGCTGCACGCGCTCGACCAGCAGCAGGCGATCGAGCTGCTCCTCGACAAGATGAAGCAGACGAAGTCGAACGTCGAGTTCCTGATGCAGATCCAGAAGACGACGCCGACGCCCGGTAACGGCGACTAGTCGTCGACGCAGTCCCTCGAAGGGCCGTTTCTCGCCACCCAGTGACGAGAAACGGCCCTTCGGCGCAGAAGGGAACGGGCACTTCCGGTTGCCCCTCCACCTTTGCACCCCTGGGGGACTTTCTTGCACACGTCCATGTCCGGCGCCGGTCGTCACAGACGCCGGATACGCCTCGCCCTGCCCCTCGGAGCCCTGGGCGTCGCCGCTGCTCTGGCCGCCGCACTGCTGACCTCGTCCGCCGACGCCGCCACGCCGCTGCCGCAGCCCACGGTCAAGCCCGCCACCAGCTCCCCGTCGCTCGCCGAGCTGGAGAAGCGCGTCGCCGGCGCCATGGCCGGTGACGACACCGCCGGGAAGACCAGCAAGGCCTCGCTCAGCGCCGGCACCACCACGAGCCGCATCGACCCGAAGGTCATCGGCGGCACCGACACCACCATCACCTCGGCCCCGTGGATGGCGCAGCTCCACTACTACGACGACCGCGGCACCTCCAGCACGAGCGACGACATCGGCTTCTTCTGCGGCGGCGCCGTGGTCGCGCCGACGAAGATCCTCACCGCCGCGCACTGCGTCAAGGGCTACGACTGGCACGCCAACGGCGCCGTTGTCACCGGCACCTCCCAGCTGCCCTCCGCCGACGGCACCGACCTGCACGGCGGCACCGTCACCGGCGTCTGGCGGCAGTGGAACCACCCCTCGTACAACGCGACGACCATCGACAACGACATCGCGGTGCTCACCCTGCCCGTCCCGGTGAAGGCCACGCCGATCCGCATGACGACGTCCGGGGACACCGCCTCCTACGCGGCCGGCACCAGCGCCCAGCTCTACGGCTGGGGCCGCACCAGCTCCACCAGCGACGACATCTCCGAGACGCTGAAGACGGCCACGCTGCCGATCCAGTCCGACACCACCTGCGCGGGCTACTACGGCGCGGACTTCATCAAGGGCCACATGGTCTGCGCGGGCCCGCCCGCCACCGGCAGCGACACCGGCACCACCTCCGCCTGCAACGGCGACTCCGGCGGCCCTCTGGTCGTCGCCAACCGCATCGTCGGTGTCGTGTCCTGGGGCGTGGCCGACTGCGTCGAGAAGGGCGCCTACAGCGTCTTCAGCAAGGTCAGCACGTATGTCGGCGCCGCCTACCCGCGGCTCGACGACACCAACGTCAACGGCGACCACAAGGCCGACCTGTGGGTGCGCAACGCCTCCACCAAGACCGGCTACTCCAAGAACTCCAACGGCACCTCCTTCGCCGCCCGTGAGTCCTGGGGCAACTGGAACGGCGTCAACCTCGTCCTGCAGACCGACCTCGACCGCGACGGCTACCAGGACCTGGTCTACCGGGTCAGCTCCACCGGCGACGTCTACTGGGCGCACTACGTCATCTCCAGCGGCACCTGGTCCACCCAGCAGATCGCCGACAACTGGGCGACCCGCACCCGCATCATCACCCCCGGTGACGTCACCGGCGACTACCTGCCCGACCTGCTCTCGGTCGACTCGGCGGGCGTGCTGTGGATCTACCCGGGCAAGGGCAACGGCACCTTCGCCCCGCGCGTGAAGGTCGGCTCCGGCTGGAACCAGTACAACTCCGTGCGCGGCCACGGCGACTTCACCGGGGACGGCAAGACGGACCTGATCGCCCGCAGCAAGACGGGCGGCTACATCTACCTGTACAAGGGCACCGGCAAGGCCGGCACCGGGGCGTTCTCCGGCCGGATCAAGGTCCGCACCTGGAGCAGCACCACGTACAACGCCTTCGACGCGACCGGCGACATCACCGGCGACGGCAAGGCCGACTTCCTGGCCCGCACCCCCGGCGGCACGCTCTACCTGTACAAGGGCACCGGCAAGGCCACCAGCGAGATCTTTGCCACAAGGCAGTCCGTGGGCACCGATTTCAAGCAGTACGACATCTTCGGCTGAAACCGCAGGTGAGGGAGGTATACCTCGCCGTTATGAACACGGACCGTGTCCACCGCCGCACGCGGTGGGCACGGTCCGTTGTGCAACCCTTTCCCGAGTTTCTCCGTCTGACCAGGCGGAGCGACGATGGTGCGAGGAAGGGTTCGGCCGACCACGCCTGGCACTGACCGCAGGGGGTAACCGACCGTAGACGAGCTGAGGAGCCCATGTCTGCCGAGAGCACGCCGGGCCCGGGCATACCGGGCGAGACCGGCACCACCGGAGCACGTCACCGCGCCAAGGGCCGCCGCCGCAAGCCCCGCAAGCGCCACAAGGGCATGATGATCATGGGCTGGACCGCCGCGGGCATCGTCGTCCTGGGGGGCACGGGCGTCGGGTACGTGTACTTCAAGCTCAACGGCAACCTCAAGAGCGTCGACATCGACCAGGCACTCGGCACCGACCGCCCCAAGAAGGCCGACAACGGCTCCGAGAACATCCTGGTCCTCGGCTCCGACACCCGCGCCGGCGGCAACAAGAAGCTCGGCGGCGGCACCGACGACGGCAGCGCCCGCTCGGACACGGCGATGATCGTGCACATCTACAAGGGCCACAAGAAGGCCAGCGTCGTCTCCATCCCGCGCGACACCCTCATCGACCGCCCCGCCTGCACGGACACCAAAGGCAACGAGTACCCCGCGGCCAACGGCGTGATGTTCAACTCCGCCTACTCCACCGGCGGGGCCGCCTGCGCCGTGAAGACCGTCGAGTCGATCACCGACCTGCGCATGGACCACTACCTGGAGGTCGACTTCGCCGGCTTCCAGAAGCTCATCGACGACCTCGGCGGCGTCGAGGTCACCACGACGAAGAGCATCGACGACCCCGACAGCCACCTGAAGCTCAAGGCCGGCACCCACAGACTCGACGGCGAGCAGGCCCTCGGCCTGGTCCGCACCCGGCACGGCGTCGGCGACGGCTCCGACCTGGGCCGCATCCAGCTCCAGCAGGCCTTCATCAAGGCCCTGGTCAACCAGGTCAAGGACGTCGGCGTCTTCACCAACCCCAAGAAGCTGCTCGACCTCGCGGAAACCGCGACGAAGACGGTGACCACCGACTCCGACCTCGGCTCGGTCAACAAGCTCGCGTCCTTCGCGAGCGGCCTGCAGGGCATCAGCCCCGCCAACATGCACATGGTCACCATGCCGGTCCAGTACGACCCGGCCGATCCCAACCGCGTCCTCCTCCAGAAGAAGAAGGCCGACCAGATCTGGAAGGCCCTGGAGAACGACAAGCCGATCCCGAAGTCGGCGACCACCGGATCGGCCACAGGTGAAGCCAAGGGTGTCGTGAGCGCGCCCTGAGGGGCACGTCCTCAAGGGCGCGGGGAACTGCGCGAACACCCCCACCGGCCCGCGGGGAACAAACAACGGCAACCCCCGGTTTTGGGGGATGGCCCCAGTCCTGGCAGACTGGTACGTCGGCTCCGGTTCACGCTCCCGCACCCCGCGGCAGCGACCCGGCGCCCTCCCGAAACCTAGGAGACACCTTGAAGCGCGACATCCACCCCGAGTACGTCGAGACGCAGGTCAGCTGCACCTGCGGCGCGTCGTTCACCACGCGCAGCACCATCGAGTCCGGCACCATCCGGGCCGACGTCTGCTCCGAGTGCCACCCGTTCTACACGGGCAAGCAGAAGATCCTCGACACCGGTGGCCGTGTGGCCCGCTTCGAGGCCCGCTTCGGCAAGGCCGCCGGCTCCAAGAAGTAGCGAGCCCCGAACCGCCGGTCCACGGAAGCGCCCCCTTCACCGGGCGCTCCGGGACCGGCGTTTTTGGTCGCCCGCCCCTTCACCCCCGCCCGCACACAGGAGCCCAAGATGTTCGAGGCCGTCGAGGAACTCGTCGCCGAGCACGCCGACCTGGAGAAGAAGCTCGCCGACCCGTCGGTCCACGCCGACCAGGCCAACGCGCGCAAGCTGAACAAGCGTTACGCCGAGCTCACCCCCATCGTCGCCACCTACCGCTCCTGGACGCAGACGGGCGACGACATCGAGACCGCGCGCGAATTCGCCGCCGACGACCCCGACTTCATCGCCGAGGTCAAGGAGCTGGAGCAGCGGCGCGAGGAGCTGACCGAGAAGCTGCGCCTCCTGCTGGTCCCCCGCGACCCCAGCGACGACAAGGACGTCATCCTGGAGATCAAGGCGGGCGCGGGCGGCGACGAGTCGGCGCTGTTCGCTGGCGACCTGCTGCGCATGTACCTGCGCTACGCCGAGCGCGTCGGCTGGAAGACCGAGATCATCGACGCCACCGAGTCCGAGCTGGGCGGCTACAAGGACGTCCAGGTCGCCGTGAAGACCAAGGGGCAGACCGAACCCGGCCAGGGCGTCTGGGCGCGGCTGAAGTACGAGGGCGGCGTGCACCGCGTGCAGCGCGTCCCCGCGACGGAGTCCCAGGGCCGTATCCACACCTCCGCGGCCGGTGTCCTCGTGACGCCCGAGGCGGAGGAGGTCGACGTCGAGATCAACCCGAACGACCTGCGCATCGACGTCTACCGGTCCTCCGGACCCGGCGGGCAGTCCGTCAACACCACCGACTCCGCCGTGCGCATCACGCACATCCCGACCGGAGTCGTCGCCTCCTGCCAGAACGAGAAGAGCCAGCTGCAGAACAAGGAGCAGGCACTGCGTATCCTGCGCTCCAGGCTGCTCGCCGCGGCGCAGGAGGAAGCGGAGAGGAACGCCGCCGACGCCCGCCGCAGCCAGGTCCGCACCGTCGACCGCTCCGAGAAGATCCGCACGTACAACTTCCCGGAGAACCGCATCTCGGACCACCGCGTCGGCTTCAAGGCGTACAACCTGGACCAGGTCCTGGACGGCGACCTCGACGCGGTGATCCAGGCCTGCGTCGACGCGGACTCGGCGGCGAAGCTGGCGGCTGCGTAGGGGGTGTCCCATGGGTCGGGCCGGAGGAGAGGTGCGGTACCTGGTTAGCTGAGTCGAGCGGGGTCTGCTGCGTGCAGCTGCAAGGCGGAGGAGGGCGTCGACGCGATGACGTGCGTGCCAGACCCCGCGACCCCGGCTCGACCCATGAGACACCCCCTGAGGCACGAACGAGCACATTCGGAGGACTTGCGTGAATCTGCTGCTCGCGGAGGTGGCCCAGGCCACCCAGCGGCTCGCCGACGCCGGCGTGCCCTCGCCGCGCACCGACGCGGAGGAACTCGCCGCGTTCGTGCACGGCGTGAAGCGCGGCGAGCTGCACTCCGTCAAGGACTCCGACTTCGACGCCCGCTACTGGGAGGTCATCGCCCGCCGCGAGGCCCGCGAACCGCTCCAGCACATCACCGGACGCGCCTACTTCCGGTACCTGGAACTCCAGGTCGGGCCGGGGGTGTTCGTGCCGCGCCCGGAGACCGAGTCCGTGGTCGGCTGGGCCATAGACGCCGTGCGGGCCATGGACGTCGTCGAGCCGTGCATCGTCGACCTGTGCACCGGCTCCGGCGCCATCGCGCTCGCCCTCGCCCAGGAGGTCCCGCGCTCCCGCGTGCACGCCGTGGAGCTGTCCGAGGACGCCCTGAAGTGGACCCGCAAGAACGTCGAGGGGTCCAGGGTCGACCTGCGGCAGGGCAACGCCCTGACGGCCTTCCCGGACCTGGACGGCCAGGTCGACCTGGTCATCTCCAACCCGCCGTACATCCCGCTCACGGAGTGGGAGTACGTCGCCCCCGAGGCGCGGGACTACGACCCCGACATGGCGCTGTTCTCCGGCGAGGACGGCCTCGACCTGATCCGCGGCCTGGAGCGCACCGCGCACCGGCTGCTGCGCCCCGGCGGCGTCGTGGTCGTGGAGCACGCCGACACCCAGGGCGGCCAGGTGCCGTGGATCTTCGCCGAGGACCGCGGCTGGACCGACGCCGCCGACCACCCGGACCTGAACAACCGCCCGCGTTTCGCCACGGCCCGCAAGGCACTGCCGTGAGCACCCCGCAGCCCCCGCAGCCCCCGCAGATCCCGCAGACCCCGCAGACCCCGCAGTCTTCGAAGTCTTCATCCCAGCAGCACGTGTACGAGGAGGCCAGCTAAAGATGGCACGGCGATACGACACCAACGACGCGACCGACCGCGTGACCGGTCTGCGTGAGGCAGCGTCCGCCGTCCGCCGTGGCGAGCTCGTGGTGCTGCCGACGGACACGGTGTACGGCATCGGCGCCGACGCGTTCTCCGCGGAGGCCGTCGCCGACCTGCTGGAGGCCAAGGGCCGGGGCCGTAACATGCCCACCCCCGTCCTCATCGGCTCCCCGAACACGCTGCACGGGCTCGTCACGGACTTCTCCGAGCTGGCCTGGGAGCTGGTCGACGCCTTCTGGCCGGGCGCGCTGACGCTCGTCGCCAAGCACCAGCCGTCCCTCCAGTGGGACCTGGGCGACACCCGTGGCACGGTCGCCGTGCGCATGCCGCTGCACCCGGTCGCCATCGAGCTGCTCACCGAGGTCGGCCCGATGGCCGTGTCGTCGGCGAACCTCACCGGCCACCCGGCGCCGGAGGACTGCGACGCCGCGCAGGAGATGCTCGGCGACTCCGTCTCGGTCTACCTGGACGGCGGCCCGACCCCCGGCAACGTCCCGTCGTCGATCGTCGACGTCACCCGGGAGGTGCCCCTGCTCCTGCGCGCCGGTGCCCTCTCGGCGGACGAGCTGCGAAAGGTCGTACCCGACCTCGAGGTGGCGAATTGACGGCCCCTGAGGCGGGGCGTGGCATAGGCAACGGGGAAAGCGCGGCGGAGATCACGACGACCTTCGTGGGACTGCCGCGCGACAGCTTCCGCATCCTCCACGTCAGCACCGGCAACGTGTGCCGCTCACCCATCACCGAGCGGCTGACCCGCCATTTCATCAAGGAGCGGCTGGGCATCCTGGGCGGCGGGCTGATCGTGGAGAGCGCGGGCACCTGGGGCCACGAGGGCGCCCCCATGGAGGCCCACGCGGAGACCGTCCTGGCCGACTTCGGCGCGGACGCCTCCGGCTTCACCGGACGCGAGCTCCTCGACGAGCACGTGATCCGCGCCGACCTGGTGCTGACCGCCACCCGGGACCACCGGGCGCAGGTCATCTCCATGGGCCACTCGGCGGGCCTGCGCACCTTCACGCTCAAGGAGTTCACCCGTCTGGTCAAGGCCATCGACCCGGCGACCCTGCCTCCCCTGGAGGAGGGCGTGGTCGTCCGCGCGCGTGCCCTGGTCCGCGCCGCGGCCGCTCTACGCGGGTGGCTCCTGGCCCCGAACGCCGAGGCCGACGAGGTCTACGACCCCTACGGGGCGCCCCTGACGTTCTTCCGGTCGATCGGGGACGAGATACACCAGTCGCTCGACCCGGTCGTCACGGCACTCACGGGCGTCCCCGCACGGACGTAACGACCGAGCGCCTCCGGGGCCCCGGGCCTACATTGGTCGTACGTCACCACGGCGAACCGCCCAGAAGCACGTCGCCCGGAGCCCACCATGACGGTCACCCCTGCCATCGAGGCCGACGTCCTGCGTCACCAGGACCCCGAACTCGCCGACGTCCTGCTCGGGGAACGGGAGCGGCAGGCGACCACGCTCCAGCTGATCGCCGCCGAGAACTTCACCTCCCCGGCCGTGCTGGCCGCCCTCGGCTCGCCGCTCGCCAACAAGTACGCCGAGGGCTACCCGGGGGCACGCCACCACGGCGGCTGCGAGATCGTCGACGTCGCCGAACGCCTCGCCGTCGACCGCGCCAAGACCCTGTTCGGCGCGGACCACGCCAACGTCCAGTCCCACTCGGGCTCTTCGGCGGTCCTGGCCGCCTACGCCGCCCTGCTGCGCCCCGGCGACACCGTCCTCGCCCTGGGCCTGCCGCACGGCGGCCACCTCACGCACGGCTCGCCCGCCAACTTCTCCGGCCGCTGGTTCGACTTCGTCGGCTACGGCGTGGAGGCCGAGTCCGGGCTCGTCGACCACGAGCAGGTGCGCACCCTGGCCCGCACGCGCCGGCCCAAGGCGATCGTGTGCGGCTCGATCGCCTACCCGCGCCACTTCGACCACGCCTTCTTCCGCGAGGTCGCCGACGAGGTGGGCGCCTACCTCATCGCGGACGCCGCGCACCCCATCGGGCTCGTCGCCGGGGGAGCGGCGCCCAACCCCGTGCCGTACGCGGACATCGTCTGCGCGACCACCCACAAGGTGCTGCGCGGCCCCCGCGGCGGCATGATCCTGTGCCGCGCGGAACTGGCCGAGCGGGTCGACCGGGCCGTGTTCCCTTTCACACAGGGCGGCGCCCAGATGCACACGATCGCCGCCAAGGCGGTCGCGTTCGGGGAGGCGGCAACACCGGCGTTCGCCGCGTACACCCATCAGGTGGTCGCCAATGCGAGGGTTCTCGCGGCACGGCTGGCCGCCGAGGGCCTGGTCGTCACCACCGGCGGCACCGACACCCATCTGATCACCGCCGACCCGGCGCCCCTCGGTGTCGACGGCCGCACCGCCCGGGGCCGTCTCGCCGCGGCCGGCCTGGTCCTGGACTGCTGCGCGCTGCCGCACGGCGACGCCCGGGGACTGCGCCTGGGCACGGCCGCGGTCACCACGCAGGGGATGGGCGAGGCGGAGATGGGGCGGATCGCCAAGCTGCTCGCGGGCGTGCTCAGGGGCGTGACGGAGACCGCGAGAGCCCGTGAAGAAGTGCGGGAGCTGGCCGGTGGATTTCCGCCGTATCCGCGCTGAGACGGGGTAAGCGCACCAGGGTGCACAGCCACTCGTGCAACCATCGTCGCTACCCGGAAGTCCCCACTCATATGCGCGCATCGCTAGGGTGTGGGGCTGTGATGGCCAGCGAGACCTGTGGGGAAGCCCGTGCGTGAATACCTGCTGACGCTCTGCATCACGGCCGCGGTGACGTATCTGCTGACAGGGCCGGTACGGAAGTTCGCGATCGTGGCCGGAGCGATGCCGGAGATCCGGGCACGTGACGTGCACCGGGAGCCCACTCCGCGGCTCGGCGGGATCGCGATGTTCTTCGGCCTGTGCGCGGGCCTGCTGGTCGCCGACCACCTGACCAACCTCAACCAGGTCTTCGAGACGTCCAACGAACCCCGGGCGCTGCTGTCCGGGGCGGCCCTGATCTGGCTGATCGGCGTCCTGGACGACAAGTTCGAGATCGACGCCCTGATCAAGCTGGGCGGCCAGATGATCGCCGCGGGCGTGATGGTCGTGCAGGGTCTGACGATCCTGTGGCTGCCGATCCCGGGCGTCGGCTCGGTCGCGCTCACCCAGTGGCAGGGCACCCTGCTGACGGTCGCGCTGGTCGTCATCACCATCAACGCGGTCAACTTCGTCGACGGCCTGGACGGCCTCGCGGCCGGCATGGTCTGCATCGCCGCCACCGCGTTCTTCCTGTACGCCTACCGCATCTGGTACTCGTACGGCATCGAGGCCGCCGCCCCCGCCACCCTCTTCTCGGCGATCCTGATGGGCATGTGCCTGGGCTTCCTGCCGCACAACATGCACCCGGCGCGGATCTTCATGGGCGACTCGGGCTCGATGCTGATCGGCCTGGTCCTGGCCGCCGGCGCGATCTCCGTCACCGGGCAGGTCGACCCGGACGCGCTCAACCTGTACGTCGGGTCCGAGAAGGAGGCCGTGCACCAGACGGTCCCCGTCTACATCCCGCTGCTGCTGCCGCTGACGATCATCGCGGTGCCGGCCGCCGACCTGATCCTGGCGATCGTGCGCCGCACCTGGCGCGGCCAGTCCCCGTTCGCCGCCGACCGCGGTCACCTGCACCACCGGCTCCTGGAGATCGGCCACTCGCACAGCCGCGCGGTGCTGATCATGTACTTCTGGTCGGCGCTGATCGCCTTCGGCGCGCTCGCCTACTCGGTCAACTCGGCGTCCATGTGGATCGTGCTCGGCGTCGTGTTCCTCAGCGCGATCGGTCTGGTCCTGCTCCTGCTGCCGCGCTTCACGCCCCGCACCCCGCGCTGGATGGAGCGCTTCGTGCCGCCGCGCTACCGCCGCCGCGGGATCCCGGCCCTGGCGCCGGATGCCTCGACGCCGGCGTCCGCCGCCGAGCAGCCCGCCGCGGTGGGGCCGGAGAGCCGCACGCCCGTGGTCTCCGGGGTCTCCGGTGTCAACGGGGCGACCGCCATCGGCCCCCGTTCGCGGCTGGCCGACCGGCGCAAGGCCGGGACAAGGTAAGAATCTGACTAGAGCATT
The DNA here is from genome assembly GCF_040628815.1 of Streptomyces sp. NPDC006140. Taxonomy (NCBI): domain Bacteria; kingdom Bacillati; phylum Actinomycetota; class Actinomycetes; order Kitasatosporales; family Streptomycetaceae; genus Streptomyces; species Streptomyces sp. NPDC006140. Next base: position 97,447 of record NZ_JBEXTS010000009.1, on the reverse strand, counting down.
GCCAAGTCGTGGGGTGGTGATGGGGGTGCGAAGCGCCCCAATACCAGACATCTCGGCGGCGTTCACGCTCAGACGCGCATGTTCACTCTCATGTGTGACTGTCCGCACACCCCCAGGTAAAGACTGCATCAAATAGTTTGTGATACGGTTCACGAGAACCCCCCGGATAGAGCCGAAGGACCGTGATGCGACGGTCCATTGGCGTGAGGTCTCCACTCAGCCCGGGACTACGCTCGTCCATGACGACACCCCTGCCCCCTGCGAAAGCGGAGTTGCCGCCATGCCGTCCAATGACGCCCGGATTCTGGCCCAGGCCGCCGTGCCCACGGCTGCCGTCGGTGCTGTCGCCGCCGTCGTCAGTGGTGTGGTCGTCGGGGGCAAGGGGGCGATCGGGGCGGTCGTCGCGACGCTTGTTGTGATCCTCTTCATGGGGATCGGCCTCTACGTCCTGCAGCGCACTGCCAAATCGCTTCCGCATCTGTTCCAGGCGATGGGCCTGATGCTCTACGCGGCGCAGATCCTGCTGCTGTTCGTCTTCATGGCCGCCTTCAAGAACACCACGCTGTTCCATCCCAAGGCCTTCGCCCTCACGCTCGTCGCCGGCACTCTCGCGTGGATCGCCGCGCAGGCGCGTGCCCATATGAAGGCCAAGATCCTTTACGTCGAGCCCGATTCGACGACGGGCGAGAAGCCCGAAAAGTCGGGGCACTCGTCGTGAGGGGTAGGGCCGGGATAAAGAGGCATGAGATCTCCTGCTATCGTCCGGTGCCAACTGCGGCATCGCGGGCGCGGGCATCTGAGCTGACGCCTGCTCGAACGCGAGGCTCGATGCCCCCCAGCCGCCCTCACATCCGTAACACCAGTCCGGTGCCGATCCGCGGCTGCGCGCCGCGCCGACACAACGAGGTTGCCGTACACATGCGTCACGCCGAAGGAGCCCGCGGTGAGTGCTGACCAGACCCAGCTCGCCTTTGACTGGAGCTGTCGGATCATGTCCGACAACGGGTGTGGTTTTCCGGCTCCGGGCCTGCACTCGTTCCTCTTCAAGCCGATTACCACGGTCGGGGGGTTCGAGTTCAACAAGGTGATGCTGCTCGCCATCATCACCACGCTCCTGGTTGTCACCTTCTTCACACTCGCCTTCGGCAAGGCGAAGGTGGTCCCGGGCAAGCTCCAGATGATCGGCGAGGCCGGCTACGACTTCGTGCGCCGCGGCATCGTCTACGAGACCCTCGGCAAGAAGGAGGGCGAGAAGTACGTCCCCCTCATGGTCTCGCTGTTCTTCTTCATCTGGATCATGAACATCTGGTCCGTGATCCCGCTGGCGCAGTTCCCGGTGTCGTCGATCATCGCGTACCCCATGGTGCTGGCCGCCATCGTCTACGTGGTGTGGGTCTCGTTGACCTTCAAGCGGCACGGGTTCGTCGGCTTCTTCAAGAACGTCACCGGCTACGACAAGACGCTCGGCCCGGTGCTGCCGCTCGTGATGGTCATCGAGTTCTTCTCGAACCTGCTCGTCCGTCCCTTCACGCACGCGGTCCGGCTCTTCGCCAACATGTTCGCCGGTCACCTGATGCTGGTGATGTTCACCGTCGCCTCCTGGTACCTGCTGAACAGCTGGATGATCCCGGCGGCCGGTGTCTCCTTCGTCATGACGATGGTCATGATCCTCTTCGAGCTCTTCGTGCAGGCGGTCCAGGCGTACGTCTTCGTCCTCCTCGCCTGCTCGTACATTCAGGGCGCTCTCGCCGAGCACCACTGAGCCCCACTCCCTCAAGCCCCTGATCGTCCGGTGGCCAACCCCCGCCGGTCCATGAAAAAGAAGGAAGATTCAGCATGGCTGCCCTTGAGACCCTCGCCGCTGTCGAAGGCAACATCGGTTCCATCGGCTACGGCCTCGCCGCCATCGGCCCCGGCGTCGGCGTCGGCATCATCTTCGGTAACGGCACCCAGGCCCTCGCCCGCCAGCCCGAGGCGGCCGGCCTGATCCGTGCCAACCAGATCCTCGGTTTCGCGTTCTGTGAGGCGCTCGCGCTCATCGGCATCGTCATGCCGTTCGTCTACGGATGATCGAGCCCTGACGAGCGAACCTGCCAACGAAAGGCACTGATGTGATCGCCAACCTGGTGCAGCTGGCGGCCGAGGAAGAGCAGAACCCGCTCGTTCCTCCGGGCCCCGAGCTGCTCGTCGGCACCATCGCCTTCGCCATCGTGTTCTTCTTCTTCTGGAAGAAGCTGCTTCCGAACATCAACAAGGTTCTGGAGGAGCGCCGCGCGGCGATCGAAGGCGGTATCGAAGAGGCCGAGACCATGAAGGTCGAGGCCCAGAGCGTCCTTGAGCAGTACAAGGCACAGCTCGCCGAGGCCCGGCACGAGGCCGCGCGTCTGCGCCAGGAGGCGCAGGAGCAGGGTGCCGCCCTCATCGCCGAGATGCGGGCCGAGGGCCAGCGGCAGCGCGAGGAGATCGTCGCCGCCGGTCACGCCCAGATCGAGGCCGACCGCAAGGCCGCCGCGTCCGCGCTGCGCCAGGACGTCGGCAAGCTCGCCACCGACCTGGCCGGCAAGCTCGTCGGCGAGTCCCTCGAGGACCACGCCCGCCAGAGCCGTGTGATCGACCGGTTCCTCGACGAGCTCGAGGAGAAGGCCGAGGCCGGCCGATGAACGGAGCGAGCCGCGAGGCCCTGGCAGCCGCACGTGAGCGTCTCGACGCGCTGACGGACTCCACGTCCGTGGACGCCGGCTCGCTCGCCGACGAGCTGGCCGCCGTCACCGCGCTGCTCGACCGCGAGGTGTCGCTGCGTCGGGTCCTCACCGACCCGGCGCAGGCCGGTCAGGCCAAGGCCGAGCTGGCCCAGCGTCTGCTCGGCACCCAGGTCAGCGGCCCGGCCGCCGACCTGGTCGCCGGCATGGTGCGCTCCCGCTGGTCGCGCTCGCGCGACCTGGTGGACGCGATCGAGGAGCTGGCGAACACCGCCGACCTCACCGCCGCGCAGCAGGCGGGCAAGCTCGACGACGTCGAGGACGAGCTGTTCCGGTTCGGCCGGATCGTCTCCGGCAGCACCGAGCTGCGCGCCGCGCTGACCGACCGGAAGGCCACCGCCTCGGCCAAGGGCGAGCTGCTGCGCAGCCTGCTCGGGGGCAGGGCGCAGCCGGCCACCGAGCGTCTGGTGACGCGCCTTGTGACCGCGCCGCGGGGACGTAGCCTGGAGTCGGGACTGGAGTCCCTGTCCAAGCTCGCCGCCGAGCGCCGGGACCGCATGGTGGCCATCGTCACCTCGGCGGCTCCGCTGAGCGACCTGCAGAAGCAGCGCCTGGGCGCCGCCCTCGCGAAGCTCTACGGCCGCCAGATGCACCTCAACCTGGACGTGGACCCCGAGGTCCTCGGCGGAATCCGGGTGCAGGTCGGCGACGAGGTCATCAACGGCTCCCTCGCGGACCGCATCGAGGACGCCAGCCGCCGGCTCGCCGGCTGAGCAGCAACTCAATAGGCACAACGTACTTACGACGGCCCTGGTTGGGCCGTGCAGAAGAATCCTGGGGGTCGCCCCCAGACCCCCTAAGAAACTTCGGGCCCAACAAGGAGAGCAGGGAACCCAGATGGCGGAGCTCACGATCCGGCCGGAGGAGATCCGGGACGCGCTGGAGAACTTCGTCCAGGCGTACAAGCCGGACGCGGCCTCGCGCGAGGAGGTCGGTACGGTCACCTTTGCCGGCGACGGCATCGCGAAGGTCGAGGGCCTGCCCTCGACCATGGCCAACGAGCTGCTGAAGTTCGAGGACGGCACCCTCGGCCTCGCCCTCAACCTCGAGGAGCGCGAGATCGGTGCCATCGTCCTCGGCGAGTTCAGCGGCATCGAGGAGGGGCAGCCGGTCAGCCGTACCGGCGAGGTCCTGTCCGTCGCGGTCGGCGAGGGCTACCTCGGCCGCGTGGTCGACCCCCTCGGCAACCCGATCGACGGCCTCGGCGAGATCGAGACCGACAGCCGTCGCGCCCTGGAGCTGCAGGCCCCGGGCGTCATGGCCCGTAAGTCGGTGCACGAGCCGATGGAGACCGGCTACAAGGCCGTCGACACGATGACCCCGATCGGCCGTGGTCAGCGTCAGCTGATCATCGGCGACCGCCAGACCGGCAAGACCGCCCTGGCCGTCGACACGATCATCAACCAGCGTGACAACTGGCGCTCGGGCGACCCGAAGAAGCAGGTCCGCTGCATCTACGTCGCCATCGGCCAGAAGGGCTCCACCATCGCCGGCGTGCGCGGCGCTCTGGAGGAGGCCGGCGCGCTGGAGTACACGACCATCGTCGCCGCCCCGGCGTCCGACCCGGCCGGCTTCAAGTACCTGGCGCCGTACACCGGTTCGGCCATCGGCCAGCACTGGATGTACCAGGGCAAGCACGTCCTGATCATCTTCGACGACCTGTCGAAGCAGGCCGACGCCTACCGCGCCGTGTCGCTGCTGCTGCGCCGCCCGCCGGGCCGTGAGGCCTACCCGGGTGACGTCTTCTACCTGCACTCCCGGCTGCTGGAGCGCTGCGCCAAGCTCTCCGACGAGCTGGGCGCCGGCTCGATGACCGGTCTGCCGATCGTCGAGACCAAGGCCAACGACGTGTCGGCGTTCATCCCGACCAACGTCATCTCCATCACCGACGGCCAGTGCTTCCTGGAGTCGGACCTGTTCAACGCCGGTCAGCGCCCCGCGCTGAACGTCGGTATCTCCGTCTCCCGAGTCGGTGGCTCCGCCCAGCACAAGGCGATCCGCCAGGTCTCCGGCCGTCTGCGGGTGGACCTCGCCCAGTTCCGTGAGCTGGAGGCCTTCGCCGCCTTCGGTTCCGACCTGGACGCCGCGTCCAAGGCCCAGCTGGAGCGCGGTCAGCGCATGGTCGAGCTGCTGAAGCAGCCGCAGTACCAGCCGATGGCCACCGAGGACCAGGTCGTCTCCATCTGGGCCGGCACCACCGGCAAGATGGACGAGGTCCCCGTCGCCGACATCCGCCGCTTCGAGAAGGAGCTGCTGGACTACCTGCACCGCAAGGAGCAGGGTCTGCTGACCTCCATCCGCGAGGGCGGCAAGATGTCCGACGACACCCTCCAGGCCATGGCCGACGCCATCGCGGAGTTCAAGAAGCAGTTCGAGACCTCCGACGGCAAGCTGCTCGGCGAGGACGCTCCGGCTGCCGGCAAGTGACGACGGAAGGGACCTGACTCATGGGAGCCCAGCTCCGGGTCTACAAGCGTCGCATCAAAACCGTCTCCGCGACCAAGAAGATCACGAAGGCGATGGAGATGATCGCCGCCTCGCGCGTCGTCAAGGCGCAGCGCAAGGTGGCGGCCTCCACGCCGTACGCGACCGAGCTCACCCGCGCGGTCACGGCGGTCGCGACCGGCTCGAACACCAAGCACCCGCTGACGACGGAGGCGGAGAACCCGACCCGCGCCGCGGTCCTGCTCCTCACGAGCGACCGCGGTCTGGCCGGCGCCTTCAACTCCAACGCCATCAAGGCCGCCGAGAAGCTCACGGCGCAGCTCGAGGCCGAGGGCAAGGAGGTCGACAGCTACATCGTCGGCCGCCGCGGTGTCGCCCACTACAACTTCCGTGAGCGCAAGATCACGGAGTCGTTCACGGGCTTCACCGACGACCCGTCGTACGCGGACGCCAAGAAGGTCGCGGCCCCGCTGATCGAGGCCATCGAGACGGAGACGGCCGAGGGCGGCGTGGACGAGCTCCACATCGTCTACACCGAGTTCGTGTCGATGATGACGCAGACGGCGATCGAGGCCCGGCTGCTGCCGCTCAGCCTCGAAGAGGTCGAAAAGGAGGCCAAGCCCAAGGGCGAGATCCTCCCGCTGTTCGACTTCGAGCCGTCGGCGGAGGACGTCCTGGACGCCCTGCTGCCGCGCTACGTGGAGAGCCGCATCTACAACGCGCTGCTCCAGTCGGCCGCCTCCAAGCACGCCGCCACGCGGCGCGCGATGAAGTCGGCGACCGACAACGCCGGAGAGCTCATCGAGACCCTCACCCGGCTTGCCAACCAGGCCCGCCAGGCCGAAATCACCCAGGAAATCAGCGAGATCGTCGGTGGCGCCAGTGCCCTGGCCGACGCGACCGCGGGGAGTGACTGACAAATGACCACCACTGTTGAGACGGCCACGGCGACGGGCCGCGTCGCGCGGGTCATCGGCCCGGTCGTCGACGTGGAGTTCCCCGTCGACGCGATGCCGGAGATCTACAACGCCCTTCACGTCGAGGTCGCCGACCCGGCGCTCGCGGGCGAGAAGAAGACGCTGACGCTTGAGGTCGCCCAGCACCTGGGCGACGGCCTGGTCCGCGCGATCTCCATGCAGCCCACCGACGGCCTGGTCCGCCAGGCCCCGGTGATCAACACCGGCGCGGGCATCACCGTCCCGGTCGGCGACTTCACCAAGGGCAAGGTGTTCAACACCCTCGGTGAGGTGCTGAACACCGACGAGACCCACGAGGGCGAGCGCTGGTCCATCCACCGCAAGGCCCCCGCGTTCGACCAGCTCGAGTCGAAGACCGAGATGTTCGAGACGGGCCTGAAGGTCGTCGACCTCCTCACCCCGTACGTCAAGGGCGGCAAGATCGGTCTGTTCGGTGGTGCCGGTGTCGGCAAGACCGTGCTGATCCAGGAAATGATCATGCGTGTCGCCAACCTCCACGAGGGCGTCTCCGTCTTCGCGGGTGTCGGCGAGCGCACCCGTGAGGGCAACGACCTCATCGCGGAGATGGAAGAGTCCGGCGTTCTGGACAAGACCGCGCTGGTCTTCGGCCAGATGGACGAGCCCCCGGGCACCCGTCTGCGCGTGGCCCTGGCCGGCCTGACGATGGCGGAGTACTTCCGCGACGTCCAGAAGCAGGACGTGCTGTTCTTCATCGACAACATCTTCCGCTTCACCCAGGCCGGTTCCGAGGTGTCGACCCTGCTCGGCCGTATGCCCTCCGCGGTGGGTTACCAGCCGAACCTGGCCGACGAGATGGGCATCCTCCAGGAGCGCATCACCTCGACCCGCGGTCACTCGATCACCTCGATGCAGGCGATCTACGTCCCCGCGGACGACCTGACCGACCCGGCCCCGGCCACCACCTTCGCCCACCTCGACGCGACGACGGTGCTCTCCCGTCCGATCTCCGAGAAGGGCATCTACCCGGCCGTGGACCCGCTGGACTCGACGTCCCGGATCCTCGACCCGCGGTACATCTCGGCGGACCACTACAACGCCGCGATGCGCGTGAAGAACATCCTGCAGAAGTACAAGGACCTGCAGGACATCATCGCGATCCTCGGTATCGACGAGCTCGGCGAGGAGGACAAGCTCGTCGTCCACCGGGCCCGTCGCGTGGAGCGCTTCCTGTCCCAGAACACCCACGCCGCCAAGCAGTTCACCGGCGTGGACGGTTCGGACGTGCCGCTGGACGAGTCGATCGCCGCGTTCAACGCGATCTGCGACGGCGAGTACGACCACTTCCCGGAGCAGGCGTTCTTCATGTGCGGTGGTCTCGAGGACCTGAAGAAGAACGCGAAGGAGCTGGGCGTCTCCTGACCCCGGTGTTCTTGAGGAGGGGGCGGGCGCGTCCCGCCCCCTCTCTCACGCCTACTAGACTTGTAACCAACACCCGGCACTCCCGCCGGGTGGTGACCCGAGGAGCCACCCTTGGCTGCTGAGCTGCACGTCGCGCTGGTCGCGGCCGACCGTGAGGTCTGGTCCGGCCAGGCCACCCTGGTCGTCGCGCGCACCACGTCCGGCGACATCGGCGTCATGCCCGGTCACCAGCCGCTGCTCGGTGTGCTGGAGTCGGGCCCGGTGACCATCCGCACGAGCGAGGGCGGGACGGTCGTCGCCGCGGTGCACGGCGGATTCATCTCGTTCGCCGACGACAAGCTTTCCCTGCTGGCCGAAGTCGCCGAGCTGTCGGACGAGATCGACGTCCAGCGCGCGGAGCAGGAGCTGGAGCGCGCGAAGGCGGAGGACGACGCGGAGGCCCAGCGCCGCGCGGACGTCCGGCTGCGGGCTGCGACGGCGGCCCGCTGACCCCGTCAGCCGTGTGATGACGTCACTCAGCCGCGGCTGGGTACCGGAGTAATCCGGACCCAGCCGCGGCTGAGGTGGATGTGGGTGTTTTTTACGTTCCGTTACCTAGGAGACGAGGAGGTCGGTGTCGATGGTCCTCGCTCTGACTGTGTGCGGAATTGTCGTGGCCCTCGTGGTGGTGGGACTGTTCGTCTTCGGTCTGCGCCGCCGGCTCATCCAGCGCTCGGGCGGCACCTTCGACGCCAGCCTGCGCTGGGACGCGCCGGAGGACGGCGACCCGAACGGCAAGGGCTGGGCGTACGGGGTGGCCCGGTACAACGGCGACCGCGTCGAGTGGTTCCGCGTCTTCTCGTACTCGCCGCGGCCCCGCCGCATCCTGGAGCGTTCCGCGATCGAGGTGGCCGGCCGCCGGGTCCCGGAGGGCGAGGAGGAGCTGGCGCTCCTCTCCGACCATGTGATCCTGGCCTGTCTGCACCGGGGCACGCGTCTTGAACTCGCGATGAGCGAAGACGCGCTGACCGGTTTCCTCGCGTGGCTCGAGGCAGCCCCGCCCGGTCAGCGCGTCAACGTGGCGTAATCCGCCGAATTCTCTTACGACAGGCCGGTGTGGATGGCGGCCGCCAGCTCGCCGTTGGCGGTGTCGCCGCTGAACTCCCAGAAGAACGCGCCGCCGAGGCCCTGGTTCCTGGCCCAGCTCATCTTGCCCGCGATGGTCGCCGGGGTGTCGTACGACCACCAGTTGCTGCCGCAGTGGGCGTACGCCGTGCCCGCGATGGTGCCGGTGGCGGGGCAGGAGTTCTTCAGGACCTTGTAGTCCTCGATGCCGGCCTCGTACGTGCCCGGTGCCGCGCCGGTCGCCGAGCCGCCCGGGGCGGACTGGGTGACGCCGGTCCAGCCGCGGCCGTAGAAGCCGATGCCGAGCAGCAGCTTCTTGGCGGGGACGCCCTTCGCCTTGAGCTTGGCGATCGCGTCGGCCGAGTTGAAGCCGGCCTGCGGGATGCCGGGGTACGAGGTGAGCGGGGAGTGCGGGGCGGTCGGGCCGTCCTTGTCGAAGGCGCCGAAGTAGTCGTAGGTCATCACGTTGTACCAGTCGAGGTACTGGGCGGCGCCGCCGTAGTCGGCCGCGTCGATCTTGCCGCCGGCGGAGCCGTCGGCGGTGATGGCCGCGGTGACCAGGTAGTCCGGGCCGAACTCGTTGCGCAGGGCTTGGGAGAGGTTCTTGAAGGCCGCCGGACCGGACGTGTCACAGGTCAGGCCGCAGGCGTTCGGGTACTCCCAGTCGATGTCGATGCCGTCGAAGACGTCGGCCCAGCGCGGGTCCTCCACGACGGCCTTGCAGGACTTGGCGAACGCGGCGGCGTTCTGCGCGGCCTGGCCGAAGCCGCCCGAGTAGGTCCAGCCGCCGAAGGAGTACAGCACCTTGATGTGCGGGTACTTCGCCTTCAGCTGGCGCAGCTGGTTGAAGTTGCCGCGCAGCGGCTGGTCCCAGGTGTCGGCGGTGCCGGAGACGGACTGGTCGGCGGTGTAGGCCTTGTCGTAGGCGGCGTAGGTGTCATCGACCGTGCACTGGCCGTTCTTGACGTTGCCGAACGCGTAGTTGATGTGGGTGATCTTCGACGCGGTCCCCGAGGTCACCAGGTTCTTGACGTGGTAGTTGCGGCCGTAGACGCCCCACTCGGTGAAGTAGCCGAGCTTGATCTTGTCGCCGGTGGGCGGGGGCTCGGTGGTGCCGCCCGTGGTGCGGACGCGTACGGCACCGCTGACCGGGCCGGTCTGGTCGGCGGTGTCGCGGGCCTGCACGGAGTAGGAGTAGTCCGTGCCCTTGGTCAGGCCGGTGTCCGTGTACGAGGTCGTCGTCACGGTGGCGACCTTGGCGCCGTCGCGCAGCACGTCGTAGTTCTTGACGCCCTTGTCGTCGGTGGCGGCGGACCAGGTCAGCTTCACCGAGGTGTCGGTGATGCCGGAGGCGGTCGGGGTGCCGGGGGCGCTCGGCGCGCTGTCGCCGGGCTCGGTGGTGCCGCCGTCGCAGCTGCCGCCGTTGAGCTTGCAATTGGCGGGGGAGCCGGAGCCTGAGCCGTTGAAGCCGAAGGTGACGGAGGCCCCGGGGGCGAGAGTGCCGTTCCAGGACTTGTTCTTCGCGGTCCAGTGGGAGCCGGAGGAGGTGACGTCGGCGTCCCAGGCGGAGGTGACGGAGGTACCGGAGGGGAAGTCCCACTCGACGGTCCAGGAGTTGATGGTCGTGGTGCCGGTGTTCTTCACCGTCCACTTGCCCTCGAAGCCGGAGCCCCAGTCCTGGGTCTTGGCGTAGGTCGCGGTGGCGGACGTCGCGGCCTGGGCCGGGCTCGCCAGGCCGACGAGGCCGGCCAGCGGGAGCAACAGGGTCGCGAACCCTGCCGCGGCTCTGTGTCTGAAGCGCATGCTGCGCCTCCTCGATGGAGTTGTGGGGGGCGTGACTGAGCCTCACGCCACACATGGTGCGGTGAGAATAGGAAGGTCTGGACCACCGGTCAATAGGTCTGGACCACTACGTCCGACTCGGGTCAGATCCCCAACTCCTGCGCCAGCACCGCCGCTTGCACCCGGCTGCGCAGCTCCAGCTTCGCCAACAGGCGGCTGACGTGGGTCTTCACGGTCGCCTCGGCCATCTCCAGCCGCTCGGCGATGCCCGCGTTGGACAGGCCCTCGCCCAGGCAGGACAGCACCTCGCGCTCGCGCCGGGTCAGCCGGTCCAGCACGGCCGGGTCGGCCGCGGGCTCCCGCGCGGGCTTCGCGGCGAACTCCGCGATCAGCCGCCGGGTGACGGCCGGGGCGATCAGCCCCTCCCCGCGCGCCACCGTCCGCACGGCCTCCAGCAGCTCCCTCGCCTCGGTGTTCTTGAGCAGGAAACCGGACGCGCCCGCCCGCAGCGCCCCGAAGACGTACTCGTCGAGATCGAAGGTGGTCAGCACGAGCACGTCCGCGAGCCGTTCCGCGACGACCTGCCGGGTCGCCGACACCCCGTCCAGGCGCGGCATCTGAATGTCCATCAGCACCAGGTCGGGCCGCAGTTCGCGGGCCAGCGCCACCGCCTGCTCACCGTCCGCCGCCTCGCCGACCACCTCGATGTCGGGCGCGCTGCGCAGGATGAGGACCAGGCCGGCGCGGACGGCGGACTGGTCCTCGGCGACCAGGACGCGGATCATTCGGGTTCTCCTTCGGTCACGGGCAGGGTCGCGCATACGACCCAGATCTTGCCGTCCGGCGAGTCCTCGGGGCCGGCCTCGAACGTGCCGTCCAGCAGCGCGGCGCGTTCCCGCATGCCGACCAGACCGGCGCCTGAGCCGGGGGCGGTGGGCCCGTCCCGGTCACCGTAAGGGCTGGTCACCGACACGGTCAGCAGCCCGTCCCGCTGGGCGACGGACACGGCGACCCGGCCGGGACCGGCGTGCTTGAGGGCGTTGGTCAGGGACTCCTGGACGATGCGGTAGGCGGCGAGTTCCACGGGCGCCGGGACCGCGGCCGGCTCGGCGTCCAGGGTGACGTCGAGGCCGTTGGTGCGCGCACCCTCGACCAGGGCGCCGAGTCCGTCCAGGGTGGGCGCCGCGACCGGCTCGGTGTCACCGCTGGAGTCGCGCAGGATGCCGATCAGGCGCCGCATCTCCGCGAGCCCCTCCACGCTGTTCTCACGGATGACCACCAGGGCCTCCTGGGAGGTCTTCGGGTCGTCCAGGGAGAGCGCGGCCGTGGAGTGGATGGCGATCGCGGAGAGGTGGTTGGCGACCATGTCGTGCAGTTCGCGGGCCATCCGGGCGCGCTCGGCGGTGACGGCCTGGGTGCGGTCCATCTCGGCGAGCAGCGCGGTCTGCTCGGCGCGCAGCCGGGCCGCCTCGGCGGCGTCGCGGTGGTTGCGGACGATCAGGCCGGTCGCGGCGGGCCCGAAGGTGACCAGGCCGGTGACCACGCCGATGAGCAGCGCTTCGGGCTCGCGCCAGACCGCGAACGGCACCACGGCCCCGGCCAGCGAGAGCAGCCCGGTGATCCGCGGGATGCGGTGGGCCGAGGCGGGCGGTCCGTACAGGACAGCCGCGTACATCAGGTCGGTGTACATCAGGATCGTGACCAGGTTGCCCTGGGTGACGAGGTCCAGCACCAGCGCGGGCGTGCCGATCAGCAGGGCGGTGCGGGGCGCGCCGCGGCGCAGCAGTTCGCAGCCCGCCATGACGACCAGCGGCAGCAGCAGGGGCCAGCGCCCGGGCAGCAGCACGTACGGCTCGGTGTGCGGGCGGGTGGCCAGGCCGACCCCCCACAGGAGCAGCCCGCCGAGCAGCCCGCCCAGCGCGACGGAGACGTCGAAGCGGCTTGGGCGGGGGAGTGGTACGGCCATGGCACCATCCAACACGGCCCTCGCGCCCCGCGCCTGATTCCCGCGACGGGTCCTGGAGTGCATCTTTCGATGTACCGAGGGTTCGTCAGTCGCGACGACGATTCCGGCCGCGCCGACCGGGAGCCTGGAAGGGTGACCGAGAGGAGCGAACCGTGATCGTCGCCTTGATCGCCGCCTGTGAGATCGGCTTCTGGGTGCTGCTGGCCGCCGGACTGGCCTTCCGCTACCTGCTGCGCATGCCGCGCACGGGGCTGGCGCTGCTGCTGTGCGAGCCGCTGCTGGAGGTCGTCCTGCTGGTCGCCACCGCGCTGGACCTGAAGAACGGCGCGGATCCGAACTGGACGCACGGGCTGGCGGCGCTGTACATCGGCTACACCGTCGGCCACGGCCACCGCACCGTGAAGTGGCTCGACGGGCACGCCGCCCACCGCTTCGGCGGGGCCCCGCCGCCCCGGAAGCCGCCGCAGTACGGCATGCCCCGGGCCCGCCACGAGGGCAAGGTCTGGATGGGCACGGTGGTGGGCGCCGCCGTCGCGACCGGGCTCCTCCAGCTCGCGATCTGGTACGTGGACGACCCGAGCCGCGTGACCTCCCTGGAGAGCTGGCGCTATGTGGCCTGGCGTGCGGCCGGGATCCACGGACTGGTCGCGCTGAGTTATCTGATCTGGCCGCGGAAGGCCCCCGCCGGGGAGTCCGAGGTGGCGTTCGAGAAGGAGAAGGTGCACCGATGAGCAAGGCGCGCGGGAACCTGGTGGAAGGTGTCGTCACCTTCGTGATCGGCCTCGGACTGTGGCTGTTCACCGGTGACGTCGAGATCCCCGTCCTCACCCTCACGAAGGTGGGCGTGGTGCTGATGTGCGTCGGCGGTGTGCTGGCCGCCACCGGGTTGTGGCAGGGGGCGCGGCGAAAGGCCTAGCGCTCCCCGCCCGGCACCCACAGCACGTCTCCGGCCCCCTTGTTCGCCGTCCTCGCGAGGATGAACAGGAGGTCGGAGAGGCGGTTGAGGTAGGTGGCCGTGAGGGGGTTCATCGTCTCGCCGTGGGTCTCCAGGGCCGCCCACGTCGAGCGTTCCGCCCGGCGTACGACCGTGCAGGCCTGATGGAGCAGGGCCGCGCCCGGCGTGCCGCCCGGGAGGATGAAGGAGCGGAGCTTCTCCAACTGCTCGTTGAAGCGGTCGCAGTCCGCCTCCAGCCGGTCGATGTAGAACTGCTCGACCCGCAGCGGCGGGAACTCCGGGTTCTCCACCACCGGCGTCGACAGGTCCGCGCCCACGTCGAACAGGTCGTTCTGGACGCGGGTGAGGACCTTGACGATCTCCTCGTCCAGGCGGCCGAGGGCGATCGCCGTGCCGATCACCGCGTTCGCCTCGTTGGCGTCGGCGTACGCGGCGATCCGCAGGTCGGTCTTGGCGACCCGGCTCATGTCGCCGAGGGCGGTCGTGCCCTGGTCGCCGGTCCTGGTGTAGATGCGCGTCAGATTGACCATACGGCCAGCGTAGTTATGCCCCGGCCGTTCGGAACACGCGTGTGCCGACCGTCACGGACAGGGCGGCGAAGGCGACGGCCACGAGGACGCCGTACAGCATGTGCGCGCTCGCGTACGTGCCCACGTAAGCGTCCCGTACCGCGTCCACCAGATAGCGGAACGGCATGAAGTGCGACAGCACGTCCAGCCAGGCCGGGCCCAGGGTCATCGGCAGCATCAGGCCGGACAGCAGCATCGACGGCATGGTCAGCGCGTTGATCGCCGGGCCGAAGGTCTGCGGGGTGTTCATCCGCATCGCCAGCGCGTACGACAGCGCGGCCAGCGACACCGTGAGCAGGGCGACGAAGCCGAAACCGATCAGGACGCCGGCGAGCGGTGCCCGCAGGCCCATCGCCACCGCCGCCAGCACCAGCAGCACGGCCTGGAAGACGAACACCGTGGCGTCCCGCAGCACCCGGCCGAGCAGCAGGGCCAGTCGGCTCACCGGGGTGACGCGCATCCGCTCGACCACGCCCTGCCCCTTCTCGATGATGATCGCGAACCCCGCGAAGGAGGCTCCGAAGAGGCCGAGTTGGCACAGCAGCCCGGGGACGAGCACCTGCCAGGAGCTGCCCCGCTCGCCGAGCGGCAGGTCGGTCAGCAGCGGACCGAAGAAGAGGAGATAGAGGAGCGGCATCAGCACGCCGAACAGCAGCGCGAAGCGGGACCGCAGGGACTGGCGCAGATAGCGGCCGTAGATGAGGGCGGTGTCGTGCAACAGCATGGCGGTCCTATACGGCGACGGGGGTCTGGTCGGTGGGTGCGGCGCTGCGGCCGGTGATGGCGAGGAACGTGTCCTGGAGCGTGGCGTCGATCGAGCCGCCATAGCGCAGCTTCAGCGCGCTCGGCGTGCCCTCGGCGACGACCACGCCCCGGTCGACGACGACCAGCCGGTCGGAGAGGGCGTCGGCCTCGTCGAGGTAGTGGGTGGTCAGGAAGACCGTCGTGCCGTGCTCGTCGCGCAGGCGCCGGACCAGGTCCCACAGGTCGGCGCGGCTGGCCGGGTCGAGGCCGGTCGTCGGCTCGTCGAGGAACAGCACCTCCGGGCGGTGGGTGAGCGCCATGGCGATGTCCAGCCGGCGCCGCTGCCCGCCGGAGAGCGCGCCGCACTTGCGGTCGAGCAGCTCGGTGAGCCCGAGGTCGCGGGCCAGCTCCTCGGCGCGCTCGGCGGCCCGCGCCCTGGTCAGCCGGTACAGGCGCCCCTGGGTGACCAGCTCCTCGCGCACGCTGATCTGCGGGTCGACCCCGCCGGACTGCGCCACGTAGCCGCAGGCCCGCCGTACTCCGGCCGGGTCGGTCGCCAGGTCGCGGCCCGCGACGGTGGCGGCGCCGCCGGTCGGTGCCAGCAGGGTCGTCAGCATCCGCAGGGTCGTGGTCTTGCCGGCCCCGTTCGGGCCGAGGAAGCCGAGGATCTCGCCCCGGCGGACGGTCAGGTCGATGCCGCGCACGGCCTCCACGGGGCCCTGCTTGGTCTGGAAGGTCCGGGCCAGACCGGCCGTACTGATGATGGTCATGACCCCAGAAAAACAGAGTCTCTTAAATTTTGCAATGACCCCAAGTTTTCAGTCGCCCCAAGCTAGCTAGGATTCGGGTATGGCAGAGGGACTCAGGGAGCGGAAGAAGCGCGAGACCAGGCAGCGCATCTCGGACATCGCCACCGGGCTGTTCCTGGAGCGCGGCTTCATGGCGGTGACGATCGCGGACGTGGCCGACGCGGCCGACGTCTCCGTCAACACCGTCTACAACTACTTCCCGGCCAAGGAGGACCTCTTCTTCGACCGCTCCCAGGGAGTCGTCGACCGCCTCTCCCGCTGGGTGCGCGGCCGTGACCCGGGGGAGTCGGCCGCCCGGGCGGTGCTGCGGGAACTGCGCGCCGAGATCGAGGCCGTCTCCCCCCGGATGGGCCTCATCGAGGGCTACGACCGCTTCATGCGCTGCATCGACGAGGCGCCGCCGCTGCGCTCCCGGCTGTGGCGCATCCAGCAGCAGGTCCAGGACAACCTGGAGACGACCCTCCGCGAGGAGACCGGCGCCGGTGCCGGCGACCCGCTGCCGAGGCTGATCGCCGGTCAGATCTGCTGGGTCCACGGCACCGTCTTCGTCTCCATCGGCCGTGAGATGACCCAGGGGCGCAACCCGGACGAAGTGTCCCGGGAGATGCTCGTCCTGCTGGACGACATCGAGGAGCTGTTGAGCGAGAAGGTGCTCAACTACGCCGTCCGAGGCGCGGAATGACACCTGCCGGTGTGATGTCCGTCATGTGAGACGTGACGCGCATTACTTACTGGTCACACGGGCCCTCACGACCGCTAGTGTCCGCCCGAGAAGCAGACATAGCAGCGCGTCAGGGGAGTCGCACAGTGGCAGGGAAGCTCGCCGTCATCGGAGCCGGCCTCATGGGATCCGGCATCGCCCAGGTCTCCGCACAGGCGGGCTGGGACGTCGTCCTGCGCGACGTCACCGACGAAGCGCTCAAGCGGGGCATCGACGGCATCAAGGCGTCGTACGACAAGTTCGTCGCCAAGGGCAAGCTGGAGGCACACGACGCCGACGCCGCCCTCGCCCGGATCACCGCGACCACCGACCTCGACGCCGCGGCCGACGCGGACGTCGTCGTCGAGGCCGTGTTCGAGAAGCTGGAAGTCAAGCACGAGATCTTCCGCGCGCTCGACAAGATCGTGAAGGACGAGGCGGTCCTCGCCTCCAACACCTCCGCCATCCCGATCACCAAGATCGCGGCCGCGACGGAGCGTCCCGAGCGGGTCGTCGGCACGCACTTCTTCTCGCCGGTGCCCATGATGCAGCTGTGCGAACTCGTCCGCGGCTACAAGACCAGCGACGAAACCCTCGCCAAGGCCCGGGAGTTCGCCGAGTCGGTCGGCAAGACCTGCATCGTCGTCAACCGCGACGTGGCCGGCTTCGTGACGACCCGTCTCATCTGCGCCCTCGTCGTCGAGGCGGCGAAGCTGCACGAGTCGGGCGTGGCCAGCGCCGAGGACATCGACCTCGCCTGCAAGCTCGGCTTCGGCCACGCCATGGGCCCGCTCGCGACGGCGGACCTCACGGGCGTCGACATCCTGCTGCACGCCACGAGCAACATCTACACCGAGTCCCAGGACGAGAAGTTCGCGGCTCCCGAGTCGATGCGCCGGATGGTTGACGCCGGTGACATCGGACGCAAGAGCGGGCAGGGCTTCTACAAGCACTGAAACCGCACACGCCCCGGGGTCATCACACCCCGGGGTGAATTCGGTATCGGTTCGCTTACAAGAAGCAACCTCTGCGTCCTCCACACAGTCAGAGGTTGCATCACCGGCATCAGAACGCGGAGCACGAGACGCACGCACGGGGAGCGCATATGCACATCAGGGGCGACCACGCCGAGCTGTTCGTCGGGGGCCGCCTCGACGTCCGGAGCGCGGCGGACGCCCGTACGGTCCTGCACTCGGCCGTCGACGACGGAGTCGGCGACCTGGTGCTGGATCTGTCCGAACTGGACTCCTGGGACGCCACCGGACTGGGCGTGATCATGGGGGCCCACCGGCGGGCCGGCCGCTGCGGCCGGCGCCTGGTGCTGCGCGGCGTACCGCCGCAGATGCAGCGCCTGCTGGTGGCCACCCGCCTGCACCGGATCCTGGCGATCGAGGGGGGCATCGGGGTGGAGACGCTACCTCGCGTGTGACGCCGTGTACGGGTGTGAACCGGGCGACCGGGGAGACCCGGACGGACGTCATCGAATCGTGCGACGCGCACAATCCTCACGAGACCGTGACGTTACGGACGGCGCGGTACCCCGGACTGTCGTAGATACTGTGCGAAGGTTTAGGGTTCGGCTGCCCGCTGCCTTGCCACCCTTCGAGCGGGCCCGGACCAGAAGCGACAGCGCGGTGTGCAGCAAGGCCGGGAGGGGCTTTTCCAGGCACACACACGCTTTTGGGGGGCTTGACCTATGGACCCGAACACCCGGGGACCCGAGGAGTACGGCCACGAGGGCGACGGCCAGGGGCCGCGCCAGCGCCCGCCCCGGGACTCCCTCGCACCCGACTTCGGACAGCACGCGCCCGCGCTCGCCCGCACGGTGCAGCTCGTCTCCGGCGACTTCCTGCTGACCGTCAACCCCGTCGACGGCAGTGAGATAGAAGTCTGCCCGCCCACCGAGCGGCCCGCCCGGCCCGCGAAGCTCACCACGGCCGAGCGCGCCGAGGCCGCGCGCGCCTCCCGGCCGCCCGTCCCGCCCGGCCCCGCGCTGCCCGCCCTGCCGCTGCTGGCCCGCCAGGACGAACGCGAGCGCCTGGTGCGCCTGCTCGCCCGCGGCCGTTCCGTCCGCCTCACCGGCCCGGCCGGCTCCGGCCGCACCCGGCTCCTCGACCTCGTCGCCGACGACTGCTCCGACCTCGCCCCCGACGGCGTCGTCCGGCTCAACGGCTTCGGCCGCTCCTGTGACGACCTGCTGCACGACCTCTTCTACGCGGTGTACAACTCCCCCCTGCACCGCCCGGACAAGGAGGAACTGCTCTCCTGCCTGCGTGAGGTCGGCGCGGTCGTCGTCCTGGACGACCTGGAGTTCGGCGGTGCCGCGCTCGACGAGCTGCTGGAGGCCACCCCCGAGTGCGCCTTCCTGCTCGGCGCCACCCCGGACGTGCCGGCCCCCTCCACCGAGGCCGCCGTCGAGGAGGTCGCCCTCGGCGGCCTGGACCGCGCGGCGGGACTCGACCTGCTGGAGCACGCCGTCGGCCGGCCCCTCACCGAGGAGGAGTCCAACTGGGCGGGCGACCTCTGGTTCGAGTCCGAGGGCCTGCCGCTGCGTTTCGTGCAGGCCGGGGCCCTGCTGCGGCAGCGCGACCGGCTGCGCGCCGGGGAGAGCGCCGTCGACGAGTTCGGCGTCTTCGCGGACGCGCCCCCGGCCGACGCGTACGACACCACCGGCGACGAGGTGCCGCTGCCCTCGCTGGGGGAGGCCGCGGCACCGGCACCGCTGCTCGCCTCCCGGCTGAGCGCCTCCGCCCGCGCCACCCTGCGGTTCGCCGTCGCCCTCGGCGGCGAGGTCCCGCACCAGGCGCATCTGCCCGCCCTGGTCGGCGACACCCACGCGGACGCCGCGCTCGGCGAACTGGCCGCCTGCGGACTGGTCTCCCCGGTCGGGTCCCGCTACCGGCTCGCCGCGGGCGTGCCGGCGCAGCTGGAGGCCGCCGGATACGCCGACGAAGCCGAGGCCACCGCCCGCAGCGCCGCCCAGCACTACTCCTGGTGGGCCGGGCACCCCTCGGTCACCCCGGAGCGCGTGTGCGCCGAGGCCGACGCACTCCTCGCCGCGCTGGCCGTCCTCGGGCCGGTCGCCCGGCCGCCCGCCGAGGGCGAGGAGAACGCGGCCGTGCACCTGGCCCGCACCGCCTCGCCCGCGTTCGCCGCCGGACTGCACTGGAGCGCCTGGGAACGGGCCCTGCGGTCCGGCGCCGAGGCCGCCGGACTCGCCGGGGACGTCGCCGAAGAGGCCTACTTCCACCACGAGCTCGGCATCCTCGCGCTGTGCGGTGGACAGCTCGACCGTGCCCGCGCCGAACTGGAGACCTCCATCGGCCTGCGCGGCGCCCTCTCCGACAAGCGCGGCACCGTCGCGGGCCGCCGCGCCCTCGCCCTGGTCGCCGACCGCTCGGGCACGCCGATCGGGCTCGGGCCGACCGCGGGGGAGGAGGTGCCCGACGCCAGGTACGAGGAGTCGGCGTCCCCGCCCGGCGGTGTCCCGGCGGCCTTCCCGACGCTCCAGCAGCCGTCCTCCCCGGCCCTGGTCACCCACCGCAGCTCACCCGCGCCCTCGCGCAAGGCCCGGGGCGGCCTCAAGGGCCTGGCCCGCCGCAATCTCGTGGCCGCCGGAGCGGGTGCCCTGCTCGTCGCCGTGCTCGGCACGGTGGTGACGCTCGGCGCCACCTCCGACAACGACCCGGGCGCACCCTCCGAGCAGGTCGGGGTCAATCCCTCGGCCAGCGAGGGCGCGGGCGGCGGCAGCCTGGGCGCCGACCGGCCGGTGAACGACAGCAACGGCGACACCGGCGCGGCGACCGGCCGCCCGACCGACCCGGGCCCGGACGGCACGCTCGGCACGTCGGACGATCCGACGCCCACGGGCTCTCCGAGCGGTTCGGCGGACCCGAGCGACTCGGCATCGCCGTCGAAGCCTCCGACGTCGTCGAAGCCGCCGTCCTCGCCGACCAAGCCGCCGACGTCCAAGCCGCCGTCCTCGCCGACCAAGCCGCCGTCGAGTCCGCCGCCGTCCTCGCCGACTCCGACACCCACGGACACCGGCCAGCCCTCGCCGACGACGACCCCGCCGACGACCAGTCCGTCCACCTCGGACTCGGCCAGCGGCCCGGCGCCGACCACGCCCACGAGCACCACCGCGAGTGCGTCGCAGAGCAGTTCGGATCCGGTGATCTGATAAGCCCGCCGCCGCGGCCGAGTGCCGCGGCGGCGGTAGACGAACAGGGGGCGCTGTCAGAACAGCCGCAGCTTGTCGTCCTCGATGCCGCGCAGCGCGTCGTAGTCGAGGACCTGGCAGCCGATGCCCCGGTCGGTCGCGAGGACGCGGGCCTGGGGCTTGATCTCCTGGGCCGCGAAGATGCCGCGCACCGGGGCGAGATGGGGATCGCGGTTCAGCAGCTCCAGGTAGCGCGTCAGCTGCTCCACGCCGTCGATCTCACCGCGCCGCTTGATCTCCACCGCGACGGTCTTGCCGTCGGCGTCCCGGCACAGGATGTCGACCGGCCCGATGGCCGTCGGGTACTCGCGGCGGATGAGCGTGTAGCCCTCGCCCAGTGTCTCGATGCGGTCGGCGAGCAGCTCCTGCAGGTGCGCTTCCACGCCGTCCTTGATCAGGCCGGGGTCGACGCCCAGTTCGTGCGAGGAGTCGTGGAGGACTTCTTCCATCGTGATGATGAGCTTCTCGCCCGCCTTGTTGACGACGGTCCAGACGCCCTCTTCCTCGCCGGTGCCCTCCTTCAGCGTGCAGGGCGGCGACATCCAGTTCAGGGGCTTGTAGGCCCGGTCGTCGGCGTGGATCGAGACGCTGCCGTCCGCCTTCACCAGGATCAGGCGCGGGGCCGAGGGAAGGTGGGCGGTGAGCCGCCCGGCGTAGTCGACGGAGCAGCGGGCAATGACGAGACGCATGGTCGGCAACGCTACTCGACGGGCGCCTGTCGACGCGATTCGCCCTGGAAAACACGTGTTCGGTAATGGCCGATTGTGTGCATGGTGTGCACACCGGGAGTGCCTCATCTGCGCATTCTCCTGGTGCCGTCACCGTCGGTTGCTTACCGTATGAACGGGAGGTCGCGGCGCGTGTACGCAGCGTGTCCGGTGTCGTGGGCTCCCTCATCTGTCAGGCAACCCCTGCTCGTTGGGGGTGCGAGAGGAGAACTCATGTCGCTCGACGTCTCACCGGCCCTACTCGAACAGGCCGAGCGAGGCGAGGTCGACGAAGCGGAATTCGTCGACTGCGTCCGGACCTCCCTGCCCTATGCGTGGGAGATGATCAGCTCCCTGGTGGCCCAGCTGAAGGTGGACGGCGGCGCTTTCGCCGACAACCAGACGCCTCCGCCGGACGAGCAGGCACGCGGCCAGCTGCTGCGTGCGCTTGCGAGTGACGCGATACGCGGCGCGCTGCAACGGCACTTCGGTGTGCGGCTGGCCTTCCAGAACTGCCACCGGGTGGCCGTGTTCCCGCTTGACTCCTCGGTGGACGAGACGCTGGGCCGTTTCACCTCGGTCCGCAGCCAGGTGCTGAACCAGTCGCCCGAGTTCCGGGACTGCTGACGCGGCGCCGCTTGCTTGCCGCTCCGTACGCGGGAGGTGCAGTTCTGTACCGGAGCGGCAAGCCCCCAGGAATCCATCCCGCCCTCAGACGAGTTGGGGCAGCACCTCGGCGCCCAGCCGTCGCACGTTCTCCTCGGTCGCCGCCAGGTCCCCGGAGCCCTCGACGAGCAGGGCGAAGCGGGAGATGCCCGTTCGCTCGCTGGTCGCCGCCAGCCGGTCGGCGCACAGCCGCGGGGTGCCCACCGGGTGCAGCCCGCAGAGCAGTTCGGTGTACGCCAGCGGGTCGCGCATCCGGCGCGTGCGCCCGTCGACCGTGACATGCGCCTCCAGGCCCTGCTTCAGCCAGCCCGGCATCGCCTTCATCAGCGTCTCCGCCGCGTCGACCCGCTTGTCCGCGATCTGGCAGACGCCGGCCGACACATGGGACGCGCCGCGGATCTCCTCCGGCGACCGGCCGCACGCCCGCGCGTGCCGCCGCCACAGCGCGACCATCTCGGCCTTCTCCTCGTCCCCCACGTGCATCCCGAGCAGCATCGACAGCCCGCGCTCGGCCGCCAGGCGCACGCTCGCCGGCGAGGTGCAGGCGACGACGAGCTCGGGCCCCTCGACCTCCGTCAGGGCCTCCGACGGCCGCGGCACCACCGGGACTTCACGGAAGCGGAAACGCTCCCCGTCCGCCGACACGGACGCATCGCGCAGCCAGCGCAGCAGGACGTCCAGGGACTCCGGGAACCCCTGCTCGTACGCCTCCAGGCCCGCGCCGAACACCTCCAGGTCGACCCAGGGGCCGCCGCGTCCGACCCCGAGCGTGAAACGGCCGCCGCTCGTGTGGTGCAGCAGCGCGGCCTGTTCGCCGACGGTCACGGGGTGGGTGGTGGGCAGCACGCTGACCGCCGTGCCGACCCGGATGCGGCGGGTGCGGCCCAGCAGCAGGGCGGCCAGGGTGATGGCCGACGGGCACGTGCCGTACGGCACGAAGTGGTGCTCGGCCAGCCAGACCGTGTCGAGCCCGGCCTCCTCGGCCACCTCGGCCGAGCGGACCGCGCGGTGCAGCGCCTCTCCCTCGCCCTGACCGGGGAACTGGGCCGCCAACACGAAACTTCCAACGCGCATTGCTTTCCTGCTTCCTTGGCTCCGACACGGAGCTCCCCCTACAGCGCATAACCGTCTGACACGTGCCGAGGACACGGCCGGGCGGAGTATTTTGCGGATTGTCTGCAGAATGGGGTGCTCCGCCGGGAGCCCGGGGGGAGCGCCCGCCTCGCCCCGAGCGGGACTTGTGGCGATTGGTGCCGTACGCGTACCCCCGACCGCGCCGCGTAGGCTGGACGCGGCCCGAGCTTCCTGTATAGCCCCGAGAGGTGTCCCGTGTCCCCGCGTCGCAACCGACCCAAGGGCGCCGCTTCGTCCGGCCGGAGCGCCGAGGACGACCGCCCCCGCTACGGCGGCTGGCAGTCCTCGGAGAACTGGCAGGGCGAGAACTGGAGCGTGCGGCACGTGGCCGGCGCGAGCGCGCAGGGCAAGTCGTACCGCTGCCCCGGCTGCGACCAGCTGATCCCGGACGGGGTGCCGCACGTGGTGGCGTGGTCGGAGCACGCGGGCGTCGACGACCGCCGGCACTGGCACAAGGCCTGCTGGAACGCGCGGGACCGCCGCACCCCCGGGGTGCGGCGGTCCCGTAACGCGCCCAGATTCTGACGGAACAGATTCCGAGGGAACTCAGACGTCCCGCTTCTCCAGCAGGGCGAAGGCGACGGCGAACGCGACGGCCGTCGCGCCGAGGATGATCCACAGCGGATCCCAGCCGGACGGGCCGGACTGGCTGAGGGAGTTGGCGTAGAAGACGCTCAGCTGGTTCGGGATGGAGTACTCGAACAGGGCCTGACGGACGTCCTCCAGCGACTGGGAGAACATGAACAGCGCGATCACCAGCGGGGCGAGCACGGCGCCGATCATGATGGTGATGGCGCCCGCCGAGTGCCGGATGATCGAGCCGACGGCGAGCGAGAGCAGGCCCAGCAGCGCGACGTAGGCCGCGATGCCGACCGTGCCCTTGAGCCACTCCCCGCCGGAGGGGTCCTTGGCGCCGCTTCCCTCCAGCATCGCCACGTGCAGGAAGGCGACGAGGGACGCGGACACCAGCGTCACCACGAACGCGACCAGGAAGAACACCACGGCCTTCGCGGTCAGCACCCGGCCGCGGCTCGGGCACGCCACCATCGTGGTGCGGACCATGCCCGTGCCGTACTCCGAGGCCGTGGTCAGCACGCCCAGCGTGATGATGCACATGCTGCCGAGCAGCAGACCGAAGAAGCCCAGGCCGAGCGGGCTGTCGCCGTCCAGGGCCGGGTCGGAGTCGGCCACCACCACGCCGGTCAGCGTGCCGATGCCGACGACGAGCAGGACGAACACGCCGAGCGTCCACATCGTGGAGCGCACCGACCGGATCTTCGTCCACTCGGAGGCGATGGCGTGCCCGAGGTGCGTGCGCACGACCGGGATCGGCGAGGTGTAGCCGGGGCCGCCGGCGTACGGGGCGGAACCGGGCGCCGCATGCCAGGCGGGCGCGGCCTGCGGCATCTGGGGCTGGGGGCTGCTCATCGGGCGTCCTCGGGCTTGGTCAGATCGGAGGTCGGGGCGGCGGCGGGCGCCGCGGCGGGCTGGACGGGGCCGGCGGACGCCGGTGCGGCGCCCGGCTGGGACGCGGGGGGCTGCGGCGCGGGTTGCGCGGGCGGCTGCGGTGCCTGGGACGCCTTGGGCGCGGGCTGGGCGGCGCCCTGCGCCGCCTGGGGCGCGGGCTGCGCGGGGGCCTGCTGTGCCTGCCGTGCGGCCTGCGCGGTGCCCTGCGGTGCCTGAGGCGCAGGCTGGGCGTACGGGTTGGGGGTGGCCGTGCCGGAGGCGGCCGGGGCGCCCGGGGTCCCGGGGGTGCCGTACGGGCCCGCCGGGGCCTGGCCCGGGGCGCTCTGCGGTGGCATCGGGAACGGCTGCCCGCCCTGCTGGGGCGGCGGCGGGGCGTACCAGCCGGGCTGGCCCTGGCCCGGCACCGGCATCGGCGGCTGCGCGCCGGGCGGCAGCGGCTGCTGGAGCCCTTCCTTCTGGTCGATGGTGGAGCGGTAGTCGACGGCGCCCTGCGTCATCCGCATGTACGCCTCCTCCAGCGAGGCCTGGTGCGGCGACAGCTCCCACAGCCGTACGTCGTGGTCGTGCGCGATGTCGCTGATGCGGGGGAGCGGCAGCCCCGTCACCCGCAGCGCGCCGTCCTGCTCGGGCAGCACGTGACCGCCCGACTCGGTGAGCGCGGCCGACAGCTTCTCGCGCTGCTGCGGCTCGGTGTCGGGCGTCCGGACGCGCGCGAAGTCGGCGGAGTTCGCGGAGATGAAGTCCGTCACGCTCATGTCGGCGAGCAACTGCCCGCGCCCGATGACGATGAGGTGGTCGGCGGTCAGCGCCATCTCGCTCATCAGGTGGGAGGAGACGAAGACCGTACGGCCCTCCGCCGCGAGCGCCTTCATCAGGTTGCGCACCCAGAGGATGCCCTCGGGGTCGAGCCCGTTGACCGGCTCGTCGAACAGCAGCACCTGCGGGTCGCCGAGCAGCGCCGCGGCGATGCCGAGCCGCTGCCCCATGCCGAGGGAGAAGCCCTTGGACCGCTTCCTGGCCACGTCCTGCAGCCCGACGACCCCGAGCACCTCGTCCACCCGCCGCGCCGGGATGCCCGACAGCTGGGCCAGGCACAGCAGGTGGTTGCGGGCGGCGCGGCCGCCGTGCACCGCCTTGGCGTCCAGCAGCGCGCCGACCTGGCGGGGGGCGTTGGGCAGCCTGCGGTACGGATAGCCGCCGATCGTGACGTGACCGCTGGTGGGGTTGTCCAGCCCGAGGATCATCCGCATCGTCGTCGACTTGCCCGAGCCGTTCGGCCCGAGGAAGCCCGTGACGGCGCCGGGACGCACCTGGAAGGAAAGGTTGTACACAGCGGTCTTGTCGCCGTAGCGCTTCGTCAGGCCGACTGCTTCGATCATGCTCCGCACCCATCGCAAGGTTCAGGACAGCGGGGCACACGCCCCCGTAAGGGTTAGGAGGATATCGAGGCGCTGACGGTTCCGCCCAAGAGCAGGTAAAAGGTCACGCCAAGCCTGCGCCCCTAGGCATCCCGTTTCTTCAGCAGCACATAGCCGCCGACGAGCGCCGCGAGCACCCACAGCCCCATGATCCCGAGGCCGCCCCACGGCCCGTACGGCGTGTCGTCGTCGAGGGGCGGGACCACCTGCATGATCCTGCTGCCGGCCTGGTCGGGCAGGAACCGGCCGACCTTCTTCGTCGCGTCGACGTTCCCGAGGATGTTGGAGATCAGGAAGAAGAACGGCATCAGGATGCCCAGCGACAGCATCGGCGAGCGCAGCATCGCGGCGACGCCCATGGAGAACATCGCGATCAGGGCCATGTAGAGGCCGCCGCCGAACACGGCCCGCAGCACCCCCGGGTCGCCGATCTCCGCCCGGTGCTCACCCAGCATCGCCTGCCCCAGGAAGAAGGCGGCGAAGCTGGTGACGAGGCCGACCAGGAGGGCGAGCGCGGTGGCCACCGCGATCTTGCTGAACAGGAAGGAGCCGCGCTGCGGCACGGCGGCCAGCGAGGTGCGGATCATGCCGGTGCTGTACTCGTTCGACACTACCAGCACCCCGAACACGATCATCGCGAGCTGGCCGAGACTCATCCCGGCGAAGCTGATGAACGTCGGGTCGAACTCCGCCCGCTGCTGCGCGCCCATGGAGTCGAACTCGTTCTTCGACAGGGCCGAGATCAGCATGCCGAGCGCGACCGTCACGACCACCACCAGCGAGAGTGTCCACACCGTGGACGCCACCGACCGGATCTTGGTCCACTCCGACCGTACGACCTGGGTCACCGCCATGCTCAGTTCCTCCCCCAGCCGTCGCCCCACTGCTGCGGTGGCGGCGCGGCGCTCGTCCCGCTGTGTGCGTGGTACTCCACCGACTCCGCCGTCAGCCGCATGAACGCCTCTTCCAGCGAGGCCTGTTGCGGGCTCAGCTCGTGCAGCGTGATCCCGTGCTGCGCCGCCAGCTCGCCGACGTGCTCGGCCTTGTCGCCGTCCACCTCCAGCACGCCCTCGCCGCTCTCGACGGCGACCACCCCCGCCTGGTGCAGCACGTCGAGCAGCCGCTCCCGCTGCGGGCTGCGCACCCGGACGTACGACCGCGAGTTGCGCGCGATGAAGTCGGACATGGAGGTGTCCGCGAGGAGCCGCCCCTGCCCGATGACGACGAGGTGGTCGGCCGTCAGCGCCATCTCGCTCATCAGATGGGAGGAGACGAACACGGTCCGGCCCTGCGCGGCCAGCGACTTCATCAGGGTGCGGATCCAGTGGATGCCCTCGGGGTCGAGGCCGTTGACCGGCTCGTCGAACATCAGGATCCGCGGATCGCCGAGGAGCGCGGCCGCGATGCCGAGCCGCTGCCCCATGCCCATCGAGAAGCCCTTGGTCTTCTTCTTCGCGACCGACGTCAGCCCGACCGTCTCCAGCACCTCGCCCACCCGCTGCCTCGGGATGCCGTTGCTCTGCGCGAGGCACAGCAGGTGGTTGTAGGCGCTGCGCCCGCCGTGCCAGGCCTTGGCCTCCAGCAGGGCGCCGATGTACGTCAGCGGGTCCTTCAGCTGCTGGTAGTGCTTGCCGTCGATCCGGACGTCGCCGGCGGTCGGGTGGTCGAGACCCAGGATCATCCGCATGGTCGTGGACTTCCCCGCGCCGTTCGGCCCGAGGAAACCGGTGACGATGCCCGGTCTGACGGTGAAGGACAGGTTGTTGACCGCCACCTTCTCGCCGTACCGCTTGGTCAGCCCCTCCAGCTCAATCATGCCCGCCACGCTAGAACGGGACAAAGCCCTCTGCCACCCGAGCGGCAGAGGGCTTTGCGGAGATTCAGACTCCGTATGCCGGGCTGTTACCGGGACTGCTGGGCCGGAACCCCACGGGAGATCGGCTCGTCCTCGGCCGGCGTGCCGGCGGCGGCCACCGCGGCGCCCGTGAGCGTCGCGAGCATCTCGCGGACGTTCGTCAGCTGCGCGTTGATGGAGTCGCGGCGGTTGGTGAGGGCGGCCAGCTCGCGCTCGGATTCCGAACGGATGCGGTCGGCCTTGGCGTTGGCGTCGGCCACGATGTCCTCGGCCTGGCGCTGGGCCGTCTCCACCGTCTGGCGGGCGCGGCGCTCGGCGTCCGTGCGCAGCTTCTCCGCCTCGAGGCGGAGCTGCTCGGCGCGGTGCTCGATCTCGGCGAGGCGCTTCTCGGCCTTGGCCTGACGGGAGGCCAGGTCGCGCTCGGACTGCTCGCGGCGCTTGGCGAGGTTCGTCTCGAAGTCGGCGGCGGCCTGCGCGGCCTTGGCGCGGGTCTCCTCGAAGAGGGCGTCCGCCTCCTCGCGCTTGGACTGCGCGTCCTTCTGCGCCTCGGCCCGCAGCTGCGCGGCGTCACTCTTGGCCTTCTCGACGATCCGCAGGCCCTCGTCCTCGGCCTTGGCCTTGCGCTCCGCGGAGTACGACTCGGCGTCGTTGCGCACCTGCTGGGCCGCCGACTCGGCGAGCTCGCGGTGCTGCTCCGCCGCGCGCCGGGCCTCCTCGCGCAGGTCCTTCGCCTCTTCCTCGGCGAGGCGGAGGATCTTCTCCACGCGCGCGCCGAGACCCGCGTACGACGGCTCGGCGTCGCTGATCTGGGCCTGGGCGTTCTGCGTCTCGAGGTGGAGCTCCTCGATGCGCTTTTCCAGAGCGGTGATGCGGGCGAGAGCGCTGTCACGGTCGGAGACGAGCTTGGAGATACGTTCGTCCACCTGAGCGCGGTCGTACCCACGCCGCACAAGCTCGAAGCCGTAGGGGGAAGTGTCGCTCATGGGGTTCCTGTCGAATGAGACCGGTGAGGTGATAGGTGGAATCCTAGGGGCCGAAACGGTGTGTCATCGAGCGGATGCGCGTTTGGTCTGCAAAATGAGACCCCTTTTGGGTGGCGGACCGCAGGACTGCTTGCCAAAGACTTGGTCAAAGGCCCCAGCACACACCGGATTCGCCCCGGTTCGCTAGCTATCCGAGGACTTGCCACCCGAACGGGGTGCGCCGACGGTTGCACCTGCCTTGACTCCGCTGTCCTTGGACGCGGACGGGGCCTCGAAGGACTCCAACGCCTCCAGGACGTCCTGGACACGGGAGATCTCGGCGTTGATGTCCTCCCGGCGGCGGACCAGGACCTCCAGCTCGCGCTTGCCCTCCTCGACCGTGCGCTTGGCCTCGCGGATCGCCTCGGCCTTGAGCTCCTCGGCCTCCCGGATCAGCGTGGTCTTCTTCTGCTCGGCCTCCTTGAGCAGGCCCTCGGCCTTCTTCACGGCGGCGATCCGGACCTTGCCCGCCTCGGAGTTGGCCTCCGACACGATCTCCTTGGCCTTCGCCTGCGCCTTCGCGAGCTGCTCCTCGGCCGCCTTGACGAGCGCGTCGCAGCGGTCGCCCGCCGACTTCATCGTCTCGGCGGACTCGCGGCGGGCCCGCTCGTGCAGCTCCTCGATCTCCGAGGTGATGCGGTCGCGCAGCTCCTCGGCGCGCTCCCTAATCTGCGTGGCGTCCCGGCGCGCGCCGACCAGCAGCTCGTCCGCGTCCGTCCGGGCCTTCTCCACCAGGGAGTTGCCCTCGACCGTCGCCTCGGACACGAGCCGGTCGGCCTCCGTACGGGCCGCGCCCACCATCGTGTCGGCCTGCGCCTCGGCCTCCGCGGTGGTCTTGTGCGCCTGCTGCTGCGCCTCGGTCAGCAGCTTGTCCGCCTCGGCCGTGGTCTCCGAGATGAGCTTGTCGACCTGCTCGGCCGCCTCGGAGCGCCGCTTGTTGGCGTCCTTGCGGGCCTCGTCCAGCGTCCGGTCGGTTTCCTCGCGCGCGGACGCGACGAGCCGCTCCGCCTCCGCCTCCGCGTCGGCCTTGACGCGCTCGGCCTCGGAGCGGACCCGCTCGGCGTGCTGCTGCGCGGAGCCGACCGTCTCGGCGGCCTCGGCGCGCAGCCGCTCCGCCTCGCCGGTGGCCTCCCCGATCAGCTGGTCGGCCTTGGCGACCGACTCGGCCCGCAGCCGCTCGGCCTCCGCCGCCGCCTCGGAACGGACCCGCTCGGCCTCGGAGAGGGCCTCCGTACGGACCCGCTCGGCCTCGGTGACCGTCTCCATCCGCAGCCGGTCGGTCTCCTGGACCGTCTCGGTGGTGAGCCGCTCCGCCTCGTTGCGCGCCTCGGTGATGAGGGTGTCCGCCTGCGTCGCCGCGTCCGAGCGGATGCGGTTGGCGTCCTCGCGGGCGTCCGCCCGGGTGCGCGCGGCGCTCTGCTCGGCCTCGGCGATGGTGTCCGACGCCTCCGTGCGCACCCGCTGGGCGTGCTCGGCGACCTCCGTGCGGATCCGCTCCGCCTCCGCGATCGCCTCGGACATCGTCCGCTCGGCGAGCGCCTTGGCGGCCTCGGACTCCTCATGGGCCTCACGGCGCAGCCGGCCGGCGTCCTCGCTCGCCCGCTCCCGCTCGGCGTAGGCGTCGGAACGGACCCGGTCCGCCTCCTCCTGCGCCTCCCGCCGCGTACGGTCCGCCGCGTGCTCGGCGGCGGAGCGCAGCCCGGCGATCTCCTCCTGCGCCTGCTCGTGCAGCCCCGCGACGGAGTCCCGGACCTGCTGCGCGTGCTGCTCGGCCGCGGACACCATCTCCGTGGCGCGCCGGTCGGCCTCCTCGACCAGCCGGACGGCCTCGGTCTGCGCCTCCTCCACGCGCTTGCGCGCCGAGGCCAGCAGTTCCTCGCTCTGCTCGCGGGCCCGCTCGCGCTCCTGGTCGGCCT
Organism: Streptomyces sp. NPDC006140; assembly: GCF_040628815.1. Classification (NCBI taxonomy): domain Bacteria; kingdom Bacillati; phylum Actinomycetota; class Actinomycetes; order Kitasatosporales; family Streptomycetaceae; genus Streptomyces; species Streptomyces sp. NPDC006140. Next base: position 66,853 of record NZ_JBEXTS010000009.1, on the reverse strand, counting down.
CCTGCCGGGCGCTGCCGAGGAGTTCCTCGGCCTCGCGGCGGCGCCGGTTGGCCTCCTCCTGGGCGGCGGCCAGCGTCTCGGACGCCTCCGCGCCGAGCCGCTCGGCGGCCGCCTGCGCCTCCGCGCGCATCCGGTCGGCGCTCTCCTGCGCCTCCGACTTCAGCCGCTCGGCCTCGCTCGCGGCCTCCGACCGCAGGCGTACGGCGACGGCCTCGCCCTCGGCACGGGCCGCGGACGCGTCCGACGCGGCCTCGTCGCGCAGCCGCTCGGCCTCCGCCTCGGCCTGCTGCTGGAGCGTACGGATCCGCTCGGCGGCCTCGGCGCGCAGCCGTTCGTTCTCCTCGGCGGCCTCGCGGCGGATCCGCGCGGCCTCCTCACGGGCGTCCGACAGGGCCTGCTCGGCCGCGGCCAGCCGCTCCTCGGCGTCCGTCTGGAGCCGCGTCAGCTCCTCGGCGGCCTCCGCGCGGCGGGCCTCCATGGCCCGCTCGGTCTCCTCCTGCAGCTCCCGCGCCGCGCGCTCGGCCTCCGCCTTGAGGGCCTCGGCCTGCTCGATGACCTCCTCGCGGTGCCGCTCGGCCTCCTGCCGGGTGCGCTGGAGGGTCTCCTCGGCCTGCCGGCGCAGGGTCGTCGCCCGCTCGATCGCCTCGGTGCGGACCTTCTCGCTGTCCGTCTGGGCGGTCGTGCGCAGCTCGTCCGCGTCCGCCTTGGCCTTGGCGAGCAGTTCCTCGGCGGACTTCGCCGCCTCCTCGATCTGCGCCACGGCCTCCTTGCGGGCCTCGGCGCGGATCTTCTCGCCCTCTTCGACGGCGTCCGCCCGCAGCTGCTCGGCCTCGCCGCGCAGCCGGCGGGCCTCCTCCTGCAGCTCGACCGTCTTGGCGCGGTACTCCTTGGTGTCGTCCTTCGCCGCGCCCTTGAGCTGCTCGGCGATGTCGTGCGCCTCGGCGCGCAGCCGGTCCGCCTCGGCCTCGGCCTCCTTGCGGATCCGCTCAGCCTCCTCGGCGGCGGCCTTGGTGGTCTTCTTGGCGTCCTCCGACGCCTTGGTGAGGACCTCCTCGGCCGTCCGGGCCGCCTTGGACAGCTGGGTCGCGGTCTCCTCGGCGGTGAGCGTGCGGGCCTTCTCGGCGGCCTCGGTGACGATCTTCTCGGCCTCGGCACGGGCGTCCGCGACGATCTGCTCCGCCTCGGACTTGGTGCTCTCGGCCTCCTTCGTGGCCTCCTCGACCAGCCGGGCGACCTGCTCCTTGGCCGTGCGCGTGCGTGTCTCGTTGGCGGCCTCGGCGCTCGCCAGGGCCTTGGCGGCGGCCTCCTTGGCCTCCGCGACCAGCTTCTCCGACTCGGCCTGCGCCTTGCGCAGCGCCTCCTCGGCCTCGGCCATCCGCTGCTCGGCGGCCTTGCTCAGCTCCTGGGCCCGGCGGCGCGCCGACTCCGACTCCGAGGCGGTGGACGTCCGCAGCTGCTCGGCGTGGTCGGTGGCCTCCTGGGCCTGTGTGGAGGCGGCGTTGAGCAGGCGCTCGGCGTCCGTGCGGGCGCGGCGCAGGATCTGCTCGGCCTCGGCGCGGGCCTCCTCGGCCGCGCCCGTCAGCCGCTGCCGGGCCTCGGTCGTCAGCCGCTCGGCCTCCGCGCGGGCGGTGGCCAGGGCCTGCTCGGCCTCGGCGCGGGACTCCTCCAGCAGCCGGCGGGCCTGCTGCTCGGTGCGGGCGCGCAGCTGCTCGGCCCACGCCACGTTCTCGTTGACGTGCGACTCGACCGTCTGGCGGCGCTCGGCCAGCTCCTGGTCCAGTTGCTGGCGGCGGGTCACCGCCTCCTGGTGCAGCTCCGCCTGGAGGCGGGCCGCCTGCTCGGCGTGCTCCTGGAGGATCCGCTGGGTCTGGGCCCGGGCCTCGCTCAGCTCGCGGTCGGCGTCCGCGCGGATCTGGTCGGCCTGCATCTGCGCGTTGCGCAGCAACTGCTCGGCCTGCCAGCCGATGTCGCCCCCGTCGAAGGAGGGCCGGGACATGATGGTGCGCCGCGCCTCGTGCAGCTTGGCGCGCAGCACCTCGACCTGGTAGCCGAGGTCCTCGGCGTGCTGGATCGCCTTTTCCCGTTCGGTCTTCAGCCGCTTCATCTCGGCTTCGAACCGAGAGAGGTGGTCGACGTCAGCCGCCGGCTCTCGCTCCTGGCTCTCGTAGCCCCGCACTGCGCGGTCCCATCCGTCCCCTGGTCGCAACTCTTTCCGAACGAGCTCCGTCCATCCGCCGAACGGGGCCCCCGGGGAATGGTGTCAGATCATCGGCGGAGCAGAGGCTGCTGCCCCGACGCTCTTCCCCCGAAACCCGGACCCCGGTGGTCCTGCCGTCGCACGGCGGGACCGCGGTCACCCTGGCTGAGCGGCGACCGCACCCAACCCTACCGGCCCCTATGTACGAGGGTCAGTGCTCAGGTGACTCAACAGGCGCCGAAGTGACCAGTTCTGTCAGTACGCCATGGCAGTCCTTGGGGTGCAGGAAGGTGATCCGTGACCCCATGGAACCGCGTCGGGGCTCTTCGTACAGCACGCGTACGCCCTTGTCGCGGATGTCCGCGGACTCGGCGTCCACGTCCGCCGTACCGAAGGCGATGTGGTGGACGCCCTCCCCGTTCTTCGCCAGCCACTTCGCGACGGTGGAGTCCTCGCGGGTCGGCTCCAGAAGCTGCAGGTAGGAGGCGCCGCCGTCGGACGTCTCGTTGATCTTGAGCATGGCCTCGCGCACGCCCTGCTCCTCGTTGACCTCGGAGTGGAACACCTCGAAGCCGTAGGTGGCACGGTAGAACTCGACGGTCTTGTCGAGGTCGAAACAGGCGATTCCGATGTGGTCGATTCGCGTCAGCATGGATTCAGTGCAGCGCTCCCGGGGTGGTTACGCAACGTGCGCGCGATCACACCGACAGCCCGATGACGGGGTGGAGTACCGGTCAGTACATTCGAAGTAAACCCTCGTTCACTCCTCGGCTGTGCAGCCGGTAAGGGGATCGCAGCTCATGTCTTCTGCTACGACCAGCTCGGTGATCGTCTCGGGCGCGCGTACGCCCATGGGGCGGTTGCTCGGATCGCTGAAGTCCTTCTCCGGAGCCGATCTCGGCGGCTTCGCGATCAAGGCCGCCCTCGACCGTGCGGGGATCGGTGGCGACCAGGTGCAGTACGTGATCATGGGCCAGGTGCTCCAGGCCGGGGCGGGGCAGATCCCGGCGCGCCAGGCCGCGGTCAAGGCGGGCATCCCGATGAACGTGCCGGCGCTGACCATCAACAAGGTCTGTCTGTCCGGGCTCGACGCGATCGCGCTCGCCGACCAGCTGATCCGCGCGGGTGAGTTCGACGTGGTCGTCGCGGGCGGTCAGGAGTCCATGACCAACGCCCCGCACCTGCTGCCCAAGTCCCGCGAGGGCTTCAAGTACGGCGCGGTCCAGATGCTCGACGCCATGGCGTACGACGGCCTGACCGACTCCTTCGACGGCGTCGCCATGGGCGAGTCGACGGAGAAGCACAACACGCGCCTCGGCATCGGGCGCGCCGAGCAGGACGAGATCGCCGCGCTGTCGCACCAGCGGGCCGCCGCCGCGCAGAAGAACGGCCTGTTCGAGGCCGAGATCACGCCGGTCGAGATCCCGCAGCGCAAGGGCGACCCGGTGCTGTTCAGCAAGGACGAGGGCATTCGCGGCGACACGACCGTGGAGTCGCTCGGGAAGCTGCGTCCGGCGTTCTCCAAGGACGGCACGATCACGGCCGGTTCCGCCTCGCAGATCTCCGACGGCGCCGCCGCCGTGGTCGTGATGAGCAAGGCCAAGGCGCAGGAGCTCGGCCTGGAGTGGATCGCCGAGATCGGCGCCCACGGGAACGTGGCCGGGCCGGACAACTCGCTGCAGTCGCAGCCGTCCAACGCGATCCTGCACGCCCTGAAGAAGGAGGGGCTGGAGGTTTCGGACCTCGACCTCATCGAGATCAACGAGGCGTTCGCGGCGGTGGCCGTGCAGTCCATGAAGGACCTCGGGGTGTCCACCGAAAAGGTGAATGTCAACGGCGGTGCCATTGCCCTGGGTCACCCGATCGGGATGTCCGGTGCGCGGCTCGTGCTGCATCTGGCGCTGGAGCTGAAGCGGCGGGGCGGCGGCGTGGGTGCGGCCGCGCTGTGCGGTGGCGGTGGTCAGGGTGACGCGCTGATCGTGCGCGTGCCCAAGGCCTGAGTTTCGGTACGTCCCTTCCCGGTACGTCCCTGATCTGAACGGAGCTGTGATGCAGGACGTCTCCACGCTGGTGGCCCAGGCCAGGGAGGGGCGGCCGCGGGCCGTCGCCCGGCTGATCTCGCTGGTGGAGGGGGCGTCCCCGCAGCTCCGGGAGGTCATGGCGGCGCTGGCGCCGCTGACCGGCGGGGCGTACGTGGTGGGGCTGACCGGGTCGCCCGGGGTCGGCAAGTCGACGTCGACCTCGGCGCTGGTCTCCGCGTACCGCAAGCAGGACAAGCGGGTCGGCGTGCTGGCCGTCGACCCGTCGTCCCCGTTCTCCGGCGGTGCGCTGCTCGGGGACCGGGTGCGGATGTCGGAGCACGCGTCCGACCCGGGCGTGTACATCCGCTCCATGGCCACACGCGGGCATCTGGGCGGGCTGGCGTGGGCCGCGCCCCAGGCGATCCGGGTGCTGGACGCGGCCGGGTGCGACGTGATCCTCGTCGAGACGGTGGGGGTCGGGCAGTCCGAGGTGGAGATCGCCTCGCAGGCGGACACGTCCGTGGTGCTGCTCGCGCCGGGGATGGGGGACGGGATCCAGGCGGCCAAGGCCGGGATCCTGGAGATCGGGGACGTGTACGTCGTGAACAAGGCCGACCGGGACGGGGCCGATGCGACGGCCCGCGAGCTGAACCACATGCTGGGGCTGGGGGAGGCGCGAGGGCCCGGGGACTGGCGTCCGCCGATCGTGAAGACCGTCGCCGCGCGGGGCGAGGGCGTGGACGAGGTCGTCGAGGCGCTGGAGAAGCACCGGGCGTGGATGGAGGAGCGGGGGGTGCTCGCGGAGCGGCGTGCCGCTCGTGCGGCGAGGGAGGTCGAGACGATCGCGGTGACGGCGCTGCGGGAGCGGATCGGGGACCTGCACGGGGATCGGCGGCTGGGGGCGCTGGCCGAGCGGATCGTGGCGGGGGAGCTGGATCCGTACCGGGCGGCTGATGAGCTGGTGGCGGGGTTGACGGAGGGCTGAGCGGCGCCGACCGTGGGTGCGCGTCTTCGCCTGATCGCCGGGAGTGGGTCGGGGCCGCGCCGGGGGGTGTCCGTCCTCGGAACGGCGCGATGGGGTGGGGCACCGACTCACTGGTGTTGACGCGCCAACCGCTGCGGGCGGACACCCCCCGACACGTCCCCTTCCGTAGTACGGCGAGTGCGGGTACGTCGTGGCTGCCGCCCAGCTGGCTGTCTTAGCCGCGGGCATGCGTGCCGCCAGGGGCGGCGCGGGTGGGCGCGGCGGCACCTCGTTGCGCCGAGGCGCGCATCGCCCCGGCGTCAGCACGGACGCCGGGGCGGTTGAAATCTGGCAGTGAGATGTCAGTCCTGGTCGTCGTCCTGGGCATCGGTACGGTCCGCCGTGACCTTGCCCGTGTTCAGGTCGATCCTCCAGTCCTGCTCGGCGCCGCCGGACTTGTGGGTCTCGGCCTCCCAGGACTTGTTCCTGCCGTCCTCGTCCAGGTCGACGGACGTCACCACGCCCTTGCCGGCGGCGGCCTTCGCGGCCTCCTCGGCCGTCACCGAGGAGCCCTTCAGAGCCGCCCGCACCTGCGCCGTGTCGTCCTCGTCGTCGGCGTGCGAACCGAGGACCTTGCCGTTGGACGGGTCGACGCTCACGCTGTGCCAGGTGTTGTCGCCGGACAGGACGTCGACCTTCCAGACCACCTTGGCGCTGTCGTCCTCGTCGTCCAGCTCGGCGGACACCACCGTGCCCGACGTGTGCTTCAGCGCGGAGGCGATGGCCTCGGCGGCCGTGACGTCCGAGGAGGCCGCCCGCGCCGCGTCGTCGTCGCGGTCGTCCTGCGCGTCCGGGCCGTCCTGGTCGTCGTGGGCGTCGTCCGACAGCCGGGTGTTGGCCGCCTGCCGCGCCGAGCCCTCGTCGTCTCCCGTGGTCGCCAGGGCCGTGGCCGTACCGCCTCCGATCAGAGCGGCGGCGGTCACAGCGGCGATCACGATGTTGCGCTTCATGCGGATTCCTCCCGAGTCGTTTCGTTTTCGACGTCTTCGACTCTGGCTGAACGAGGCTGAGAGGAACCTGAAACCCCCTGAAGGGATCTTCAGGTTCCCTTTGCCACTCTTTACTCATGCGCCTGTTGATCGTGGAGGACGAGAAGCGGCTGGCCCTGTCGCTCGCCAGGGGCCTGACGGCCGAGGGGTACGCCGTGGACGTCGTCCACGACGGTCGGGAGGGGCTGCACCGGGCCTCGGAGGGGACGTACGACCTGGTCATCCTCGACATCATGCTGCCGGGGCTCAACGGCTACCGGGTCTGCGCCGCCCTGCGCGCCGCCGGGCACGAGGTGCCGATCCTGATGCTGACCGCCAAGGACGGCGAGTACGACGAGGCCGAGGGGCTCGACACGGGCGCGGACGACTATCTGACCAAGCCGTTCTCGTACGTCGTGCTCGTCGCCCGGATCAAGGCGCTGCTGCGGCGGCGCGGCGTGGGCGCGGGGGCCTCGCCCGTGCATGTGCACGGGGACCTGAAGGTCGACACCGCGGCCCGCCGGGTGTTCCTCGGTGAGGACGAGATCGCCCTCACCGCCAAGGAGTTCTCCGTGCTGGAGCAGCTCGTGCTGCGGGCCGGCGAGGTGGTGTCCAAGTCCGAGATCCTGGAGCACGTCTGGGACTTCGCGTACGAGGGCGACCCGAACATCGTCGAGGTGTACATCAGCACCCTGCGGCGCAAGCTGCGGCCGGGGCTGATCCGAACCGTGCGCGGGGCCGGGTACCGGCTGGAGACCTCGCCGTGAGGCGGCTGTTCGGGTCCGTCCGGGCGCGGGCCACGCTGGCGGCGACGCTCGTGGTCGCGGTGGCGCTCGTCGCGGCGGGGGCCGCCGTGCTGCTGTCCCTGCGGTCGAACCTGATGGGCGAGGCCGGTACGCAGGCGGAGCGCTCCGCGCGGGCGGTCGCCTCCGAGCTCGCCGCCGGGACGCCGTACGACAAGCTGTCGGGCCTGGACGGGGACGTCGGGCCGGTGCAGGTCCTCGACGAGGACAAGCGGCTGGTCGCGGTCAGTGAGGACCTGGAGCGGATCAGCGGTACGGACAGCGAGCGGGTGAAGGCGCAGCCGCCGGCCGCGGTGCCGCGCGGGGACGCCGACAACGACGCCGATGACGACGCCGATGACTCCGGCTCCGGCGAGGCCCTCGAACCCGGGGAGATCTCCGGGGAGAGCGTCTTCCGGAACGGGTCGGCGACGGTCGACGGGGAGACGGAGGACTACCGGTTCGCCGCCGTGGAGGTGGAGACCCACGACCGGGGGCAGCTCAAGGTCTTCGCCGGTGCCCCGCTGGCCGCCGAGCACGGGGCCGTGCAGAGCGCGCTGACGGTGATGCTGATCGGGTTCCCGCTGCTGCTGGGCGTCGTCGCGGGCGTGACCTGGCTGGTCACCCGGCGGGCCCTGCGGCCGGTGGAGGGCATCCGGCGCGAGATGGCCGCGATCACCCAGTCCGAGGACCTCGCGCGGCGCGTCCCCGAGCCCGACACGCACGACGAGATCGCCCGCCTCGCCAGCACCACCAACGAGACGCTCGCCGCCCTGGAGAAGTCCGTGGAGCGGCAGCGGCGCTTCGTCGCCGACGCCTCCCACGAGCTGCGCAGCCCCATCGCCTCGCTGCGGACGCAGCTGGAGGTGGCCGCCGCCCATCCCGAACTGCTGGACCTCGACGGGGCCGTGGAGGACACCGTGCGGCTCCAGCGGCTCGCCGCCGATCTGCTGCTGCTCGCGCGGCTGGACGCCGGGGAGCGGCTGGGCGACGCGAAGGTGGATCTCGCCGGGCTGGCCCGGGAGGAGGCCGAGGGGCGGACGGGTGTGACGGTGGACGCGGAGCCGGTGGAGGTGGCCGGATCGCGGGGGCAGTTGGGGCGGGTGCTGGCCAATCTGCTCGACAACGCCCAGCGGCATGCCCGGGAGGCCGTCACCGTGAGCGTGCGGCGGGAGGGGGACCGGGCCGTCGTCGGAGTGGCGGACGACGGGGACGGTGTGCCCGAGGCCGACCGGGAGCGGATCTTCGAGCGGTTCGTACGGCTGGACGCCGCCCGCAGCCGCGACGACGGCGGTGCCGGGCTGGGGCTCGCCATCGCCCGGGACGTGGCCGTACGGCACGGCGGCACGCTGACGGCCGGACAGGGGCCCGCAGGCGGAGCCCTGTTCGAACTCCGCCTGCCGCTCGCATAGCGGCCGCAGGGCGCGCCGGTGGCCCGTCCGGGTTACGGGCGTCCGCGCTGGCCGCGCAGGTGCTCCGCGATGGGCTTGAGGGCCTTGTCGAGCTCCGTCAGGGCCTCCGGGGACAGCAGGTCGATGAAGTGCCTGCGCACGGACGCCACGTGGTGGGGCGCGACCTTCTGCATCGTCGCCATGCCGTGCTCGGTGAGGACGGCGTAGAGCCCCCGGCGGTCCGACTCGCAGTTCTCCCGCCGGACCAGGTTCGCGTTCTCCATGCGCGTGATCTGGTGCGAGAGGCGGCTCTTGGACTGGAGGGTGGCGGAGGCGAGGTCGCTCATCCGCATCCGCTGGTCCTCGGACTCGGAGAGGTTCACCAGGATCTCGTAGTCGTTCATTGTCAGGCCGAACGGCTGCAGGTCCTTCTCGAGCTGGTACGTCAACAGCCTGTTGACCTCCAGGTGGGTGCGCCAGGCGCACTGCTCCGCATCGGTCAGCCAGCGAGTGGCCGTCTCGGTCTCCATGAATGAAGTCTACCTAAAAGGTTGAAAGGCGAACTAGTGAGGGTTTTCGTGTGACGGCGCACGCCTGCCGAACGTTGGTGCGCAGGCGTTCGATGTCACACTCCGCAGACTACCGCTCACAGCCCGAAGCGACGCTGGAGGTCCCCCAGCTGTCCGGGAAGACGCGGTACCCCGGACTGCCCGGCCTGGGGGCTGTGCGCCCCGCCGCCGGGCACGCCGGCCTGGTGCGGAACGGCTCCCGTGGCCTGCTCGGCCATCAGGGTCTCGGACGACTGGAGCAGCACCGTGCCGGCGCCGACGAACTCGAACTGGTGCTCCTCGCCGGAGGCTCCGCCGAGGCCCGTCAGCGCACGTAGACCGCCCATTACGCCGGTCATGTACCCGTGGTCGTAGTGGTGGCAGGGGGAGGGGCAGTCGGCCCAGCCGACCAGGGCCTGGGGGTCGACCCGGATCGGGGGTTCCATGAACACCACCGGGCCGTTCGAGGCGGCCACGAACTTTCCGGTTCCGATGAGGGTCAGAAAACCCGGCACGATTGATTGCTTCAGTGCGAGAGTTGGCTGAAAAGCGAGCAGGTTGCCGGAGCGAATGGTCAGATTGCCGTCCTCGAGGTCGTACGAGTTCACGTCGAAGGCCCGGTCGGCGAGGAGCATCTTGCCCGAGCCCTCCGCCACGACCCAGTCGCTCGCGTGCAGAGGCGAATGGAAGGACGTACGGACGAGACGGTCCAGTCGGCCGTGTCCGACGCCGTTGAAGTCGATCGAGCCGTAGTAGGCGATCATCTTCCCCTTCTGCAGGAACCACTGGCTCCCCTTGAGCTCCACGCAGAAGGTGTAGGGATTGACGTTGTCGTCGGGCGGCAGCGTCGCCGGGTCGAAGACCGCGGGGCCGGCGCCCGGGGTTCCGTAGGTGCTCACAGCTTCTCCTCCGACGCCTGGACGTACACCGCACCGCTGCCGCTGAGTTCCAGCTGGAAGGCCTCGCCCGAGCCGCGGCCCACCATGTCCCGCCAGCCCAGGGCGGTGGACAGCTTGTTGCGGACGTCGCCGTGGTGGGCGACGTAGGCCTGCGGGTCCACATGGACCGGCCGCTGGGGGGTGATCGGGATCTCGATCACCCCGCCGTGGGCCATGACCGCGACGGCCCCGTGTCCCTTGAGCGTGGTCGTGAACAGTCCCTGGCCGCTGACCTGGCCCCGGACCATGCCCATGACGCCGCCCTGCGAGCCAAGGAACATCGTGCCCTGCTGGAGCGTGCCCTCGAAGGCGAGCAGGCGGTCCGCCTCGACGTACAGGGTGTCGCCGGTGAGCTGGATGACCTGGACGTGGTGGCCCCCGTGCCCGAACAGGACCGTGCCGCTGCCCTCGACCGTCATCAGCGGCGTGTCCTCGTCGGCGACCCGGCGGCCGATCATCGACATGATGCCGCCCTGGCCGCCCATCGAGTTGGGCGTGAACGACACCTCGCCCTGGTAGGCGAGCATCGCGCCGCGCTGGCTGAACAGCCGCTGTCCCGGCGCGACCGTCGCCTCGATCATCTTCGCGTTGATCTCCCGGAAGGCCATCACACGTCTCCCGCGATCGTGTTCCGCTCGCTCGGCTGCACGTACACCAGGCCGTCCCCCTCGAACCGCATCTGGAAGGCCTCGCCGCCGCCCTCGCCGAGCAGCGTGCGGAACGTCACACCGGACTGGAAGGACTGCCGCAGGTTCCCCTGGTGCGCCACGTACGCGCCCGGGTCCACGGTCAGCGGGTACTGCGGGCTGACGCGCAGCACCACGGCCGGGCCGTCGGACATGATCGCGGCCTGGCCGTGGCCCTCGACCGTCGTCGTGAAGAGGCCGTTGCCCTGCGAGGCCCCGCGCAGACCCGTGAACTCCGTCCCCGTGCGCAAGCCGCCGTCGGTCGCGAGCAGGTTGCTCGACTCCACGTAGAGCTTGTCGCCCTGGACGCTGACCAGGTTGATCTCGGAGGCGCGGTCGGCGAACCAGCAGGTTCCGCGGCCCTTCACCTCCATCAACGTCATCTGCTCACCGGTCAGCCGCCGGGTCACCATGCCCCGGATGCCCTCGCCGCCGCCGCTGAGCTTCTTGAAGGCCATCTCGCCGTCGTACGCGACCATCGAGCCGTTCTTCGCCTTCACGGCGTCTCCGGTCATGTCGACGGCGAGCACCTTGCTGCTCTGAAGTCGGAACATCGCCACGTACGCGACGTTAGCCGCAGGCCGGGCGCCACGGACAGGGCCCCTGGGTGGAGAGCAACCCTGACCGCACCCCTAGGGGCCGGGCCCCGAGGTGGTTTGTCACAATGGGCGGGACGCTTGTGCGTGCGTTCACAAAGCGACACCGCCGCGGTGCGCCTCGTGCATCCGCGTCAGGCCCCGGCAAGACCGTCTCTCACCGAAGGTGACCTGTGGACCTCAAGACCGCCACCGCCATCCGCCGCCTCCGCCTGGTCTCGGCCCCCGAGGCGATCTCCTTCCTCCTCCTGCTGGTCTGCTCGGTGCTGAAGCGGACCACGGACTTCAACGCCGTGCCGGTCATGGGCATGGTGCACGGGGTCCTCTTCATCCTGTACGTGATCTTCTGGGCCGACGCGTGGAACCGGGCGAAGTGGCCGGTGAAGACCGCCGCCCTGTACTTCGTGCTCTCGGTGCTGCCCGCCGGCGGGTTCTTCGCCGAGCGCAAGCTGCGGCGTGAGGCCGAGGATGCCGTGATCGCGTCCCGGGCGCGCCAGGAGAAGGAAGGGGCGGTGAAGGCGTGATCGTCGCCTTTTCCGTGACGCCGCTGGGGGTCGGCGAGGACGTGGGCGAGTACGTCGCCGATGCCGTGCGGGTGGTCCGCGAGTCGGGCCTGCCGAACCGCACCGACGCGATGTTCACGTCCGTCGAGGGCGAGTGGGACGAGGTCATGGGCGTCGTCCGGCGCGCGGTCGAGGCCGTCGAGCGGCGGGCGCCCCGGGTCTCCCTCGTCCTGAAGGCGGACATCCGGCCCGGCGTGACGGACGGCCTCACGTCGAAGGTGGAGACGGTGGAGCGGCACCTCGCGGAGTAGCCCCCGAAGGCAGCAGTGATGACAGAACCCCGGCCCGTGCGGGCCGGGGTTCTCGTCGTTCCCGGGCCCCACCCGCCTGGACGCCCCCAGTTCGACACCGTCCCAAAGGTCCACTTTCGTATGGGTATCGGGTCCCAACCATCTGGAGGGCGCTGTGCGGCCGGAGGGCTACGACTACGACTCCCACAGCCGACTCGCCGGGCCGCTCACGGAGCCGTCCGGCGAGGCGTACCGCGTGCAGTACGCCTCGCTCCTCTCGCGCGAGCCCCGCCGAATACGAGCCGTCCTCCTGATGAGCCTCGCCCCGCTGCTCACCGGTGCCCTGCTGGTCTACCTCGTCTGGCCCACCCACTGGGTGGAGCGCGAGGGCGCCGAACGCTGGCTCATCGGCCTCGACGTCACCATGCTGATGGCGATCGGGCTCATCGAACTCTTCATGCTCGTCAACGTCGCCTCCGTCGCCCACGCCACGATGGTCGCCCGCGACCCCGTCCCCGTCGTCCCGGAACCCGGCACCCGCGTCGCCTTCCTCACCACGTACGTCCCCGGCAAGGAACCCCTCGCCATGGTCCGCGCGACCCTGGAGGGCGCCACCCGCATCCACCACACCGGCCCCCTCGACGTCTGGCTCCTCGACGAGGGCGACGACCCCGACGCCAAGGCCCTGTGCGCGGAACTCGGCGTCCGGCACTTCACCCGGCTCGGCGTCCCCGAGTGGAACCGCTCCAAGGGCGTCCACAAGGCCCGTACCAAGCACGGGAACTACAACGCCTGGATCGCCATGCACGGCGACGCCTACGACTTCTTCGCCTCCGTCGACACCGACCACGTCCCGCACCCCGACTTCCTGGAGCGGATGCTGGGGTACTTCAGGGACCCGGACGTGGCCTTCGTCGTCGGCCCCCAGGTGTACGGCAACTACCACAACCCCGTCACCAAGGCCGCCGAGTCCCAGCAGTTCCTCTTCCACGCCCTGATCCAGCGCGCCGGCAACCGGTACCGCGCCCCCATGTTCGTCGGCACCAACAACGTCGTCCGGATCTCCGCCGTCAAGCAGATCGGCGGCCTGTACGACTCCATCACCGAGGACATGGCCACCGGCTTCGAGATCCACCGGCACCGCAACCCGGCCACGCACCGCCACTGGTGCTCCGTCTACACCCCGGACGTGCTCGCCGTGGGCGAGGGCCCCGCCTCCTGGACCGACTTCTTCACCCAGCAGATGCGCTGGTCGCGCGGCACCTACGAGACGCTCCTCAAGCAGTACTGGAAGGCGCCCTTCAGCATGCCCCCTGGCCGCCTGCTCTCCTACACGCTGATGCTCGTCTACTACCCGATGACGGCCGTCAACTGGCTGCTCGGCATCCTCAGCTGCTTCCTCTTCCTCTGGTTCGGCGCCTCCGGCACCCAGGTCTCCGCCTCGGTCTGGATGATGCTCTACAGCGACGCCGCCGCCCTCCAGATCGGCCTGTACCTGTGGAACCGCCGCCACAACGTCAGCCCCCACGAGCCGGAGGGCTCCGGCGGCTTGGCCGGCATGGCGATGTCGGCCCTGTCCGCGCCGATCTACCTCAAGTCCCTGGGCGAGGCCCTGTTGCGCCGCCCCAGCCGGTTCGTCGTCACGCCCAAGGGCGGCGACGCCAGCCCCGACCGGCCCGCCACCTTCCGCATCCACCTCTTCTGGGCGGCCCTGCTGGCCACGTCCCTGGCCGCCTCGGCCGCCCTGGACCACACGCACGCCGCGATGCGCACCTGGGCCGTCCTCGCCATGGCCATATCCCTGGCCCCGGCCGCGGTGTGGGCCGCCACGCTCCTCAAGGAGTACCGGGAGCGCCGGCCGGAGCCCGCACCGGCGCCCACGCCCACCCCGGCGCACGCGCGCGTGCCCGAAAGCAAGGAGCCCGCCCCGACCGCCACCGCCGCCCCGGCCCTCGCCACCGCGTCCCCGGCGGCCCCGGTCTCCGGCACCTCGACAGGAGGCAACTAGGCCATGGCCTACCAGCCCTCGCAGAAGACCAAGAAGACCGTCCTGGGCATCGGCGGCATCGCGGTCCTGGCGAGCCTCAACGCCCCGGCCGCGCTGGACTTCGTCTCCGAGCAGTACCACGAGTACGAGATCGCCCAGCCCGAGTACAAGGCGCGCTACGGCTCCTGGGACCAGGTCGACATCCCCGAGGAGTACCGCACCAACGCCATCCACGCCGCCCTGCTGCACACCGGCAAGGTGCTGATCGTCGCCGGGTCGGGCAACGAGCAGCGCAAGTTCGACAAGGGCGAGTTCGACACCGTCCTGTGGGACCCGGAGAAGAACACCTTCAAGAAGGTCCCCACCCCGGAGGACTTCTTCTGCGCCGGGCACGCGCAGCTCCCCGACGGCCGTCTGCTCGTGGCCGGCGGCACCGCCCGCTACGAACTCCTCGACGGCGAGGTGACCCGGGCCGGCGGCGGCATGCGCGTGAAGAACGAGAGCCCCGACAAGGCCGTGCACCTGAAGAAGGGCACCCGCTTCCGCTCCCCGGCCGGCGTCGAGTACGTCACCAAGTTCGACGTCACCGTCCCCAAGGCCAAGCGCAGCTTCAAGGTCTCGTACAACAGCCGCGGCGTCATGCAGCCCTGGCGCACCAAGGTCACGGCCAGCGAGGCCCGGGTCTTCGTGGAGGCGGTGGAGAAGGGCCCGCTGTCGGTCACCCAGAAGCAGGCGCAGTACGAGATCGTCGGACTGAAGGGCGAGGACGCCGACAACACCTACGGCCTCTCCGAGAAGATCACCCTCGACAAGCAGGACTTCCAGGGCATCCGCGCCGCCTACGAGTTCGACCCGAAGGCCGAGAAGTACGTCCCCGTCGACCCGATGGACAAGGCCCGCTGGTACCCCACGCTGGTCGGCCTGGACGACGGCCGGGTCCTCGCGGTGTCCGGCCTCGACGACGTCGGCATGATCGACCCCGGGGACAACGAGATCTACGACCCGGAGACCAAGAAGTGGTCACCCGGGCCCAAGCGGTATTTCCCGACGTACCCCGCGCTGTTCCTCACCAAGGGCGGCAAGCTGTTCTACTCCGCCTCCAACGCCGGCTACGGGCCCGCCGACCAGGGGCGTGAGCCGGGACTGTGGGACCTGGAGTCGAACACCTTCCGCAAGGTGCCGGGGCTGAAGGACCTCGACCAGACGGAGACCTCGGCCTCGGTGCTGCTGCCCCCGGCGCAGGAGCAGAAGGTGATGATCCTGGGCGGAGGGGGCGTCGGCGAGTCGAAGAAGTCCACCCCGCGCACGGCCGTCGTGGACCTGAAGAAGGACAACCCGGCCTTCGAGGACGGGCCCGACCTGCCCCAGGGCACCCGCTACCTGAACAGCGTGATCATGCCGGACGACACCGTGTTCACGTCCAACGGCTCCCGGGACTACCGCGGGCGCAGCGCCAGCAACATCCTCAAGGCGCAGTTCTACGACCCGAAGACCAACGCCTTCCGGGAGGCCGCCGCGCCGCGGGTGGGCCGCAACTACCACTCCGAGGCGCTGCTGCTGCCGGACGGCCGGATCGCCACCTTCGGCTCCGACCCGCTCTTCGACGACCAGCAGAACACCAAGCTGGGCCACTTCGAGCAGCGCATGGAGGTCTTCACCCCGCCCGCGCTGCACAAGAACCCGCAGCACCGGCCCGTGCTGAAGGGCGGTCCGCGGACCCTGGACGACGACCACCGCGTCACCTTCCGCACGGACCACCCGGAGCGGGTGGCGAAGGCCCGGCTGATGCGGCCCAGCGCGGTCACGCACACCACGGACGTCGAGCAGCGCTCCATCGAGCTGGACATCACCAGGAAGGGCGACGCGGTGACGTTCGACGTGCCGCGCGACCCGGCGCTCGTGCCGCCCGGCTGGTACATGCTGTTCGTGACGGACGCCGAGGGCACGCCGTCCAAGGCCAAGTGGATCCACGTGGAGTGAGCGAACGGGGTTCAGTGAGCGGGAGCCGGGTCAGCCCTTGGCGTTGCGCGCCAGCTCCAGGGCGTACTCCGGCCACCAGCGCCCGGCGGCCGGGCCGCCCTCGCAGGTGCCGTCCGACTCGCCGGGCCGCTTGATCCACAGGTAGGCGTCGACGACGGGCCGGCCGGTGGCGGTCGTGGGCGGGGTGCCGAGCGCCCTGCCCGGCGGGTTGCACCAGACGCCGGGCAGGGGACCGTTGCCGTTGCGGCTGGTGTCGACGACGAAGTGCTTGCCGCCGAGGGCCTCGGCGAGCCGGACGCCGTACTCCGTGGTCACCTCGTTCGTCTGGAAGTTGGAGACGTTGAGCGCGAAGCCGTCGGCCTGTTCGATCCCGGCCCGCTTCAGCGGCTCGACCAGCTTCTGCGACTCCCGGATCCAGTCCGCGTTGCCCGCGTCCAGATACACCTTGGTGTTCGGCTGCTGCTTCAGCCGGGCGATCGCCTCGCCGAGCAGCTGCTCGCGCTCGGCGTGGTACTCGCCGGGTGTGCAGCCGTCCACGACGTGCGCGACCGCGTCGGGCTCCAGGACGACCAGGGCCTCGGCCTCGCCCAGGGCGGCGGCGAACTTCCCGATCCAGTCCCGGTAGGCGCCCGCGTCCGCCGCCCCGCCCGCGGAGTGCTGGCCGCAGTCCCGGTGCGGGATGTTGTAGGCGACGAAGACCGCCGTCTTCCCCTCCCGGCTCGCGGCCGAGGCCGCCGCCCTCACCGCCGGGGACGGGTCGGTCTCGCCCGCCGGCCACAGGGCGACCGGCTGGTCGGCGATCCGCCGGATCAGCTGGGCGTCCTGCCCCCGGCCCTGCCGCTGCCAGAGCTGCGCCTGCCGGGCGGCGGGGCTCTGCGGGTCGACCCAGAAGGGGGAGGTGCCGGCCGCGTAGGCGGCCTTCGTGGTGTCGGCGCCGGGGTCGGGCGCCGGGTCGGCGCCGGACGAGCAGCCCGCAGCGAGACCGAGCACCGCGAGTGCCGCGAGGGCGTGGATCAGCCGGGTCATGCCGCTCCCTGAGAGGAAGGTGACGTTCAGTGATGAATCCGGCAACAATCGTTACACACCGAAACGAATCGGCAGGGAAAGGACATGAGGCGGCCGCGTCCCCGGCGCCGGAGCACCGGCGCTCGGCCCGAAGGGCGAGACAGGGCTGACCACCATGTGACCGGCCGGTAAGGTCGGGTTCGTGCCGAAGCCGCTCAGTCTCTCCTTCGATCCGATCGCGCGCGCCGACGAACGCTGGAAGCAGCGCTGGGGAAACGTACCGTCCATGGCCGCGATCACCTCGATCATGCGCGCCCAGCAGATCCTGCTCGCCGAGGTCGACGCGGTGGTCAAGCCCTACGGCCTGACGTTCGCGCGCTACGAGGCGCTGGTGCTGCTCACCTTCTCCAAGTCCGGCGAGCTGCCGATGTCCAAGATCGGCGAGCGGCTCATGGTGCATCCCACGTCCGTGACGAACACCGTGGACCGCCTGGTCAGGTCGGGCCTGGTGGCCAAGCGGCCGAACCCCAACGACGGGCGCGGCACCCTCGCCAGCATCACCGGCAAGGGCCGCGAGGTGGTCGAGGCGGCCACCCGCGACCTGATGGCGATGGACTTCGGGCTCGGGGTGTACGACGCGGAGGAGTGCGCGGAGATCTTCGCGATGCTGCGGCCGCTGCGGATCGCGGCGGGCGACTTCGAGGAGCAGTGACCCCGGGCAAGATCTCCCGGAACGGGTCGTTACGCTCGACGGCATGAAAAAGAGCGTGCTGACGCGCTATCGCGTGATGGCCTATGTCACCGGCGTCCTGCTGGTCCTGCTGACCCTCGGCATGATCGGCAAGTACGTGCTCGACCTGAACGGCGCCGCCGACTTCACGCGCGTCGTCAGCATCGCGCACGGCTGGCTGTACGTGGTCTACCTGATCTTCGCCTTCGACCTGGGCTCCAAGGCGAAGTGGAAGGTGGGCAAGCAGATCTGGGTGCTGCTCGCCGGGACCATCCCGACGGCCGCGTTCTTCGTGGAGCGCAGGATCAGCCGCGAGCTGGAGGCCAGGGTCGCGGAGGACTCGCCCGCGACCGTCAAGGCGTAACCGGACCGCCGTACGGACGAACGTGCGGCGGTCAGCCATCGACATTTACTAGGACGTCCAAGTAAATTCGAGGGTATGGACGCTGACGCCATCGAGGAGGGCCGCCGCCGCTGGCAGGCCCGGTACGACGCCGCGCGCAAGCGCGAGGCCGACTTCACGACGCTCTCCGGCGACGCCGTGGAGCCGGTGTACGGGCCGCGGCCCGGGGACAGGTACGACGGGTTCGAGCGGATCGGCTGGCCCGGGGAGTACCCCTTCACCCGCGGCCTGTACGCGACCGGCTACCGAGGGCGGACGTGGACCATCCGGCAGTTCGCCGGGTTCGGCAACGCCGAGCAGACCAACGAGCGCTACAAGATGATCCTCCGCAACGGCGGGGGCGGGCTCTCGGTCGCCTTCGACATGCCGACCCTCATGGGCCGCGACTCCGACGACCCGCGCTCGCTGGGCGAGGTCGGGCACTGCGGGGTCGCCATCGACTCGGCCGCCGACATGGAGGTGCTGTTCAAGGACATCCCGCTGGGTGACGTCACGACGTCGATGACCATCAGCGGCCCGGCCGTCCCCGTCTTCTGCATGTACCTGGTCGCCGCCGAACGGCAGGGCGTCGACCCGTCCGTCCTGAACGGCACGCTCCAGACGGACATCTTCAAGGAGTACATCGCCCAGAAGGAGTGGCTCTTCCAGCCCGAGCCGCACCTGCGGCTCATCGGCGACCTGATGGAGCACTGCGCGGCCGGCATCCCCGCGTACAAGCCGCTGTCCGTCTCCGGCTACCACATCCGCGAGGCCGGGGCGACGGCCGCGCAGGAGCTGGCGTACACGCTGGCCGACGGTTTCGGCTACGTGGAGCTGGGGCTGTCGCGCGGGCTGGACATAGACGTCTTCGCCCCCGGCCTGTCCTTCTTCTTCGACGCGCACGTCGACTTCTTCGAGGAGATCGCCAAGTTCCGCGCGGCCCGGCGCATCTGGGCCCGCTGGATGCGCGACGTCTACGGGGCGACGTCCGAGAAGGCCCAGTGGCTGCGCTTCCACACCCAGACGGCCGGCGTCTCGCTCACCGCGCAGCAGCCGTACAACAACGTCGTACGGACCGCCGTCGAGGCCCTCGCGGCCGTGCTCGGCGGGACGAACTCGCTGCACACCAACGCCCTCGACGAGACCCTCGCGCTGCCCAGCGAGCAGGCCGCGGAGATCGCCCTGCGCACGCAACAGGTGCTGCTGGAGGAGACCGGCGTCGCCAACGTGGCCGACCCGCTGGGCGGTTCCTGGTACGTCGAGCAGCTGACCGACCGCATCGAGGCGGACGCGGAGAAGATCTTCGAGCAGATCAGGGAGCGGGGGCTGCGGGCGCACCCCGACGGCCGGCACCCCATCGGCCCGATCACCTCCGGGATCCTGCGCGGCATCGAGGACGGCTGGTTCACCGGGGAGATCGCCGAGTCGGCGTTCCGGTACCAGCAGGCGCTGGAGAAGGGCGACAAGAAGGTCGTCGGCGTGAACGTCCACACCGGGTCGGTCACCGGTGACCTGGAGATCCTGCGGGTCAGCCATGAGGTGGAGCGGGAGCAGGTGCGGGTGCTCGGCGAGCGGAAGGCGGCGCGCGACGACGCCCGGGTGCGGGCCGCGCTCGACGACATGATCGCCGCGGCCCGCTCGGACGCGAACATGATCGAGCCGATGCTGGAGGCGGTACGCGCGGAGGCCACGCTCGGCGAGATCTGCGGGGTGCTGCGGGACGAGTGGGGGGTGTACACCGAACCCGCCGGTTTCTGAGCGCCCGGCGCGTCGCCGCCCGCGGCTACGTGAGTCCGTGCAGCAGCACTCGCGTGAAGCCGCGGACCCATTCCTCGTCCGCCGGTTCCGCGCTGACCAGGGTGCGGTGGACCACCGCACCCGCCACCATGTCGAAGATCAGGTCCACCGTGCGGGAGGCCGCCTCGGGGTCCGGTTCCGGGGGGAGTTCGCCCCGGGCCTGGGCCCTGGCGCGGCCCTCCAGGACCAGGCGCTTCTGGCGGTCGACGACCGAGGCGCGGATGCGTTCGCGCAGCGCCTCGTCACGGGTGGCCTCCGCCACGACGGCCATCAGGCCGCTCTTCGCCTCGGGCAGGGCCAGGATCGCGGCGAACTGCAGGACCACGCCCTCGATGTCGGCGGCGAGGCTGCCGCTGTCCGGGAGGCGCAGTTCGTCGAAGAGTTCCGCCACCGCGTCGACGACCAGTTCGTTCTTGCCCGCCCAGCGACGGTAGAGCGTCGTCTTCGCAACCCCGGCGCGGGTCGCGACGTCTCCCAGGGTGAGCTTCGACCAGCCCAGCTCCACGAGGGCCTCCCGCGTCGCGGCCAGGATCGCGGCGTCCGCCGCGGCGCTGCGCGGGCGCCCGGCGCGGCCGGCTGGGCTGCGGGTCTGCATCCCTCGACCATAGACCTGTGGTTCCTGTGTGGCCGTGAGGGAGATCACCGGAAGGTGGTGTCCCGGCGGTACCGCGTGGCATTACGCTACGACTCGTAGCGAAAGCCCGTGCCGGACGTACACGGGCTTCGTCCACGCGGCGCGGGTGGGGACCCGGCGCCGAAAGGCACCC
This sequence comes from Streptomyces sp. NPDC006140, assembly GCF_040628815.1. Lineage (NCBI taxonomy): Bacteria > Bacillati > Actinomycetota > Actinomycetes > Kitasatosporales > Streptomycetaceae > Streptomyces > Streptomyces sp. NPDC006140. Next base: position 46,261 of record NZ_JBEXTS010000009.1, on the reverse strand, counting down.
GACCGGCCTGGCTTTCACACCGTTTTTCACACGCGCGCGCAGTACGGGGGAGGATAGACGCATGCAGCCACGGAACATGTCCATGAGCGGAGTCGTCGACCTCGCCGCGGTGAAGGCGGCCCAGGAGGCCAAGGCGAAGGCGGAGCAGGCGCGCGCCCAAGCCGCCCGGGAGGGCGGCACGGGGGCGATCTCCCCGGCCGATCTCGTCATCGACGTCGATGAGGCGGGGTTCGAGAGGGACGTCCTCCAGCGGTCCGCCGAGGTACCCGTCGTCATCGACTTCTGGGCCGAGTGGTGTCAGCCCTGCAAGCAGCTGAGCCCGGTCCTGGAGCGGCTGGCCGTCGAGTACAACGGCCGCTTCCTGCTCGCCAAGATCGACGTCGACGCCAACCAGATGCTGATGCAGCAGTTCGGCATCCAGGGGATCCCCGCGGTCTTCGCGGTCGTCGCCGGGCAGGCGCTGCCGCTCTTCCAGGGGGCCGCGGGCGAGGCGCAGATCCGGCAGACCCTGGACCAGCTGGTGCAGGTCGCCGAGCAGCGCTTCGGCCTGACCGGCCTCGCCGTCGACCCCGACGCCGAGCCGGGCGGCGGCGCCCAGGCGGCCCCCGAGCGGCCGGCCGGTCCGCACGACGGGCTGCTGGAGGCCGCCGTGCAGGCGCTCGACTCGGGCGACCTGAGCGGTGCCGTCCAGGCCTACAAGAACGTGCTGAACGAGGACCCGGGCAACGAGGAGGCCAAACTGGGCCTCGCCCAGGCCGAGTTGCTCCAGCGGGTGCAGGGCGTCGACCCGCAGCAGGTGCGCAAGGAGGCGGCGGAGAAGCCGGCCGACGTGCAGGCGCAGATCGCCGCCGCCGATCTGGATCTGGTGGGCGGCCATGTGGAGGACGCCTTCGGCCGGCTCATCGAGACCGTGCAGCGCACGGTGGGTGACGACCGCGACACCGTCAGGATGCGGCTGCTGGAGCTGTTCGAGGTCGTCGGGCCCGAGGATCCGCGGGTGATCGCGGCGCGCAGGGCCCTGGCTCGGGCCCTGTTCTGACCAGTCGTTAAACACGCGGGCCTGTGATGCCCGCGTGAAAAATTCACCCCCGGAGCGTCACCGCGGCCGCGCTTTACCAAAACTTGGTAATCGCGGCCGCTGTTACTGCGAGTAAGTCGCGGGCGTTGATCTGTCGGATTCTGTCCAGCGATCAACAGCTTTGTACCGCCGGTCGGGGCCACCCTGTGTCGCCGACCGAGACCGGTGGGTCGTTGTTCGGTTATCCCGCCGTTACTAGCCAGTAACGATCCCCCTTGTGCGGGCGGCGAGAATGCACCACGATCGGCCACGCTCGGTCCATTCCCGTACCCCGGCAGCCGGTTGGGTCGCGGGACGTCCTGGGTCCCCACCGAGCAGAGCCGGCGGCAGTGGCGCCGGCTCTTGGACAGGGGGGTCTTCGCCCACTCGGCGAAGCCTGTCCAGCAGGGTTGTGCGTGATGCGTGTCAGGCGCGACCAGTGGTTGTCGCTCGGGGGTGATCGCCGGTGATTCGGGCGCGACTTGCGCCGCCGAGCGCAGGCGCTCTCCTTCCCGAGGACGTAGCACTTCTCCCATCCCTGCCCGGCTGAGCCGCGACTCGGGGCGAGCCAGGACAGGAGATGTACGTCCGAGAAGGAGGAAATATGGAGTCCCAGGTGCGTGGCGGGACCAGATGGAAGCGGTTCGCTGTGGTCATGGTGCCCAGCGTCGCCGCCACGGCTGCGATAGGTGTCGCCCTCGCGCAGGGCGCTCTCGCCGCGTCGTTCAGTGTGTCGGGGCAGTCGTTCAAGGTCACGGCGAAGGAGCTCAACGGTACGGGCTTCTCGCAGTACGGGGCCGTCGACCCGGGGACCACCCTCTCCGGCGAGAAGACGGCTCACGCGGTGGCCGTCTCGGCGTTCAGTTCGGCCTACATCGAGAAGATGTGCCAGTCCGTTGTCACCCCGAGCGTCCCGTTCCTCGGGGACGTCACCCTGAGGCTGGAGGCAGGTGACAGCAGCGACCGGAAGAAGCAGGTCTACGCCAAGAACCTGTACATCGATGTCGAGGACCTCGCGGCGGACGCCGAGTTCCACAACATCGACATCGGTGTAGCGGCCGGTGACATGAAGAACGGCCCCGGCCCCGGCATGAAGGGTGGCGAGGAAAAGGCCAACCCGAACGGCTTCGGCCAGCAGGCGGAGTCGGCGACGCTGCGCAACGTGAAGCAGACGGCGTGGGCGACCACGGCCGGAACCTTCAAGTTGAGCGGTCTGCACATGTCGCTGCACAAGGGCAAGGGCGCCGGCATCGAGTGCTACTGAGCACTCCGTGACGGGCGGGGAGCCGACGGCGCCCCGCCCGTCAGGCTTCCGGCCGCACCCTCGCCCGCCCCCCACACCTTCAACGCAGTACCACCCTCACCACAGCAACGCCGCACCAGGGAGCTGTTTTCCATGAGCGCCGAGATCTCTGCCGCGCCCGGTCAGTTCACCCGCCGGAGGCTGCAGTTCCGCGCCTGGCGGGGCACGAGGCCGTTCTGGGCCGGCCTGTTCATCATGATCGGCGGCTTTCCGATCATGTACTTCCCGTACGCGCACCTCCAGCTCGGCCATCTGACCCTGGCCATGTCCACGACTGCGGGCGCAGGTTCTCTGATCATCGGTGTGCTGCTCGTCGTGCTGGGCATCAGCCTCTGGTTCCAGAAGCACATCCGGACCTTCGCGGGTGTCGCTGCGATCCTGCTGGGTCTGGTGTCCATTCCGGTGTCCAACTTCGGCGGCTTCGTCGTCGGTTTCCTGTTCGCCCTCGTCGGCGGTGCGATGGCTGTGGCGTGGGCGCCCGGCAAGGACCCCGATGCGCAGACGGCGCAGAGGGACGTGCCGGGCGGGGGGAGCACCCCTGCGGGCGCCGCGGACCCTGACACCGCGGTCCTCAAGCCTGTGGCGGGCGAGCCGAACGATCTGTCAGGAACGAACCCGGCCAACGGGACGAACGGGAGGCACAGTGCCGGCTGACGAGGTGACTCACGGGACTGAGGTGGACAAGTCGCGTGTGAGAACCGGGCCGCGCCACGCGGCACCCAGGAAGCCGCTGTTCACCAGGTTCCACATGCCGGCCGGCAAGGCCATAGCCATGGCGGCGATGCCGACGGCGGTCCTCATGGGCATGGGCTTCACGTCGACGCTCGCCATCGCCGACAGCAACAGCCCGGCGACGCCGACGGCGAAGAGCCTGACGGCCGACGAGTACAAGGACTGCGTGGCGGCCCTGGAGGGCGCCAAGGGCGACGCCTCCGCCTCGCCCACGCCGTCCCCCTCGGCCACCGAGGGCGCGACGGACGACAAGGGCGACACGGCTCCCACGCCGTCCCCCTCGGCCACTCCGGGCGGTTCGGGCGACGACGGTTCCACTGCGCCGGATTCAGGTTCCGGCGACAAGGACGAGCCGAAGCCGACCCCGTCCGCGACGGCGCCCGCCGAGAGCGGCGACGACGCGGCGGCCACGCCGTCCCCCTCGCCGTCCGAGAGCGGCGGCAACCTGCTGGAGGACATCGGCGACGCCATCGGCGGCATCTTCGACGGCGGGAACAAGGACGGCGCGAGCCCGAGCCCGTCCGCATCGGCCTCCGAGGGCACCGAGAAGGCTGTCGGGAACGCCTCCGGCACCGTGAAGGACACGACCGAGAAGGTCGCCGGTACGGTCGAGGACACGGCCAAGGGCACCACCGACAAGGCGTCCAAGACGGTCGAGGACACCGGCAAGACGGTGGAGGACACCACCGAGGCGGCCGAGAAGGCGGTGCGGGAGGCGGCGGAGAAGGCCAAGGAGGCCACGGCCTCGCCCACCCCGTCCCCGAGTTCCACCACGAACCCCGAGGACTGCCCGGCCGCCACCGACGCCGAGGGCGGCGTCGACAACAAGGTGCCGCTGCCCGACGACCCGTGGATCCTCAACGCCAGCTCGCTGACACTGAAGGGCGCCGACTACAAGGGCATCGTCGAGGTGCGCACCGCCAACGGCACCGTCAAGAAGGTGCTGAAGTACGTCATCTCCGGCGGCACCGACATCGGTGACCTCCACCAGATCGTCAAGGACAAGCAGTCCGGCAAGACCTACCACGTGCAGGCGGCCAAGGGCTCGACGTCCACGATCCGCGACGGCGACACGGTGATGTACACGGAGAGCATCTCGGGCAACCTGCTCGGGCTGATCCCGATCACGTTCGACCCGGAGCACCCGCCGCCGCTGAACATCCCGCTGATCTACTTCACCAACGTGAAGGTCCAGCAGGCCGGCCAGTTCGGCGGCACGCTGACGGTGCCGGGGCTGCATCAGTACGTCACCGGCTGACGCCGCCTCCGAGGCCTCTCCGGGAGCCGCAACAGACTGTGCCCCGCCGGGTGTCATCCCGGCGGGGCACAGTCCTGTGAAGGTCACCCTGAGGAGCTACTCCGTCAGGTCCTCCTCGTCCTCGTCGTCGTGAGGCAGCCGCGGAAGCACATCCGTGTCCGTGCCGTAGTCGCGGAAGATGTCCTCCAGTGCGCTCACCATGGAGTCGAGGCCGCCTTCGCGGACGATGACGAGATCACGGACCTGGAAGTACTGCCCGCCGAGGCATTCGCCCGTTCCTGACCAGCGCTCCATCACGGTCGCGATTCGAGCCGGGGTCATCAGCGTCGCGGTCCACCGGTTGCCGTTCGGGGCGGTGATCACCGCGTCGGCGTCTTCCACGGTATGCGGGTCGTCCTCGGCGCCCAGGGTGAAGCGAATGCTCAGCCGGGGCGTCCGCACGGTCCGGTAGGGGCTACTTTCCATAGAGCTTCTTCAATCGGTCGATGACCCGCTGCTCCCACTGCTTGTTGGACTTGCCGACGATCTCGACACCGTCCTCCACCACCCGGAAGAAGAGCCGGCCGCCGTTGCGTCCGCGGGCGTACCGTACGCCCTCCGCGCCGTCCAGCATCTTGTTGAAGGTTCCGGGCGTCATGTTCCCCTTGGCCAGTTCCGCGAAGAGGTGGTCGAGGTCTTTCTGCGCTGTCTGGTCCTTGCCCGTCTTCTGCGCCAGCTTCGTCAGCACCGAGTCCTTGCCGATGGCGGACTTCACGCAGACCTTGGCCGCCGCGGCCGCGCCTGCCCGCGTCGAAAGCGCCGATGCGGACGGAGCGGAGGCCGCACGACCGCCGGCCGCCCTGTCGGGCGCCGAGCTCGCCACGTCCTCGGCGAAGCTGAGCAGGCACTTCGCCGGAGCGCTGCCCTTGCGGAGGGTGCTCAGCAGCTTGCGCAGCCGGTCCAGGGTGTGCTTGGCCTGCGCCGCATCGTCCAGGAAGCGGAAAATGCCGCTGGCGACCCGCACGACCGCCCCGCCGATGGCCGGCAACTTACCGATCACGGCTGCGTAACCGACGACGTCGACGAGCGACCACAGGCAGCTTTCGACGTCACCCTGTCCGAGGCAACGCCGAACGTTGTTGACCCCGAACGTCTCGAGCAGGATCTCGCCGCCGTTCTCCCTGACCCAGTCGATGACGTCCATGGATGCCAGCGCCTTCGCGGACCGGTAGTCGTCCACACAGGACTGGCCGCAGTACTCGCGCAGCAGCGTTTCGTCATCGGCGCTGAGGCCCGGACCGGTGTCGGGGGACGACTCGGCCATGGAGCGGCGCTGCTCCTCGAGTTCCTTCCGGTATTCCTCCTCCGCGCGGTCGGCTGCCTGGTCCGCCTCCTTGGCGGCACCGTCGGCGTTCTTGGCCGCCGTCTCGGCTGCGGTGGCGTCCTGCTCCGCCTGGGTGGCGGTACTGCGGGCGCTGGCGGCGTCCTTCTCCGCTGCGGTCGCCGCGGAGCGGGCGCCGGCCGCGTCCTTCTCCGCGTCGTCGGCCTCCCGATCCGCCGCGGCGGCCTCGGACTCCGCCTCGTTCGCGGCCATCCCGGCGTAGACGGCGTCCGTACCGGCCTGCTCGTCGTACTTCTGCGCGTTCGCGTCGGCCTTCTTCGCCGCCTCCGCGGCTGTGGCGGCCTCGGCCGCGGACGCCCGGGCGGCGGCCACCGACGCCGCGGCCTTCGCCGCGTCACCGGCCGCCGCGGCGGCGGCCTCGGCGGCCAGCTTGGCGTCGCCCTTCGCCTTTTCGGCCAGGGCCTTGGCCTCCTTGGCGGCCCTGGCCGCCTCGTCGGCCTTTGCCTTGGCGGCGGCTGCCTGACGCTCCGCGATCGGCTTGGACGTCTGACCGACCAGGACCGCGAACGCGGCCGCCACATCGGTCTCCTTGTACGGGGTGCCGATGGCGATGGCCTGGTTGGCAGGCTTGATCACTTCGGTGGCCGAGTCGCGGGCGGCGGTGGCCGCCTCACTCGCGGCGAAGGCGTGGCCGGCCGCGGTGGCGGCCCAGGCTGCCGTCTTGGCGGCCTCGGCGCGGGCGGCCGTGGCCTCCTTGCGTGCCGTGACCGCCGCGGCGGCGGCCTTCTTGGCCTCGGCGTCGGCGTCGTCGGCGTTCTTCTGGGCTGCCGCGGCAGCGTCGATCGCCTCGGCTGCCGCCGCATGGGCCGTAGCAGCTGCGGCCCGCGTGGTCTCGTACGCGGCCCACGCGTTGTCGGCCGCGGCACGGGACCGCGAAGCGGCAGCGTCGGCGCGCGTGGCGGCGGCCCGGGCCCGCACGGCGGCGTCGCTCGCCTCGTTGGCGGCGGCACGGGCGTCGCCGGCCTCGTTCGTCGCCTCGTTGGCAGCGGTACGGGCCTCCGTCGCCGCTTGCCGGGCCTCACCCGCGGCAGCGGAACCCTTGGCGGCCTCCGCGGCGGCCTCCATGGCAGCCGCCCTGGACTTCGCCGCGTCCCGCTTCCGTTCGGCCTCCTGCGCTCGGTCGCGGGCCCGGTACGCCTGCGCCTCGGCCTCCTCGGCCTCCTCGAGTCTGGCTGCGGCGGTACCGCCCGCCGTCTCCGCCGAGCTTCGCGCCCGGCCGGCGGCATCCCGGTGCGCCTGCGCCCGCTGCTCGGCGTCCTTCGCCTTGGTCCGTTCGGCCGCCGCGTTGGCCCGCTCGCGCTTGGCGTTGTCGCGTTCCTTCTCGGCCCGGGCCCGCTCCGCGGCCGCCTTCGCGGCTCCTTCCTTCGCGGTCTTCTCGGCGGCCTCCGCCGTCGCCTGGGCGTTCTTCGCCTTCGTGGCGTTGGCGGCGGCCTCCTTGGCCAGCGCGTCCGCGGACACGGCCGCCGCCTTCGCCTGGGCCGCCGCCTCCTGCGCGGCGATGCGCCGGAACTCGGTGTTGATGGCGTGGGCCTGGGTCTGGGAGAGCGCGAACAGCGCCTTGCTGTCGGCCACCGTGGCCTTGGTGGCGTTCACCGCGGTCTGGGTGGCCTTCGCGGCCGCCTGGGCCGCGGCGTACGAGGCCTTGGTGACCTGCACCGACTGCTGCGCGTACAGCAGCCCTCGGCCACGCGGCGTCTTGGCGGCGTCGGCAATGGCGTACGCGTTGTTCTGCGCGGTGCCGGCCTGCTCCGAGGCCGTCTTGGCGGCGGCCACCGCCTTGTTGGCCAGGGCCAGTTGGTCGGCGGCCCGCTTCTGGGCGTTGGCGAGGTCTGTCTTGGCCTGGGTGAAGACCGCTGCCTTGGGCCGGTGGATGTTGTCCTTCGGCTGACCGGCCCAGTACTTCTGCCAGAGGAGGATCTGGTCGGCCAGCCACGCCTGCCCGATGGACTCGATCATCGCCTCGGTGGCCTTGCGGGCCTCGGCCGAAGCGGTCGCCTCTGCGGCCATGATCGTGGCCCGCGGCTTGGCCTGGGCGGCGTACTCCTGTTCCCACTCCTGGTGGGCCGTCAGGACCACGGGGGAGAGGACCCGCCGGGCGTCGACGGGGTTGAAGCTGTCACAGCCGCCCCAGGCGACCTTGAGGGCTTCGACCTCCATGCGGTACTCGGCGGAGCCCTCCTCCAGCGGCTTGGTGACGAAGCCGCCGTGGCGCAGGAAGGAGGCGACGTCGCTGGAGGTGGTCGAGTTGTAGGGGCCGCGGACGTCGGTGTCCCCGAACATCGTGCCGATCGCGAAGTCGTTCCAGTCGTCCTGGCCCTTGATGTCCTCGGCGATCTTCTTGGCCCGGTCCACCGAGGCCTTGGTGGGCACGCTGCGGCCGTCCTGCCCGAGCTTGCCGTACAGGTCCCGCTGCGGACCGAGGGTGAAGGCGACGACTTCCTTGTCGAACTGCGGAGCGTGGTATTCGGTGCCCGAGCTCCAGCCCGTCTCCGCGTAGATCTTGTTGGCCGCCTCCCAGCGCTGTTTGCGCTTGTGAGACTGGTCCAGGTAGTCGATGACGCCGTCGTTGTCCTTGGAACGGGCGTCGCCGAGTGTGCCGAGGCCCAGCTGGTGCCCTTCCAGGGCGGTGGCGAGTTGGGTGTCAGTGCCGTTGAGGGCTTTTGCAGCCGCGGCCTTGAGCGCCGGGCCGCCGATGTGCAGTGCCGTCCCGGCCACGCACCGGTTCATCCGGGCGTCCACCCCGAGGCTGATCCGGAACTTGCCGGCGTCCGGGTCATCGGTCGGTGGATCGTCGGCCCGGGCCGGTGTTGCGTACACCAGTCCCGTCAGAACGGCGGAGGCCGCCACCAGTGCGGTGCCGGCTAACCCCCTTGAGCGCAGGGCTCTTCGCATGCTGTCGCCTGTCTGCTGGTCGAATGGAGAGGCCAGGAAGAGAGCAGGCGGACATGGCTGCGCGGCAGCCGTGGCGGTTCGTGATGGGTGACACTCGTCGAAAGAGATGTGTGCGCTGGTCAGGCGCACTCCCCCTGCACTCTCTCCCCGGGAGCCTCACAAGATTTGCACAGTTGATCGATTTTCGGTAGGGGACAACCTGGTGGCGAACGCGACTGAGGGCGCCCCCCGTCACACAGGAGACGCCCTCAGTCGCGTACCGAGTTGCCCTGGCGGGTCAGCGCTTGGCGCCGCCCAGGTGATGCACGCGCACCATGTTGGTGGTGCCGGGGACGCCGGGGGGCGAGCCGGCGGTGATGACCGCGATGTCGCCCTCGTTGAAGCGGTTCAGCTTCACCAGCTCCTGGTCGACCAGGTCGACCATCTCGTCGGTGCTGTTGACGAAGGGCACCACGTACGGCTCCACGCCCCAGCTCAGCGCCATCTGGTTGCGGGTGCCCTCGTCGGTGGTGAAGGCGACGATCGGCTGGGAGGCGCGGTAGCGGCACAGCCGGCGGGCCGTGTCACCGGACTGGGTGAAGGCCACCAGGACCCGGCCGCCGAGGAAGTCGGCGATCTCGCAGGCGGCGCGGGCCACCGAACCGCCCTGCGTGCGCGGCTTCTTGCCCGGGACGAGCGGCTGGAGCCCCTTGGACATCAGCTCCTGCTCGGCCGCGGTGACGATCTTCGACATCGTCTTGACGGTCTCGATCGGGTACGCGCCCACGCTCGACTCGGCGGACAGCATGACCGCGTCGGCGCCGTCCAGGATCGCGTTGGCCACGTCGGAGGCCTCGGCGCGGGTCGGACGGGAGTTGGTGATCATCGACTCCATCATCTGGGTCGCCACGATCACCGGCTTGGCGTTGCGCCGGCACAGCTCGATCAGGCGCTTCTGCACCATGGGGACCTTCTCGAGCGGGTACTCGACGGCGAGGTCACCGCGGGCGACCATCACGCCGTCGAACGCCATCACGACGTCCTCCATGTTCTGCACCGCCTGCGGCTTCTCCACCTTGGCGATGACCGGGACGCGGCGGCCCTCCTCGTCCATGATGCGGTGCACGTCCTGGACGTCCTTGGCGTCGCGGACGAAGGACAGCGCGACCAGGTCGCAGCCCATGCGCAGCGCGAAGCGGAGGTCCTCGACGTCCTTCTCGCTCAGCGCGGGCACGTTGACGGCCGCGCCGGGCAGGTTGATGCCCTTGTGGTCGGAGATGACGCCGCCCTCGATGACGATCGTCTTCACCCGGGGGCCCTCGACCTCGGTGACCTTCAGCTCGACGTTGCCGTCGTTGATGAGGACCTGGTCGCCCTTGTTGACGTCGCCGGGCAGGCCCTTGTAGGTCGTCCCGCAGATCGTCTTGTCGCCCGGGACGTCCTCGGTGGTGATGGTGAACTCGTCACCGCGGACCAGCTCCACAGGACCTTCGGCGAAGGTCTCCAGGCGGATCTTCGGGCCCTGCAGGTCGGCGAGGACACCGATGGCCCGGCCGGTCTCCTTGGCGGCGGCCCGGACCCGGTCGTACCGGCCCTGGTGCTCGGCGTGCGTGCCGTGGCTGAAGTTGAAGCGGGCCACGTTCATGCCGGCTTCGATCAACGCGACAAGCTGCTCGTGGGAGTCGACCGCGGGGCCGAGAGTACAGACGATTTTCGAACGGCGCATGGGGGCGATCCTATCGGTTTGTTTCCCAGCGGAATATTCCGTCTGGCGGAAAATACAAAAGGGCGGGATGCCGCTCAGGTGTGATTCCCCGAACCATTTACCAGCGCGTAGGTCTGTGTCGCGATCTCCAATTCCTCGTCAGTAGGGACCACCGCCACCGCGACCCGGGCGCCCTCGGGCGAGATCAGCCGCGCCCCGTCGCCGCGTACGGCGTTGCGCTCGCCGTCCACCGCGAGGCCCAGCCCCTCCAGCCCTGCCAGGGCGGCCTCCCGCACGGGTGCCGCGTTCTCGCCGACGCCGGCGGTGAAGGCGACCGCGTCCACCCGCCCGAGTACGGCGTAATAGGCGCCGATGTACTTCTTCAGGCGGTGAATGTAGATGTCGAACGCCAGCTCCGCCCGCTCGTCGCCCTCGTCGACACGGCGGCGGATCTCCCTCATGTCGTTGTCGCCGCACAGACCGATCAGACCGCTCTTCTTGTTGAGAAGAGTGTCGATCTCGTCGGCGGACATTCCACCAACACGCATCAAATGGAAGATGACGGCCGGGTCCATGTCTCCGGAGCGCGTACCCATCACGAGCCCCTCCAAAGGCGTCAGCCCCATGGAGGTGTCCACGCAGCGGCCGCCCCGCACGGCCGAGGCGGACGCCCCGTTGCCCAGGTGCAGCACGATCACGTTCACCTCGGACGGGTCCTTGCCCAGCAGCTCGGCCGTGGCCCGGGAGACGTACGCGTGGGAGGTGCCGTGGAAGCCGTAGCGGCGGATGCGGTGCGCGTCGGCCGTCTCGACGTCGATCGCGTAGCGCGCGGCCGACTCCGGCATCGTCGTGTGGAAGGCGGTGTCGAAGACGGCGACCTGCGGCAGGTCCGGCCGCAGCGCCCGGGCCGTGCGCAGGCCGGTGAGGTTGGCCGGGTTGTGCAGCGGGGCGACCGGGATGAGCCGCTCGATCTCGGCGAGCACGGCGTCGTCGACGACGGTCGGCTCGGTGAAGGACCGGCCCCCGTGCACCACCCGGTGCCCGATCGCGGCCAGCTCGGGGGAGTCCAGGCCGAGGCCGTCCTTGGCGAGTTCCTCGGCCACGGCCTTCAGTGCGGCGTCGTGGTCGGCGATCGCCCCGCCGCGCTCCCGGCTCTCGCCGCCGGCCGGGGTGTGCTTCAGCCGGGAGGTCCGCTCGCCGATGCGCTCGACCAGGCCGACCGCCAGCCGGCTGCTGTCGCGCATGTCGAGCAGCTGGTACTTCACCGACGAGGAACCGGAGTTGAGGACGAGGACACGGGTCGGGCTGCTCACTGGGCGGTCGCCTTCTCGCTCGGGGACGGGGTCTGGGCCTGGATCGCCGTGATGGCGACGGTGTTGACGATGTCCTGGACGAGGGCGCCCCGGGACAGGTCGTTGACCGGCTTGCGCAGGCCCTGCAGCACCGGTCCGACGGCGATCGCGCCGGCCGAGCGCTGCACGGCCTTGTAGGTGTTGTTGCCGGTGTTCAGGTCGGGGAAGATCAGCACGCTCGCCTGTCCCGCGACCTCGGAGCCGGGCAGCTTGGTCGCCGCGACCGACGGCTCCACGGCGGCGTCGTACTGGATCGGGCCCTCGATCTTCAGGTCGGGCCGTCGGGAGCGGACCAGCTCGGTGGCCTCGCGGACCTTGTCGACGTCGGCGCCCGAGCCGGAGGTGCCGGTCGAGTACGACAGCATCGCGATCCGCGGCTCCACACCGAACTGCTCGGCCGTGGTCGCCGACTGGATGGCGATGTCGGCGAGCTGCTCGGCGTTCGGGTCCGGGTTGACCGCGCAGTCGCCGTAGACGAGGACCTTGTCGGCCAGGCACATGAAGAACACCGACGAGACGATGTCCGCGTCCGGCTTGGTCTTGATGATCTCGAAGGCCGGGCGGATGGTCGCGGCCGTGGAGTGCACCGAGCCGGACACCATGCCGTCGGCGAGGCCCTCCTGGACCATCAGCGTGCCGAAGTAGTTCACGTCCGAGACGACGTCGTACGCCAGCTCCACCGTGACGCCCCGGTGGGCGCGCAGGGCCGCGTACTGCTCGGCGAAGGCGTCGCGCAGCTCGGAGTCGGCCGGGTCGATCAGCTGGGACTCGCCGAGGTCGATGCCGAGGTCGGCGGCCTTCTTGCGGATCTGGTCGACCGGGCCGAGCAGGGTCAGCTCGCACACGCCCCGGCGCAGCAGCACCTCGGCGGCGTGCAGCACGCGCTCCTCGGTGCCCTCGGGCAGCACCACGCGGCGCAGGTCGGAGCGGGCCTGCTCCAGCAGCTTGTGCTCGAACATCATCGGCGTGACGCGGTCGCTGCTCGGCGCCGAGACGCGGCGCGCGAGGTCGGCGGTGTCGGCGTACCGCTCGAACAGGCCGAGGGCGCGCTCCGCCTTGCGCGGGGTGGCCGCGTTGAGCTTGCCCTCCAGGGAGAACAGCTGCTCGGCGGTGGGGAAGCTGGTGCCGGCCACCGACAGCACCGGGGTGCCGGGCGCGAGGCGGTCGGCCAGGGTGAGGATGTCGTCCCCGGGCACCTCGTCCAGGGTGAGCAGCACCCCGGCTATCGGCGGGGTGCCGGCGCTGTGCGCGGCGAGCGCGCCCACGACCAGGTCGGCGCGGTCGCCCGGGGTGACGACGAGGCAGCCCGGGGTCAGGGCGCCGAGGAAGTTCGGCAGCATGGCGCCGCCGAAGACGAAACCGAGCACGTCCCGGGCGAGGCCGGAGTCGTCGCCGAGGACCACCTTGGCGCCGAGGGCGTGGCTGATCTGCGAGACGGTCGGCGCGGACAGGGCCGGCTCGTCGGGCAGGACGTAACAGGGCACCGGGAGCCGGGAGTCGAGCTGGCCGGCGATCTCGTCGCGGTCCTCGCGGGCGACCCGGTTGGCGACCATGGCCAGGACGTCGCAGCCGAGGGTGTCGTAGGCGCGGTAGGCGTTGCGGGTCTCGGCGAGCACGGACTCGACGGTCTGCTTGCGGCCGCCGACGACCGGGATCACGGAGGCGCCGAACTCGTTCGCCAGCCGGGCGTTGAGCGACAGCTCGTCCGGGAGCTGGGTGTCGGCGAAGTCGGTGCCGAGGACGAGGACGACGTCGTAGTCGCGGGCGACCCGGTGGAAGCGGTCGACGAGCGTGGACACCAGCTCGTCGGTGCCGGCCTCGGCCTGGAGGGCGGACGCCTCGTGGTAGTCCATGCCGTAGACGGTCGCCGGGTCCTGGGCGAGCCGGTAGCGGGCGCGCAGCAGCTCGAAGAGGCGGTCGGGCCCGTCGTGGACCAGGGGGCGGAAGACACCCACCCGGTCGACCTGCCGGGTGAGGAGCTCCATGACCCCCAGTTCGACGACCTGGCGGCCGTCGCCGCGGTCTATGCCGGTCACGTACACGCTGCGGGTCACGCGCGCTCTCCGTTTCGTCTCGAATGGGGGTACACATCAAGCGGTACACATCAAGCCAACGGCTATCCAGCCACGGGCACAAAAATCGCCCACCGAGGTGAGCAGAACCCTCTTGACAATACCTCCGCCGGTAGATAAGGCGCCCGTCAGCCTCGGGTGCGGCACCGGGCTGTGGGCCGTGAAACAATCGGCAGAGGCTCACCGGTATCCACAGCGAGCAGGAGACACAGCACGATGCGTATCGGAGTTCTCACCGCAGGCGGCGACTGCCCCGGCCTGAACGCCGTGATCCGGTCGGTCGTGCACCGGGCGGTCGACAACTACGGCGACGAGGTCATCGGCTTCGAAGACGGTTACGCGGGCCTGCTCGACGGCCGCTACCGCAACCTCGACCTGAACGCGGTCAGCGGCATCCTGGCCCGCGGCGGCACCATCCTCGGGTCGTCCCGGCTGGAGCGCGACCGGCTCCGCGAGGCCTGCGAGAACGCCTCCGACATGATCCACGAGTTCGGCATCGACGCGCTGATCCCGATCGGCGGCGAGGGCACGCTGACGGCCGCCCGCATGCTGTCCGACGCCGGTCTGCCGGTGGTCGGCGTCCCGAAGACGATCGACAACGACATCTCGTCGACCGACCGCACCTTCGGCTTCGACACGGCGGTCGGGGTCGCCACCGAGGCGATGGACCGTCTGAAGACCACCGCCGAGTCCCACCAGCGGGTGATGGTCGTGGAGGTCATGGGCCGGCACGCCGGGTGGATCGCGCTGGAGTCCGGCATGGCCGCCGGTGCGCACGGGATCTGCCTGCCGGAGCGCCCGTTCGACCCGGCCGATCTCGTGAAGATGGTCGAGGAGCGCTTCTCCCGCGGCAAGAAGTTCGCGGTGGTCTGCGTCGCCGAGGGCGCCCACCCCGCCGACGGCACCATGGACTACGGCAAGGGCGCGATCGACAAGTTCGGCCACGAACGCTTCCAGGGCATCGGCACCGCCCTCGCGCACGAGCTGGAGCGGCGGCTCGGCAAGGAGGCCAAGCCGGTCATTCTCGGCCACGTCCAGCGCGGCGGCTCACCGACCGCGTACGACCGGGTGCTCGCCACGCGGTTCGGCTGGCACGCGGTGGAGGCCGCGCACCAGGGGGAGTTCGGCAGGATGACCGCGCTGCGCGGGACGGACATCGTGATGGTGCCGCTCGCGGAGGCCGTGACCGAGCTGAAGACGGTGCCGAAGGACCGGATGGACGAGGCCGAGTCGGTCTTCTAGACGCCCTCCCGGTCGGTGTCGTCCTGGAGTTTCGCCCAGAAGTGCTCCACGATCCGGTCGAGGAACTCCTGGCCGGCGTCGCCCGCGTCGCTGCTGCCGCCGCCCCAGCTCAGGGTGGCGGCCATGTGCCCCTGGTAGTCCTCGTGCAGCGCCTGGAGGGCGCCCTCCAGGAACGGCCGGTCCAGCGGGACGACCTTCGCGACCGGTCGTACGTAGGCCTGCCAGCGGGTGGTGACCGCGCTGCGCAGCAGTTCGCCGAGCTTGGCGTTCCGGCCCGTGACGGCGACGAAGTCGGGCAGGCGGAGGCCGAGCAGGTCGGCGAGGGCGGCGGACTGGCGGTCGGTGCCGCGCCAGCTGTCGGTCTCCTCCATGCGCAGGTAGCTGTGGACGTCGTGCCCCACGGCCCGGGCGACGTCCTCCGGGGCGAGGCAGCGGGCGATGCGGTGCTCGCGCAGGGTGCGCGGTCTGCCGATGAGTTCCGCGGGCGAGCACCACAGCACGCCCGCGAGGGCGGTGAGTTCGGAGTCGGTCGGGGCCGTGATCCCGCGCTCCCAGGCGATGACGTGGTCCGGGGAGACGTGGGGGTGCCCGTACGAGACGCGCATGCCGTGGGCGACGTGCTCGGGGGCCATGCCGAGGGCCGCGCGCAGGCGGCGGGCCGCGGGGGCGTTGAAGGGCGGAGGCGTGGTCGTGGGGGAGGGATCGCTCGGGCGGGGTGAAGGTCGGCGCACGCGCCACAAGCTAGGGGCGTGGGACTGCGGCGACTACGGTCTGTTCGGCCAGGATCACGGATTGTAGGAACCTACGGCTACCGGTGGGTTCGACCGGGGCCGAAGATCGTCTGTCGGCCGGGGCGGGGGCGGGGCGAGGATGGCGCCGGGTCCGCCGGTCGTGGGCCCGGAAAGGCAGTGACTCACGTGAACGGCAAGCTCAACGAGCATATGCGCGAGCGGCTTCTCGCGCCGAACTTCTGGCACCTGGCGACGGTGGGGGCGGACGGGGCGCCTCAGGTCTCGCCCATGTGGGCGGACCTCGAAGGGGAGTACGTCATGGTCAACACCTCCATCGGGCGGGTGAAGGAGGAGAATCTGCGGCGCAATCCGTACGTTTCGCTGTCGCACCACGACCCCGCCAACCCGTACGACCGGGCGGAGATCCGGGGGAAGGTCGTCCGCTTCGTGGAGGGCGAGGAGGCGGAACGGGCGATGGACCGGCTGGCACGCAAGTACCTCGGCGAGGACCGCTACCCGTGGCTGCTGCCCGGCGAGCGCCGGGTGATGCTGCTGATCGAACCGACGCGGGTGCGCAGGCTGGAGGGCGTGGAGCCGTTCCGCGCGGGCGTACTGCCGGAGGGGGCGACCGGCTGAGGGTCTCTTCGGGCGGGGCGGCCCCGCCCGCTGGGCAGCCCCGCCCGGCGAGCAGCCCACGCCCGGTCGGGTCGGCCCTGCCCGGCTGGGGTTCCGGCGGGCAGCCCCCGTCCGGCTGGGGTCCCGCCCGGTGGGCAGCTCCCGTCCGCAGGCGCGGGCGAGCTGCCCACGCCCGGTCGGGTCGGCCCTGCCCGGCTGGGGTCCCGGCGGGCAGCCCCCGTCCGGCTGGGGTCCCGTCCGCGGGTCCTAACGCCAGTCGGGTGTGCCCGAGGGGGGTGGGCGGGACTCGATTCGGGTCCTGATGTCCCGCATCACGGCGACGATGTGCTCCTCGTGGTCCCGGGTCAGGCGGGCCACCGGTACCGAGCAGCTGATGGCGTCGACGGCCGGGGTGCCGTAGCGCAGGGCGAAGCCGAAGCCGGCGATGCCGGGCACTGTCTCCTCGCGGTCGATGGAGTAGCCGCGCTCGCGGACCCCGGCCAGGTCGGCGAGGAGTGCGGCGCGGTCGGTGTGCGTGTTCTCCGTGAGGGCGGGCAACGGCTCGACGCCGAAGGGCAGTTCGTCGTCGGGGCGCTCGGCGAGCAGGGCCTTGCCGAGCGCCCCCGCATGGGCCGGGACGCGGCGGCCGACCCGGCTGAGGGTGCGCAGGTACTCGTGGGACTCGCGGGTGGCGAGGTAGACGACGTCCCGGCCGTCGAGCCGCGCCAGGTGGATGGTCTCGCCCAGCGCGTCCGACGCCTCGTCGAGGTACGGGCGGACCAGCCGGACGCGCCGGTCCCCGTCCAGGTAGCCGGTGCCCGTGAGCAGCGCGCGGATCCCGATGCCGTAGAGGGAGCCGGTGGCGTCCGTGCGGACCCAGCCGGCGTCGACGAGCGTCCGCAGCAACTGGTACATGCTGCTGCGCGGCACCTGAAGCTCCGCCGCGAGCTGGTCGAGGCGTGAGGGCTCTTCCCCGCGCTCGGCGAGCAGTTCCAGCAGTGCGACGGTCCGGGCCGCCGACTTCACGCCGCGGACGCCCCTGCTGTTCCCCTCCATGCGCTCATCGTAGGTGCCCCGGCAATTCGTGATCGCCCGGCCATTGACCCCTGCCGTTCACCCACTTAGCCTCCATCTTCATACGTGGACGCCGTCTGCATACAGGGATGAGAGTCGTCGCGCGCTCGCCGGCGCACCGGTTCAAAGGGGAACTGCCTTGCCTCTGCTCGTCGTCGGGATCAGCGTTCTGATCCTGCTGCTCCTCATGACCAGGCTGAGACTGAACGGCTTCGCGGCCCTGCTGCTGGTGGCGGTCGGTGTCGCACTCGTCCAGGGCATCCCGGTGGCCACCATCCCGGACGTCCTCTCCGAAGGCATCGGGGACCAGATCGGCGACACCATGCTGACCATCGGCCTCGGCGCCATGGTCGGCCGGGTGATGGGGGACTCGGGTGCCGCGCAGCGGATAGCCGGCCGGCTCCTCGACGCCTTCGGCCCGCGGTGGGTGCAGGTGGCCATGGTGGTCACGGCCATGCTGATCGGCGTGACCATGTTCTACGAGGTCGCGTTCATCATCATCGTGCCGATCGCGTTCACGCTGGTCAGGGTGACCGGGGCGAAGCTGCTCTGGGTCGGGCTGCCGATGTCCATCGCGCTGTCCACCATGCACAGCTTCCTCCCGCCGCACCCCGGGCCCACCGCCGTCGCCGCGACCTTCCACGCCTCCGTCGGACTGACCCTGTTCTACGGCCTGTTCATCGCCGTGCCCGCGGGGGCGCTCATCGCCCTGACCTGGCCCCGCCTGCCGTTCGTCGCGCGGCTGACGCCGTCCATCCCCAAGGGGCTCGTCAGCGAGCGGGAGTTCACCGAGGAGGAGATGCCGGCTCTCGGCTGGTCGCTGTGCGTGGCGCTGTTCCCCGTGGTGCTGATCGTGGCCGCCGCGGTGACCGACATGGCCGCGTCCGAGGAGAGCCCGCTGCTGAACGTCGTCGCGTTCGCCGGCTCGGCGCCCATCGCCCTGCTGCTGACCCTGTGCCTGGCCATCTGGGCGTTCGGGCCGCGGATCGGGCGCAGCTTGAGCGACGTCGGCGCCTCCTGCACCTCGGCGGCCCAGGCGATGGCCATGATCCTGCTGGTGATCGGCGCGGGCGGGGCCTTCAAGAACGTCCTCGTCGAGGGCGGGATCTCCGACTACATCAAGGACGCCACCGACGGCTGGTCCATCTCGCCGATCGTCCTCGCCTGGCTGGTCGCCGTCATCCTGCGCATCGCGCTCGGCTCGGCGACGGTGGCCGTCGTGACGGCGTCCGGGGTGGCGCTGCCGCTGCTCGCGGGCAGCGGGGTGCACCCGGAGGTGATGGTGCTGGCCGTCGCCTGCGGCTCCATCGCGTTCTCGCATGTGAACGACCCCGGGTTCTGGCTGTTCAAGGAGTACTTCAACCTCTCCGTCGTCGAGGCGATCAAGGTCCGGACGTCCTACACGACCGTGCTGGCCGTGCTCGGGCTGGGCGGGGTGCTGGTGGGCGAGTGGGTCCTCGACGTCCTGGGTGTGTGAACCATTCCTTCGAGAAGGGGCAACTGATGAGCATCGGACAGCAGCCGGTCGTCACGGCGTTCGCCGTCTACCCGGTCGCGGGGCGGGACAGCATGGAGCTGAACCTCTCCGGGGCGCACGGGCCGTACTTCACCCGCAACGTCGTCGTCCTCACCGACTCCGAGGGGCGGACCGGGCTGGGGGAGGTGCCCGGCGGGGAGAAGATCACCCGGACGCTGCGGGACGCCGAGTCGCTGGTGGTCGGGGCGAAGGTGGGGGACTACAAGCGGGTGCTGCGGGAGATCGGGGAGCGGTTCGCCGATCGCGACGCGGGCGGGCGGGGCGCGCAGACCTTCGACCTGCGGACCACCGTCCACACGGTCACGGCCGTCGAATCGGCCCTGCTGGACCTGCTCGGGCAGCACCTCGACGTGCCCGTGGCGGCGCTGCTGGGGGACGGGCAGCAGCGGGAGTCCGTACGGGTGCTGGGTTACCTGTTCTACGTGGGCGACCCGGACCGGACCGACCTGGAGTACGTGCGTGAGCCCGGCTCCCCGGTGGAGTGGTACCGGGTGCGGCACGAGGAGGCGCTGTCGCCGGAGGCGATCGTGCGGCAGGCCGAGGCCGCGTACGAGCTGTACGGGTTCCGGGACTTCAAGCTCAAGGGGGGCGTGCTGGAGGGGACGGAGGAGGTCGCGGCCGTGCGGGCGCTCAAGCGGCGGTTCCCCGAGGCCCGGATCACCCTGGACCCGAACGGGGCGTGGTCGCTGCGCGAGGCGGTCGAGCTGTGCCGGCCGCTGGTGGGGACGCTGGCGTACGCCGAGGACCCCTGCGGCGCGGAGGGGGGTTACTCGGGGCGGGAGATCCTCGCGGAGTTCCGCCGGGCGACGGGGCTGCCGACCGCGACCAACATGATCGCGACGGACTGGCGTCAGCTGGCGCACGCGCTGGCGCTGCAGTCGGTGTCCATCCCGCTGGCCGATCCGCACTTCTGGACGATGCAGGGGTCGGTGCGGGTGGCGCAGTTGTGCCACGCGACGGGGCTGACGTGGGGGTGCCACTCCAACAACCACTTCGACATCTCGCTGGCGATGGTGACGCACTGCGGGGCGGCGGCGCCGGGCGAGTACAACGCGCTGGACACGCACTGGATCTGGCAGGAGGGGCTGGAGCGGCTGACGGTGGACCCGCCGCGGATCGTGGACGGGGAGATCGCGGTCCCGGACGGGCCGGGGCTGGGCGTCGAACTCGACATGGACCGGCTGCTTGCGGCGCACGACCTCTACCGGGAGAAGGCGCTCGGGGCGCGGGACGACGCCGTGGCGATGCGGTACCTCGTCCCGGAGTGGTCGTTCGACGCCAAGCGGCCGTGCCTGGTGCGGTAGCCGCCCGGGACGCCGAGGGCGGACGACGGGCCGGGGGACGGCGGGGCCGTCGCGGGGACCGACAGGGCGAACGCGGTCGTCGATGACGACCTCGTCGCGGTGCGTCCCCGGACCCGCCGCTACCGGGACGACACCTCCAGCACCGCCTTGCCGCGGACCCGGCGCCCGCGCAGCGCCTCGGCCGCCTCGTCGAACCGCGTCCACGCTCCCTGCCAGCCCGTCTCGACGGTGAGGGCCCCCTCGGCCGCCAGCCCGGCGAGCACGGCCAGGTCCGCGCCCACCTCGCCCTCGATGACGAAGGAGGACAGCGACTTGGCCGGGCCGACGGTCGCGTACGGCGGGAAGACCGCCGGTTCCCCGGACGTCCAGCCGACGCTCTGGACGTGGCCGCCGGGCGCCAGCAGGCCCCAGGCGGCGACCAGTTGAGGGCCGCCG
Organism: Streptomyces sp. NPDC006140; assembly: GCF_040628815.1. Taxonomy (NCBI): domain Bacteria; kingdom Bacillati; phylum Actinomycetota; class Actinomycetes; order Kitasatosporales; family Streptomycetaceae; genus Streptomyces; species Streptomyces sp. NPDC006140. The sequence goes on along the minus strand of NZ_JBEXTS010000009.1, from coordinate 25,592 downwards.
ACGCTGTCGATGACGATGTCCACCGGCTCCCGCAGCCCCTCCAGCCCGATCAGCACCTCGTCGGCGCCGGCCTCGGCCAGCCCTTCCGCGCGAGCGGCCGAGCCCACCGACGCGATCACCCGGGCACCGGCCCGCGCCGCCAACTGGACGGCGTACCGGCCGACCCCGCCGGACGCCCCGGTGACCAGCACCCTGCGCCCCGGTCCGAGCCCGGCGGCCCGCAGCGAGCGCAGTGCCGCCACGCCCGCGACCGGCAGGGCCGCCGCCTTCGCCATCTCCAGGCCCGCGGGCACCTCGGCGAGCGCGCCCGCGCCGATCGCGACGCGCTCGGCGAACGCCCCCGCGGTCAGGGCCACCACCCGCGTGCCCACCCCGGGCCCGTTTCCGTCGGCCGCGGCCCGGACGACCACCCCGGCCGCGTCCGAACCGAGCACCGCACCCACCGGGACCCGCCCGGAGCGGGCGTCGTTGAGGTCGCCGTAGTTCAACGAGGCGTGGGAGACCTCCACCAGGACCTGATCCGGCCCGGGCACCGGGTCGGCGACCTCGCCGAGACGGACGGCGGCCGGTGCGGACGGATCGACGACCAGGGCGCGAACTGACATGTCTCCCCCTTCGGTTCACGGCGTGCAACAGCCGCCATGATCCGTTGCTTCCCGGCGCCGCTCAGCCCTTGACCGCCCCGCCCAGTGCGAAGCCCCCTCCCAGCCGCCGCGCGATCAGGACGTACAGGAGGATCACCGGCGTGGAGTACACGAGGGAGAACGCGGCCAGTTGCCCGTACGCCACCATCCCCCGGTTGCCGAAGAAGTCGTTGATGCTGACCGACGCCGGCATCTGGTCGGGTGTGAGCAGGAGCATGAACGGGACGAAGAAGTTGCCCCACATCATGACGAAGGAGAAGACCGTCACGACGGCCACGCCCGGGCCCATCAGGGGGAGCACGATACGGAGAAGGGACTGGAGGGACGACGCCCCGTCCGTCCAGGCCGCCTCCTCCAGCTCCTTCGGCACGCCGTCCATGAAGTTCTTCATCAGCCAGATGGCGAACGGCAGTTGGGACGCGGTGAAGAAGAAGATCGTGCCCTGCACGGTGTCGATCAGGTCCACCCGCACGAAGAGCGCGTAGACCGGGACCATGATCGCCGTGATGGGCAGGCTGGTGGCGAAGAGGATCGTCAGCAGGAACGGGCGGTTGAAACGGGAGCGGAAACGCGAGAGCGGGTAGGCCGCCAGGGCCGCGCAGACCACCGTCAGCAGCGTCGCGCCGCCGCACAGGATCAGGCTGTTCAGGAGCGGCGTGAAGGTGATCTCGGGGGTGAGGATCGCGTCGAAGTTGTCCAGGGTGAGACCGTCGGGGGTCTTCACCCGCAGGTTCGCCGCCGGGTCGAGGGCCGACAGGACGACCCAGGCCAGGGGCAGGACGAACGCGGCGGCGACCACCAGCAGGCCCGCGTCCGCGGCGAGGCGGCGGGTCGTGCGGCGGGAGGCGAGGGTGAGGGCCATGGCGGGTCAGACCTCCGTCCGCAGCAGGCGCAGGTAGACGAGGGAGAAGAGGGAGCCGACCAGCAGCAGGAGCAGGGCCACCGCCGTGCCGTAGCCGATCAGGCTGTTCTGGAAGGCCTGTTCGTACATGAAGAGGGGCAGCGTCTGGCTCCTGCCGCCGGGGCCGCCCCGCGTCATCACCCAGATCAGGCCGAAGACCGAGAGGGTCTGGAGCGTGTTGAGCATCAGGTTCGTGCCGATGGAGCGGCGGATCATGGGCAGGGTGATGTGCCACATGCGGCGCCAGCCGCCCGCCCCGTCGACCTCCGCCGCCTCGGTGATCTCCTTGGGGATCTCGTTGAGCGCCGCCGAGTAGACCAGCATCGAGAACGCCGTACCGCGCCAGACGTTGGCGAACGACACCGCCAGGATGGGCAGCGTGAACAGCCAGTTCTGGGCGGGCAGGTGCAGCCAGTCCAGGATGGCGTTCAGGGTCCCCTCACGGCGGAAGAAGGCGTAGAGCAGGAAGCCCGCCACCACCTCCGGCAGCACCCACGCCGTGACGACGATGCCGCCGGTGAGGGTGCGGACCGGCTTCGACGCGCGCTGCATCAGCGCGGCCAGCGCCAGGCCGAGGGTGTTCTGGCCGATCAGTGACGACAGGACCGTGAACACCAGCGTCAGCCATACGGCGTTGAGGAACTCCTCGTCCCCGAAGGCCCGGGTGAAGTTGTCGAGGCCGACGAACGACTCCCGGGCCTGGCCGGTGAGCTGGAGGTCCGTGAAGGCGATGTACCCGCAGTAGGCGATCGGGCCGGCCAGGAACAGGAGCAGGAGGACGACGGCGGGGGCCAGGGGGAGGAGCCGCACCGGCAGGCGGGGGCCGCGTGTCCGGTGCGGATCCGTGGGGGCTTTCGTGAGCCGGGGATGGGGTGCGGTGGCGGTCATCGGCCGCTCACCGTTCGACCACCTGGTTGTCCGTGGCGTCCTTCAACGCGTCCGTGTAGGCGTTCGTCGCCTCCTCCACCGACGCGTCGCCCGTGGTCACGCTCTCCATCGCCTCCTGGATGGCCGTGGAGACCTTGGGGTACGCCGGGTAGGCGGGGCGGTAGTGCGTCGCCGCCACCAGGTCGGTGAAGAACTTGATGCCGGGCTGGGCCCCGGCGTACGCGGGGTCCTCGGCGACGTCCTCGCGGACCGCGATGCCCGAGTTGGCGATGTACCACTTCTGCGCGTTGGCCTTGGTCTGCATCGTCCTGATGAAGTCGAAGGCCAGGTCCGGGTTGGCCGCCTTGGCCGGGATCGACCAGGTCCAGCCGCCGGACATGCTCACCTTGCCAAGCGCCTGGCCGTGCTGGGTCGGCATGGCCGCCAGGCCCAGTTCCTTCGACCACTCGGGCCACTCGTGGCCGCTGCCGGGCAGCCAGTCCTGCGGGAGCCAGGAGCCGTCGAGGGCGATGCCGAGCTCGCCCTGCGGGAGCCACTCGCCGCGGACCCGGGTCATGACGTTGGGGTCGAGGGCGTCGGAGACATCCGGGCCGAGCTTCTCCTTGTAGACCGTCTCGACGAAGGAGAGGGCGTCCTCGAAACCCTGCCCGCCGGCGATCCACTTCTTGCTCGCCTTGTCGTAGAGGGGGTCCGTGCCGCCGTCGGTCGTGCCGTACAGCAGCATCTCGAAGGTCTGCATGGTGGCCGCCTCGCCGACGGGCTTGCCCGTGTAGACGTTGAGGGGGATGACGCCGGGGACCTTCTTCTTGATGGTGCGGGCGGCGTCCAGGACGTCGTTCCAGGTCTTCGGCTGCCAGTCGGCGGGCAGGCCGGCCTTGGCGAAGATGTCCTTGCTGAACCACAGGCCGCGCGTGTCCGTGCCGTCCGGGACGCCGTACGTCCTGCCGTCCTCGCCCTTGGCCGCCGCCTTCGCCGTGTCGATGAACCGGTTCCAGTCGGGCCACTTGGCGAGGTAGGGGTCGAGGGGCTTCAAGTAGCCGCTGGTGATGTCGGAGTTGATGAGGAACGTGTCCTCGTAGACCAGGTCGGGGGCGGTCTTGGGGGAGCGGAGCATCTGCTGGAGCTTGGTGTAGTACTCCGAGTCCGGGGCCTTGATCGGGACCAGCTCGACCTTCTTGCCGGGGTGGGCCTTCTCGAACTGCTTCTTGATGTCCGCGAGATAGGTGTCCATCACCTTGACGGAGTTGTCCGTGGACTGCTTGAAGGAGACCTTCACGGTGTCCGGGTCGCTGCCGGAGCCCCCACCGCATGCGGTGAGGGTCGTGGCGGCGAGGACCAGGGCGACGAGGGGGGTGAGGGCGGCGGTGGGGCGCACGGGCACGACCTCCTACGGGCGCACTTCGTTGTGGCCGGGATGGCTGCGTCGTGAACCTAAGTTGAGTGGTCTAGTCAGGTCAATGCGTGTGCGGCGGTTCAGTCGGAAGGCTGATGGGCCGTCACTGGCCCGTGACCCAGCGGTACTGGAGCTCCGGCCGCCCCACCGTGCCGTACTGCGGCCGGCGCGCCGCGCGGCCCGCCTCCACCAGGTGCTCCAGGTAACGGCGGGCCGTGATGCGGGAGATGCCCACGGACTCCGCCACGCCGGCCGCCGTGAGGCCCTCCGCACTGTCGCGCAGGGCGATGGTCACCCGCTCCAGCGTGGGCGCGCTCAGGCCCTTGGGCAGGGCGGCCGGGCCGGGGGCGCGCAGGGCCGCGAGCGCCCGGTCCACCTCGTCCTGGCCGCTCGCCTCGCCGACCGCCGCGTGGAACTCCGCGTACCGCACGAGCCGGTCGCGCAGGGTCGCGAAGGTGAACGGCTTCAGGACGTACTGCACGACCCCGAGCGAGACGCCCTCGCGGACCACCGCCAGATCGCGGGCCGACGTCACCGCTATCACGTCGGCGTGGTGACCGGCCGCGCGGAGGGAGCGGGCCAGTTGCAGGCCGTGTACGTCGGGCAGGTGCAGATCGAGCAGGAGCAGGTCGACGGGGGTGCGCTCCAGGGCCCGGCGGGCCTCCGCGCCCGTGTGCGCCTTGCCCACGGCGACGAAGCCGGGGACCCGGCCGACGTACAGGACGTGGGCGTCGGCGGCGACCGGGTCGTCCTCCACGACCAGGACGCGGATGGCCTTCTCTCTCGTGGGGTCGCTCGTCATGCGTCGCCTCCTGAGGCCTTGGACGTCGAGCCCCCGGAGGTCCGCGACACGGGTCCCGCCGACAGCGGGAGCGCGGCGGCCGGGTCCGCCGGTGCCGAGCCCTCCCGGGCGGGGGCGCCGGACGTGCCGCCGGCCGCCCTGCCCAGCGGCAGCCGTACCTCGAACTGTGCGCCGCCCCCGTCGGCCCCCGTCACCGACAGCGTCCCGCCGTGCCGGTGCACCGCCTGACGGACCAGCGCCAGCCCCAGCCCCCGGCCGCCCGGGCCCGCCGGCTTCGTCGAGAAGCCCCGCTGGAACACGGCCTCGGCATGCGCCGGGTCCACGCCCGGGCCCGTGTCGGAGACCCGCATCACCAGCTCCGGGGCGGCGCCCTCCGCGGCCTCGGCGTCCCCCACGGCCTCAGCATCCTCCGTGTACGCCGCCACCGTCACCCGCGCCCGCGTGCTGCCCTGTGCCGCGTCCACGGCGTTGTCGATCAGGTTGCCGAGAATGGTCACCAGGTCCCGGGCCGGCAGGGAATCCGGCAGCAGCCCGTCGTCCAGTCGGCTGTCCTCCGACACCATCAGCTCCACGCCCCGCTCGTTCGCCTGGGCCGTCTTGCCCAGCAGCAGTGCCGCCAGCACCGGCTCGCTCACCGCCGCCACGACCTGGTCGGTCAGCGCCTGCGCCAGCTCCAGCTCGGCCGTCGCGAACTCCACCGCCTCCTCCGCCCGGCCCAGCTCGATCAGCGAGACGACCGTGTGCAACCGGTTCGCCGCCTCGTGCGCCTGCGAGCGCAGTGCCTGCGTGAAGCCCCGCTCGGAGTCCAACTCGCCCATCAGCGACTGCAGTTCGGTCACATCGCGCAGGGTGACGACCGTACCGCGCCGCTCGCCACCCGACACCGGCGAGGTGTTGATCACCAGGACCCGGGAGGTCGTGAGGTGCACCTCGTCCACCCGCGGCTCCGACGCCAGCAGCGCACCGGTCAGCGGGGCGGGCAGTCCCAGCTCCGCCACCGACCTGCCCACCACGTCCCCGGCCACGCCGAGCAACTCCCGCCCTCCGTCGTTGATCAACGCCACACGGTACTGCCCGTCCAGCATCAGCAGCCCTTCGCGTACCGCGTGCAGGGCGGCCTGGTGGTAGTCGTGCATGCGGCTCAGCTCGGCGGCGTTCATGCCGTGGGTGTGGCGGCGCAGCCGGGCGTTGATGACGTACGTGCCGACGGCGCCCAGCGCCAGCGCGCCGGCCGCGACACCGAGCAGGGCCGTCAGCTGGTCCTGCACCCGCTGGGTGATCTCCTCGACCCGGATGCCCGCGCTGACCAGGCCGACCACCTTCCGGCCGTCCTGGATCGGGGTGACCGCGCGGACCGAGGGGCCGAGCGTGCCGGTGTAGGTCTCGGTGAAGGTCTCGCCCCTGAGGGCCTTGGCGGTGTGCCCCTGGAACTTCTGGCCGATCTGGTCCGGGTCGGGATGCGTCCAGCGGATGCCCCGCGGATCCATGATCGTGATGAAGTCGACCTCGGTGTCCCGCATGACCTTCAGCGCGTACGGCTGCAGCTCCGCGGTCGGGTCGGGGGTGCGCGTCGCCGCCAGCACCGACGGGGAGTCGGCGACGGACCGCGCCACCGCCCTGGCCTGGCGCCTCGCGGCCTCCTCGGCCTGGCTGCGGTCGCTGACATAAGTGAACAGCGCGTATCCGGCCACGACGACCGCTATCAGGACGGCCTGCATGGCGAAGAGCTGGCCCGCCAGGCTGCGGGGACCGGGGACGGAGAAGCGCATGCCGTCAGTCTGCCTCGTGGCTGATTGTGAACTAAATGAACGGAAGGGTGACCGCGCTCACAGAGCAGGACATAGTCACGGCATTCCCCAATACGCATCTCCGGGAGCCCCCGCTCCCTCTTCCCGGACGTGAGCCGCACGCCGGTGATGCCGACGACGTCGTCAAGGAGGGCCGCCGTGACCAGCGCAGCCGATACGGCACCTGCCGCACCCAAAGCCAAGCGGGACCGCACGCACTATCTCTACATCGCGGTGATCATCGCGGTCGCCGCCGGTATCGCGGTGGGTCTGGCCGCACCCGACTTCGCTGTCGAGCTGAAGCCCATCGGCACCGGCTTCGTGAACCTGATCAAGATGATGATCTCCCCGATCATCTTCTGCACGATCGTGCTGGGCATCGGCTCGGTGCGGAAGGCCGCCAAGGTCGGTGCCGTCGGCGGTATCGCCCTCGGCTACTTCACGGTGATGTCGCTGGTCGCGCTGGGCATCGGCCTGGTCGTCGGCAACATCCTGGAGCCGGGCACGGGCCTGGCGGTGACCGACGCCGTCAAGGACGCGGGCCACGCGCAGGTCGACGCCGAGGCCAAGGGCACCACCGAGTTCCTGCTGGGCATCATCCCGACCACGATCGTCTCCGCCTTCACCAACGAGTCGGTCCTGCAGACCCTGCTGATCGCGCTGCTCGCCGGCTTCGCGCTGCAGGGCATGGGCTCGGCGGGCCAGCCCATCCTGCGCGGCATCGAGCACATCCAGCGGCTCGTCTTCCGCATCCTCGCCATGGTGATGTGGGCCGCCCCGATCGGTGCCTTCGGCGCCATCGCCGCCGTCACCGGCTCCGCCGGCCTGGAAGCGCTCAAGAGCCTCGCCGTGCTGATGCTCGGCTTCTACGTGACCTGCTTCCTCTTCGTCTTCATCGTGCTCGGCGCGCTGCTGCGGGTGATCTCCGGCCTGAACATCTTCACGCTGTTCAAGTACCTCGGCCGTGAGTTCCTGCTGATCCTGTCCACCTCCTCCTCCGAGTCCGCGCTGCCGCGGCTCATCGCGAAGATGGAGCACCTGGGCGTCAGCAAGCCGGTGGTCGGCATCACCGTCCCGACCGGCTACTCCTTCAACCTCGACGGCACCATGATCTACATGACCATGGCGTCCCTGTTCATCGCCGACGCCATGGGCACCCCGATGTCCGTCGGCGAGCAGATCCCGCTGCTGCTCTTCCTGCTGGTCGCCTCCAAGGGCGCCGCCGGTGTCACCGGCGCCGGTCTCGCGACCCTGGCCGGTGGTCTGCAGTCGCACAAGCCCGCCCTGGTGGACGGCATCGGCCTCATCGTCGGCATCGACCGCTTCATGAGCGAGGCCCGCGCCCTGACCAACTTCGCCGGCAACGCCGTGGCGACCGTGCTGATCGGCACCTGGACCAAGGAGATCGACAAGGACCGGGTCAACCAGGTCCTCGCCGGGCAGCTGCCCTTCGACGAGAAGACGCTGCTGGACGACGGCCACGGCGGCCCGGCCGCCGACGACCAGGTCGAGGTGCCCGAGCCGGGCGGCGAGAAGGAGCTGGCGAAGGCCTGAGCGCCGCGCCGCCCCCGCGAGACTCCGGGCGGCTGGGTGTCCCCCCGTCGCCCAGCCGCCCGGTCCATGTCTCGCGAAGATCAGTCTCTCTCGAAGATCAATCTCTCGCGAAGATTGATGTCTCGCGAGGATCAATCGTTCAGCTTCGCCACCAGTTCGGTGGCCTTCGAGGCGGGCACGCCCGCCGCGGTCAGTACCGTGACCGCGGCGCAGCTGCCCGCCTCTCGTGCTGCCAGCAAGCCGTCGTTGACCGCCTCCAGCACGGCGATCAGCGTCTGCTCGTGCACATAGGCCAGGGCCGGCGCGGGCAGCGGTGAACTGAAGACGCCCTGGTCCAGGCCGCGCCGCAACAGACCGACGCTCTCCTCCCGGACGGGCGCGAGCCGCTCCCGGATGCCCTGCATGGTGACCGTGCGCTGGGCGAGCGCGACCAGCAGCCGGTAGCGGTCGGCGATCTCCCACACCGCCAGCACCGAGCGCGCCACGGCCTCCGCCGGGTCCTCCACTCCCTCGCGGCCCGCCGTGTGCGCGGCCGCCAGCGCCGCGACCGCCTCGTCGACGAGCGTGCTGATCAGCGCCTCGCGGTTCGGGAAGTGCCCGTAGACGGTCCGCCGTACGACGCCCGCGGCGCGGGCGATCTGGTCCATGGAGGCGTCGGGGTCCCGCAGCAGCTCCGCGAGGGCGACGTCGAGGATGCGGCGCCGGTTGGCGTCGGCGCGGCTGATGTTGCCCGTGGTCATGGACGCCATTGTGCCCCTCCTCGCAGTGACTTGCACAGCGCTGTGCAACGGCGTAGATTGCACAGCGTTGTGTAAATGCACACCCATGTGCAAATCAGCGAGGAAGGCACCCCCTGCCATGCGACTCGTCATGACCGAACCGGCCGAGAGGATGGACCGCCCCTACGCCCGCCGCTGGTGGGCGCTCCTCGTGCTCTGCCTGAGCCTGCTGATCATCGTGATGGCGAACACCGCCCTCACCGTCGCCGCGCCCGACATGACCGAAGACCTCGGCCTGTCCAGCGCCGACCTGCAGTGGGTCATCGACGGCTACACCGTCCCGTACGCCGCGCTGATGCTGCTGCTCGGCGCGATCGGCGACAAGTACAGCCGCCGGGGCGCGCTCGTCCTCGGTCTCGTCGTGTTCGGGGGCGGCGCGGTCTCCGGGTACCTCGCCGACAGCGCCACGGCGGTCATCGCCGCCCGTGCCGTGATGGGCGCCGGCGCCGCGATGATCATGCCCGCCACGCTGTCCCTGCTCGCCGCGACCTTCCCGCGCGCCGAACGCGCCAAGGCCATCACCCTGTGGACCGCCACGGCCGGGCTCGCCATCGCGGCCGGGCCGCTCGTCGCCGGGGCGCTGCTGGAGCACCACGGCTGGTCCTCCACGTTCCTCATCAACGTCCCCGTCGCCGCCCTGGCCATCGTCGGCGCGTTCGTCCTCGTGCCGCCGTCCAGGGCGGGGCACCACGGGCGCATCGACTACGGCGGCGGCCTGCTGTCCGTGGTGTGGATCGGCGCACTGGTCTACATGATCATCGAGGGTCCGCACTTCGGCTGGGGCGCCAAGGCCGTCACGGCGGCGGTCGTCGCGGGCGCCGGCCTCGTGGCCTTCGTGCTCTGGGAGCTGCGCCACCCGCGCCCGGTCCTGGACGTCCGCCGCTTCGCCGACCGCGGGTTCGCGGGCTCCAACCTCGCCGTCGCCCTGTTCTTCCTGGCGGTCTTCGGCGCCTTCTACTACCTCACCCAGCACCTGCAGTTCGTCCTCGGCTACGACGCCCTGGACACCGGGGTGCGGATGCTGCCGCTGGCGGGCGCCGTGTTCGTGGGCGCGGCACTCACCGGGTACCTCACGCCCCGGGTCGGCATGAAGTGGACCGTGACGGCCGGGATGGTCGGCGGTACGGCCGCCCTGGCGCTGCTCGCCCGGATCGACTCCGGGTCGTCGTACGGCGACTTCGTCGCGCCCCTGATCGTCCTCGGGCTCGCGATCGGGCTCGCGCTGTCGCCCTGCACGGACGCGATCATGGGGGCGTTCCCGGAGTCCGAGCTGGGGGTCGGCGGTGCGGTCAACGACACCTCGCTGGAGCTGGGCGGCTCGCTCGGCATCGCCATTCTCGGCTCGCTGCTGGCGACGTCGTACTCCGGCCACCTCTCGGACGCCACGGCCGGCGGCAAGCTGCCCGCGTCGTCCCTGGAGACGGCCCAGGACTCCGTCGGCGCCGGGTACGCCGTGGCGCAGGGCATCGGCGACAAGGCACGGCAGCTGGCCGAGCAGGCGGCGCACACGAGTGACCCGCAGCAGGCGGAGCGGCTCAAGGCGCAGGCCGGTCAACTGGCCGACGGGGCCAGGCAGATGGCCGACGCGGTGGGGGCGTCCTTCTCCGACGCGGTCGCGCACACCAGCCTGATCGGCGCGGTGGTCCTGGGCGTCGGCACGGTGGTGGTGGCGCTGCTGCTGCCCGGCAAGCAGCAGGCCGCGGACGAGCCCGCCGAGGACAGGGAACTGGAGTCCGCGGGGACCCGATAAGGGTGCCGGCGAAGGCACACGAAGGCTCTAGGGGGTGTCCGCAAAGTCACGCCTGCCCCGCGACGCCTGGCACGCTCCCCCAAGCTCTTCGAGCAGGGGGACCCCCATGGCGCCGCAGGGCCCGCCCTCCGGGCGAACGACGCGACTTTGCGGACACCCCCTAGGCGCGGACTGGCGCGGCGGCCCTGTCCAGTCGGGCCCGTTCCTCCGCACTGAGCCGCAGGTCCGCCGCGGCGGCCGAGTCCCGGGCCGTCTCCGGCCGGCTCGCCCCGGGGATCGGGACGACGGCCGGGGACCGGGTCAGCAGCCAGGCCAGTCCGACCCGTTGGGGGCTGACGCCGCGTTCCGCCGCGACCTCGTGGAAGGCGGCGAAGCGGGCCGCTCCCTCCGTGCGCGAGGGCCCGTCCAGGGAGCTGCGGGCCAGCCCGCCCAGCGGGCTCCACGGCAGGAACGCCAGCCCGAGTCCGGCGCAGAGCCGCAACTCGGGCTCGCTGTCCCGGACGGCGGGGGAGTACCGGTTCTGCACCGACACCAGCCGGTCGCCGAGGATCGCCCGGGCCCGGCGGATCTGGTCCGCGTCCGTGTTGGACACCCCGGCCAGCCGGATCGTGCCCGCGTCGAGCAGCTCGCGCAGCGCGCCGACCGACTCCTCGAACGGCACGGAAGGGTCCGGCTTGTGCAGCTGGTACAGGCCGATCGCCTCGACCCCCAGCCGCTTCAGCGATGCCTCGGCGGCGGCCTTGAGGTGGCGGGGGGAGCCGTCCACCGTCCAGTCGCCGCCGGCCGGACGGCCCCGGCCGCCCTTCGTGGCCACCAGCACGTCCGAGGTGTCACCGCCGTAGGCGGCCAGCGCGCGGGCCACCAGACGCTCGTTGTGGCCGGGCTCCGCACCCGGCAGATGGTAGGAGTCGGCGGTGTCCAGGAGGGTCACGCCCGCGTCGAGCGCGGCGTGCACGGTCGCCAGGGCGCGCTCCTCGTCCGGCCGGCCCTCGATGGACAGCGGCATCGCGCCGAGCCCGACCGCGCTCACCCGCACCCCGCCCAGCATGCGGTACCGCATGTCAGTCGCCCTTCCCGAGCGTCTCGGCGACGGCCGTCGGCAGCCACTGCCGGGCGTCGGTGAAGGCGAAGCCGAGCCGGGCGGCCCGGGTGTTGTCCATGCCGTAGGAGCGGCGGAAGGAGAACGGCGAGACCTCGCCGACCTCGACCGGCCGGAACACGGCCCTGCCGCCCGGGACCCGCGCGGCCACCGCCGCGCACAACTCCTCGGTGGTCAGCGTCCCGTGGGAGGCGGCGTTCACCGGCCCGGTGAAGTCCTGGCCCGCCGCCCAGGCCAGGAAGCGGGCGATCTCCTCGACGTACACATAGGTGGCCGGACGGTTCACGGCCGGGACGGCGATCGGCTCGCCGGCGCGCATGCGGTCGGCGTAGTGGGCCAGCCGCCCGGTGAAGTCGTCGTCCCCGCCCAGCACATGGGCGACCCGCACGCTGGTGGACGGAAACCCCGGGCCCGCGGCGAGCACCGCCTCGGCCTGCCGCTTGCCCTCCCCGTAGTGGGACTCCCGGAACGCGGGGTCGTCCCACGGCAGGTCCAGGTCGACGGTGACGGTGGACGGGTCGACGGCCTCCTCGCGCACGAGGACGGGGGAGTCCTCGTACTCGTACACCTCGACCGTCGAGGTCAGCACATAGCGGCGGGTTCGGCCGGTGAAGACGCGGCGGGCGATCGCCGCCTGGCGCGGTGTGTAGCAGACCTGGTCGACGACGGCGTCGAAGACGCGGGAGCCGAGCGCGCCGGTCAGCGACCGTTCGTCGTCCCGGTCGGCGACCAGGTGCTCCACCCCGGCGGGCGGCGGGGCGGACCCCCGGTTCAGCACCGTGACGCGGTGCCCCTCGGCGAGCAGCCGTGCGATCAGACGCTTTCCGACGTAGCGGTTCCCGCCGATGACCAGTACTTCCCGGGCCTTTTCCATGACCATAATTCTCCCGGCGCACATCCACGTGCTGAAGGGGGAACCATGGGAGCTACGGCCGCCACGCCGAAAGAACCACGGCATCTTCGGGCCGCCGCCAACGAAACATCGGTGGGGTTCGACGCGCTGGACCGGCAGATCCTCGAACTGCTCCAGACCGACGGCCGGATCAAGCTCAGCGAGCTGGGCCGCCGGGTCCGGCTCAGCCCCGCGGCGGTCACCGAGCGGGTGCGGCGACTGGAGTCGGCGGGCGTCATCAGCGGCTACGGCGCCCACGTCGTGCCGGCCCGGCTCGGCTACGGCATCCAGGCGTTCGTACGGGTCGATCCGCACGGCGGCTACACCCTGAAGCACCCCAGGACCCTGGAGCTGATCGAGCGCCCCGAGATCACCGAGGTGCACCACGTGGTCGGGGAGGACTGCTGGTTCCTCAAGGTCGCCGTCCGGGACACCGTCCACCTGGAGGAGGTCCTGGAGGAGATCTCCGCGCTGGGCCGCACCACGACCTCGATCGTGCTGACCTCACCGGTGGAGCGGAAACCGCTGTTGCCTTGACGTCGGGGTCAAGGATTACGTTCGTGCGCATGCGAATCGGCGAGCTGGCCGCCCGCGCCGGGACCACGACGCGGACGCTGCGGTACTACGAGGCGCGGGGCCTGCTGCCCGCGCGGCGCACGGATGGGGGTCCCCCCTGCTCGAGCGGAGCCGAGAGCTTGGGGGAGGATACCGGACCTACGACGAGAGCGATCTGCGGCTGCCGCGGCAGATCCGGACGCTGCAGGACTTCGGGTTCGACCTGGAGGAGACGCGGCCCTTCGTGGAGTGCCTGCGTGCCGGGCACCCCGAGGGCGACTCCTGCCCGGCGTCCCTCGCGGTCTACCGGCGCAAGCTGGACGAACTCGACTTGCTCATCGACCAGCTGAGCACCGTCCGGGAGACGGTCGCGCGGCAGCTGGCGCGGGCCGAGCTGGCCGCCGAGGCCGAGGCTCCGGGAGGTCCGGAGCCGAGTTGCGAGCTGGGGAGGCACCCATGGTGACCGACGTGACGGACGCGGACTTCGAGGCCGAGGTGATCGGCGCGGAGCCGCCGGTCCTGGTGGAGTTCACCGCCGACTGGTGCCCGCCCTGCCGGCAGATGGCGCCGGTGCTCAAGGCCCTCGCCTTCGAGGAGGGCGACCGGCTGAAGGTGGTGCAACTGAACGTGGACCACAACCCGCTGACCACCAACGCCTGCAAGGTGCTCTCCATGCCGACGTTCATGGTGTTCCGCGACGGCGAGCCCGTGAAGGCCATGGTGGGCGCGCGGGCCAAGCGGAAGCTGCTGGAGGAGCTGTCCGACGTGCTGTAGAGAGCCGCCCCGACACGAGGAAATCCCCCGGGCAATTGCGCCCGGGGGATTTCCTTGCGTATATTTGTCTGTTCGTGACTTCAAGTCGATTGGAGCCACGGAGAAGCTTAGTGAGCACAGTATATCCGGGCGGGAGCGGAATTGTCAAACACCGAATTTCCGGACGATGAATTGCGACAGGAACAGGAATTCATCGACGGGTTGTACGCGCGCGTGGACGCGCTGCGCGGCGACGCCGAGACCTCCGTCACGGACGCGCTCGCGCAGGGCAACACCCCCATGCAGGCCAGACTGGAGCGGGACATCCTCGTGGCCGAGCGCTCCGGGCTGCTCGCCGCGCTGAACGCGGTGGACGGCTCCCTGTGCTTCGGCCGCATCGACCTCACCTCCGGCACCACCCACCACATCGGCCGTATCGGCCTGCGCACCGACGACGCCGAGCGCACGCCCGTCCTGATCGACTGGCGCGCCGACGTCGCCCGGCCCTTCTACCTGGCCACCGGCCACACCCCGATGGGCCTCAGGCGCCGGCGGCACATCGCCACCGACGGCCGCAGGGTCACCCACCTGCACGACGAGATCCTCGACCTCGGCGACGAGACCCGCACCGGCCACGAGGACCCCTCGGGCGACGCCGTGCTGCTCGCCGCGCTCAACTCGGCCCGCACCGGCCGCATGAGCGACATCGTGCAGACCATCCAGGCAGACCAGGACCGCATCATCCGCGCCCCGCACCGCGGCGTCCTGGTGGTGGAGGGCGGCCCGGGCACCGGCAAGACGGCCGTCGCCCTGCACCGCGCCGCCTACCTGCTCTACGAGCACCGCGAACTGCTCGCCAAGCGGGCGGTGCTGATCGTCGGGCCCAACCCGGCGTTCCTCGGCTACATCGGCGAGGTGCTGCCCTCCCTCGGCGAGACCGGCGTGCTCCTCGCGACCGTCGGCGAGCTGTACCCGGGCGTGAAGGCGACCGCCACGGACACGCCCGAGGCGGCCGCCGTGAAGGGCCGCGCCGGCATGGCCGACGTGCTCGCCGAGGTCGTCCGCAGCCGGCAGGCGCTGCCCGACCCGGTCATCGCCATCGAGCACGACCGCGAGGTCCTCATGCTCGACGACGGCCTGGTCAACGTCGCCCGCGAGCGCACCCGCGCCGCCAAGCTGCCGCACAACGCCGCCCGCGAGCACTTCGAGGGCCACATCCTCAACGCGCTCACCGACCTGTACGCCGAGCGGATCGGCACCGACCCCTTCGACGGCTCCAGCCTGCTCGACCCCAGCGACATCACCCAGATCCGCGACGACCTCGCCGAGAACCCCGAAGTGTGGTCCGCCATCGACCAGTTGTGGCCGGTGCTGACCCCGCAGCGGCTCGTCGCGGACTTCCTCGCCGCGCCCGAGGAGTTCCTGCCCGCCGAGGACGCCGACGCCGTACGCCGCCCGGTGACCCGGCGCTGGACCGTCGCGGACGTGCCGCTGCTCGACGAGGCCGCCGAACTCCTCGGCGAGGACGACCGGCTGGCCCGCGAGCGCGCCGAGCGCGAGCGGGAGCGGCAGATCGCCTACGCGCAGGGCGTGCTCGACGTGTCGTACGCCTCCCGGACCTACGAGTTCGAGGACAAGGAGGAGGACGACCCCGAAAGCTCCGAGGTGCTGTCCGCGCACGACATCATCGACGCCGAGCGGTTCGCCGAACGGCACGAGGAGGACGACCACCGCAGCGCCGCCGAGCGCGCCGCCGCCGACCGCACCTGGGCGTTCGGGCACATCATCGTCGACGAGGCGCAGGAGCTGTCGCCGATGGCGTGGCGGCTGCTGATGCGGCGCAGCCCGACCCGCTCGATGACCCTGGTCGGCGACCCCGCCCAGACCGCGGAGGCGGCCGGCGTCGGCTCCTGGTCGGGCATCCTCGCCCCGTACGTCGAGGACCGCTGGGAGCACACCCGCCTGGGCGTCAACTACCGCACCCCCGCCGAGATCATGGACGTCGCGGCGGCCGTGGTCCGCGCCGAGAACCCGGAGTTCGAGCCGCCCAGCTCGGTCCGCTCCACCGGCGTACGCCCCTGGGCCCGGGCCACCGACGACCTGCCCGGCGCCGTCGCCAAGGCCGTCGGGGAACTCACCCCGGCCGAGGGACGGCTCGCGGTGATCGCGCCGCGCGACCTCCACCGGGGCATCGCGGCCCGGCTGGACGGCGTCACGGCGGGCGCCGAACCCGACCTCACCCAGACGGTCGTGCTCCTCGACCCTCGCCAGGCCAAGGGCCTGGAGTTCGACTCCGTCCTCGTGGTCGAGCCCGGCCGGTACGGCACCAGCGACCTGTACGTGGCCCTGACCCGGGCCACCCAGCGGCTCGGCGTGCTGCACACCGGGGAGCTGCCGAAGGCGCTGGCGGACGCCTTCGTGTAGGAGCGGTAACAGTTCGTGGCGTAGTCACTGCCCGTGCACGTCCGGTGCGGTAAGCGTTGCCGTATGGAAGCCCAGCCCTACGCGGCCGCGCCGGACGACAGCCCGGTGATCGGATCGCTGCCCGTCGAGCCGCTGCTCACCTCGGAGTTCGACGCCGACCCCGCGGCCGTCTACCGGCGGCTGCGCGGCCGCCACGGCCCGGTGGCACCGGTCGGGCTGATGGGCGTGCCCGTGTGGCTCGTCCTCGGCTACCGCGAGGTCCTCGACGTGCTGCGCAACGAGTCCCTCTGGCGGCGCGACATCCGCTACTGGCGGGCCCGCGCCCAGGGCGAACTGCCGTCCGGCTGGCCGCTGCTGGCCGGGTACGAGGTGCGGCAGACGATGTTCATGGACGACGAGGAACACCGCGCCGCCCGCCAGACCCTGCACACCGCGCTGCGGCCCTTCCAGGAGGCGCGCGGCCCGCAGGGCTGGGAGCTGCGGGCGGCCGTCTCCCGGTACGCGGACGGTCTCGTCGCGCTGCTGGCCGCCGAGTCCGGCTCGGCCGGCTTCGCCGACCTGGGCGCCCAGTACACCCGGCCGCTGCTGCTCATGGTCACCACGAAGCTGTTCGGCTGTCCGGTGGACCTCGGCGACGAACTCGTCATGGACCTGTGGCGGATGCTCGACGGCGGCCCGGGCGCCGAACCCGCCACCGCCCGGGCCCTGGCGGCCTTCACGCGGCTCGCCGCCCACCGCCGGGCCCGCCCCGGCGACGACCTCACCTCGTACCTGCTGCTGGCCGACCCGCAGCTGTCCGACGAACAGCTCGGCCGGGAGCTGTTCATGAACGCGGTCTACCTGAACGACATCACGGGCAACATGGTGCTCAACACCCTGCTGGAGGTCATCCGCGGCAACGCCACCGTCCGCCGCAGCCTGGCGGCGGGGCAACCGGGCGAGACGGTCAACCGGGCGGCCCTCGCCAACCCGCCGGTCGCCAACATGTGCTTCCGCTTCGCCGCGCGGGACACCCCGCTCGGCAACTACTGGATCCGGGCCGGGGACGCGGTATCGCCGTCGGCCGCCGCCGCCCACCAGGACCTCCTCGCGATCGGCACCTCGCGTCTGGTCGACCCGGCCCTCAGCACCCGCTCCCACCTGGGCTGGGGCGCAGGCCAGCACCAGTGCCCCGCGGCCGCGCGGGAACTCGCCGGTGCGCTGGTGGCGCAGGCGGTGGGCCGCATCCTCGACCACCTCACCACCGTGGAACTCACCCTCCCGCCCGACCAGTTGCCCTGGCGGACGGGCCCGGTGGTGCGGGGCCTGCGCCTGTTGCCGGTGCGCTACGAGATGCGCCGGCCCCCCTCCCAGCACCGCGGCGGCGTGCCGCCTACCGAGGAGCCGGACCACCGGACCAGGGGCCTGCTGGCCGGGCTCAGAAGGCTGATGTTCCGCGGCCAGGGCTGAACGGGCGCACCGCGGCGGCCTTCCGGGCGCGCAGTTCGACCGCGTAGCCCGCGCCGATGGCGAGCAGCGCGGCGGAGAGGGCGAGGACCGCCGTCGCCCCGTTCATCCACGCGTAGCCGGGGTCGCTGGAGTAGACGGAGCCGTCGTCGCGGACACAGTCGAAGCGCAACGGCAGGTACGAGGACCGGTGGTGGCTCAGGCCGTGGACCGTGGCCGGGTCGAAGCCGTCGCGGCAGGCCGGCGCCGGGACCGAGTTCGCCCCGTCGTTGAAGTCCGACTCCGACGTCAGCACGGCGAAGAGGCCCAGGGAGTACACGGCCGCGGCCGCCCACGCGGCCATCGCCGCCGCCCGGCGCATCAGATGCACCGGCCACGGCTCGGGCCGCCCGGGGAACGCCATCGCGGCGGTCCCGGCGGCGGCGATGATCGCGGCGAGGGCGCAGGCCGCCGAGATACCGAGACCCACCAGCACGGGCCTCAGTCCCTTCCGGGCCGGCGGATGAGCGGGGTGGCACGCATGCGGCCACCCCACCAGGCCCGGACCCGACGGGCTGTGACGGAAGCCACTCCTCCCGTCACAGCGCTGTCACAGGCCGCCTACGCCGGACGCAGCCACACCGTGGCCAGCGGCGGCAGGGTCAGGCGGATGCTCGCCGGACGGCCGTGCCAGGGCTGCGCCTCGGGCTTGACCGGGTCGGCCCGCGTGACGTCGCTGCCGCCGTAGCGGGCGGCGTCGGTGTTGACCGCCTCGTGCCAGGCGGGCACGTCCTCGGGCACGCCCAGGCGGTAGTCCTGGCGCACGACCGGCGCGAAGTTGGACACCGCGAGCAGCGGGTTGCCCTCCGGGTCCAGCCTCAGAAACGCGAGCACGTTGTCGTCGGCGGCGTCCCCGACGATCCACTCGAAGCCGTCCGGGTCGGTGTCGAGCCGCCACAGCGCCGGGGTGGCGCGGTAGACGGTGTTGAGGTCGCGGACCAGGTCACGCACGCCCCGGTGGTCGGCCTCCGCCCCGTAGCCCGGGTCCAGCAGCCACCAGTCGGGGCCGTGCGCCTCGGACCACTCGGCGCCCTGCGCGAACTCCTGCCCCATGAACAGCAGTTGCTTGCCCGGGTGGGCCCACATGAAGCCGAGGTAGGCCCGGACCCCGGCGCGCTGCTGCCACCAGTCGCCCGGCATCTTCGACACCAGGGAGCCCTTGCCGTGCACCACCTCGTCGTGGGAGATGGGCAGGACGTAGTTCTCGCTGTACGCGTACACCATCGAGAACGTCATCTCGTGGTGGTGGTACTTGCGGTACACCGGCTCGTGGCTCATGTACTGCAGCGAGTCGTGCATCCAGCCCATGTTCCACTTCAGCCCGAACCCGAGCCCGCCGAAACCGCTCGGGCCCTTGTGGTGGGTGGCGCGGGTGACGCCGTCCCAGGCGGTGGACTCCTCGGCGATCGTGACCACTCCGGGCACCCTGCGGTACACCGTCGCGTTCATCTCCTGCAGGAACGCCACCGCGTCCAGGTTCTCCCGGCCGCCGTGCTCGTTGGGCGTCCACTGGCCCGGCTCGCGCGAGTAGTCGAGGTAGAGCATCGAGGCGACCGCGTCCACGCGCAGCCCGTCGATGTGGAACTCCTCGCACCAGTACACGGCGTTCGCGACGAGGAAGTTGCGCACCTCGTTGCGCCCGTAGTCGAACTCCAGCGTGCCCCAGTCGGGGTGCGCGGCCCGCAGCGGATCCGCGTGCTCGTACAGGGGCCGGCCGTCGAACTCGGCCAGCGCCCAGTCGTCGCGCGGGAAGTGCGCCGGCACCCAGTCCATGATCACGCCGATGCCGGCCTGGTGCAGCTTGTCGACCAGGTACCGGAAGTCGTCCGGCGTGCCCAGCCGGGCCGTCGGCGCGTAGAAGCCGGTGACCTGGTAGCCCCAGGAGCCGCCGAACGGATGCTCCGCGACCGGCATCAGCTCGACGTGCGTGAAGCCCAGGCCCTTCACATAGCCGGGGAGCTGCTCGGCGAGCTGACGGTAGGTCAGCCCCGGGCGCCAGGACGGCAGGTGCACCTCGTACACCGAGAACGGCGCCTCGTGCGCCGGGCCCTCGGCACGGCGGGACAGCCAGTCGGCGTCGCCCCACTCGTACTCCGAGGACGTGATGACCGACGAGGTCGCGGGCGGCACCTCCGTGCGGCGGGCCAGCGGGTCGGCACGCATCGTCTTCGAACCGTCGGGCCGGGTGATCTCGTACTTGTACAGCTCACCCTCGCCGATGTCCGGCAGGAACAGCTCCCACACCCCCGACGAGCCCAGCGAGCGCATGGCGTGGCCGGTGCCGTCCCAGAAGTTGAAGGTGCCGGCCACGCGCACGCCCCGCGCGTTCGGCGCCCACACCGCGAAGCGGGTGCCGGTCACGCCCTGGTGGGTCATCGGGTGCGCGCCCAGCGCCGTCCACAGCTCCTCGTGCCGGCCCTCGCCGATCAGGTGCAGGTCGAGGTCGCCCAGCGTGGGCAGGAAACGGTAGGCGTCCTCGGTCTCCAGGACCGTGCCCTCGTACGCGACGAGCAGCCGGTACTCCGGGACCTCCGGCAGCGGCAGCAGCCCGGAGAAGAACCCCTCGCCGTCGGCGTGCAGCTCCGCCCGCAGCTCCCCGGCGATCACGGTCACCGACCGGGCGTACGGCCGGAACGCCCGGAAGGCGATGCCGCCGGGCACGGGGTGCGCGCCGAGCACGGAGTGCGGGTCGTGGTGTGTACCGGCGAGCAGCCGCTCCCGGTCCACCGCGTCCACCGCGGGCGAGACGGCGACCTCCATCTCCGGGGGGACGACCTGGGCGGCAGCGGCCTTCCCCGCCACCGCCTTCTTCGCCGGGGCTTTCCTGACAGCGGCCTTCTTCGCAGCGGCCTTCTTGGCGGGCGCCTTGGTGGCCGTGGCCTTCTTGGCCGTCGTCTTCTTGGCAGCGGTCTTCTTGGCAGCCGCCGTCGTGGTCGTGGACTTGGCCGCGGTGGACTTCGCGGTCGTGGGCTTCGCCGTCGTGGGCTTCGCCGTCGTGGGTTTCGCCGCGGCAGCCTTCTTCGTGACGGCCTTCTTGGCAGTGGTCTCCTTGGCAGCGGTCTTCTTCGCGGCGGCCTTGGCGGGTGCCGCCTTCTTCGCGACCGCCTTCTCGGGTGCCGTCTTCTTGGCGACCGCCTTCTTCGCGGTCGTCTTCGCCGGCGCCGCCTTCTTCGCGGTGGCCTTGGACGCGGGTGACTGCCCGGCCGGCGTCTTCTTGGCGGCGGCCTTCTTGGCGGCGGTCGTCTTCGCGGGGGCCGTCTTCTTCGCCGCTGCCTGTTTCGGCACCGCCGTCTTCTTCGCGGCGCTCTTCTTCTGGGCGGCCGTGGGCTGCTCGGGGATCTTCTCCCCGGCCGTCCCCTGGGGACGCGAACCGCTGGACTCAGGGCGGGGGGTCACGGGCGGAGCCTCCTGGGCGAAGGTGGGTCAGGTCAGGTCAGGTGGCCGGACGAGGCGAGCCGGTCTATGGCGGCCAGGGGCACCGGCAGCCAGTCGGGGCGGTGCCGGGCCTCGTACACCACCTCGTAGATCGCCTTGTCCGTCTCGTAGGCGCGCAGCAGCACCGGGTCGGTGCGCGGATCGCGGCCGGAGGCCTCCGCGTAGCCGGAACAGTACGCGGAGCGGCAGGTCTCGGCCCAGTCCGGCTGGGGCGGATCGGCCGAGCGTGCCGCGTAGTCGAAGGACCGCAGCATGCCGGCGACGTCCCGCACCGCGGGCTGCGGCATGCGCCGCTCGGCCAGCGGCCGGGCCGGTTCGCCCTCGAAGTCGATCAGCTTCCACTCGCCGGCCGGCGAGCGCAGGCACTGACCGAGGTGCAGATCGCCGTGCACGCGCTGCGCGGTCCAGGTGCGGCCCTCGGCGGCCAGGTCGGCGAGGGCCGTGAACGCCGACCGCAGCCCGCTCGCGTACGGCCGCAGCGCGGGCACCGCGTGGACGGCCGCCTCCAGCCGCTCGGTCATGCCGTCGACCATGAGCCGCAGCTGCGCGTGACCGAGCGTGACCGTCGGCAACGCCCGGGCCAGCGCGGTGTGCACCTCGGCGGTCGCCCGCCCCAGGGCCCGCGCCTCGGCGCCGAAGTCCTCGCCCTTGGCCAGTTCGCGCAGCGCCAGCTCCCAGCCGTCCGAGGCGCCCTGCACGAACGGCTGGAGCACCCCCAGCACGTACGGCTGGCCGGCGTGGTCCGCCGGGCCCGCGGAGAGGACCGGGTCCGCGGCGGTCGGGACGTCGGCGACCATCCAGGCCGTCGGCGCGGGCACCCGGGGGCAGTCCTCGCGGGCCAGCGCCAGCGGCAGCTCCAGGTCCGGATTGACCCCGGGGACGATCCGGCGCAACAGCTTCAGGATGAACGTATCTCCGTAGACGATCGACGAGTTGGACTGTTCCGCGGTCACCACGCGCGGTACCAGCCCGGACCGGATGTCCTGGTCGGGGTCCCGGTCGAAGCTGAGCGCGCCGATACGGGCCCGGGTGCGCAGCGCCTCCAGGAGCAGCTCGGCGGGCCTGGTGTCGTGCAGGGCGTCGTAGACCGTCAGGCCGGCGAGCGGGCCCGACGGCACGTGTCCGATGAGCGCGGGCGCCAGCCGAGGCGGCAGCGCCTCGCGCACGCCTATCAGCAGCTGGTAGCAGTCGCCGGGGTGGCCGGGCGCCCCGTGGGACGGCACGAGCGGCTGGTGGGCGCGGACGAGCAGGTGGTACAGGCCGAGCTTCGCCGAGGGCGGCAGCAGCTCGGTGGCCTCGACCAGCGTGAACCCGGTGACCGGTCGTCCCTTGCCCGCGAACCAGCGCTGCCGCGGCAGCCACTCCCGCAGCAGCGGATCCAGGGATGCGAGAAGGCCGGGCGGGGTGGTGACGGTGCGTGTGACGGCTTCCGACATGGCGTCGCGTCCTTTCACCCATTCTTGGTGCGCCTCGGCGCCTTCAGCCGGTGCCGGCGGGCGCCCCTCCGGCTCACGCGGGTGGGCGGGGTGTTACTGATGCGTGCCCCGGGCGGGGCAGGGGAAACGCCCCGCCACGGGGGTTTGCGGCCTGCCCCGCGTATCTGGCCTCACAGGGCCGTTTCAGACCTCATACGGTGTCCTTGCGGAGCCGGAACCAGTAGAAGCCGTGGCCCCCCAGCGTCAGCAGGTACGGCAGCTCGCCGATGGCCGGGAACCGGACCCCGCCGAACAGCTCCACCGGGTGCCGGCCCTCGAAGGCGCTGAGATCCAGCTCCGTGGGCTGCGCGAAACGCGAGAAGTTGTTCACGCACAGCACCAGGTCGTCCTCGTACTCCCGCAGGAACGCCAGCACCGCCGGGTTCGTCGACGGCAGCTCGGTGTAGGAGCCGAGCCCGAAGGCCGGGTTCTGCTTGCGGATCTCGATCATGCGGCGGGTCCAGTGCAGCAGCGACGACGGCGAGGCCATGGACGCCTCGACGTTCGTGACCTGGTAGCCGTAGACCGGGTCCATGATCGTGGGCAGGAACAGCCGGCCCGGGTCGGACGAGGAGAAGCCGGCGTTGCGGTCCGGGGTCCACTGCATCGGGGTCCGGACGGCGTCCCGGTCGCCGAGCCAGATGTTGTCGCCCATGCCGATCTCGTCGCCGTAGTACAGGATCGGCGAGCCGGGCAGCGACAGCAGCAGGGCCGTGAACAGCTCGATCTGGTTGCGGTCGTTGTCCAGCAGCGGGGCGAGACGGCGCCGGATGCCGATGTTGGCGCGCATCCGCGGGTCCTTGGCGTACTCGGCCCACATGTAGTCGCGCTCTTCGTCGGTGACCATCTCGAGCGTGAGCTCGTCGTGGTTGCGCAGGAAGATGCCCCACTGGCAGCCCGAGGGAATGGCGGGGGTCTTGGCCAGGATCTCGGAGACCGGGTAGCGGGATTCCCGCCGGACGGCCATGAAGATGCGCGGCATGACCGGGAAGTGGAAGGCCATGTGGCACTCGTCGCCGCCGCTCGGGTAGTCGCCGAAGTAGTCGACGACGTCCTCGGGCCACTGGTTGGCCTCGGCGAGCAGCACGGTGTCCGGGTACTGCGCGTCGATCTCCTTGCGCACCCGCTTCAGGAAGGCGTGGGTGGCCGGGAGGTTCTCGCAGTTGGTGCCCTCCTCCTGGTACAGGTACGGCACCGCGTCCAGCCGGAACCCGTCGATGCCCAGGTCCAGCCAGAACTTCAGCGCGGAGATCATCTCCTCCTGCACGGCCGGGTTCTCGTAGTTGAGGTCCGGCTGGTGGGAGAAGAAGCGATGCCAGTAGTACTGCTTGCGGACCGGGTCGAAGGTCCAATTGGAGGCCTCGGTGTCGACGAAGATGATGCGCGCGTCCGGGAACTGCTTGTCGTCGTCCGCCCACACGTAGTAGTCGCCGTAGGGCCCGTCCGGGTCCTTGCGCGATTCCTGGAACCACGGGTGCTGGTCGCTGGTGTGGTTCATGACGAAGTCGATGATCACGCGCATGCCGCGCTGGTGGGCGGCGTCGACGAACTCCACGAAGTCGGCGAGGTCGCCGAACTCCGGCAGTACGGCGGTGTAGTCGGAGACGTCGTAGCCGCCGTCGCGCAGCGGCGACTTGAAGAAGGGCGGCAGCCACAGGCAGTCGACGCCCAGCCACTGGAGGTAGTCGAGCTTGGCGGTCAGGCCCTTCAGGTCACCGACGCCGTCGCCGTTGCTGTCCTGGAACGAGCGGACGAGCACCTCGTAGAAGACGGCGCGCTTGAACCACTCCGGGTCGCGGTCCCTGGCGGGTGTGTCCTCGAAGGTGTCCGGAACGGGTTCGTTGACGATCATGTTGTGGGTGACCCTCCGATCTGCGGGGTGGACGGTCGCAGAACCGAGAAGACATGCGCGGGCCTATGGCCCGGTTCGAGGCGCACGTAGTTGGCCCTGCCCCAGTGATAGGTCTCGCCGGTGAGCTCGTCGCGCACCAGCACCGACTCGTGCCAGTCCAGGCCGAGTTGCGGCATGTCCAACGAGACCGTGGCCTCCTGGGTGTGGTGGGGGTCGAGGTTGGCAATGACCAGAACCGTGTTCGAACCCTTCCGCTTCGAATAGGCGATCACCGCTTCCTTGTCCGCGTGGTGGAAGTGGAGGTCGCGCAGCTGCTGGAGGGCCGGGTTCTCGCGCCGGATGGTGTTGAGCCGGGTCAGCAGCGGGGCGATGGTGCGGCCCTCGCGTGCGGCGGCCGCCCAGTCGCGGGGCCTGAGCTGGTACTTCTCCGAGTCGAGGTACTCCTCGCTGCCTTCCCGGAGCGGGGTGTTCTCGCACAGTTCGTAGCCGGAGTAGATGCCCCAGGTCGGCGAGAGCGTGGCGGCGAGGACGGCACGGACCTCGAAGGCGGGCCGGCCGCCGTGCTGGAGGTAGGCGTGCAGGATGTCGGGGGTGTTGGGGAAGAAGTTCGGCCGCATGTAGGAGGCCGCCTCGCCCGACAGCTCCGTGAGGTACTCGGTGAGTTCTTCCTTGGTGTTGCGCCAGGTGAAGTACGTGTAGGACTGCTGGAAGCCGATCTGGGCCAGGGTGTGCATCATCGCCGGGCGGGTGAACGCCTCGGCCAGGAAGATCACATCGGGGTCGGTGCGGTTGATGTCCGCGATGACCCGCTCCCAGAAGACGACCGGCTTGGTGTGCGGGTTGTCCACGCGGAAGATCCGCACCCCGGCATCCATCCAGTGCCGCAGCACCCGCAGCGTTTCGGCGACCAGGCCGTCCATGTCCGCGTCGAAGGCGATGGGGTAGATGTCCTGGTACTTCTTCGGCGGGTTCTCGGCGTAGGCGATGGTGCCGTCGGGGCGGTGGTGGAACCACTCGGGGTGCTTTTGCACCCAGGGGTGGTCGGGGGAGCACTGCAGGGCGAAGTCCAGGGCGATCTCCATGCCCAGCTCGCGGGCCTGGTGAACGAACCAGGTGAAGTCCTC
>NZ_JBEXTS010000008.1:308687-370902 GCF_040628815.1 Streptomyces sp. NPDC006140 | reverse complement strand
TGGTGATCGGCACGCCGGCGGGCAGACCCTCCAGCGTCGCGACGAGTGCGGGACCGTGGGACTCCCCCGCGGTCAGCCAGCGCAACCTGCTCAACGGTGCTCCTCAGTGCTCGCGCCCGTACTGCTGCGTACGCGCGTCCTCGCGTACGGCGACGACCTGACCGGGTGCGCGGCCCCGGTCCGCCACTTCCGATCCTCCCACGTCGCAGCACGCGGACCGGAATCGGTCCGCGTGACGGACAGGGAGAGCCGGGCCGGACCGCGACCCGTGTGCGCGGCACCCTGACGGAGTGCGGCGAGTCCCATCACTCCCGCCATGCCGACGTGATCAACCTGGAATTTCCACTTCCGGTTCCTGATCGGAAATACGTGGTCTGTGTTCACCGGGCCGCGAGGGCATGCTCCCCGGCAGTGCGCATCGCCGTCAGCGGAGCCGGTGACACGCCTGTCATCTGTTCCACCTGGAGAACGGCTTGGTGAACCAGAAGGTCCAGCCCGCTGACCACCGCGCCGCCGTACGCCGACCAGCGCGCGGCCAATGCGGTCGGCCAGGGGTCGTAGAGCACGTCGAAGAGCGTGGCCGGCCGCTCGGGGACGGCGGAGGCCAGCGCGTCCGTGGCCCCTGCGGGTGTCGTGGCGATCACGAGCGGGGCGCTCAGCCCCCGCTCCGCTTCCGACCAGGCGGCGATACGCACGTCGACGCCCAGCCGCTCGCCCCACTGCCGCATCTCGGCCGCCCGGGCCGCACTGCGCACATGGACGACGATCTCGCCGGTGCAGACCCTGGCGAGCGCGGCCAACGCGGACGAGGCCGTGGCACCCGCGCCGAGGATGGCGGCGGAGTCGACCTGTTCGATGCCGCGTTCGCGCAGCGCGGCGACGATGCCGGGGATGTCGGTGTTGTCACCGACGCGCCGCCCGTCCTCGGTGAACACGACGGTGTTGACCGCCTCCACGGAGGCCGCCGTCTCGCTGACCTCGTCCAGCAACGGAATGACGGCCCTCTTCAGCGGCATGGTGAGCGACAACCCGGCCCATTCGGACCCGAGCTTGTCCATGAACTCGGGGAGCGCCGCCTCGTCGACCTCGAAACGGTCGTACGACCAACCGGTCAGCCCGAGTTCCGCGTACGCCGCCCGGTGCAGCACCGGGGAGAGGGAATGGGCGATGGGGCTGCCGAGCACCGCCGCACGGCGCGCCTCAGTTGCCGGAGCTGGCATCGAACTTTTCCTTCAACTTCAGGAACTGCGCATGAGTCTTGGCGAACTCCGTCTTGCTCACGCCGTCGGTCGCCACGAAGTAGATCCACCCCTCCTTCGTCGGCTTCAGAGCCGCCTCCAACGCGACGTCCCCCGGGTTGCCGATCGGCCCCGGCGGCAGACCCTTGTTGGTGTACGTGTTGTACGGGTCCTTGTTGCTGTTGATCTCGGATTCGCTGATGTGGATGTTGCTCTCGTTCTTCAGGTAGTTGAAGGTCGAGTCGAACTGGAGCAACTGGTTGGTCTCGGTATTGGTGGGTTTGAGGCGGTTGTAGACCACCTCGGCCATCTTCCGGAAGTCGTCGTGCGTCTTGCCCTCGGCCTGGACCAGGCTGGCGACCGTGATCAACTGCCACGGGCCTTCGAGGCCGAGGCTCTGGGCCTTCTTCTCCACGCCGAGCTTCTCGTACGTCTGGGTGGCCCGCGCGACCATCTGCTTCAGCACGGCCTCGGGCTTCTGCCCTTCGCTCACGCCGTAACTGGAGGGATAGAGGAAGCCTTCCAGCGGGTCCTTGACGTTCGGGTGGTTCTGCGCCCAGGCGGGCAGGCCGAGCTTCTTGTAGTCCTTCTTGGCGACCTCGGCCGTGGTGCCTTCCTTGATCTTCAGCCGCTTGTCGATGAGGCGGTAGATGTCGGCGTTGCGCTTGCCCTCGGCGATGATCAGGTTGTCGCGGCTCTTCGGACTGAGCATCAGTTCGACCGCACTCTCGGCCGACATTTGCTTCTGCAGCGTGTACACGCCGTCCTGGATGGTCTTGCCCTCGGGGTTTCCAGCCTGGGCCGAGACGAAGGCGTCGACGCTCTTGACGACCCCGGCGGACTTCAGCACCTGACCGATCGTGTAACCGCCCGCGCCCTTGGGGATCTCGACGGTCACCGTCTGCCCGTTGCCGTCACCCGCGTAGTCCGGGGCGTCGCCGAAACGATCCTGGAAGAACTGGTAGCCGACGTAGCTCACGCCCGCCAGGCCGCCGCCGAGGACCACGACGACCAGCAGGCAGGCCATGCCGTTGCGGCGCTTCTTGGGTTTGCCGCCGCGTCCGCGCTTGTCGTCGCGCCCGCGGCGGTCGCCTGGCTCGTCGCCGTCGTCATCGTCGTCGCCGCCCGCGAAGAACGCGTGTTCCCCCTGGTCGGGGCCGGGGTCCCAGTCGGTCTCCGGCTCCGGCTCGGCCTGCCGGCGGCCGGGCGGCTCGGGGGGCGGGTAGGCGTCGGGCGTGCCGTAGTAGTCCTGGTGGCCGGCGTCGTACGTCCCGGCCTGCTGCCCGTAGGGGTCCGAGGGGTCGCCGGGATAGGAAACGTGCTGCTGGTGGGGGTCGTTGGACCAGCCGCCGTCGCCGTACTGCTGCTGGTGGTAGCCCTGGTCCTGCGGCTGCCCGGGGCCTGGCTGCCCCGGGTACTGCTGATGTCCGTGGGCCTGTGCCGCGTACTGCTGGTCGTACTGGTACTGCTGCTGCGCCTGACCGTATCCGGCCTGCTCGCCGGTGCCCCAGTCGCCGTACTGCGGCTGCTGCGGCTGCTCTGGATAGTGCTGCGGCTGGCCGCCGTAGGGGGACTGCTGGTCCTGGTGGACCTGCTGTCCTCCCCATCCGCCGTCCCCGTACAACGGGTCCTCCGGATGCCACGGTTCGGAGCCTTGGCCCCGGCCATACTCAGTCATCGATCCCCTAGAGCCGCGAGGCGGCGGTCACGCGGCTTCCGGCTCGGCTCCCGTCCCGCCTCTTGCTGTGCGGCGGCTGTTCGAATGCCGCCGCATCGCGCGGAACGTTACCGTATCGCGATCAGATGACCACTTCGACGTCTTCGCCGGGTGCTTTACCTGACACCCGTTCGGATTCAAGCGCCTGTTGCAGGATGATCACGGCCGCTGCCTGGTCGATGACGGACCGCCCCTTCTTGGACTTCACGCCCGAGGCGCGCAGTCCCTGAGTGGCCGTCACCGTCGTCATGCGTTCGTCCACGAGCCTCACCGGAACCGGGGCGATCATGCGCGCCAGTTCCTGGACGAAGCCGCGGACCTTGACCGCGGCCGGGCCCTCGCCGCCCTTGAGGGAGCGCGGGAGACCCGCCACGACCTCGATCGGCTCGTACTCCTCGACGAGTTGCTTCAACCGCCGGTGAGCTGCGGGGATGTCACGCCCCGGGACCGTCTCCACCGGGGTGGCGAGGATCCCGTCGGGGTCGCACGAGGCGACCCCGATGCGGGCGTCCCCGACGTCGATCGCGAGTCGACGTCCTCTGCGCATACTCTCGACCGTCTCTTACTTGGCCGTCTCGGCGACGAGTCGTTCCACGGCGTCCACGGCGTCACCGATGACGGCGGGGTTCTGGCCGCCGCCCTGGGCGACGTCCGGCTTGCCGCCACCGCCGCCGCCGAGGGTCTTGGCGGCCGTGCGGACCAGGTCGCCGGCCTTGAGGCCGCGCTCGCGGGCGGCCTCGTTGGTGGCGATGACCGTCAGCGGCTTGCCGTTCGCCACCGTGAACAGGGCGACGACGGCGGCCCGGCCGCCCTGGATGCGTCCGCGCACGTCGAGGACGAGCTTGCGCAGGTCGTCGGCGGTGGTGCCGTCCGGGACCTGGCCGGTCACGACAGCAACGCCGTGGACGTCCTTGGCGGACTCGGCGAGACCGGCGGCGGCCTGGAGGACCTTCTCGGCGCGGAACTTCTCGATCTCCTTCTCGGCGTCCTTCAGCTTGCCGAGCATGGCGGAGACCTTCTCCGGAAGCTCCTCCGGGCGGCCCTTGATCAGCTCCTGGAGCTGGGCGACGACCGTGTGCTCGCGGGCGAGGAAGTTGTAGGCGTCCACGCCGACCAGGGCCTCGATCCGGCGCACACCGGAGCCGATGGAGGACTCACCGAGCAGCTTCACCAGACCCAGCTGGGCGGTGTTGTGCACGTGCGTGCCGCCGCACAGCTCCTTGGAGAAGTCGCCGATGGTGACCACGCGCACGCGCTCGCCGTACTTCTCGCCGAACTCGGCGATGGCGCCCTGCTTCTTGGCCTCGTCGATGCCCATGACCTCGGCCTGGACGTCCAGGTCGCGGGCGAGCACCTCGTTGATCTTCTGCTCGACGTCGGTCATCACGGCCGTGGGAACGGCGGACGGGGAACCGAAGTCGAAGCGGAAGCGGCCGGGCTGGTTCTCGGAACCGGCCTGGGCGGCCGTCGGGCCGAGGGCGTCGCGCAGGGCCTGGTGGGTGAGGTGCGTGGCCGAGTGGGCGCGGGCGATGGCCTTGCGGCGCCGGTCGTCGATGGCGGCGTGGGCCTTAGCGCCGACGGTGACCTCGCCGACCTGGACGACGCCCTTGTGCACGTAGACGCCCGGGACCGGCTTCTGGCAGTCGCGGATCTCGATGACGGCACCGGAGTCGGCCTTGATCCGGCCGGTGTCGCCGATCTGGCCGCCGCCCTCGGCGTAGAACGGGGTGCGGTCGAGGACGATCTCGACCTCGTCGCCCTCGGTGGCGGCCGGGGAGGAGACGCCGTCGACGAGGATGCCGACGATGGTGGACTCGCCCTCGGTGTCGGTGTAGCCGATGAAGTCGGTGGCACCGGCGCGGTCGGCGATCTCACGGTAGGCGCCCATGTCGGCGTGGCCGGTCTTCTTGGCCTGGGCGTCGGCCTTGGCGCGCTCCCGCTGCTCCTTCATCAGGCGGCGGAAGCCCTCCTCGTCCACGGAGAGGCCCTGCTCGGCGGCCATCTCCAGGGTGAGGTCGATCGGGAAGCCCCAGGTGTCGTGGAGCAGGAAGGCCTTGTCGCCGGGCAGGACGGTGGAGCCGGCGGCCTTGGTGTCGCTGACGGCCGTGTCGAGGATGTTCGTGCCGGCCTTCAGCGTCTTGAGGAAGGCGTTCTCCTCGGCGAGGGCGACCTTCTCGATGCGCTCGCGGTCGGTGATCAGCTCGGGGTACTGCTGGCCCATCATGCCGATGACGACGTCGATCAGGTCCTTGACGACCGGGCCGGTGGCGCCGAGCAGGCGCATGTTGCGGATGGCGCGGCGCATGATGCGGCGCAGCACGTAGCCGCGGCCCTCGTTGCCCGGGGTGACGCCGTCGCCGATGAGCATGGTGGCGGTGCGCATGTGGTCGGTGACCACGCGCAGGGAGACGTCGGAGGCGTGGGCGTCGCCGTAGCGGACGCCGGTCAGCTCGGTGGCCTTGTCGATCACGGCCATCGAGGTGTCGATCTCGTACATGTTCTGCACGCCCTGCAGAATCATGGCGAGACGCTCGAGACCGAGGCCGGTGTCGATGTTCTTGCTGGGCAGGTCGCCGAGGATCTCGAAGTTGTCCTTGCCGGTGCCCTCGCCCCGCTCGTACTGCATGAAGACGAGGTTCCAGATCTCCACGTACCGCTCGTCGTTGACGGCGGGGCCGCCCTCGGCGCCGAACTCGGGGCCGCGGTCGTAGTTGATCTCGGAGCAGGGGCCGCAGGGGCCGGGGACGCCCATGGACCAGTAGTTGTCCTTCATGCCGAGGCGCTGGATGCGCTCCTTCGGCACGCCGACGACCTCGTGCCAGATGCGCTCGGCCTCGTCGTCGTCCTTGTAGACGGTGATCCACAGGCGCTCGGGGTCGAGGCCGTAACCGCCCTTGTCCTGGGGGCTGGTGAGCAGCTCCCAGGCGAGCTTGATGGCGCCTTCCTTGAAGTAGTCGCCGAAGGAGAAGTTGCCGCACATCTGGAAGAACGTGCCGTGCCGGGTGGTCTTGCCGACCTCTTCGATGTCCGGCGTGCGCACGCACTTCTGCACGCTGGTGGCGCGGGCGAAGGGCGGCTTGACCTCACCCAGGAAGTAGGGCTTGAAGGGCACCATGCCGGCGGGGACGAGGAGCAGAGTCGGGTCGTCCGCGATGAGCGACGCCGAAGGGACGACGGTGTGACCGCGCTCCTCGAAGAAGCTCAACCAGCGGCGGCGGATCTCAGCCGACTCCATCAGTGGTCCTCATTCCGGTTGTACGAGTACGTCGTCCTGTCGACGTACTTCGGGTTGCTGCGGTTCTCGATGGCGGCGTACCGCCGGGGTGCGGGAAGTTCCGGGTTGTCGTTGATCCCGAGGGCGTCGCCCAACTCGGCCTCCCGCACGGCCATGTTGTCGCGGACGTCGAGCGCGAATTCCACCGCGCGGTCCTTGAGGCGGTGACCGGCCTCGATCGCCTTGTTCCCAGCGGTTCTGGCGAGGCTCTCGGGGGTCAGCTGCTTCAGCTTGCGGTTGACCTTGGTGGTGGCCCACACACCGGCGGCGACGCCCGTGGTGAACCAGAAGGTGCGGCGGAACATCGCTGGCTCTCAGTCCCTCTTCCCTCGGGAGCTGCGCCGGGAGACCGTGCGGCCCACGATCACGGTACGCCTCGGCGTCTTGGCGGGCACGTCCTCCTTGCGGCCGCCGAGGGCCCGGCGCACGCCGTAGCCGAAGGCCGCGACCTTGACCAGGGGGCCGCCGAAGGTGGAGGCGACGGTGGTCGACAGCGCTGAGGCGTTCGACGTGACCTCCTGGACGTCGGAGGCGATCGCGTCGACCCGGTCGATCTGGGTCTGCGCGGAGCGGACCGCCGAGGATGCGTCGGCCAGCAGCGGGACGGCCTGGTCGGTCACGTCCGCCACGAGCTTGGTGGTCGCCCTGAGCGTCTGGGCCAGCCTCGCCAGCGCGACGGCGAGGAAGGAGACCAGGATCGCCCAGAAGACGGCCACCAGGATTCCGGCCACCTCTCCACCGGACACTGTGCACCCGCTCCCTGAAACGTGCCTGAACATCGAAAAAGTCGTGCGACGAGCCTATCGCGCCGGGGGTGGCGCTCCGTACCGGATTACCCGCCGGTGGCTGGTCAATCGCGAAAGCCCGCCGCCTCGCCCGCCCGTAGGGGGCGGGGAGACGGCGGGCTGGGGTACCGCGTGCCTGCCGAGGATCAGCGGGCGTAGTACTCGACGACGAGCTGCTCGTCGCAGATCACCGGGATCTCCTTGCGGTTCGGCTCGCGGTCCAGGCGGAACGCCAGGGCCTTGAGGTTCACCTGGAGGTAGCGCGGAATCTCACCGTCGGGGGCGAAGCCACCCTCACGGGCGATCGTGAAGAGCGTCTTCTCCTTGGAGCGCTCGCGGACCTGCACGACGTCGTCCGGACGGACACGGAAGGAGGGCTTGTCGACCTTCTTGCCGTTGACCGCGATGTGGCCGTGGACGACCATCTGGCGGGCCTGGTAGATCGTGCGGGCGATGCCCGAACGCAGGACCAGGGCGTCGAGACGGCGCTCCAGCTCGATGATCAGGGCCTCACCGGTCTTGCCCTGGACCTTGGAGGCACGCTCGTAGGCGCGGACGAGCTGGCGCTCGGACACGTCGTACTGCGCGCGCAGGCGCTGCTTCTCGAGCAGACGGACCTTGTAGTCCGAGTTCTGCTTGCGGCCGCGGCCGTGCTCACCCGGCGGGTAGGGGCGGGCCTCGAAGTACTTGACGGCCTTCGGGGTCAGCGCGATGCCGAGGGCACGCGACTTCTTGACCTTGGGGCGGGACTGGTTCGCCACTGTTTCTCGTTTCCTAGTGTCGGCTTGTCAGGGTTGTGGGAGGTCGCATCCGCAGCCGGGGAAACCCGCCTCGGTCCTGGTGGACCTCGGTGGGCAGCCGCTCCCCTGGTCTGGGCACATACGTGCAGCACGCGAGTGGCCCACCGACCGGTCCCGTCCGTACGACGAGGGGTGGTGGGCTGCCCGCGACACCGTTCGACGGTGCGCGACGCTCCTGGAGCCGATCCCGGAGGATCGGGGCTCCGGCCGACTGTCCCGTTCTGACTGCACGGGACGCGGCACTCCGACCGAGTTTACAGGGTCCTCAGGACCGCTTTCGACCGAGGTTCTTCCTGGTCCACTCGACCGCGTCCGCGTAGCGGGCCTCCGCGCCGTGCCGGGTGGGCTCGTAGTACTCGCGGTCCTTGAGGGCGTCCGGGGCGTACTGCTGGGCGGCGATGCCCTCGGGCAGGTCGTGCGGGTAGACGTAGCCCTGGCCGTGGCCGAGTTTGGTCGCGCCCTTGTAGTGGCTGTCGCGCAGGTGGGCGGGGACCGGTCCGGCCAGGCCCTTGCGCACGTCCTCCAGGGCGGCGCCGATCGCGGTCGTCGCGGCGTTGGACTTGGGCGCCAGGGCGAGGGCGATCGTGGCGTGGCTGAGGGTGAGGGCGGCCTCGGGGAAGCCGATCATGGCGACGGCCTGGGCCGCGGCGACCGCCGTCTGCAGGGCGGTCGGGTCCGCCAGGCCGATGTCCTCGCTCGCGGAGATCATCAGGCGCCGGGCGATGAAGCGGGGGTCCTCGCCGGCCTCGATCATGCGGGCCAGGTAGTGCAGGGCGGCGTCGACGTCGGAGCCGCGGATGGACTTGATCAGGGCGCTGGCCACGTCGTAGTGCTGGTCGCCGTCGCGGTCGTACTTGACGGCGGCCCGGTCGACCGTCTCCTCCAGGGTCGTCAGGCCGATCTCCGTCTCGCCCTTGTCGAGGGCGGCTCCGGCGGCCGCCTCCAGGGCGGTGAGGGCGCGGCGGGCGTCGCCGCCGGCGATGCGCAGGAGGTGGCTCTCGGTCTCCTCGGGGAGGGCGACGGCGCTCTTGAGGCCGCGCTCGTCGGTGAGGGCGCGGCGGACCAGGCCCCTGATGTCGTCGTCCGTGAGCGGTTCGAGGGTGAGGAGGAGGGAGCGGGACAGCAGGGGGGAGATCACCGAGAAGTAGGGGTTCTCCGTCGTCGCCGCGATCAGCGTCACCCAGCGGTTCTCGACGGCGGGAAGCAGGGAGTCCTGCTGGGCCTTGCTGAAGCGGTGGATCTCGTCGAGGAAGAGGACGGTCTCCTTGCCGTAGCCACCGGAGGCGCGGCGGGCGCCGTCGATGACCGCGCGGACCTCCTTGACGCCGGCGGTGATCGCGGACAGCTCCACGAAGCGGGCGTCGGTGGCCTTGGAGACGACGTACGCCAGGGTGGTCTTGCCGGTGCCGGGCGGGCCCCAGAGGATCACCGAGGAGGGGCCGGCCGGGCCGGAGGCGCCCTCGCCGACCAGTCTGCGCAGGGGCGAGCCCGGCTTCAGCAGGTGCTGCTGGCCCACGACCTCGTCGAGCGTGCGCGGGCGCATCCGCACGGCCAGGGGGCTGCTGGACGGCTCCTTCTCCTGGCGGTCTTCGGCTGCGGCGGTGAACAGGTCGGGCTCCACGTCCAAAACCCTAAATCACGGCACTGACAGTCCGGGTGCGGCCGTCAGCTGGTCCAGAAGTCCCACCAGCGCGTGAGGATCAGCATGCCGATGATGCCGATGTGCAGCACGGGCATGACCCAGGTGAACTCGCCGAAGAAGCCCTTGAGCCAGCTCGGGGCGGGCAGGAAGCCCTTGCGGATGTTGAACGACGTCACGTACCAGAACATGACGATCGTGGCGACCCAGGCGAGGCAGCACCACAGGCACAGCGCGTTGATCCGGTACAGGGACTGGAACATCAGCCAGGCGCAGAAGGCGACGCCGAACAGGCAGCCGGCGTTGAAGGTGAGCCAGTACCAGCGCGGGAAGCGGGCGCGGGCGAGCAGGCTCATGCCGACGCAGATGACGATGCCGTAGGCGACGAGGCCGAGCATCGGGTTCGGGAAGCCGAAGACGGCGGCCTGCTTGCTCTCCATGACGCTGCCGCAGGAGACCACGGGGTTGAGGCTGCAGCCGGGGGTGAACGTCCTGCCCTCGACCTTGGCCTCGAGGAGCTTGAACTTGTCGAGCGTGATGACCCACGCGGCGAGCAGCCCGGCCGCGCCGGTGATCACCAGCAGCAGGGCGAAGGCCCGGCTGCCGCCCTCCGTGCGGGGCGCGATCTCGGCGCGCTCCGGCTCGGGCTCCGTGGAGACGTCCCTGACTGTCGTCTTGCTCATCACGCCGATTCCGTCACTTGAGACCTGAACATCTTCGGGCAGGGTCATTGTGCCGCACCGGCAGGCGTGTCCACCGTTCAGTGGACATAAGGATGTCCGCCCGGTCGTCCCTGAGGGGCGCGTTCCGGCCGACGCTCGTCGTATGACAGCACAGGGGTACGACCTCGCCGTCGAGGTGCGGGGTCTGCGCAAGCGCTACGGGGACGTGACCGCCGTCGACGGCGTCGATCTCGGCATCCGGCAGGGCGAGGTGTTCGGCCTGCTCGGACCCAACGGCGCGGGCAAGAGCACCACGGTGGAGATCCTCCAGGGCAACCGGGACCGGGACGCGGGCGAGGTGTCCGTGCTCGGGTCGGACCCGGCGACCGGCACGCGCGCGTGGCGCTCACGTGTCGGAATCGTCTGGCAGGACGAATCGGCTCCCGCGGAGTTGACGGTCCGGGAGACCGTGCGGCACTTCGCCCGCTACTACCCGAGGCCGCGCGACCCGGACGAGGTCATCGGCCTGGTGGGTCTGGAAGGGAAGGCGGACAGCCGGATCAAGAAGCTCTCGGGCGGGCAGCGCCGCCGCCTCGACGTGGCGCTCGGCGTGATCGGCAGCCCGGAACTGCTGCTCCTGGACGAGCCGACGACCGGGTTCGACCCGGCGGCCCGGCGGCAGTTCTGGTCGCTGATCCGCGCCCTGGCCGACGACGGCACGACCATCCTGCTGACCACGCACTACCTGGAGGAGGCGGAGGCCCTCGCCCACCGGCTGGCGATCGTGACGCGGGGCCGGATCGTCGCCGAGGGCGAGCCCGGGGCGCTGCGGGAGCGGTACGGCGGCGAGGCCGTCGTCACCTGGACCGAGCCGGACGGCACCCCGCGCGCGGAGCGCACGGAGACCCCGACCAGGACGATCGCCGCGCTCACCCACCGCTTCGACGGCGAGATCCCGGGGCTGACGGTGAGCCGACCCACCCTGGAGGACGTCTACCTCCGGCTGACCGGACAGGAGGCCCCGGCATGACCGCGACCGTCGAAGAGGACCGGACGGCGGTCGGCGCGGACCGGTTGCCCGGGGCGTGGGGGCTGGGGCTGCGGCGGGGCGGCCTGGAGATCAGGCAGTTCTTCCGGCAGCGCGACCAGGTGGTGTTCACGTTCGCCTTCCCGGTGGTCTTCCTGTTCCTGTTCGCGTCGATCTTCCGGGACGACGTGGAGGGCGCGGGCATCACCGCCTCGCAGCTGTACGTCCCGGCGATGATGGCGGCCGGGATCATGTCGACGAGTTTCCAGGCGCTCGGGGTCTCGATCGCGATCGAGCGGGAGGAGAAGGTGCTGCGCCGGCTGCGGGGCACGCCGATGCCGCCGGCGGCGTACTTCCTCGGCAAGATCTGGCTGGTTCTGTTCACCGGTCTGCTGGAGACGGCGGTCCTGCTCCTCGTCGGCACGACCCTGTTCGACGTGGACCTGCCCTCGGACGCGGGGCGCTGGTTCGATCTGGGGTGGATCTTCGTGCTGGGGATCACGGCGTGTGCCCTGCTCGGCATCGCGATCAGTTCGGTGCCGAGGTCGGCGAACAGCGCGTCGTCCGTGGTCGTCCTGCCTTTCCTGGTGCTGCAGTTCATCTCCGGGGTGTACATCGCCATCGGCACGATCCCGGACTGGATGCTGAACGTCGGGGCGCTGTTCCCGCTGAAGTGGATGTGCCAGGGGCTGCGCGGGGTGTTCCTGCCGGAGTCGGCCCAGGTGCTGGAGCAGGCGGGGAGTTGGGAGCTGGGGCGCGTGGCCCTGGTGCTCGCGGCGTGGTGCGTCGGAGGATTGGCGCTGTGCCTGCTGACGTTCCGCTGGAAGGACCGGCGCACCGGATGAACGAGGCCGCGAGCGCCTACCACTGGGAGCGCTCGTTCCGGCTGTGGGACACCTACTTCGCGCTGGTGTGGGCGGCCACGGTGGCCTATGTGCTCGCCGCGGAGTCCCCCGGGGCGCCGGTCCGCGCGGTCGCGGTGGCGCTGCTCGTCCCGCTGGTTCCGCTGTATGTGAGGGCCGGGCGCCGGCTGATCCAGGGTGATCCGCCCGACCAGCGGCAGGCGATCGCCTATCTGGCGGCGGCTCTGGGGCTGTTCCTGCCGCCGGCGGTCCTCGTCGGTGAGACGCGGGTGCTGACCTTCGCGCTGATCCCGCAGTGCTTCATGACGCTGCGGTTGCGGTCGGCGCTGGTGGCTGTGGCTGTGATCAATCTGGTGCCGGTGGCGGGCTGGGCTCTGCTGTGGCGCCCGGATGCCCGGCTCGTGCTCTTCAACGGGCTGTTCTGCCTGGTCACCTTGGTGTTCTCGGTGGCGATCGGGATCTGGACCATCCGGATCATCGAGCAGAGCCAGGGGCGCGCCGAGCTGATCGCGGAGCTGGACGCGAGCCGGCACGAGATCGGCCGGCTGTCCGAGGCGCACGGGGCGCTGGCCGAGCGGGAGCGGCTGGCCCGGGAGATCCACGACACGCTGGCGCAGGGGTTCACGAGCCTGGTGATGCTGATCCAGGCGGTCGAGGCGGAGCTGGAGCACGATCTGCCCGCGGCGCGGCGCCATCTGCGGCTGATGGACGAGACGGCCCGGCAGAACCTCGCCGAGGCCCGGGCCCTGGTCGCCGGGGGCGCGCCCGCCGACCTGGACGGGGCGTCCCTGCCGGACGCGCTGCGGCGGCTCGCCGCGCGCCATGACGCGGCGCTGGCGGTGTCCGGCCCGGTGCGCACGCTGCCCACCGGGCCCGAGGTGGTCGCGCTGCGGGCCTGTCAGGAGGCCCTGGCCAACGCCCGCAGGCACGCGGGGAGTTCGGCGACGGTCGGGGTGTCGCTGACGTACGCCGACGACCTGCTGACGGTGTCCGTACGGGACGACGGCTGCGGCTTCGACCCGGCCGCCGTCCGGGGCGGGTACGGTCTGGCGGGCCTGCGGGCCCGGGCCGTCGAGGTGGGCGGTACGGCCGAGGTGCGCAGCGCCCCGGGCGACGGCACGGCCGTGACCGTCCGGCTGCCGGTCCTGAGGAGGGAGACGCCGTGATCCGCATCGTCCTGGCCGACGACCATCCCGTCGTGCGGGAGGGGCTGCGGGCGATGCTCAGTGCGGAGCCCGATCTGGAGGTCGTCGCCGACGCGTCCAGCGGTCCGCGGGCGGAGGCGCTGGCGGCGGAGTTGCGGCCCGACATCGTGCTGATGGACCTGCGCATGCCGGGCGGTGGGGGCGTGGACTCGATTCAGCGGATGACGGCGGCCGGGCTGCCGTGCCGGGTGGTCGTGCTGACGACGTACGAGACCGACCGGGACATCCTGCGGGCGGTGGAGGCCGGGGCGGCGGGCTACCTGCTGAAGGACCTGCCGCGTGCGGAGCTGGCGGAGGCCGTGCGGGCGGCGGCACGCGGCGAGACCGTGCTGGCTCCCTCCGTGGCGGCCCGGCTGGTGGACCGGCTGCGGACGAAGCCGGAGCGCCCGCGCCTGTCCGAGCGGCCGTACTGCGCCTGGTCGCCGAGGGCTGCACCAACGCGGAGATCGGCCGCCGGCTGTTCATCGGCGAGTCGACCGTGAAGACGTATCTGCTGCGGATCTTCGGGAAGCTGGGGGTGGACGACCGGACGGCGGCCGTCACGAGTGCGATGCGGTACGGGCTGCTGGAGCAGTGAAGGAGGGCGCCGGGAGACTCCGGCGCCCTCTGCGGCACTCAGCCGAGCCGGGCCTCCAGCTCGGCCACGATCTCGTTCACGCCCACCGCCGTCTGCTCGCCGGACTCCATGTCCTTGAGCTGCACGACGCCTTCGGCGAGGTCGCGTTCGCCGGCGACGATCGTGAAGCGGGCGCCGCTGCGGTTGGCGTTCTTCATGGCGCCCTTCAGGCCCTTGCCGCCGTAGGAGAAGTCGGCCGCGATGCCGTTCTTGCGCAGCTCCGTGACCTTGGCGAACAGGACGCGGCGGGCCTCCTCGCCGAGCGGGACGGCGAACACGCTGGTGCTGGCGGGCAGTTCGAGCTCGACGCCCTCCGCCTCCAGCGCGAGGACCGTGCGGTCGACGCCGAGGGCCCAGCCGACGGACGGCAGCGCGGGGCCCCCGATCATCTCGGAGAGGCCGTCGTAGCGGCCGCCGCCGCCGACGGCGGACTGGGAGCCGAGGCCGTCGTGGACGAACTCGAAGGTGGTGCGGGTGTAGTAGTCCAGGCCGCGCACCAGCTTCGGGTCGTCCTCGAAGGCCACGCCCGCCGCCGTGATCAGCTCGCGGACCTCCTCGTGGTACGCCTTGCAGGCGTCGCACAGGTAGTCGCGCAGCAGCGGGGCGTCGGTCAGCTGCTTCTGGACGTCCGGGCGCTTGTCGTCGAGGACGCGCAGCGGGTTGATGTCCGCCCGGCGCAGGGTGTCCTCGTCCAGGTCGAGGCCGCGCAGGAACTCCTGCAGCGCCGTCCGGTACACCGGGCGGCACTCCTTGTCGCCCAGGCTGTTGAGCAGGATCCGGAAGTCGCTCAGGCCCAGCGAGCGGTACGCCTGGTCGGCCAGGATGATCAGCTCGGCGTCCAGCGCCGGGTCCTCCGCGCCGATCGCCTCGGCGCCGACCTGGGAGAAGTGGCGGTAGCGGCCCTTCTGGGGGCGCTCGTAGCGGTAGTACGAGCCGGAGTACCAGAGCTTGACCGGGAGATTGCCGGCCTTGTGCAGGTTGGCCTCCAGCGCGGCGCGCAGCACCGAGGCCGTGCCCTCGGGGCGCAGGGCGAGCCGGTCGCCGCCCTTGGTCTCGAAGGCGTACATCTCCTTGGTCACGATGTCGGTGGACTCACCGACCCCGCGCGCGAAGAGCTCGACGTTCTCGAAGCCCGGCGTCTCGATGTAGCCGTAGCCGGAGTTGCGCAGCGGCGCGGCGATCGCCTCGCGGACCGCGAGGTACTTCGCGGAGTCCGGCGGGATCAGGTCGTACGTGCCCTTGGGGGCCTTGAAGGTGCTCACGGAAGGTCTCGTCACATTCCTCGTCGGGGAGCCGGAGATGCTCCCTGGCCGGCGGCCACCTGCCGCAGATACGGGTTGGTGGCGCGCTCCTGGCCGATGGTCGTCTGGGGGCCGTGGCCGGACAGCACCACGGTCGAGTCGTCGAGCGGCAGGCACACGCGGGCCAGCGAGTCGAGCATCTCGGCCATGTCACCGCCGGGCAGGTCGGTGCGTCCGATGGAGCCGGCGAACAGCAGGTCACCCGAGAACAGGATCGGCGGGATGTCCGCCGCCTCGGGCATGCCGAAGGTCACCGACCCCTTGGTATGGCCCGGCGCGTGCGCGACGGACAGCTCCAGGCCCGCCAGCTCCAGCTTCGTCCCGTCGGCCAGCTCCTTGACGTCATCGGGCTCCCCCACGGTCAGCTCGCCCAGCAGCGGCATCCCGATGGAACGGCCGATCCCCTTCTCGGGGTCGCTCATCATGTACCGGTCGTCGGGGTGGATCCAGGCCGGCACGTCGTGCGCGCCGCAGACCGGGACGACCGAGGCCACGTGGTCGATGTGGCCGTGGGTGAGGACGACGGCGACGGGCTTGAGCCGATGCTTCCTGATCGCTTCCTCGACGCCGTCGGCGGCCTGGTGGCCGGGGTCGATGATCACGCACTCCTCACCGGCGGCGGGGGCGACGAGGTAGCAGTTCGTCCCCCAGGCCCCGGCGGGGAACCCGGCAATGAGCACGATCGTCCTTCGTTGTGTCGATACGGGCGGCTGCGGCTGTCGTCAGAGCCTACCGGCGCTGCCGATTCCTCAGCGAACCCATATACGGTACGGGGCACACGCAGGCGGTCGGCGCACAGGCCCCACGCGTACCGGTCGACGTATCAGACGCATGAGGAGAGAACCCGGTGGTCAGCCAGGAACAGCGGCGGCGACAGCTCGCCCGTGAGAAGTACTTGCGGCAGCAGCAGCGACGCACCGACGCGCGACGCAAGGCCCGGATCCGCAACTCCGTGATCGCCTCGGTTCTCGGCGTGGTCGTGGTGCTCTCCGTGACGGCCTACCTGACCAAGCCGTTCGAGGACGACGGCACGAAGGAGAACGCGAACGCGGAGGTCACCCCGAGCGCCTCGCCCAGCAAGGGCCCGGACCCCTGCGAGAAGCCCGCCCCGGGCAAGGTCAAGTCGGAGACCTGGAAGAAGGAACCGGCGATGACCATCGACAAGTCGGCGAAGTACACGATGAAGCTCGACACGACCTGCGGCGAGATAGACATCGCGCTGAAGGCGTCGGCGGCGCCGCACACCGTCAACTCGTTCGACTTCCTCGCCGGCAAGGGCTACTTCGACCACAGCAAGTGCCACCGGCTCACCAACCAGGTCATCTACGTCCTGCAGTGCGGCGACCCGCAGGGCACCGGCATGGGCGGCCCCGGCTACACCATCCCGGACGAGAACCTCAAGGACAAGAGCCTCAAGGGCGGGGTGTACCCGGCGGGCACGGTCGCGATGGCGAACCAGTACAACGCCCAGACCAAGCAGGGCCGCGACACCGGCGGCAGCCAGTTCTTCCTCGTCTACCAGGACAGCCAGCTGCCGCCCGACTACACACCGTTCGGTACGGTGTCCGAGGCGGGCATGAAGGTCCTGAAGAAGATCGCCGACGCCGGGGCCCAGGCCCCCGACCAGACGGGCACCACCGCACCCAACGCGACGGTCGTGATCAACAAGGCCACGGTCACGAAATCCTGATTCAACTGCGTAATTTCGGTCGCGCGGGATGCGGACAGGCCCCCCGCCGGTCGCCTATGTTGGCCGTGACGAAACTGTGGACGATGCCCGGGGGAGCTTCAGGCCCCCCGCAGGCATCATGTGGAGGAGGCGCTGTGAGCAGCGACCCGTGGGGCCGCGTCGACGAGACGGGGACCGTGTACGTGCGTACGGCCGACGGCGAGCAGGTCGTCGGTTCCTGGCAGGCGGGCTCCCCTGAGGAGGCGCTGGCCTATTTCGAGCGCAAGTACGAGGGCCTGGTTGTCGAGATCGGCCTCCTCGAGAAGCGAGTGAAGACCACCGACCTGTCGGCGAAGGACGCCCAGGCCGCCATCGACCACATCCGGGAGCAGGTCGACGCGCACCACGCGGTGGGAGACCTGGACGCCCTGCGGGTCCGGCTGGACAAGCTCGTGGAACTGGTGGAGACGCGCCGCGAGCAGCGCAAGGCGCAGCGGGCGAAGCAGTCCGACGAGGCGCGCAAGGCCAAGGAGGAGCTGGTCGCCGAGGCCGAGCAGCTGGCGCAGTCCGACCAGTGGCGGGCGGCCGGTGAGCGGCTGCGGGCCCTGGTGGACACCTGGAAGGGCCTGCCGCGGCTGGACCGCAAGTCCGACGACGAGCTGTGGCACCGGTTCTCCCACGCGCGGTCGGCGTTCTCCAAGCGGCGCAAGCAGCACTTCGCGCAGCTCGACGCGCAGCGCGAAGAGGCCCGCAAGACCAAGGAGCGGCTGGTCGCCGAGGCCGAGGCCCTGTCGAACTCGACGGACTGGGGTGCGACGGCCGCGCGGTACCGCGAGCTGATGGCCGAGTGGAAGGCCGCGGGCCGCGCCCAGCGCGAGCACGAGGACGATCTGTGGAACCGCTTCCGCGGCGCCCAGGACGTCTTCTTCGCCGCGCGCAGCTCGGTCTTCGCCGAGCGGGACGCCGAGCAGGCGGAGAACCTCAAGCTCAAGGAGGAGCTGGCCGAGGAGGCCGAGAAGCTCCTGCCGATCACGGACCTGAAGGCGGCCCGGGCCGCGTTCCGCAACGTGAACGAGCGCTGGGAGGCCATCGGCCATGTGCCGCGCGACGCCCGGCCGAAGGTCGAGGGCCGGATGCACGCCGTCGAGCGGGCCATCCAGGAGGCCGAGGAAGCCGAGTGGCGCCGGACGAACCCGGAGGCACGTGCGCGTGCCGAGGGTCTGACCGGGCAGCTCCAGGCCGCGGTGGACAAGCTGCGGGGCCAGATCGAGCAGGCCCGGGCGCAGGGCAACAACGCCAGGGCCGACAAGCTCGAGCGTGAGCTGGAGGGCCGCCAGGCGCTGCTGGACCAGGCGCTGAAGGGCCTGCAGGAGTTCGGAGGCTGAGGTCTCCACCTGAGAGGGGCTCCCGTACCTCGCGGTACGGGAGCCCCTTTCGTGTGGTCGCTACGGGCGGTTACGACCTGCTGCGCGCCGAGGTCACCCGGTACACGTCGTAGACGCCCTCCACGCCCCGGACCGCCTTCAGCACATGGCCGAGATGCTTCGGGTCGCCCATCTCGAACGTGAACCGGGAGGTGGCGACGCGGTCGCGGGAGGTCTGGACGGCCGCGGAGAGGATGTTGACGTGCTGGTCGGACAGCACCCGTGTGACGTCCGACAGGAGCCGGGAGCGGTCCAGGGCCTCGACCTGGATGGCGACCAGGAAGACCGAGGACTGCGTCGGCGCCCACTCGACGTCGAGGATGCGCTCGGGCTCCCGCGACAGCGAGTCGACGTTCACACAGTCGCTGCGGTGAACCGATACGCCACTGCCGCGGGTGACGAACCCGATGATGGGGTCGCCCGGGACGGGCGTGCAGCAGCGGGCCAGCTTGACCCACACGTCCTCGACGCCCTTGACGACGACGCCCGGGTCGGCGCTGGAGCGGCGCTTGCGGCTGCGGCCACGGGCCGGCGGGACCGACTCGTCGATCTCCTCGGTGGCCGCCTCCTCGCCGCCGAGGGCCTGGACCAGTTTCTGCACGATGTTCTGCGCGGAGACGTGGCCCTCGCCGATCGCCGCGTACAGCGCGGAGATGTCG
Organism: Streptomyces sp. NPDC006140; assembly: GCF_040628815.1. NCBI lineage: Bacteria > Bacillati > Actinomycetota > Actinomycetes > Kitasatosporales > Streptomycetaceae > Streptomyces > Streptomyces sp. NPDC006140. The sequence continues at coordinate 352,023 of NZ_JBEXTS010000008.1, read as the reverse complement.
GCGTAGCGCATCTCGTGCGCCAGGGTCACCAGGGAGTCGCCGGTCAGGATGCGCTGGATCGGCAGGTTCTGCTTGCGCATGGCGCGGACGATGGCGTCCTTGCCCTGCTCGATCGCCTCGTCGCGGCGCTCCTTGGAGAACCAGGCACGGATCTTGTTGCGGGCGCGCGGTGACTTGACGAAGCCGAGCCAGTCGCGGGAGGGGCCGGCGCCGGGTGCCTTGGAGGTGAAGACCTCGACCAGGTCGCCGTTGTCGAGGGTGGACTCCAGCGGGACCAGACGGCCGTTGACGCGGGCGCCTATGGTGCGGTGGCCGACCTCGGTGTGCACGGCGTACGCGAAGTCGACGGGGGTGGCGCCCGCGGGGAGCGCTATGACGTCGCCCTTGGGGGTGAAGACGAAGACCTCGTTGCGGGACAGGTCGAAGCGCAGGGACTCCAGGAACTCGCCCGGGTCCTCGGTCTCCTTCTGCCAGTCGAGGAGCTGCCGCAGCCACGCCATGTCGTTGATGGCGTCCTTGTCCTTGCCGGAGGACTTGGGCGCGTCCGTGCGGACCTTGGAGGCGCCGGCGACGGCCTCCTGCTTGTACTTCCAGTGCGCGGCGATGCCGTACTCGGCGCGGCGGTGCATGTCGAACGTGCGGATCTGCAGCTCGACCGGCTTGCCGCCGGGGCCGATGACCGTCGTGTGCAGCGACTGGTACATGTTGAACTTGGGCATCGCGATGTAGTCCTTGAACCGGCCGGGGACCGGGTTCCATCGCGCGTGCACCGTGCCGAGGGCCGCGTAGCAGTCGCGGACGGTGTCCACGAGGACGCGGATGCCGACCAGGTCGTAGATCTCCGCGAAGTCCCGGCCGCGGACGATCATCTTCTGGTAGACGCTGTAGTAGTGCTTGGGGCGGCCGGTGACGGTCGCCTTGATGCGGGCCGCCCGCAGGTCCTGCTGGACCTCGTCGGTGACGATGGCCAGGTACTCGTCACGCTTCGGTGCCCGCTCGGCCACCAGCCGGACGATCTCGTCGTACATCTTGGGGTAGAGGATCGCGAAGGCGAGGTCCTCCAGCTCCCACTTGATGGTGTTCATGCCCAGGCGGTGGGCGAGCGGCGCGTAGATCTCCAGGGTCTCGCGCGCCTTCTTCTCCTGCTTCTCGCGCTTGAGGTAGCGCATGGTGCGCATGTTGTGCAGCCGGTCGGCGAGCTTGATGACCAGGACACGGGGGTCCTTGGCCATGGCGACGACCATCTTGCGCACGGTCTCGGCCTGCGCGGCCTCGCCGAACTTGACCTTGTCGAGCTTGGTGACGCCGTCGACGAGCAGGGCGACGACGTCGCCGAAGTCGCGGCGCAGGTCCTCCAGGCCGTACTCGGTGTCCTCGACCGTGTCGTGCAGCAGGCCCGCCATCAGCGTGGCCGGATCCATGCCCAGCTCGGCGAGGATGGTCGTCACAGCGAGGGGGTGCGTGATGTACGGGTCGCCGCTCTTGCGCTTCTGGCCGCGGTGCCAGCGCTCGGCGACCTGGTAGGCGCGCTCGATCTGGCGGAGCGTCGACGTCTCGATCTTGGGGTCGTTGCCGCGCACTATCCGCAGCAGCGGCTCCAGCACCGGGTTGTAGGGGTTCGCGCGCTGCACGCCGAGGCGGGCCAGACGGGCGCGGACGCGGTTGGAGGAGCCCGTGCGGGCCGGCTGGCCGGCGCTCTGGCGCACCGCGGGCGGGACCGGCTTGGGGCGCGACTGTTCGGCGGGCTTGTCGACCGGCGCCGCCTGGGCGTGTTCGACCGGCCCGCGGGTGTCGTTCTTCGCGTGGGGCGCGTTCGGCGCGGGCTTGGCCGCGGCTGCCGAGGCGGACTCGGGCTTGGCGGCGGTCAGGTGCTGGGCCTCGTCTGGCAAGAGGACTCCTCGTGCGCGATCCGGGTCCCCCGGTCAGGCTCCGGAGACCCCATGGTAGCCATCCTGCGCCTCAGGATCGCCTTCAGGCCAATGTGAGGACCGTCTACCCGAGAAACGCACGAGGCGGGCGCCGGATGTTCCGGGCCCGCCCGTGCGGTGTCGTGCCGGTGTCCACCGGGCTGCTCAGGGATGGCTAGACCGTGAGCAGCGCCTCCAGCGGGGCACCGTTCAGAGCCGGTTCCAGGCGGGCGCGGCCGCTGAGGAAGCCGAGCTCCATGAGGACCGCGAGGCCCGCGACCTCGGCGCCGGCCCGGTGGATGAGCTGGAGCGAGGCCTCGGCGGTGCCGCCGGTGGCGAGGACGTCGTCGATGACCAGGATGCGGTCGTCGGCACTCAGGTCCTCGGCGTGCACCTCGATCTCGGCCGAGCCGTACTCCAGGTCGTAGGCCTGGGCGAGGGTGGCTCCGGGGAGCTTGCCCGCCTTGCGTACGGGGACGAAGCCGAGGCCGGCGCGGACGGCGACCGGGGCGCCGAGGATGAAGCCGCGGGCCTCCAGGCCGACGACCTTGGTGGCACGGGTGCGCTCGGCGATCTCGGCGAGGGCGTCGGTGAGCGCGGTGAACGCCGCCGGGTCGGCCAGCAGCGGGGTGATGTCCTTGAACATCACGCCCGGCTCCGGGTAGTCGGCCACGTCCCGGATGCGGCTGAGCAGCAGCTCCCTGATGTCGGTCATCGGCGCTTCCCCGAGGGGCGGCCGCGGCCGCGGCTGCGGGACGCGGGCTGGTTGCGCGGGCCGACGACCGCGGCGGGCGCGGCGTCCTCGGGCTCGTCGCCGTACGACTCGTCGGCGGTCTCCTCCTGGGCGGTCTCGCCCTTGGCGGCGGACTGGGCCCGCTTGGCCAGGACGCGCTTCTTCAGGGCCTTCATCTGCGGCTCGCGCTCCTTCAGGTCGGCGACGAGCGGCGTGGCGATGAAGATCGAGGAGTAGGCACCGGCGGCGAGGCCGACGAACAGCGACAGCGAGATGTCGTTCAGCATGCCGGCGCCGAGGACACCGCCGCCGATGAACAGCAGGCCCGCCACCGGCAGCAGCGCGACCACCGTGGTGTTGATGGAGCGGACCAGGGTGCTGTTGATCGAGCGGTTGGCGACGTCGCTGTAGGTCCAGCGGGTCTGCTTGGTGAGGTCCTTCGTCTGCTCCTTGAGGCTGTCGAAGACCACGACCGTGTCGTAGAGCGAGTAGCCGAGGATGGTCAGCAGACCGATCACCGTGCCGGGCGTGACCTCGAAGCCGACGAGGGCGTAGATGCCGACCGTGATGGTGATGTCGTGGATCAGGGCGACGAACGCGGCGAGGGCCATGCGCCATTCGAAGGCGATCGCCAGGTAGATCACCACGAGGATGAGGAAGATGCCGAGGCCCTGCCAGGCCTTGTTGGCGATCTGCTCGCCCCAGCTGGGACCGACCAGCTCGGCGTTGATCTGCTCCGCGTCGACCTTCAGGTCGTCCGAGAGCTGGTTCTTGATCTGGTTGGCCTTGTCGGTCTCGATGCCCGCGACCTGGATCCGCAGGCTGCCGTCGCCGAGCTTCTGGACGATCGCGTCGTGGCCGGAGGCCTCTTCCGCGTACTCCTCGGCCTGGGAGACCGAGACGCTGACGTTCTTCGGGGTGGTGAAGACGGCACCGCCCTGGAACTCGATGCCCATGTTCAGGCCGCGCACCGCCAGGCCGACGATGGCCGTGATGGTGATCAGGATCGACAGGCCGTACCAGATCTTGCGGTTCTTGACGAAGTCGTAGCCGATCTCGCCACGGTGCAGTCGGGCGCCGAGGTTGCCGAGTTTCGACATCTCACGCCTCCTTCGTCTCGACGGGGGCGGAGGGACGGCGGGTGCGGCGCAGTGGCGGCTGGGCACCCAGGCTCTTCGGGTCGAGGCCGGACCACTTGTGGCCGCTCGCGAAGAAGTTGCGCCGGGCCAGCAGGGTCAGCAGCGGCTTGGTGAAGAGGAAGACGACGACCACGTCGAGCAGCGTGGTCAGACCGAGCGTGAAGGCGAAGCCGCGCACCTTGCCGACGGTGACGATGAAGAGCACCGCGGCGGCGAGGAACGACACGAAGTCGGAGACCAGGATGGTGCGCCGGGCGCGCGGCCAGGCCCGCTCGACGGCGGGGCGCAGCGTACGGCCCTCGCGGATCTCGTCGCGGACGCGTTCGAAGTAGACGATGAACGAGTCCGCTGTGATGCCGATGGCGACGATGGCACCGCAGACGGCCGGCAGGTTCAGCGCGAAGCCGATGGCCGGGCCGAGCAGCGACATGATCGTGTAGGTGAGGGCGGCGGAGACCAGCAGCGACAGGATCGCGACGAACGACAGACCGCGGTAGTAGACCAGCAGGTAGAGGACGACCAGGGCGAGACCGATCGCGCCGGCGATCAGGCCGGCCCGCAGCTGGTCACCGCCGAGCGCGGCGGTCACGGTCGTCATGCTGTCCACCTTGAAGGTCAGCGGCAGCGCACCGTAGGTCAGCATGTTCGCGAGTTCCTGTGCGGACTGCTGGTTGAAGTTGCCGGAGATCTCCGCGTTGCCGCCGGTCAGGGCCTGGCGGACGTACGGGTCGGAGACCACGTCGCCGTCGAGGACGATCGCGAACTGGTTCTGCGGGGACTGGTTCTGCGCCAGCTTGCCGGTGATGGCGGCGAACTTCTTGGCGCCGCCGTCCGTGAAGTCCATCTGGACCGTCCAGCCCGCGCCGGTCTGGGTGTTCAGGACGGCCTGGGCCTTGTCGACGTCGGTGCCGTCGACCTCGGCGGGGCCGAGGATGTACTTCTGCCACTGGCCCTGCGCGTTCTGGCCGCAGGCCAGGGTGGACTCGCCGGCCTTGGCGTTGTCACCGATGGTGGAGCGGGTCTTGGTGTCGGTGCAATCCAGTGCGGCGTACTGCGCCTGGAGCTTGCTCGGGTCGTCGCCGGAGGTGCCGCCGGAGGCGGACGGGGAGGGGCTGGCCTTCGCCTTGTCCGAGGCGCTCGCGGACGGGGTCGCGTCGGCCTTCAGCGCGTCGGTGACGGCGCGGCCCTGCGTGGTCGGGCTCGCGGACGGGGACGCCGAGTTCTTGTCGGTGGCCTCGGGCTTGTCGGTGGCCTTGCCCGACGGCTCGCCCGAGGGGCTGCCGGTGGGGCTCGGGGAGGGGCTGGCCGCGCCCTTGCCTCCGGAGACCTCGGTGGCGATGACGGGGCGGAAGTAGAGCTTGGCGGTGGTGCCGACCTGCTTGCGGGCCTGCTCGGAGTTGGTCCCCTTGGGGATGTTCACGACGATGTTGTCGCGGCCCTGTGTCTGGACCTCGGCCTCCGAGACGCCCAGACCATTGACACGGCGCTCCATGATGGAGACGGCGGTGTCCATGTTGGTCTTGTTGATCGCCGACTCGTTGCCGGCCTCGGGGACCGCCCGGAGCGTGATGCTCGTGCCGCCGGCCAGGTCGATGCCGAGACGCGGGGTCGTGTGTCCCGAGGCGAACATTCCACCGGTGAGCGCCGCGATGGCGATCAGGATCAGGGCCAGCGAGCGCCACGGCTTGCTCTGGGCGCTCGCGCTCCGGCCCTTTTTAGGTGTGGCCACCTTCTCGTACTCCCTCTCGGGCCGCCTCGCTCCGGATCGGCGGGACGGGCGGCCATGACATGGTGTCGGGATTCCGTGCGAGCTATGGCGTGTCCCGGGGTGCGCGGGACCCTGCCCGCGCACCCCGGGACACGACTACTTCGCCTCGGAGTCGCCGTCGGTCTTCTTCGGCTCTGCGTCCGTCTTCGCCTCGCCGGCCGGGGCCTCGTCGGCCGGTTCCTCGGCCGTGTCCTTCTTGCCGAGGTCGACGGCCTTGTCGTCAGCGGGGGCGTCGGCGGCGGAGTCGCCGGTCTCGGTGAGGGAGGAGGCGTCGTCCGGGACGATGTCGGTGTCGGACTTCAGGTCGTGCTCGATGCCGTGGACGATGCGGTTGTACTCGTCGTCGGTGAGGACGGCACCGATGGCGTTCTTGGCGAAGAGGAGCTCGACGCCGGGGCCGGCGTCGACGAGGACGGTGTCCTCGTTCACCTCCTTGACCGTGGCGTACATGCCCCCGATGGTGCGGACACCGCTGCCGGGCTGCATTTGGTTCCGCATCTCCACGGCCTGCTGCTGCTTCTTCTTGGCCGACCGGGTCATCAGGAACATGGCCCCGATGAGCACGATGAACGGGAGGAGGGTCAGGAGACTCACGGGTCGGTACTTCCTTCACACGACCGCGCTGTGAGCGGCCAGATGGTTGGGGGTATGTACGCCGCCGACAAAGGCGGCATCGGCGGAGTCTAAGCGAGTCCGCGCGCATGGAACAACGCTCAGCATGGCACCGGGGTTCCTGCGCCGGCCACTGTCCTCGCCGTCCTGGAGCGGTGACCGCGCCGTCACGCCCCGAACAGGTCCTGTTGTCCGGTTCCGGCGGTCTGGGAGCGGGGCGGGGTGAGGCCGAGATGCGCCCATGCGGCGGGGGTGGCGACCCGGCCGCGCGGGGTGCGGGCCAGCAGTCCCTCCCGGACGAGGAAGGGCTCGGCGACCTCCTCGACGGTCTCGCGCTCCTCCCCCACCGCGACCGCGAGCGTGGACAGGCCGACGGGGCCGCCGCCGAACAGCTTGAGCAGGGCTTCCAGGACGCCCCGGTCGAGACGGTCGAGGCCGCGCGCGTCCACCTCGTAGACGGCGAGGGCGGCCGCCGCGATGTCCTTGGTGATCAGCCCGTCGGCCTTGACCTGGGCGTAGTCCCGGACGCGGCGCAGCAGGCGGTTGGCGATGCGGGGCGTGCCGCGGGAGCGGCCGGCGATCTCGGCGGCGCCGTCCGGCTCGATCTCGACCTCCAGGAGGTTCGCCGAGCGGTGGATGACCCGCTCCAGTTCGGCCGGTTCGTAGAACTCCATGTGCGCGGTGAAGCCGAAGCGGTCGCGCAGCGGGGGCGGCAGCAGGCCCGCGCGTGTGGTGGCGCCGACCAGGGTGAAGGGGGGCAGCTCCAGCGGGATGGCGGTGGCGCCCGGGCCCTTGCCGACGATGACGTCGACGCGGAAGTCCTCCATCGCCATGTACAGCATCTCCTCGGCGGGCCGGGACATGCGGTGGATCTCGTCGAGGAAGAGGACCTCGCCCTCCTGGAGGGAGGAGAGGATCGCGGCGAGGTCGCCGGCGTGCTGGATGGCGGGCCCCGACGTGATGCGGATGGGGGCGCCCATCTCGGCCGCGATGATCATCGACAGGGTGGTCTTGCCGAGGCCGGGGGCGCCGGAGAGCAGCACGTGGTCGGCGGTGGCGCCGCGCGCGCGTGCCGCCCGGAGGACGAGGTCGAGCTGCTCGCGGACCTTCTCCTGGCCGATGAACTCGTCCAGGTCCTTGGGGCGCAGGGCGGCCTCGACGGCCTGGTCCTCACGGTCGGCGACGGAGTCCACCAGCCGCTCCGCGGCGGGCCCGCCGAGCGGCTCGGCGGCATCGGCGTCGGTCGTGTCGTCCCAGTTCATGTGATGTGCCTCAAGAGGTGGGGGGTCAGCGGGCGCGGTTCAGGGTCTGCAGGGCCGCCTTCAGCAGCTGGCCCACCTGGGGGGTGCCCCCGGCGGCCTCGGCCTGCGGGGCCACGGCGGCGACGGCCTCGTCGGCCTCCCGGGTCGCGTACCCGAGGCCGATCAGGGCCGCGTGCAGCTGGTCGCGCCAGCCGGAGCTGACCGGTGCGCCGACGGCGGGTGCGCCGACCGGGGCGCCGAGCCGGTCCTTCAGCTCCAGGAGCAGCTTCTGGGCGCCCTTCTTGCCGATGCCGGGGACGGCCGTGAGGGCCTTCTCGTCGCCGGTGGCGACCGCCCGCCGCAGGGCGTCCGGGGTGTGCACGGCAAGCATTGCCTGAGCGAGTCTGGGACCCACGCCGCTCGCGGTCTGGAGCAGTTCGAAGACCTGACGCTCGTCGTCGTCGGCGAAGCCGTACAGGGTGAGGGAGTCCTCGCGCACGACCAGGGACGTGTGCAGCTTGGCCGGCTGCCCCATGCGGAGGGTGGAGAGCGTGTTCGGCGTGCACTGGACGGCCATGCCGACACCGCCGACCTCGACGACCGCGGCGTCCGGGGCGAGTGCGGCCACTGTGCCGCTGACGAAGGCGATCATGCCGTACGGCCTTTCGATGCTTGGGTGGCGTGCAGGGCGACGGCCTGCTGGAGTCGGTTCTGCGCGGGGGCGCGCCAGATGTGGCAGATGGCGAGGGCGAGGGCGTCGGCCGCGTCGGCGGGCTTGGGCGGTGCGCTGAGCCGGAGCAGGCGGGTCACCATCGCGCCCACCTGTGCCTTGTCGGCCCGGCCGCTGCCGGTGACGGCGGCCTTGACCTCGCTGGGGGTGTGCAGGGCGACGGGGATGCCACGGCGGGCCGCGCAGAGCATGGCGACGGCGCTGGCCTGGGCGGTGCCCATCACCGTACGGACGTTGTGCTGGCTGAAGACGCGCTCCACGGCGACGAACTCGGGCCGGTGCTCGTCGAGCCACTGCTCGATGCCCTGCTCGACGGCGACGAGGCGGTGGCCGAGGTCCGCATCGGCGGGGGTCCGGACGACGCCGACGCCGATCATCGTGAGCGGCCGTCCGGCGACGCCCTCGACGACGCCCACACCGCACCGGGTCAGTCCCGGGTCCACCCCCAGTACGCGCACGCGCCCTCCCTTTCGCTCACCTGTTTGTGCAGGCTATCGGGTGCCACCGACAACGCGACGGGCCGACGGGGTGTGTCCCGTCGGCCCGTTGAACCCGTGCGCGGCTCAGGCGTCGACCTTCTCCATGACCTCGTCGCTGACGTCGAAGTTGGCGAAGACGTTCTGGACGTCGTCGCTGTCCTCGAGCGCGTCGATCAGCTTGAAGATCTTCTTGGCGCCCTCCTCGTCCAGCTCGACCTGCATGGTCGGGACGAAGTTGGCGTCGGCGGAGTCGTAGTCGATGCCGGCGTCCTGGAGGGCGGTGCGGACCGCGACCAGGTCGGTGGCCTCGCTGATGACCTCGAAGGTCTCGCCGAGGTCGTTGACCTCTTCGGCACCGGCGTCCAGGACGGCGCCGAGGACGTCGTCCTCGGTCAGCTCGCCCTTGGGGACGATCACGACGCCCTTGCGGTTGAACAGGTACGACACCGAGCCCGGGTCGGCCATGGAACCGCCGTTGCGGGTCATGGCGACGCGGACCTCGGAGGCGGCGCGGTTGCGGTTGTCGGTGAGGCACTCGATGAGCACCGCGACGCCGTTCGGGCCGTAGCCCTCGTACATGATCGTCTCGTAGTCGGCGCCGCCGGCCTCCAGGCCCGCGCCGCGCTTGACCGCGGAGTCGATGTTCTTGTTGGGGACCGACGACTTCTTCGCCTTCTGGATGGCGTCGTAGAGCGTCGGGTTGCCCTCGGGGTCGGCGCCGCCCATCCGCGCCGCCACCTCGATGTTCTTGATCAGCTTCGCGAAGAGCTTGCCGCGCTTGGCATCGATGACGGCCTTCTTGTGCTTCGTCGTGGCCCATTTAGAGTGGCCGGACATCTGCCTGTCTCCTTCGCGTAACCCATCTCAGCAACGAACGCAGGAATCCTACAAGGACTCGGCTGTCCGGTTCGCCCGCACCATGTCGACGAACAGGGCGTGCACCCGGTGGTCGCCGGTCAGTTCCGGGTGGAACGACGTGGCCAGCGCGTTGCCCTGACGGACGGCGACGATGTGGCCGTCGTGCTCGGCGAGCACCTCGGCGGCGGCACCGACGGACTCGACCCAGGGGGCGCGGATGAAGACGCCCTCCACGGGGTCGCCCTCGACTCCCTCGACGGCGACGGCCGCCTCGAAGGACTCGTTCTGCCGGCCGAAGGCGTTGCGGCGCACGATCATGTCGATGCCGCCGACGGTCTCCTGGCCCGAGCGCGGGTCGAGGATCTTGTCGGCGAGCATGATCATGCCGGCGCAGGTGCCGTAGACGGGCATGCCGTCCCGCACGCGCGCGCGGAGGGGCTCCATCACGCCGAACAGGATGGCCAGCTTGGAGATGGTGGTGGACTCGCCGCCGGGGATGACGAGGCCGTCCACCTCGGCGAGTTCTTCGGGGCGCCGCACCGGCCTGGCCACGGCGTCGGCCGCGGCCAGGGCGACGAGGTGCTCCCGTACGTCGCCCTGGAGGGCCAGGACGCCTATGACGGGGGTGTCGCTCATGAGTTTCTGTGCCTTACCAGCCGCGGTTGGCGTAGCGCTCGGTCTCGGGGAGGGTGTCGCAGTTGATGCCGACCATGGCCTCGCCGAGGTTGCGGGACGCGTCCGCGATGATCTTCGGGTCGTCGTAGAAGGTGGTGGCCTTGACGATGGCGGCGGCGCGCTTGGCCGGGTCGCCCGACTTGAAGATGCCGGAGCCGACGAAGACGCCCTCGGCGCCGAGCTGGCGCATCAGGGCCGCGTCGGCCGGGGTGGCGACGCCGCCGGCGGAGAACAGCACGACCGGGAGCTTGCCCAGCTCGGCGACCTCCTTGACCAGCTCGTACGGAGCGCGCAGCTCCTTGGCGGCGGCGTACAGCTCGTGGTTGTCGAAGCCGCGGAGCTTGGCGATCTCGTTCTTGATCTGGCGCAGGTGGCGGACGGCCTCGACGACGTTGCCGGTGCCGGCCTCGCCCTTGGAGCGGATCATCGCGGCGCCCTCGGCGATGCGGCGCAGGGCCTCGCCCAGGTTGGTGGCACCGCAGACGAACGGCGTGGTGAAGGCCCACTTGTCGGAGTGGTTGACCTCGTCGGCCGGGGTGAGGACCTCGGACTCGTCGATGTAGTCGACGCCGAGGGACTGCAGCACCTGGGCCTCGACGAAGTGGCCGATGCGGGACTTGGCCATGACCGGGATCGAGACGGCCTCGATGATGCCCTCGATCATGTCCGGGTCGGACATGCGGGCCACGCCGCCGTCCTTGCGGATGTCGGCCGGGACCCGCTCCAGGGCCATGACGGCGACGGCGCCCGCGTCCTCGGCGATCTTCGCCTGCTCCGGCGTGACGACGTCCATGATGACGCCGCCCTTGAGCTGCTCGGCCATGCCGCGCTTCACACGGGCGGTGCCGGTCTCGGGGGCCTGGTTCTCGGAGATGGACACGGATGACCTCGCTGGTGGGAAAGAGGGTTTTTCTGCAGCACCGAGGAAACGTGAGGGGAGCAAGCCACAGCAAGGGCCAATGGGAAGCCGGTGGATCGTTTTCCTTCCCCACACGCATGCCGAGGGCCCCGCCGAACGTGGTGGTTCGGCGGGGCCTTCCGCCCGGAGACCGTCGCGGGCACGGACCGAGCGGGTGTCAGAGCGGACGAGCGGGAGAGAGCAGGGTCAGGCCTGCCCCGGCCTCCTCGCTTCTCAACTCCGGAGACGACCTCAGGAGCTTCTCCTTGAGCGGGTCGCGCATAAGCACCCGGTCCGCGATGGCCGGCAGCCTTTCCCCGTCGTAGAGCACGGCCGAGTCCCAGTCGTCAGGGTCACCGTAACCCCGCCGGTCGACGATCACGGCGCGGGTCGGCGTCGGAAGCCCCGTCGCCGCTGCGACGACGGCTGCCTCGACCGCGTCGGCCTGCTGCAGTGTGAGGCCGTCCAGCCAGAGTGTCTGGATCTCGCACCCGAGCGGTTCGTACGCGTACGCGTCGATGACGTTGATGTCGGCGGAGAACCACCATTCCATCGTGATGGACGCAATGCGCAGGCCCAGAAGACGGCCCAGCTCCTGCGGGCACATGAGGACCTGTTCCCCTTCGACGTCGAGCACCACGGCCGCACCTCTGACCGGGTGCACGAGCCTCATGCCGTGTGCCTCGAACATTTCCACCTGTTCGGCGAAGACCGACGTGGCCCCCGACTCCCGGTACCACCGGATGAATCCGTCAGCCATGGCTAGCAGTCCGGCAGCGTGAAGATGTGCACATTTTCTTCTCCGAAGACCTTCTTGGCCTGCTTGATGGCGGATTCCGGGGTGTTGTCGGCAAGGTAGTAGATGGCCTTCACGCCAGCCTGGTCAGCCGCCCATTTATTGATCTTGAGGGCTGTTCCAAACTTGTCCGGCCTGCGGGCCTTGGCGCCACCGCCGACGAAAATGTATTCGCCGTTCGGCCCGATGACGTCGAGACCACTCGATCCCACATTCGGCATGACGATCGGAATGTCCTGACCGTTTTCCCCCTTGGCCACCTTTCCGCCGACCAGCTTAGCGATGTACTCCTCGCGCGCGTCGCCCAGGTCTCCCGCGTCGCTGCCGCCGCCCGACATCACGAACGAGCGCGGCGCGAGGTCCATCGATCGCGCGGAACTCTGCGCCGCGGAACCGGCCTTCTTCCTGCCCGTCACACAGGCCGGAAGCTTCTCCCACGCCTCCTCGAGGATGTCCTCGCTCTTGTCGACGAGCTTCCTCGCCTTGGCCGTCTTGTCGAGGAAGTCGTTGATCCCCGCGATGGCCTTCGCGATCCTCGGCAGCTGGCTGGCGATCTTGAGTGCTTTGGCCGGGCCGAGGTTCTGGATGATGGCCCAGAGGCAGATCCCGACGTCGGGGGCGTCCCAGCACTCCTTGATGTCCTCGGCGAACATTTCGACGAGGAGCTCGCCGCCGTTCTCCTTCAGGTAGTCGAGCAGGTCCTGCTGGGCGAGCGCGCGGGCGGCCTCGTACTCCGCCAAGCTGATGCCGGCGGCTTCGAGCGCCTGGCGCTCAGCCTCCTCCAGAGAGAAGGCGTCGCCCTTCTCCTTGCTCCGGGCAGCCTCCCCGCGTTCCTTGCGCTCCAGCTCTCGCTGGTACTCCTCGGCCCGCTTGGCCGCCTCGTCGGCTTCCTTGGCGTAGGTGCCGGCGTTCTTGGCGGCCGTCTCGGCCGACTTGGCGTGTTCCTCGGCGGAGGTGGCGAGCTTGTCGGCGGCGGCGGCGTCCTTCTCCGCCTGGGCGGCCGCGCCCTGGGCGACGGTCGCCTCCTTCTCGGCCAGGGTGGCGGCGCTGCTCGCGGCCGCGGCGTGGTTCTCCGCGTCCGTGGCCGCTCCACGGGCGCGTGCGGCCTCGGCCTCGGCCTGGGTGGCGGCGTTGCGGGCCGCCGCCGCGTCCGCGAATGCCTGGTTGGCGGCCTGGCGGGCGAGTTTCGCGTCGGCCTGCGCCTGGGCGTCGGCCTCGTTGGCCCGTGCCGCTGCGGCTCGGGCCTTGGCTCCGTCCTCGGCCGCCTGGGCCGCGGACTTCATCGCGGCCACTGAGGAGCGTGCCGCGTCCGCGGAGGAACGCGCCGCCGCTGCCGCCGCCTTGAATGCCGGACCCACCTCGGCGTTGGCGCGCGCGGCGGCGGCTTCAGCGGCTTCAGCGGCCTTGACCGCCTCCGCCGCTCTGGCCTCGGCCTTGGTCACCTCCGCCTGGCCCATTGCCTGGGCGGCCTGGGCGACCTCCGCGGCGAAGTCGGCGTTCACGTCCGTGCCGGTGAACGGCGCGGTGAGCTGGATGGCGGTGTTGGCCGGGTCGGCGATGCCTGCGGCGGTGGTACGGGCGGAGGTGGCGGCCTGGACGGCGATGGTGGACTGCAGGCGGGCCATCGCCGCTTCCCTGGTGGCGCCGTCGGCTTCCTCCCGGGTGCGGTTGGCCGCCTGAAGGGACTGGTTGGCGTGGATGGCGGCCAGCCCGGCGAGCCGGGAGGCCTCGTGGGCGGCGATGCCGGCCCGTGCCTCCTGCGCGGTGGCCTCGGCCGCCTTGGCATTGGCCCGCTGCGCCGCCGCGCGCGTGGCCGCGGCCTCGGACTCCGCCTTGCTCGCCGCCGCGTTCGCAGCGAAGGCGGCGGCTTCGGCCTTGTTGGCGGCGGCGTTGGCCCGCGCGGCGTGCGCGGTGGCTTCACTGGCCGCTGCCCGCGCCCGCGCGGCCGCACCGGCGGCCTCGATGGCCGCCGAACGCGAACGCACCGCCGCCCCGGACGCCTGATCGGCCGCAGCGCGCGCCGAACCGGCGGCCGTCCCTGCCGCGTTGGCAGCGGACCGCGCCTCGGTGGCCGCCGTGCGTGCGGTCTCGGCGTGCTCGGTGCCCTTGGCCTTGGCGGCCAGCGCTTCGGTCGCCCTGGCCCGGGCCTCTTCCGCCCTGTGGGCGCGTTCGGCCTCCACCGCCTTGTTCCGGGCGTTGCGGGCCTTGGTCTCCTCACCCCTGGCCAGCTGGTCGGCCGTGGCGGCGATGCCCTCCTGGCTCTGCGCGGTGGCCCGCTTCTCGGCCGCCGCGGCCGCGGCGGCCTGCGCGTCGGCCCGCTTGGCCGAGGCGGTCCGTGCTTCGGCCTCGGCACGCGCACGTGCCTGAGCCGCCACGTCGCGTTCCCGTTCGGCCCGCGCCCGTGCGGCCGCCGCCAGGTCGCGCTCGCGTTCGGCGATCGCCCGCTGCTCCGCTGCGATCTTCGCCTGGCGCTGCGCTTCGATCCGCGCGGCGCGCGTCTTCTGGGCGTGGTCCCACGCCTGCTTCTCGGCGTGCTCGGCCTCGATCCTGGCCTGGCGGGACTTGGCCGCCGCGTCCGCCGCGATCTTCGCCTGCTTGGCCGCCGCCTCGGCGAGCCGGGCCGCCGCCTTCGCGTGCTCCTCGGCGTTCTCCCGCCACTTGGCGGCCTGCCGAGCGTGCAGCTCGGCCTGGTTCTTGGAGTTCAGCCCGGCGGCGTCGGCGGCCGTTGCCTCCACCGCTTGCTGCGCGGTGGCCGCCGCCTTGGCCGCCGCGTCCGCCGCGGCCTCGATACCGGAGGCGACCTCCGCCCACTGGACGCCGTGGGTGAGCCCCGTCTCGACCAGGACACCGGCCTGTACCTTGGCCTGACCGGCCGCCACCTGCGCCTGCTTGGCAGCGTCCTCGGCGATACCGACCTGCCGGGCGATCTCGGTCTTGACCGGCCCGTAGTCGGACAGGCGCTTGCCGGCCCGGTCGGCGGCGAGCATCCGGTCGGCCTCGCGGGACTGCGATGCCGCCGCGCTCATCGCGTTCGAGGCCGTCTCGAGCTCCTTCACCGCCTTGCCGTGCGCGGCGATCAGCTTGGTGCGGGCCTCGGCTGCCGTGGCCGCCTTCTCCGCCAGCTCGCGCAGCCGCTCCGCCGCCTCCAGCGCCTCCTTCTGCGCCTTCTCGTGCGCGGCCCGGTCGTCCGCGTCCTTCTGCGCGGCGACCAGATAGCCCTTCTCCAGGAAGTCGGCGATCACCTTGTCGTCGCCCGTGGCCAGGGCTGCCTGTGCGGCCCGCTTCACCTCCGGACCGCCGACCGCGACGAGCATCTCGACCCGCTTGCGGTTCTCCGCCGCGCGTTCCTTGTCGTTCTGCTCCGTCGCCTTGTCCCGCTGTCGCGCGATCTCGGCGCCGAAGGCCAGGAAATCGGCGCGGTCGCGGGCCGTGCCCTTCAGGACCCGCTCGACCTCCGCGTTGAAGAACGGGCCGCCCGTGCCGCGCAGCGCTTCGATCTGCTTACGGTTGGCGACGTCCGCGGCGTCCCTCTTGTCCTTGGCGCGCTGGCGCGCCTCGGCCTCTCCCCGTTCCAGGAAGTCCCGGATCGCGTTCGGATCCGTACTCTCCAACGCCTTCCTGGCGGCCTCGCGGACTTCCTCCTCCTCGTCGAATTCCGCGAAGTCCTCCACCAGTTGCCGATCGCGGTCCTCGGCGGCCTCGTCCAGAGCGGAACGCGCCGGGGCGGGGTCGGTTGCCGGCTTCGGTAATGCGGCCAGGATTCGCGTCAGCTCGATCCTGTCGCCCGGCCTCTCCGGTGTGACCGCACGCGCCTCGCCGGCAACGCCGCCGAGGACGGCCAGGGCCATGACGGTCGACACCGCCTTGCCCATGATTGCGGGCACCCGCCCGCGTAATAATCCGGCTCTCGGCCGGGATCTTCCCTTCACGGGAACTCCTTCAACAAGTCGACAGCTCACAGGAATTCGGCAAAAAAATTCCCCGCCCTCTGTGCGCGGGCAGGGGTGAGCGGGGCCTCGACCACGAAGCCGGCAGCGGTAAGGAGCTGCCGTGCGGCCGTCGGCCCGGTGGACCGGCCCGGCGCGGTGTGCGCCGGGCCGGCGGCGTCAGCCCCGGACGCGGTTCTCGCTGTCCCGGGCCCGGTCTTCCATGTCCTTCCAGAAGGCGGCTGTCAGGACGGCCTCCTCCTGCTCCGAGGCCCAGTCGCCTTGTCGGGCCTCGGCCGGCGCGCTGATCTTCTCCCAGATGGCGTCCGCGCTCTCCTTGGACAGCCGGGCGATGTTCTGCCAGCTCGCCGCTTGCGCCCTGGCCGCCTCCTCCTCGGCCAGCCATGCCTTCTGCGCGCCGTCCGCGTGATCGGCGACCGCACGCCAAGCCAGCTCGGCCTCGGCCCGCGCCTTCGCCGCGTCGGCCGACGACTTCAACGCCTCCTCGGCGGCCACCGCGTGCGCGACCAGCAACGTCAGCACGTGCTGGCGCCGCACCTCCCCGTCCGCCACCCGGAGCCGGTACGCCTCGACGTCCAACGCCGCGCCCGTCGCCCAGCCGTAGCCGAAGAACTCCGCGACGTCCGCGTCCGTGGAGCCGGACCGCAGCGCCCACTGCGCCGCCACCCGCACCTGCTCGCCCGGATCGCCCTCAGCGACCGCCCGCACGAAGGCACGGTCCTTCTCGGCCACCTCCAGACGGCGCTGCGCGTCAGCCTCCCGCATCACGCGGTCACGCTGCTGCGCCTCGGCGTAACCGGTCTTCACGAACGCGGCCCGATCGGCGTCAGTGCCCTTCAGCGCCCGCTCAGCGGCCGACCGCACCTCCGGCGAGAACGCCGCCGGATGCGTGCTCACCACTCGCTCGCAGAACGCCCGGTTACGTGACCGCGCGTCACGCAGGCGCTGCTTCGCCGCGTCGTAACCGCCCCCGGGGGCCAGCCACTCCGCGATCGCCGCATCTCCGCGCGTACTGCGCAGCGCGTTCCACGCCGACGTACGGATCTCCGCGGGCAGTCCCGACTTGGCCAGCCGCAGTACCCGTGCCCGCGCCTCGTCCGCCGCGGCGGCGACCACCTGCGACGACGGGTCGGCCGGGGCGGCGGCCACCACCGGGGTGTACGCCCCGGCGGCCGCCGGCTGCACGAGCGCGCCGCCACCGGCCAGTACACCGGCCACCAACGCGGACACGGCCCATCTCTGACGTCTCATGCCGTGACCGGCGGAATCTGCCACCACTGCTGCTCTCTCCCCTTTGGCGGGTACGTGCACGGTCGGTCGCCGTTCCGAGTTCGCTGGCGCGCGATGCCGGGGTCTGCGCACTGGCCCCGGCACCGGCACCCACTCTGATTTCTCGTCAGGGCGCCATTGGTGCGGTGACTCGCCAGGCCGCCCTACGCACCTTCGAAACATCCCCTGGGAAAGCACCGGGCGGCAGGAACGTGAAGGAGGAGCGGGCGTAGACCGCCGTCGTCGTGGGCGCGAGCCAGTTCACGCCGCTACCGGCGTCCTGCGTGAAGGACACACCGGCGGGCAGCTCAGCGGCCGGCCGGGCGCACCATGTGGCACTCTTGCGGAACGATGCGCTCCGGTCGTCCGCAGCGACCTCCACGCGGAGTCCGTCCTGCTCGGCCTTGCCGCTCCTGATGTAGTAGCCGGGCTTGCGCACGGACTCGAAGGAGTAGCACCCGGGCTGGCTCGCGAGGGAGGGCACGATGACCCAGGTGGCGTCCTCGCGGTCGGCCAGCGCACTGGTGCTCTTGAGCGTGTCGTTGAGGACGACCTTCCCGCGGTCGGCGCTGGACTGACGGGCGTACTCACCGTCTCCCCACGCCTTGAGCGACTGGCGCTTGAGCCGGTACTGGGTGTCCGCCTTCAGGAAGACAGCGACGTCGTCATCGCTGCCGGCCAGGGCCTTCTTGGCCGCGGCGACCAGGTTGGGGTTGACTCCGCCGTTCTCGGCGCCGGCCTGTATCTGGAGGGCGAGCTTGCGGTTCGCCTCGGCGAGCTTCTTGCGACGGTTCTCGTCGTCGCGCTTGTACGCGGCGTCGGCCCCGGTGTGGATGTACGCCTTCCACACGGCCGGGTCGGAGCTGCGGGTGGCGCGCTGCCCTTCGGCATACAGCTCGGTGCCGTGCAGGTCGGCGGCGGCCAGACGCAGCAGCTCGCGGATGAAGTTGTCGTCGCTCAGCCCGAGCATGGCCTCGGAGGGGGTGATGCGGAACAGGGCCGCGGCGTTCTTGCGCGCGGCGAGTTCCTTGCGGCGCTCGGCCTCCAGGCGGTCCTTCTCGGCCAGGTCCTCGAGTTCCTTGGCCACGTCCCGCTTGTGCGCCTCGCGGGCGCCGTTGACGATGAACTCCCGCCAGTCCGCCGGCTCACCGACCAGCGCCTGCAGTGCCGCGGCCCGCACCTCGGGACCGGACGCCTCGTGCCTGGCGACGGCCCGGATGAAGTTGTCGTCGCTGAGGGCCAGCAGTTCGGGGGTGCTGGGGATGCCGATGGCGAGCAGGACCTGGGACTTGGCCAGTCGCGCCACCCGCTCGGCTTCTGCCTTCTCCCGCTCCCGCTGCTGGTCGAGCCGGTACGCCTCGTGGACGCCTGTCACGATGAAGCGCACGTGGTCCTCGGCGACCGTGCTGGCCATCGCCTGCTCGGCGGCGGTGCGCACCGCGTCCAGCTTCTCGCCCGCGTCGCTGGCCTTCTGCCACAGCGCGTGGATGAAGTCGTAGTCGCTGAGCAGGAGCACCTCGGCGGTCGGGTCGAGACGGACCACGGCCGCGGCCTCGACGCGCTGGGCGTCGGTCGTCCCGATGCTCGCCGCGCCGGCCGCGACGTTCGATGCCGCGACGTCCGGAGAGCTGTCGGCGACCGCTGTCGGCGCTAAGGCACCGGCGACGGCCGCGAGGGCGGTGGCGGTCACGAGGCCGCCCGTCATGATCCGCCCCACACGTGCGGAAGCGATGTGCTTGCTGTTCATAAGTGAAATGGAACCTTTCTGCCGCCACGCATGGGCAGGTCGTCACATGAGCAAGGAGAAGGGGGAGCGGCTGCCGGCTCCCGGCGGGCGGGCAGCAGTCATGGCGACGCACGCCAGAAGAACGGGGTGCCGCCGATCGGCGATACGCAGACGCGCAGCGCGAAACTCTTAATCAGGCAGCGGTCTCGTATACCGGGAATAGGAAGAAGTAAATAAGCGGCCGAGCCGGAGAACCCTGAAACGTCACAGGGAAAGGCGCATGCCTACCGGGCCATGGGGCGAAGAGGCACTCGGTAGCGCAGCAGTACAGACGTCCGCAATTTGATTTCCCCCACACATCAGAGTATTGGGGAGCGCCCCAGTCCGTCGAAGCCTCACTGCGTCGACGGTCCCCTCCGGCACGCTGCCCGGCCATGCTGGTCAGGCTGGCCGCCGAAACGTTAACCCACTTTCGTCGAGCCTCGCAATGATTTTCGTGCCGCTGCGAATGTGGGCGGTCCGGTAAGGAGCGGAAACAAGCCGATTCCCAAGCCCCGCAGACAAGCAAATCACGGTTCCGACCGGGCGTGCACAAGGAAGGGCCGGTCTAGGCTGCCCGGTCCACCAGGGCTACCGGAGGCTCGTCGTCCATTTCGAAGGCCAGAGGGAACGGGGCGTGGCCGGCCAGGCGGAACCAGCGCACCTTGCGGTGCCGGCGCAGGGCCCGGGCCGCCCGCACGGCGTCGTTGTGGAAGCGCCGGGCCATCGGGACCCTGCGCACGGCCTCGGTGAGTTCCCGGGCCGCCTCCTCTCCCCCGGGCGCCTCGCGTACCGCCTCCACCTGCGCGGACTCGGCGAAAACGGCGCGCAGTGCCTGGCTCAGCTCGCTCTCGGCGACCTCCCGCTGCTCCTCCTCGGCCTGCCGGGCGGCGTGGGCGGCCTCGTACAGGACGATCGAGGCGGCCGGATCCAGGACCCCGGACGTGGCCAGTTCCTGCGCCACCGAGGCCCGGCGCAGCAGCTGCGCGTCCAGGGCGGCCCGGGCGGCGTCGATCCGGGCGTGGAGGCGGTCGAGGCGCCCGGCGGTCCAGCTCAGGTAGAGCCCGATCGCCACCAGGGCCACGGCGATCCAGATGAGAGTGGTGGTCACGGGCGGCAAGGCTAGCGGCAGGGTTGGATTGTCCGTGCACTCCACCCTGCCCCGCACGGAGCATGGCCGTCCGGGTCTGTTCGAAATGGCTCGAAACGTACCCGCTGCCCGGTGTCAGTCCCGTGCCAGCCCCAGCCGGCCCCACAGCCCGGTCGTCCGCTCGTCCTCGGCCACCGCCGCCGCCCCCGCCGTCACCGTCTCGTAGACGGACATGATGTCCGCGCCGACGGTCGACCAGTCGAAGCGGCGGACGTGGGCACTTCCCCGCTCGCGCAGCTCGGCGCGGCGCTCCGGGTCCGCCAGGAGCCGTACGGCCGCGTCGGCCAGGGCGTCGGCGTCCTCGTTCGGGAAGAGTTCCCCGGCGGCTCCCCGGTCCAGGACCTGCGCGAAGGCGTCCAGGTCGGAGGCGAGGACGGGGGCTCCGGCCGACATGGCCTCGACGAGGATGATGCCGAAGCTCTCACCGCCGGTGTTGGGCGCGACGTACAGGTCGACGCTGCGCAGGAAGCGGGCCTTGTCCTCGTCGCTGACCATGCCGAGGAACTCCACGCGGGAGCGCAGCTCGACCGGCAGGGACTCCACCGCCTCCTCCTCGTCACCGCGCCCGGCGACCAGCAGCCGCGTCTGCGGCCGGGCGGCGAGGATCTTCGGCAAGGCCCTCATGAGCACCGGCAGTCCCTTGCGGGGCTCGTCGATGCGCCCGATGAAGCCGATCGTGTCGCCCTGCCACTCGGCCTTGGGCTCGGCCTGGGCGAAGAAGTCGACGTCGACGCCGTTCGGGATCACCACCGCGTCCCCGCCGAGGTGCTCCACGAGCGTGCGGCGGGCGTACTCGCTCACGGCGATCCGGGCGCTGATCTTCTCCAGGGCGGCCTGGAGGATGGCGTAGGCGGCGATCATGGCCCGCGAGCGCGGGTTGGACGTGTGGAAGGTCGCCACGATCGGGCCCTGGGCGGCCCAGCAGGCCAGCAGGCCCAGCGACGGCGAGGTCGGCTCGTGGATGTGGATCACGTCGAACGCGCCGTCGTGCAGCCAGCGGCGCACCCGGGCGGCGCTCAGGAAGCCGAAGTTCAGCCGCGCCACCGAGCCGTTGTACGGCACCGGCACCGCGCGCCCGGCCGAGACGACGTACGGCGGCAGCGGGGTGTCGTCGTCGGCCGGGGCCAGGACCGACACCTCGTGGCCGAGACGGAGGAAGTACTCGGCGAGGTCGCGGATGTGGAACTGGACGCCGCCCGGTACGTCCCAGGAGTACGGGCAGACGATGCCGATCCTCACGGGCGCCCCTTCGCAGGGTCGAGGTCCGCGAGCCACAGGCGCTGCAGCATGTGCCAGTCCTCCGGATGGTCGGCGATCCCGGTGGCGAAGGCGTCGGCCAGCGCCTGTGTCATGACAGACGTCTTCTCGGCGCGCGTGCCTGACTCGGGCACCTCGACGGGCGGATGGACGCGGCCGCGCATCACGGGCGAGTCGTCGTACCAGAGCGTGACGGGCAGCAGCAGGGCGCCCGTCTGCTGGGCGAGCAGGGCCGGTCCGGCCGGCATCCGGGCCGTGTCGCCGAAGAAGTCGACCTCGACTCCGGAGGCGGACAGGTCGCGGTCGGCGACCAGGCAGACCAGGCCGCCGTCGCGCAGCCGCCTCGCCAGGGTGCCGAAGGCGGTGCCGCCGCTGTGCGGCAGGACCTCCATGCCGAGGCCCTCGCGGTAGGCGACGAACCGGTCGTAGAGCGTCTCGGGCTTCAGGCGCTCGGCGACCGTGGTGAAGGGGATGCCGAGCTGCGTGGTGACCCAGGCGCCGGCGAGGTCCCAGTTGGCCAGGTGCGGCAGGGCGAGTACGACGCCCTTTCCCGCGGCCAGGCCCTCGGTGAGATGGTGCAGATCCTTGACGGTGAAGCCCTCCGCGATCCGCTCCTTGCTCCAGGCCGGGAGGCGGAAGGACTCCATCCAGTAGCGCAGGTAGGAGCGCATGCCCGCGCGGGACAGCTCGGCGAGGCGCTCGGGGCTCGCGCCGGGCACCACGCGCGCGTAGTTGCTCTCCAGGCGCTGTACGCCCTTGCCCCGCTGCTTCCAGGCGGCGTCGGCGATGGTGCGCCCGAGCCGTACGGCGACCGGCTCGGGGAGCTTCTTGACGGTGCTCCAGCCGAGGCCGTACAGCGCGTCCGTCAGCCGGTCCTGGGCGCTCACGTGGCCGCCTCGCTTCCGTGAGAGGCGTTGTGCTGCTCGCCCTCATTGTCCTGCGCGCCGGCCCGGTCCTGCGCGGCCGCCGCCTCGGCCTCGGCGGACTCCCGGCGGACCGTGACGACCCGCTGGATCAGCGTGACGAGGCTGCCCACGGCGACGATCCACAGGGCGACCGGCAGCAGGTACTGGATGCCCGGGACGCCGAACGCGTGCAGGCCCGCCAGACCGGCCGCGACCAGCGAGATCACCAGCCGCTCGGCCCGCTCGACGAGCCCGTTGACCGCGACCGGCAGGCCGATCGACTCGCCGCGGGCCTTGGTGTACGACACCACCTGCCCGCTGGCCAGGCAGAAGATCGAGACGGCGCACAGGACGAGGTCGTCGCCGCCGCCCGCGTACCAGAGGATGAAGCCGCCGAAGATCGCGCCGTCGGCGACCCGGTCGAGCGTGGAGTCCAGGAAGGCGCCCCAGCGGCTGGAGCGGCCGAGCTGACGGGCCATGTTGCCGTCGACGAGGTCGGAGAACACGAACAGCGTGATCACGACCGTGCCCCAGAAGAACTCGCCCATGGGGTAGAAGACCAGCGCGCCCGCGACCACCCCGGCGGTGCCGATGAGCGTGACGGTGTCGGGGCTGACGCCCCGGCGGATCAGAAACGCGGCGAACGGTGTGAGGACACGCGTGAAGAATGCACGCGCGTACTTGTTCAGCATGGCCTTCCCGAGGGTCGGTGTCGCCGTCTGGCCCCTGCTGGCCACCGGCTGGCCCATCGTAGCCACGCGCGCGTGCGGGCGAGGGCGGGGCACCCGGACCCCTTCGGTTGAACCCTCAAGCGGCTGGTGGGAGTCGCGATGACGTCGTTCGTATGGACGCGCCGTGACGGGAGTGGGAAGGTCGAAGAACCGCGGGCGTCGCCGGAGCCGCACCGCACGCGGATCCCGCGTGTCCGCGCCCACAGTGACCTCACCGTGCACGGGAGGCAGGACCATGGGCGACAAGGCACAGACACACCCCGGAGCCGCCGGCAGGGCACAGGCGGCCGACCACCCCCAGTCCGTACGGAATGTGGTGCTGGTCGGCCACTCCGGATCGGGCAAGACGACGTTGGTGGAAGCCCTCGCGCTGACGGCGGGGGCGGTGAACCGGGCGGGCCGCGTGGAGGACGGCGGCACCGTCTCCGACTACGACGAGATCGAGCACCGGCAGCAGCGCTCGGTGCAGCTCTCCCTGGTGCCCGTCGAGTGGGACGGCATCAAGGTCAACCTCCTCGACACCCCCGGATACGCCGACTTCGTCGGTGAGCTCAGGGCCGGTCTGCGGGCGGCGGACGCGGCCCTCTTCGTCGTCTCGGCGTCGGACGGCGTGGACGGCTCGACGCGCATGGTGTGGGAGGAGTGCGCGGCGGTCGGGATGCCCCGGGCGATCGTCATCACGCACCTGGAGGCGGCGCGCGCCGACTTCGAGGAGATGACGCGGATCTGCGCGGAGGCCTTCGGCGCGGACGACCCCGACGCGGTCCTGCCGCTCTACCTGCCGCTGCACGGCCCGCAGGCGCCCGACGGGCACGCGCCCGTGACCGGACTGATCGGACTGCTGTCGCAGAAGCTCTTCGACTACTCGACCGGCGAGCGCAAGGAGTCGGAGCCGGGCGAGGACCAGCTGCCGCTGATCGAGGAGGCCCGCAACCGGCTGATCGAGGGGATCATCTCGGAGAGCGAGGACGAGACCCTCATGGACCGCTACCTCGGCGGGGAGCCGGTCGACGTCAAGACGCTCATCGACGACCTGGAGCGGGCCGTGGCGCGCGGGGTCTTCTTCCCCGTCCTGGCCGCCGCCCCCGCGACCGAGGGCGCCCGGCAGGGGCTCGGCACGGTGGAGCTGCTGGAGCTGGTCACGCGCGGCTTCCCGACACCGCTGGAGCACGAGACGGTGCGGGTCACCACTATCGACGGCGAGCCGCGCGA
Source organism: Streptomyces sp. NPDC006140 (assembly GCF_040628815.1). Lineage (NCBI taxonomy): Bacteria > Bacillati > Actinomycetota > Actinomycetes > Kitasatosporales > Streptomycetaceae > Streptomyces > Streptomyces sp. NPDC006140. The sequence goes on along the minus strand of NZ_JBEXTS010000008.1, from coordinate 327,951 downwards.
GCTCAAGCCCTGCGACCCGGACGCCCCGCTGGTCGCCGAGGTCGTGAAGACGTCCTCGGACCCGTACGTGGGCCGGCTGTCGCTGATCCGCGTGTTCTCCGGCACCCTGCGCGCCGACCAGACGGTCCACGTCTCCGGACACGGACTGGCCGACCGGGGCCACGAGGACCACGACGTCGACGAGCGGATCGGCGCCCTGTCCACGCCCTTCGGCAAGCAGCAGCGCCCGGTGTCGCACGTCATCGCAGGTGACCTGGCGTGCGTGGCCAAGCTGAGCCGCGCCGAGACCGGCGACACCCTGTCCGCGAAGGACGACCCGCTGCTCATGGAGCCGTGGCAGATGCCCGACCCGCTGCTGCCGCTGGCCATCCAGGCGCACAGCAAACCCGACGAGGACAAGCTGTCGCAGGGCCTCGCCCGGCTGGTCGCCGAGGACCCGACGATGCGGCTGGAGCAGAACCAGGACACCCACCAGGTGGTCCTGTGGTGCCTGGGCGAGGCGCACGCGGACGTGGCCCTGGAGCGGCTGCGCAGCCGGTACGGCGTCCAGGTCGACGTCGTCCCGCACAAGGTGTCTCTGCGCGAGACGTTCGCGACCAAGTCGGCCGGGCGCGGACGGCACGTCAAGCAGTCCGGCGGGCACGGGCAGTTCGCCATCTGCGAGATCGAGGTCGAGCCGCTGCCGGGCGGCTCCGGCATCGAGTTCGTGGACAAGGTCGTCGGCGGCGCGGTGCCCCGGCAGTTCATCCCGTCGGTGGAGAAGGGCGTACGGGCCCAGGCCGCGAAGGGAGTCGCCGCCGGGCATCCGCTGATCGACGTGCGGGTGACGCTGCTGGACGGCAAGGCGCACTCGGTGGACTCCTCCGACGCCGCCTTCCAGACGGCCGGGGCGCTCGCGCTGCGGGAGGCCGCGGCCGGCGCGAAGATCCATCTGCTGGAGCCGGTGGCCGAGGTGTCGGTGCTGGTCGGTGACGACTACGTGGGCAGCGTGATGAGCGACCTGTCCGGCCGGCGCGGCCGGCTGCTCGGCACCGAGCAGACACCCGGCGGGCGCACCCTGATCCGGGCGGAGGTGCCGGAGATCGAGATCGGCCGGTACTCGGTCGACCTGCGGTCGATGACGCACGGCACGGCCCGCTTCAGCCGCCGTTACGCCCGGCACGAGCCGATGCCGGCGCAGGTCGCGGAACGGGTGCGTGAAGAGGCGCGCAAGGCCTCGTAGTCGGCGCCCGGCGCCACCAACTGCCCTCGTGAGGGCTCCCCTCCGCGTCGGCGGGCGGCTTGACGGGCCGCCCGCCGACGGATGTCGGTGCGGACGGATACGCTGATGACCTGATCAACAGGTGTGCGGAGCGCGGAAGTCGGGAAGGCCGCAATGCAGGTGCGGCAGCGATGGGGGCGGCAGTGACGGACGGATTCGACTTCAGTCCCGGGGCCCAGGTGCCTCTGGCGGGTGCGAGCGGCCAGACGGCGGCGACCTATGCGCTGGCCGCGGCGGCGTACCGGGACGACGAGGTCACCAAGATCCTGAACGCCGACAACGAATGGCACCAGTCCAAGGTCACCCCACCGCGGTCCTGGGCGAAGATCTTCCGGCCCAGGTTCGGCGAGGCCTTCTCGCGCGCGGTGATCGACCGGATGCTGGGGGCCGGGCGCAAGCCGGTCATCCAGTCGTTCGGCATCGAGCCGCAGGTCGTCGTGGAGCACTGCCTGGCGGCCCACCGCATCCGCCGCGACCGCGACAACTGGCTCTCGGCGATCACGGTGATCTGCGGGGTGCTCTTCCTGCCCGGCTTCCTCGTGTGGCTGCTGGTGTTCACGCTGCGCACCACCATGGCCAAGCGCGAGGACAAGCGCGCGGGCGCCCTCGCCACGACCCTGCTGGTCGCCGTGGGCGCACTCGCCGTGCTGTTCCTCATCCGCATGCCGTTCACGGGCTTCTGGGCCCTGTACGGGCGCGCGGCGATCATCATGCCGGTCGTCGGCTGGTTCTGGGCCAAGCAGATCTGCGAGCGGACCGCCCGTGACCTGCGGGAGCGCTGGTCCAGCCTGCTGTCCGGCGGCGGTGTCGGCGCCAAGATCCCCGAGGCCGTCCCGGGCAGCCCGGGCGACGCGGCCGAGCAGGTCCGCAAGGAACTGGCCCGGCTGGCCGCCGAGCAGCGGTCCAACTCGGTCTTCTACGCCGGCCCCAAGGGCATACTCGGCATGGGCACGCGGTGGGGCAGCTGGCAGCTGGCCGAGGAGCTGGTCTCCGCCGAGCCGGGCAAGGACTTCCACCCCTTCCGCAGCTGGGACGTCATCGTGGCGATCCAGGGCGGCCTGGGCATGCTGGAGCGGACGTCCATCAACACCGGCGGCTTCCCCAAGCCGAGCATCACGCACTGGATCGTCACACCGATCGGCGAGAAGGCGACGGAGGTGTCCCGGCCTAGCGGCACCGACGTCGACGCGTACACGATCCGGACGCACGCCGTGCAGGACATCTGCAACAAGCAGCAGTTCGGCAGCGGCGACCGGCACTACCTGGGCGTGCAGTGGACCCTCTGGGACGGCCACCTGGTGATCACGATGCTGATCACGGTGACCGTGCTGCACGACACCCTTCGCATCGAGGTCACCGGCCACGCCCTGGGGCCGGTCCACTCCCTGTTCAACGAGAAGCCCGCGGCCAAGGAGAAGACGGTCCAGAAGGCCTTCCGGTTCTGGGAGACCCGCTCCGTGAAGCTCCCCCTGATCGACGCCGACGAGGTCGTACGGCTGGCCGCGCGGGCCCCGCTGACCTGGTACCCGCCGCTGCTGAAGTGGCTCGGCGGCGGCCTCACGCTGCCGGAGCCCTTCGGCCTGCGGCACGCGTGGGCCGACCAGCCGTGGCGGCACCGGTTCATGGCGGACGACGCGTTGCGGGCGGCTACGCCTGTGCTGCGTGTGGTGCATGCGGCGGCGCTGAAGGTGCTGCGGGAGAACGGCGTGAACGTGGAGAAGTTCGGGGCGCGGTCGGCGGCGCTCAGCGGGGCGGTGCAGGAGGCTTCGCCGAAGAAGGCGGATGTGTACGACGCGTAGGTGATCGGTCGCGGGCCGGTGGGGGCCGGTGTTCCCGGGGGCTTCGCCCCCGGACCCCCATCGGCCTCAACGGCCTCGTCCTCAAACGCCGGACGGGCTACGGGGCCGCGAGGCTCAGGTGGCCGGCCAGGCCTCCGCCAGCATCTTCCTCGTGTCGGCCAGCAACTGCGGCAGCACCCGCGTGTGCCCCACCACCGGCATGAAGTTCGTGTCGCCGCCCCACCTCGGCACGATGTGCTGGTGCAGGTGCGCCGCGATGCCCGCGCCGGCGACGGAGCCCTGGTTCATGCCGATGTTGAAGCCGTGCGCGCCGGAGGCGGTGCGCAGGGCGGTCATCGCCTGCTTGGTGAGTTCGCCGAGTTCGGCGGTCTCCCCCGCCGTGAGGTCCGTGTAGTCGGCGACGTGCCGGTAGGGCACGGTCATCAGGTGACCGCCGTTGTACGGGTAGAGGTTGAGCACGGCGTAGACCTGCTCGCCGCGCCGGACGACCAGCCCGTCCTCGTCGGACTTGGCCGGGATCGAGCAGAAGGGGCAGCCGTCGCCGGCGCCCGGGCCGGTCGGCTTGTTCTCGCCCTGGATGTAGGCCATCCGGTGGGGCGTCCACAGACGCTGGAACGCGTCCTGCGTCCCCACTCCCAGCTGCTGCTCCGGCTCACTCGTCATGCAGTGCAGCATATGGCGTCGAGCTGGGGGGACGGCAAAGGCCCCCGGGATCGCCCCGGGGGCCTCGGCGCCGTGTGATCAGACCTGCGCGCGCTCCTCGACGACCTTCTGGATCTTCGCGATGGCCTCGTCGAAGGGGATGCCGTTCTCCTGGGAGCCGTCGCGGTAGCGGAAGGACACCGACCCCTGGGACATGTCCTCGTCGCCCGCGATGACCATGAAGGGCACCTTCTGCTTCTGGGCGTTGCGGATCTTCTTCTGCATACGGTCCGAGGAGGAGTCCACCTCGACGCGCAGGCCCTTCTTCCGGGCCGCCGCCGCGAACTTCTCCAGGTACTCGACGTGCGCGTCGCCGATCGGGATGCCGACCGCCTGGACCGGGGCCAGCCACGCCGGGAAGGCGCCCGCGTAGTGCTCCAGGAGCACCGCGAAGAAGCGCTCGATCGAGCCGAACAGCGCGCGGTGGATCATGACCGGGCGCTGCTTGGAGCCGTCGGCGGAGGTGTACTCCAGGTCGAAGCGCTCCGGCAGGTTGAAGTCGAGCTGGATCGTCGACATCTGCCAGGTGCGGCCGATGGCGTCCTTGGCCTGGACGGAGATCTTCGGGCCGTAGAAGGCGGCGCCGCCCGGGTCCGGGACGAGCGGCAGGCCCTGCTTCTCGGCGACCTGGCGCAGCGTCTCGGTCGCCTCCTCCCAGGCCTCGTCCGAGCCGACGAACTTCTCCGGGTCCTTGGTGGACAGCTCCAGGTAGAAGTCGTTCAGGCCGTAGTCGCGCAGCAGCTCCAGCACGAAGGTGAGGAGCTTGTCGAGCTCCTCGGACATCTGCTCGCGGGTGCAGTAGATGTGCGCGTCGTCCTGGGTGAAGCCGCGGGCGCGGGTCAGGCCGTGCACGACGCCCGACTTCTCGTACCGGTACACGGTCCCGAACTCGAACAGGCGCAGCGGCAGTTCACGGTAGGAACGCCCGCGCGCGTCGAAGATCAGGTTGTGCATCGGGCAGTTCATGGGCTTGAGGTAGTAGTCCACGCCCTCGTCGAGCTGCATGGGCGGGTACATGCCGTCGGCGTACCAGTCCAGGTGGCCCGAGGTCTCGAAGAGCTTCCCCTTCGTCGCGTGCGGGGTGTAGACGAACTCGTAGCCCGCCTCCTCGTGCCGCTTGCGCGAGTAGTCCTCCATGACCCGGCGGATGATGCCGCCCTTGGGGTGGAAGACGGCGAGGCCGGAGCCGATCTGCTCCGGGATGGAGAACAGGTCGAGCTCACTGCCGAGCTTGCGGTGGTCACGCTTCTCGGCCTCGGCGAGGAACTCCAGGTGCGCCTTCAGCTCGTCCTTGGTCGGCCAGGCGGTGCCGTAGATGCGCTGCAGCATGGGGTTCTTCTCGCTGCCGCGCCAGTAGGCGCCCGCGTTGCGCATCAGCTTGAACGCCGGGATCGCACGGGTCGACGGCAGGTGGGGGCCCCGGCAGAGGTCCTTCCAGCACAGCTCGCCGGTCTTGGCGTCCAGGTTGTCGTAGATCGTCAGCTCGCCGGCGCCGACCTCGACGTCCGCGCCGTCGTCGGAGGAGGCGGAGCCCTTGAGGCCGATCAGCTCCAGCTTGTAGGGCTCGTTCGCCAGCTCCTCGCGGGCGGCCTCGTCGGTGACGACGCGGCGGGCGAACTTCTGCCCGCGCTTCTGGATCTCCTGCATCTTCTTCTCGATGGCCTTGAGATCCTCGGGCGTGAACGGCTTCTCGACGTCGAAGTCGTAGTAGAAGCCGTCCTTGACGGGCGGGCCGATGCCCAGCTTGGCCTCGGGGAAGAGCTCCTGCACGGCCTGCGCCATGACGTGCGCGGTGGAGTGGCGCAGGATGTTCAGGCCGTCCTCGGAGGAGATCTCGACGCCCTCGACCTCGTCGCCGTCGGACAGGGCGTACGACAGGTCCTTGAGCTCGCCGGCCACGCGCGCGGCGACGATGGAACGCTCGCCGGCGAAGAGCTCGGCGGCCGTAGTGCCCGTCGTCACCACGCGTTCTTCCCGCTCGGAATCGCGTTGGATGATCACACGGACGTCTGACACCGGTCTCTCCTGACTGAAGGTGGGGTTGCGTGCGCCATACCGGAGCGCGCGCACGAGTAAGGATCGTACCGACCCGGGACGGCCCACCGCGAAATCAGTCCCCGCAGTCCCCTCCGCAGGCCTCCTCGAAGAAGTCGAGGTTCTCCTGGAGCTCCTTCATCAGCCGGTCCCGCTCGGCGTCGTCGACCTGCACCGGGACGACCCCGTGGGCCCCGGTGAGACGCCGGAACCCGCCCCGGCTCTCCAGCCTCCCCTGCACCCGCACCGGCAGCCCGACGAGGTGGGCGTGCCCGGCGATCCGGTACGCCTCCTCGTCCAGGGTGATCCGGACGTTCGGCACATCGGCCCCGGCCAGCACCCGCAGTCGTACGGTGCCCTCGCCGCGCGGCCCGGACCTGCGCATCCGGACCACCGCTCCGGTGATCCGCACCGGCACGGCGGGTTCCTCGTGCCGGTAGCGGGCGCCCGCTTCGCGCAGCACGGACAGGTCGCCGGGTGAGAACTCGACGGGCCCGGCGGAGGGCGCGCAGCCTTCGGGCACACCGGCCGCCGGGGCCCACTCGACGGCGATCCGGGCGCCTTCCGTGCCCCGGACGAGGGTGACGAGCGCCTCGGTGAGTTCGTGGCTCACGCCGGCCTCGACGGCGGCGTCGAAGGCGTCCATGCCGCCGGTGGCGCGCTGGTAGTCGATGGCCTCGCGGGCGGCGTGCAGGGCCTGGTGGAGCCGGACCGCGAGGGGGCGGCCGGCGGCGACGGGCACGAAGGCGGTGAGGCGGCCGTCCGTGGCGGAGCCGACGAGGACGTGCTCCAGGGCCGCGGCGGCGGCGCGCCGGTGGCGGGCGCCGTGGTAGCCGGCCCGCGCGCGGGTGGCGAGGGCCGCGGCGAGCAGCATCCGGCGGGCGGCGGTGCGCAGCCGGTCCTCGACGGTCCAGGACGCCGCTCCGCCGGGTCCGGCGGGGACGTCGTGCCACCAGCGGATCTCGTCGCTGGGCACGGCGAGGGAGAGGAGGACCTCGCGGGCGGAGGGCGAGCCGCTGCGGGACAGGGCGAGCAGGGCCTCGCCGAGCAGGTCGTCGCTGTCGGGGAAGGCGCGGCTCTCCGGCACCAGCAGACTGATCCCGCCGCCGCCCGGTCCCGGCGGGGTCCAGCGGCCGTAGCGGCCGGGGGCGCCGCCGCGCCGCTGCCAGCCGTGGCGGCGCAGCAGGGCGCTGAGCACGGCCGGGTCGACGTCGACGGGCTCGGGCGCTGCGCCGCTCCAGGCGGGGTCCACGGGGTGGGGCCGGGCGGGCCTCGCCGGCTCCTCGGTCGGGCGGTGCGTCACGGTCTTCCTCCCGTCCCGACCCGCGTCATGATCTCGCACAGCGCCCGGTCGTCGAAGATGCGTGAAGTCGGTATGCGCACGGTGGTGCGGCGGCGGCCGGTGATCGGCTGTCCGGCGAGGTTGGTCCAGTAGCAGCAGTGCCTCAGGTCGAGCCGGTCGTGGCTGGCGCGCAGCCAGTCGTCCTGGGAGCGCGGCACCAGCATCACCACCAGGATCTTGTGCACGGACACGGGGGTGCGGGCGAGCTTCGCCAGGTGGTCGTTGTCGAGCGTGAAGGAGAAGGTGCGGCCCGGTGGGTTGGGCGGCACCTGGTAGGTGGCCTTGAGCTGCACCTTGATGGTGACCTCGTCGTCGACCGTGTGCCCGGGGGCGCTGTGGCTGACGTGCCAGTCGATGCCGTTGTCGGGAAAGGGCTGGGACAGCGAGCAGCCGGCGGCCGCCGCGACGGCGTGCAGATAGCCGACCTGCAGTGTCTCCATGCAGGCGGTGGTGGCGAGAGTGCCGCGAGAGGGAGCCGTGCGCTCGGGCAGCAGCCCGCCCCGTTCGGGCTGCGCTATGGCCATGGCCAACAGCCTTCCAGAACAAGTGATTCCCCGCTGCGGGCCGCTGAACTGCAACAACCCGTACTCCTGTTGTCTCCTTCCGGCGTACGGCGCAAACAGCCCGGGTATCACCGGATCGGGCAGCGGACTGTGCGTCAACTGCCGAAGGTCATCGAGGGGTTGTGTGGCTATGACGACGTGCTGGTACGAGGGGGCGCTGGCCGCCTTCGACACGGAGACGACGGGCGTGGACGTCGAGACCGACCGGATCGTGTCGGCCGCCGTCGTCGTCCAGGACGCGCCGGGCGTCCGGCCGCGGGTGAGCCGCTGGCTGGTGAACCCGGGGGTGCCGGTGCCCGCCGAGGCGACGGCGGTGCACGGACTGACGGAGGATCACCTCCAGCGCAACGGCCGGTGGCCGTCGCCGGTGATGTACGAGATAGCTCAGGCGCTGGCCGAGCAGGCGCACGCGGGCCGCCCGGTCGTGGTGATGAACGCGCCGTTCGATCTGACGCTGCTGGACCGGGAGTTGCGGCGCCATCGCGCCTCGTCGCTGGGCCGCTGGTTCGAGTCGGCGCCGCTGTTCGTGCTCGACCCGCGGGTCCTGGACAAGCACCTGGACCGCTACCGCAAGGGCCGCCGCACGCTGACCGACCTGTGCGCGCACTACGGCGTCGCCCTGGAGGGCGCGCACGACGCGGCGGCCGACGCGGTGGCGGCGCTGGAGGTCACCCGGGCGGTGGGCCGCCGGTTCGCGTCCCGGCTGGAGCGGCTCGCGCCGGGCGAGCTGCACACGCTGCAGGCGGTGTGGCACGCGGCGCAAGCGCGGGGGCTGCAGGCGTGGTTCGCACGCAGCGGGGTGGACGAGGCGGTCGATCCGGCCTGGCCGCTGCGTCCGGACCTGCCGGCGGCGGCCTGACCACGTACCCGGCGCGGCGAGGGCATGAAAAAACCGGTCCGTCTGCGACGGACCGGCTGTTTCCGGTGGGCGATACTGGGTTCGAACCAGTGACCTCTTCGGTGTGAACGAAGCGCTCTCCCACTGAGCTAATCGCCCGGGAACGCACTGAACAATACAGGTCCCGGCCCGTTTCCTTCAAACCGCTTCGAGGTGCCTGAGCAGTCCGCGCCGCCCGGAGCGCATCATCAGCGCGTGGTTGGCGCGGAAGAGGGGCCGTCCCGGTACGGCGAACCGCCTGAGCAGCGGCTTGGTCACGCTCACGACCTGGTCGTACCGCGCGAGGCTGCCCGGCCCGAGCGGCGTGACCGTCCAGCGCGCCCAGCCCTCGATGTCCCCGGTCATGGCGATCTCCAGCACACCGGCGCCGGGGTCGCGCCGCACCTCCCGCGCCGTGAAGGTCATGTGGTACGGCAGGACGGAACGGATGCGGATCACCCCGGTGGTGTCGTCGAGGCGGGTCACCTCGCGGACCTGGCGCCACCAGCGGGGGTAGTCCTCGGGCCGTTCCAGCACCTCGAACACGGCGGCCGGGGGCGCGGGCAGGGGCCACAGGCTGCGGAAACGGTAGTGGTTCCAGTCCATGCCCGCAGTCTGCCCACTCACGGCGGGGCTGTCTGAGTACGCGCCTGAGTATCCGCGCTCATGCCCTGCGGGGTGACCCGGGCCACACTGCGTGCCATGACGCACCTTCCGCCCCCGGCCGAGGAACTGCGGCTCCTCGACGCCGAACTGCGGCAACTGGACGCCCGCCGGGCCCAGTTGCTGACCCGCCGCGCCTGGCTGGTCGCGGCCCTGCGGCAGACGGCACAGCCGTCGCGGCCCTGGGCGCACCCGCGGACGCCGTCCGCGGCGCCGCCCCGCCCCGAGACCGCCGCGCCCAGCGTGCAGAACGTGCTCCTGGTGCTCGGCGGTGTCCTGCTCACGCTCGCGGCGGCGGTGTTCACGCTGGTCAGCTGGGGGCACATGGGCATCGCCGGGCGGGCCCTGGTGCTCGGCGCCGTCACGCTGGCCGCGCTCGCCGCCCCCGTGCCCCTGCTGAAGCGCGGGCTGCGGTCGACGGCGGAGTCCCTTGCGGGGCTCGGGCTCGCGCTGACCGTCCTGGACGCCTACGCGCTGCACGAGGCCGCCCTTCCCGGGACGGACGGGACGGGATACGCGGCGGCAGCGGCGGCGGTGCTGGCGGTGGCCTGGTCGGCCTACGGTCTGCTGCCCGCCACGGCCGCACTGCGGCTGCCCTTGCCGGCCGCCCTGGCGGCAGCCCAGTTCCCGCTGCTGCTGTGGGCCCTCGCCGCCGACGGAAGTCCGTATGTGATCACGGCGGCGCTGCTGGTGACGGCCGGGCTGGACGCGGTGCTGGCGCTGCGGGTGTCGACCGCTTCCGTACGGATATCGGCGGTCGTCGGCGCGTACGCCGTGGGTGGCTGGGGCGTCCTGGGCGCGGGCTGGCTGTCCCTGACGGCCGACGGCCCGGGGGCCGCCACGCGGGCCGGGGCGCTGCTCCTTCTCGCGGCGGGGATCACGCTGGGCGCGGCCTGGCGGATGCCGAGCGCGCGGCACGCCCTGGGGCCGGCGATCGCCTCGGGGCTGCTCACCGTGGCGGCGCTCGGCGGAGTGGTCCGTTCCGGAGTGTCGTCGGAGTGGGCGGTGCCGGCCCATCTGGTCCTCGGTGTCGCCCTGTTGACGGCGGTGCGGGTGAGCCGGCTGCCCGACGCGGTACGGCAGGGTTTCGTCTGGGCGTCCGGTGCCGTGCAGGCGCTGGCGCTGGTGTGGGCGCTGCCCGTCGTCGCCCTGGTGGTGCTGGGGCCGGCCGGGTGGCTGGGGCGGGTGTGGAGCGGGGCGCCGGCGGACGCCCGTGCCGCGGTGGCCGTCGAGACGCCCTGGCCGCCGGACGCGGCGACGGCTCCCCTGGTGCTCCTGGTGGTGGCGGCCGTGCTCGCCCTGGCGGTCCCGGCGGAGCAGTGGCGTCCACGGGCCCGGCTCGGCGCCCTGGGCCTGCTCTGGGGCGCGGTGCTGATACTCCCGGCGGTCTTCGAGATCCCGTACGGGGCCGGGCTGACGGTCCTGGGAGTCGTGACAGCGACCACGCTGTACGCCGGCCGCACCACGACACCCGACGACCGGACCCCCGCGCCCGACACGCACACCACGACACCCGACGCGCGAACCCCCGCGCCCGACACGCACACCACAACGTCCGACGCGCGGACCAGGGCGCCCGAGGCTCGAGCCACCACGCCCGACGCGCGGATCACCGCCCTCGTCCTCGCCCTGGTCACGGCCCTCGGCCTGGTCCTTGCCTCGCTGGCCTCCCAGACCGCGACCCTCGTCGTGCTGTCCGTGCTGACGGTCCTGTTCGCCGGGGCTTCGTGGCGGGCCGGTCTCGCCGCCGTCACGGCTCCGGCCGCCCTCGTGCACGCCGCCGCGCTGGCCTCGGCCACAGGCGCCGCGGCGGACTGGCCGCCGGCCCGCACGGCCCTGCTGGTGCTGGCCGTACCCGCGGCCGCCGCCCTGCTCGCGGCACGTCTCCTCGAGCCCCGGACGGTCGTGGCGGTGGAGATCACCGCCGCCGCCACCGGCCTGCTCGCCGTGGGCCTCGCCGTCACCGACCCGCCGCTGCTCGCCCTGGTGCTGGCCCTGTGCGGCGTGATCGCCACGGGCACCGCGCTGCGACCCGGCCGCCGACCCGTCGGTTACGCGGCCACGGCCCTGTTCGTGCTGGCCGCGTGGGTGCGCCTGGCCGCCTGGGACGTCTCCGCGCCCGAGGCGTACACGCTCCCGGTGACCGTCCCGGCCCTGCTCCTCGGCGCCCTGCGCCGGCGCCGGGACCCGCGGGTCACGTCCTGGACGGCGTACGGTGCCGGACTCGCCGCCACCCTCCTGCCGAGCCTGGTCGCGGCCTGGGGCGACCCGCACTGGACGCGCCCGCTGCTGCTGGGCACGGCGGCCCTGCTGGTCACCCTGCTGGGCGCCCGGCACCACCTCCAGGCGCCGCTGGTGCTCGGCGGCTCGGTGCTCGCCCTGGTCACGCTGCACGAACTCGCCCCGTACGTCGTGCAGGTGACCGGAGCACTCCCCCGCTGGGCGCCTCCCGCCCTCGCCGGGCTCCTGCTGCTCGCACTCGGGGCAACGTACGAGCAGCGGATCCGGGACGTCCGGCGGGTGCGGGAGGTCCTGGGGAGGATGGACTAGCCGCCGGCTACGGCATCCTGTCGCCGAGCAGGGCCAGGTTCTCGATCGCGGCGAGGCCGTACAGCGAGGTGTCGTTGGTGGAGACCCACGGCGCCTCGCTGCCCGGCACCAGCGTGAGCGGGCCGCTGAGCTTCTCGGTCTTCCAGGGCGCGGACTCCTTGTAGCCGTCGGAGTTGTAGAACTTGTCCCAGGCGCGCTTGGCGAGCTTCTCGTCACCGCTCTGGACGGCGGCGTACGCGTCGAGGCGCGAGTGGCCCTGGAAGAGGATCAGGGAGCCGAAGTTGCTGCCGTAGCGGGCCGCCTGCTCTGCCTTGGTGGCGTTGAAGTAGCGGCAGTAGTCGAGGTACGCCTCCTTGAACTTCGGCATGTCGACGAGGTCGATGAGCTCGGCGCACAGTTCGTTGAGGCCGAAGACGGCCGACAGGTGCGAGACCTCCACCTTGGGCTGGGCGGCGACGGCGAACTTGCCGGTGTCCAGGTCGTACAGGCCGCTGCCCTGCACGAATCCGTTGGGCTGGGCGGCGATGGTCTCCATCGTGGACAGGACACGCGCCTTGGCCTTCTCCCACTTGGGGCCCTTGCGCTCCCACTCGGTCAGCCACGCCGAGACCAGGCCGGACCAGTCCGTGCCGAAGCCGATCGACAGGGCGTGCCGGTCGGGCGTGTACGGCTCAGTGCGGATCTTGCGCAGCGGGTCCAGGGCCAGGAACGTCTCGTCGGAGTCGACGTTGGCGTGCATGAGGTCGCCGACGCGTTCGTCCGCCGTGAGGAAGTAGTAGTAGCGCCGGTACGTGGTGTTGGCGATGCGCTGCTGCTTGGCGCTGTCGGCCCAGTGCTGCACACCGTGCCGGGTGCCGAGGCCCGCCCACTTGCCGAGGTGGTAGACGTCGACCTCGCCGGTGTGCCGGGTCATGGCCTCGGCGAAGCGGAAGATGTCGGCGCGGCCGGAGCGCAGGTACGCGTACCAGAGCCACAGGTCCGGCGACAGCTCGGAGTTGTCCCAGGCGTAGCCGCCGACGTCGTAGCGCCACTGGTGCCGGACCGTGTCGTAGGTGTGCATGATGTCGCCGTAGTCCCAGAAGCCGTACCACCGGCGCATCTCCACCTGGTCCTTGTAGTAGGTGAAGAGGAAGTCGAGGTGGTCCTCGATCTTGGCCTTGGCGGGGGTGGAGCGGTCGGGTTCGGCGTACAGGCCCTTGCCGAAGACGCCCGCCTTGATGAGCTGTTTCGGCGGGGCGGCGAGCTGCGGGAGCACCCGGACGGCCTCGACCTGCTCGGCGAGCGTCTCGGCGCTCGGGGTGGAGGCGTTGGCCCAGAACAGCAGCTCGGAGGTGCGGGCGATGCCGTAGGGGGTGCCGAACTCCGGCTCGTAGTCCTCGTAGGTGATGTTGAGGCCCTCGATCTGTTCCGGGTAGGTGTCCTGACCCATGCCGTCGTGGTAGAAGCGCATGTCCATCGGCTGCGCCTCGGGCGACCAGAGCCAGAGGGTGACCTCGGCCTCGTCGGTGTGGGCGCCCCGGATGTCGAGCTGGGCGGGGAACTTCTCCCAGAAGTCGCGCAGGCCGAAGGAGAGACCGCCGCTCACGCCGCCGACGTAGCCGAAGCCGGAGGCGCGCCGGCCGCCGCCCGCGCCGATCCAGCCGTAGCCCTTCTTGGTGCGCTTGCGCAGGGTGAAGCCGTCGGCGGAGAGCTGGGAGAGGGTGTAGTCGCCCCACTCGGGGATGTACTGCAGGCGGGTGGTGACGCGCTGGTCCCAGGTAGCCGGGTCGGGCAGCTTCCTGCCCTCGTACTGCGCCGCCTGCACGGCCGCGCCCGGATCGCGGCGCAGTCCGGTGATGCCCTTGACGGCCTCGCGCAGCAGGCCGGTGCCGTCGCCGCCGATGCGGATGTGGCGGTCGTAGGACTCGTCGCGCATCGGCACGGTGAAGCGGACGCCGAGGCCGCGGACGAAGTCGCCGGACGCCTTGCCCGGCTTCTGGGTACCGTCGTAGGTGATGGTGTGCACCATGCGGAAGGAGTCTGCGCCCGCGAAGAAGTAGAGGCGGATGGAGAACGGCAGCCAGCTGCGGTCGCCCTTGCGGTGCTTGCCGTCGATGCGGACGACGGCCCGGACCGGGCCCTCCTGCTCGACCTGGACCTTGGAGATGACGCCCTCGAAGCGTTCGGTCTTGACCGTGCCCTGGTCGCCGTCCTCGAACTCCGGCTGGCGGATCAGGACCAGGCGGCCGTTCTTGGCGATCTCCGTCGAGCCCCGGGTGACCGACTTGACGATCGTGGAGCCGGACTTGCCGATCCTCGCGGTGATGACGCCGGTCGAGACGGTGATGGCGCCGCCGCTCTTGTCGACGGTGACCTTCTTCTCGGGTGCGGCGGGCGTGCCGGCCGCGAGGGTGAGCTTGCCGTTGCCCGAGGCGACGGCGTGTGCGGTCCACTTGAGGGAGCCGTCGGGCCAGTAGGCGATCGGCCAGGACTGCACGGGTACGGCCTTGCCGTCCGCGTCCGTGAGCGCGAAGGTCTGGTCGTCCTGGTAGGCGCCCTTGGGCCAGGGGACGCCGACGGTGGAGCCGGGGGCCGCGCCGAGGCCGCCGTCCTCCAGCCAGTCCAGGGTCACCGGGTCGGGCTCGGCGGGCGCGGCCGCGGGCGCGGCCTGGGCGTCCTGCGCGCCCAGCGCCCAGCTGAACTGGGCGGCGGCTCCGGCGACGGCGGCCGCCTTCAGGAGGGATCTACGGGGGATGGGAGACATAGGGGTTGCTGCCTTTCCTCGTCCGTGCGGGATGCGAATCCGTACGCTGGTCAGGGGCATGACAGAGAGAGGTGCGGCGCCCGGGGCACCGACCTGGAAAGGGGAGGCACCGCCGTCAGCGGTGCCGGTACCGCTCCTCCACGGCGACGGCCGCCGCCGCGACGGCCCCCAGGACGGGGATCGCCAGCGGCGCGGCGAACCAGGCGGACACGACCACCACGGCCGGCCCGGCCATGAGCAGGAAGGAACCGGCCGGGTCGAGCACCGTACGGCGCCCGGCCTGTGCGAGCAGCGTCCGCCAGCGGGCGCCCGGCTCCCACACCGCCGCCGCGCGCAGCCCGGCCACGACCAGCCCGATCAGCGCGACGACCCCGACGGCGCCGACCAGCGGCCCGCCGGGGATCCCCGCCCGGGCCGCCTGCACGTCCACCCAGACGGCGGCCACCGCCGCCCACCCGGCGAGCCCGGCGATCCAGCCCCCGCGCAGGGCCGTCCGGAAGTCGGCGACGAACTCCCGCAGGCCACCGGCCTCATGGGCGGTGCTGCGCCGCAGATGCCGCGCCCCGGCGGCGAAGGCCGCCGGGTACGTCACGACACCCAGCGAGGCCACCGCGATCCACACGCCGGTCAGCAACGACTCGGCGAACACCGCGAATCGTCCCCAGGCTCCCGGCTCCGTTCGCGCAGGGGGCGCCCCCTCGGCGGGCAACGACTCGCCGCGTGCCTTCACCCGTGTCCCGGCCATGCCCGCCTCAGCCCTTCAGACCCGACGTGGCCATGCCGTCGATGAGATAGCGCTGGAACGCCAGGAAGAACGCCAGCACCGGCAGCAGCGCGACCAGCGACATGGCGATCATGCCGCCGTAGTTGGCCACGGCGTCCTGGTCCACGAACATCTTCAGCCCGAGCGAGACCGTGTACTTGTCCGGCTCGTTGAGATAGATCAGCGGTCCCATGAAGTCGTTCCACGCGTTGATGAACGTGAAGATCGCGCTGGTGATCAGGGCCGGACGGCACAGCGGCAGCACGATCGACCAGTAGATGCGCAGGTGCCCGCAGCCGTCGAGCCGGGCGGCCTCGTCGAGCTCCTTGGGCAGGTTGCGCATGAACTGCACCATCAGGAAGACGAAGAACGCCTCCGTGGCCAGGTACTTCCCCAGCAGCAGCGGGGTGTAGGTGTTGATCATCTCCATGTTGCGGAACAGCACGTACTGCGGGATGAGCAGCACGTGGTACGGCAGCAGGAGCGTGCCGATCATCAGCGTGAACAGCAGGTTCCGGCCCGCGAACCTGATCTTCGCGAAGGCGTACGCGGTCAGCGAGCAGGACACCAGGATCCCCACCACGGAACCCACCCCGAGGAACAGCGAGTTCAGGAAGAACGTGGAGATGGGGATGTCCGCGATGCCCTCGCTGAGCCGCGTGTAGTTCGAGGTGATCGGGTCGCCCGGGAAGAGGTCCAGGCTGCCGATGATGTCCTCGCTCTTCTTGAACGAGGCGCCGATGACCCAGACCACGGGGTAGAGGATCACCGCGAGGATCAGCAGGGAACCGATGTGCCAGGCGACGGACCCGGGGAGCTTGCGGCGGAACGCCCCGGAGGGTTTGACATCGGCGGCTGATGCGCTCATGAGGCGCCCTCCTCGTAGTGCACCCAGCGCTTCTGGGACCAGAACAGCACCGCCGTCACCAGGGCGACCGCGATCAGCAGCAGCCAGGCCATCGCGGAGGCCAGGCCCATCCGGCTGTTCTCGAAGCCCTGGACGTAGAGGTAGCAGGTGTAGACCATCGAACCGTCGGCCGGTCCGCAGGCGCTGCCCCCGGCGCCGCCGCCGACGATGTACGCCGAGCTGAAGATCTGGAAGGAGTGGATCGTCTCCAGCAGGACGTTGAAGAAGAGGACCGGCGAGATCATCGGCAGGGTGATGTTCCAGAACCGCCGCAGCTTGCCGGCGCCGTCGACCTCCGCCGCCTCGTACAGCTCCCGCGGGACCTGCTTGAGACCGGCGAGGAAGATGACCATGGGGGCGCCGAACTGCCAGACGGTGAGCGCCACCAGCGCGTAGATGATCATGTCCGGGTCGCCGGTCCAGCCGCCGACGTCGATCCCGAACAGCTTCTGCGTACGGTCGACGACCGCGTCGTCCGAGAAGATCGCCTTCCACACGATCGCGACGGACACACTCGCCCCGATCAGCGACGGCGCGTAGAACGCGGCCCGGTAGAAGGCCTGCCCGCGCCGCTTCTGGGCGAGGAGCAGCGCCACTCCGAGCGCCGCGATCAGCTTCAGCGGCGTACCCACGACGACGTACCACAACGTCACCTGCACCGAGTGGCGCCAGCGGGGATCGCCGAACATCTCGGAGAAGTTGTCGAGGCCGATCCACTTGGGCGCGTCGAACAGGTTGTAGTCGGTGAACGCGAAGTAGAGCGAGGCGACCATCGGGCCCGCGGTCAGCAGCAGGAACCCGGCGATCCAGGGGGACATGAAGAGATAGCCGGCCAGGTTCTCCCGGCGCCGCCGCCGCTTGAGGGCGGCGGGGCGCACGGGCTTCACCGGACCGTGCCGCGGCTCGGAGTCCTGGGACAGGCCCTCCATCGCAGGGGCGTGTGTCACGGTGGGTCCCATCAGGTGCCGAGAGCCGTCTTCGACTCGTTGAAGAACTGCTTGACGGCGTCGTCCACCGACCTCTTGCCCAGGCCGAGTTCCTCGGCGATGCGCAGGAACGCGGACTCGCAGATGTCCGCGCCGTTCGGGTGCGGCGTGATGGGCTCCAGCACACCCGCCTCGACGAGCGACTCCTCGTACGCGGCGATCGCCTTGTTGACCTCGTCGGTCGGCTTGTACGCGTCATACTGCGCCTGCGTCGCGGGCACGCCCCGGTCGTAGCCCATGATCTTGGCGACCTCGGGGTCGTGCACCATGAAGTCGATGAACTGGGCGACTTCCTTGGGGTGCTGGGTGCGCTTGGAGGCGCTCAGCATGAGGGAGCCGAGGTACTGCCCGGTCTTCTTGCCGTCCGTGGTGGGGATGGGAGCCAGGCCGTACTCGCTCTTGCCCTCGGAGGTGTAGCGGACGGTGAAGTTGTCCCAGGTGAACTCGCCGCCGGAGAGCTCCGCGGCGAGCGCGGACTTGGGCTTGATCTGGGCGACCTTCTTGGGGTCGGAGTAGATGCCGTCCTCGACGCCCTTCTTGGCCTTGGTCCACCAGTCCGTCAGATCCGCCTCGGTGAAGCCGAGTCCGTCCTCGGTGAAGAACGCCTTGCCGTTCTGGCGCAGGTAGAGGTCGTACAGGTACATGGTCCCGTACATGCCGCTGTCACCGGCGCGGCCCGTCTTGTCGCGGATCTTCTTCATGCCCGCTTCGAAGTCGTCCCAGGTCCAGCCCTGCTCGGGCTTGACGCCGGCCCGGGTGTAGACGGGCTTGTCGATGACCAGCGCCATCGAGTTGGAGCCGACCGGGACGCCGAGGAGCTTGCCGTCGATCTCGCCGAACTTCTCCAGGCCCGCCCGGAATCCCTCCATCCGGAGGTGGCCGGCCTTGACCTGCTCGCTGAGATCGAGCAGGACGTTCTTCGCGTCGTATTTGCGGAGGAAGCCGATGGCATTCTGGAACACGTCCGGCGGATTTCCGCCGGAGGCCTGCGTGTTGAACTTCTTCCAGAAGTCGAGATAAGGCTGGAAGTCCGTTTTCACCTTGATCTTCGGGTACTTCTTCTCGAAGAGCGCGATGGTCTTCTTGATGCGCTCGGCGCGGTCCTCCGCACCCCACCACGCGTAACGGATCGTCACCGTCCCGTCCGCGGACGTCCCTCCGTCGCCACCGCAGCCGGTCGTCGCGGCCATCCCCAGGGTGGCTGCCGTGGCCCCGGCCACCTTCAGGATCGTACGTCTCTCAACATTCCTGCCGTTCACCACGGTTGGACCTCCCCGCACGTCATCCCGCTCGCATGAATCGTTTCAAGTAAGCGCTTGCTGGCACAAGTTACGGAGGGGCTGAGGGTGCGTCAATGATTCGGACAAGAATTTCTTACCGAAGGGGGCGGGAGCGGAGCGGGGTGGGGCGACGGCTTCGGGGTCCGGACGGGGTGACGTCCCTGGTGAGGCGCGGGCGGTCGAGGGGCCGGACGAACCGGGGCCGGTTGTGCGGGTTTCGGGCGCGACCGAAAGACGTCGGTGGGGCGGCGGGCCGGAGCGCCGGGGGTGGGGGTGGGTTTTGGCCATGTGGCGGTTGGGCGGGGGGTGGCTGTGGGTGGGGGGTGATGGGCTGGGCCTGGCAGCGAACGACCGGGGCGATGTCGATGTGCCCGGGTGGCGGCCGCGCTTTGAGCGGGCGCCCGATGACGCCGCCGGGGCCCCCGCAGGCACTGGTCCCGTCGGCGAGGGACGACGCGCAGTCGGCGTCGGCGCGCGGTCGGCGTCGGGCCACGGTGCGCGGGGCGAGGATCGCGACGGCACGGGCGGCCGGCGGGGGCATACCGCTACAGGCCGGACAGGCTGCCGGGCCCGCGCAGCAAACGGACCACTACCAGGCCAGGTGCCGCCCTCCTGCACCTGCACCTGCCGCACCCGCACCCGCACCCGCACCCGCACCCGCACCCGCACCCGCACCCGCACGATGGTGCCGTCGCCGAAGCCGCTGCCGCTGCCGCTGCCGCTGCCGCCGCTCACAACGACGGCGGCCCACCAGAGGAAAAGGAGGTTGGGCCCCGGGACCGGTGGGGGATACA
>NZ_JBEXTS010000008.1:71044-308679 GCF_040628815.1 Streptomyces sp. NPDC006140 | reverse complement strand
CGGCGCCGGCGGCCCCCCCACCCCCCCCGGGCGCCCCCCCGGCTTCCGCGGGGGGGGCCCCCCGGTCCGGGTGGGCGATACTGGGTTCGAACCAGTGACCTCTTCGGTGTGAACGAAGCGCTCTCCCACTGAGCTAATCGCCCGGACGCAGGAAGAACATTACCCCATGTCAGGGGGTGCCTGTGACCAGCACCGGCCGGCGCCGACCGGCCCCGGCACCCCCCGCGCCGCTCACTGGTTCTTGATCTTCCACGGCATGACGATGCCGAACTTCCACACGTAGATACCGACCAGTACGGCCACGATCACCACGCCGATGCTCGTCAGGATGATGTTGCGGCGCCGCACCTTGGGATCGAGGGCCCGCTGCGCCGCCTCCGTGACCTTCCGCTTGGTCCAGCGGAGCACCAGCTGCGCCCACACGAACTCCGTCGCCCAGATCGCCATGCCGCCGAAGATCACGACCCAGCCCGGCCCGGGCAGGGGCAGCATGATGATGCCCGCCACGACGACCGCGAGCCCGATGATGAAGACGCCGACCTGCCAGCTCAGATGCAGCACACGGCGCGCTTTGATGAATTCCGGCGCCCGGGAACCGAGCCCCCGGTGCTGCTCGCCGTGCACCTCTTCCGTCCCCGTCTCGTCCGATGCCACGGCCACCTCGCCCGGCTCGTCACTCCCCGTATTCATACGGCCAAACACTACCCGAGCGAAACCAGTCACCGGAATGGACGCACGCCCCGAACGATCTCTCGGCCGGAAGAGTTACGTAAAGGCACGCAAAACACTCAGAGGGGTTTACAACGGCACCGTAGGTGGCATGTCGATTTCGCCGACGTGCGAATCCCCGAGCGCACACTGAGCGAAAGGCCCTGGCGCTTATGAACACCACGGTCAGCTGCGAGCTGCACCTGCGCCTCGTTGTGTCGAGCGAGTCCTCCCTGCCTGTCCCCGCAGGCCTGCGGTACGACACGGCCGACCCCTACGCCGTGCACGCCACCTTCCACACCGGAGCCGAGGAGACCGTCGAGTGGGTGTTCGCCCGCGACCTCCTCGCCGAGGGACTTCACCGCCCTACGGGCACCGGCGACGTCCGCGTCTGGCCGTCGCGCAGTCACGGTCAGGGCGTCGTGTGCATCGCCCTGAGCTCACCGGAGGGCGAGGCCCTGCTCGAGGCCCCGGCCCGGGCCCTGGAGTCCTTCCTGAAGCGGACCGACGCCGCCGTGCCGCCCGGCACGGAGCACCGTCATTTCGATCTCGATCAGGAGCTCTCGCACATCCTGGCGGAAAGCTAGGGCGAGGCCCCCGCAAAGCCGCCCGGCGCCGTCGACTCGGGGAGACGGCTCGGGCCAGGACAACCGCATACGGGATACACCGGCGCCGGCACCGCGGCTCACGCGGGTCGGCGCCGGTTCGCGTATGCCCCGGAGCCGTCTGCGGGCGGGGTGGGAACCACGGCGGACCCGGCGGCGTTGTATTCGAAGCCATGTGCGGGCATGAGGGGCTTCCGGCGGTTGTGGAGCCGTTACCATCGGCCAGCATCCACGGGCGCCCGCCCGACCCCCAGGCCAGGGAGCGAATCGTGCTGATCACCCACGACACCCGGTGCGCCCTCGACACCGTGGTGGATCTGGTGAACACCGCGCCGGAGGACGACACGGCGGCGGACGGGCTGCCGGACGTGGCGACCCTCGCGGACTTCGTACGGAACCACGAGATCAGCGATGTCGGGGTGCTCTCGGAATTCGACCTCTCCGCGGTCCGGAAGATCCGCGGCCGGTTCGCCGCCGTCTTCTCGGCCCCCGACGCCCGGACCGCCGCAGGCCTGATCAACGAGCTGGTCGCGGCCGCCGGCACCACGCCGCGGCTCACGGACCACGACGGCTACGACTGGCATGTCCACTACTTCGCACCCGGTGCCTCCGTGGCCGACCACCTGGCCGCCGACTGCGGGATGGCGCTGGCCTTCTTCGTGGTCGCCGGAGAGCAGGAGCGACTGCGACGCTGCGAGGCGCCCGACTGCCGGCGCGCCTTCGTCGATCTGTCCCGCAACCGCTCGCGCCGCTACTGCGACAGCCGCACCTGCGGGAACCGCCTGCATGTGGCGGCGTACCGGGCGCGCCGGAAGGAAGCCGCGGGCTGAGGAGAGCCGCCGGGGCGGGTCTTCGATGCCGACGCGGTCCCGGCGGGTGGCGCCGGGTACCGCGGGTACGGCTCACAGCAACAGCAGATCGTGCAACGAGGCCATGAGCAGCAGACACCCGATCACCGCCAGGAAGATCATCAGCGGTGGCTGGGAAAGGGCGAAGAGGCAACCACGTGGCTCGTCCCGCGGGGGGCGTGGCTTGTCCTGCGGCGGGGCGGGGTCGCTCTGTTTCGTCGTGTCCAGCATCTCGCGGCGATGATGGCGCAGTCGCCGTGCCGGGCGCGATCAGCGCCCTCGTTCCGTGCGGGAGTGCGCCGATTCCGTGAGGTCCGGGTCAGGTTGTGATCACTTCCGCGCGCCCGCGGACCCACTGTGACGATTCGGGCCGGCGCGCGGGCGTCATATGCCGTGCTTCTTGAGGATGGCCTCGATGTCGCTGAAGTCTTCCTCTCCCCGGGGCGCCGCCGCGGGCCGGGACGCCGGGCGGGAGCCCTGTCCCAGCGAGGGCGCCGAGGCCCCTGGGGCCACCGCCTCGGGCCGTTCCGCGGCGCGGGCCGCCCTGCGCTCCTTGCGGGTGCCGCCGCGGCGGCGCTCCACGACACGCGTGGTCGCGAACAAAGCCCACGCGACGCCGAGCACGCCGAAGCCGGCCCAGGCCGTCGGGCTGAAGGCGGTGTCGGCCAGCCACTCGACGACACCGGTCATCACCAGGCCGATCGGCACGAGTGAGTACGCCGCGATCCGGGTCGCCGCGAGGAAACGCTTGCGGTACGCCGTGATGGCCGCGATGCCCAGGCCTGCCGCGGACACGGCGGAGCAGACGGTCTCGGCAATCATCCGGTCCTCCAGGCGTGCGCGGTCGAGCAGGGGCACTTCGTCCCTTCCATCCTGCACCCGCCGTACCCCGCCGGGCCATGCTCCGGCCCGACATCAGGGACATCTCCGGGTCGCCTCCTCCACAGGTGCCGGTGCGGACTCCACCCCTCAGGGGGTGTCCGCACGACGTGCGGCAGTACGACCGCGAGGACTCCGATTGGGGCGAGGACCGGAGCTGCTGGGAGACTGTCGGCATGAGCGACTCCTCCCCCGACCGTCCCTCCGTTGCCGTCCTCGAGGTCTGGTGCGAGCTGCAGTGCCCGGACTGCCGCACCGCTCTGGACGATCTCCGTGCGCTGCGCGCCCGCTACGGCGACCGTCTGGAGCTGCGGCTGCGGCACTTCCCGCTGGAGAAGCACAAGCACGCCTTCGCCGCCGCGCAGGCCGCCGAGGAGGCGTGGGAGCAGGGACAGGGATGGCCGTACGTCGAGGCCGTGCTGGGGCGGGTCGAGGAGCTGGGCCGTAAGGGGGAACCCTTCCTGGTCGAGGTGGCCCGCGAACTGGGCCTGGACGCCGAGGAGTTCGACACCGCGCTGATCGACGGCCGGCACATCCTGATCGTGGACGCCGACCAGGCCGAGGGCAAGGCGATCGGCGTGACCGGCACCCCGACGTACGTCATCGGCGGTGAGCGGCTCGACGGGGGCAAGAGCCAGGAGGGCCTGCGCGAGCGGATCGAGGAGATCGCGGACCGGCTGCTGGCCGGGCAGGAGAGCTGACCGCCGCCGCCCGGCCCCCTCTCCCCCGGCCCGGGCCGCTACAGCAGCGGCTTGTACACGGCGTACTGCTTGTTCTTGTAGCCGAGTGACGCGTAGAGCCGTTCGGCCGGGGTGTTGCCGGCGAAGACGTTGAGGCCGATGGTCCGGCGGCCCTCGGCGATCGCCTGGGCCTCGGCCAGCAGCATCAGGGTGCGGCCGTGCCCCTTCCCCCGGTGGGCGGCGTCGACCTCGACGTCGAAGACGAAGGCGGAGTTCTCGCGCGTCGCGAGCCACAGCGTGCCCACCGGCGTCCCCAGCTGTTCGACGACGCTGATGAGCGCGCCGGGGGTGGCGAGGCCCTCGGGCAGCAGGGTGGCGTGGTCCCGCTCGGACTTGGCCCGGGCCTCGGCCTCCGGAACACCCCGCTCGATCCAGCTCCGCGCGTAGTCCTCCTTGTTCTTCTCCAGCCAGGGGCCGAACTCCGCCTCGGTCATGGGCCGGGCACGGCTGCCCTCCGGCATATCCGGCGGGGTGTCGCCGAGCGGCTTCTCCATGAGGCGGTTGCGCACGACGTAACCGAGCGCGGTGGCGAGCCGGAACGCCGTCTCGGCCTCGGCGGGCACCTGCGCCTCGATGCGGCGGCACCCCCACCCGCGGGCCACCTCCTCCGCGGCGAGCGCGGCCACCGTGCCCCGGCCGCGTCCGCGGTCCGGCTCCTCGATGCGCAGTTTCATGATCCGGGCCACCGCGTCGCCGAACACCGGATGGGTGCCGAGGTGTATCGCCCCGACGGGACGGCTGTTCACGCACACCTGGAAGCGGCGCGAGCGCGTCCCGTCGGCGTTCTGCTGAAGCGGCTCGGTCGGCCGCAGGGTCGTGGTCATCACGGGTGTTCTACCCGCAACCGGGCCCCTGGTCAGCCGAATAAGCGGCGGGCTGTCAGGGATCCAGGTCGTCCCCGGACCGCTCCTCGAAGATCCGCATGGCCTTGGCGGTCACCGGGCCCGGCGCGCCGGGCAGCTCACGGCCGTCGACGCGGTGCACGGCCTGCACATCGCGGAGCGTGGACGTCAGGAAGACCTCGTCGGCCCGTTCCAGCACGTCCAGCGGCAGGTCGGTCTCCTCGGCCCCGGTCCACTCGATCGCGAGCGCGCGCGTGATGCCCGCGAGGCAGCCCGAGGCGAGCGGCGGGGTGTGGAGTTCGCCGTCGAGGACGACGAAGACGTTCGACCCGGTGCCCTCGCAGAGCCGCCCCACCGTGTTGCCGAACAGGGCCTCGGAGGCGCCCTGTTCACGGGCGCGGGCGAGGGCGACGACGTTCTCGGCGTAGGAGGTGGTCTTCAGGCCGGTGAGGGCGCCGCGCTCGTTGCGGGTCCAGGGGACCGTGATCACGGCGGTGGAGTCGGGGCGGCGGGTCGTCTCGCCGAGGGCGACGACGAGGGTCGGGCCGTGGTCGCCGCGGTCGGAGCCGAGCGGGCCGTGGCCGCCGGTGTAGGTGATGCGCAGGCGGCCGAGCGGCATGGGGTTGGCCCGGAGGACGGCGGCACAGGCGCGGCGCACCTCGTCGTCGTCCGGGTCGGGCAGTCCGAGGCCGCGCGCGGACCGGGTCAGCCGGTCGAGGTGGCGCGTGAGCGCGAACGCCCGGCCGTCGACGGCCTTCACCGTCTCGAAGATGCCGTCGCCCACGGTCAGCCCGTGGTCGAAGACGGAGACACGGGCGGACTCGATGTCCTGCAGCCCGCCGTCGAGCCAGATCTTCACGTCAGGTCCTCTCCACTCACCTCGTACGTTCCCGACGCTATCGCGAGCAGCCGGGCCGCCTTCAGCTCGGTCTCCCGCCACTCCCCCTCGGGATCGGAACCCCAGGTGATGCCGGCGCCGGTGCCGAAGCGCAGCATGCCCGCCGCCCGGTCGATCCAGAAGGTACGGATACCGACGGCGAGCTCTCCGGTCCGCCGGTCGGCGTCGACCCAGCCGATCCCCCCGCAGTACGGCCCCCGGGGCGCCGTCTCCAGGGCGTCGATGATCCGCAGCGCACTGGACTTGGGCGCGCCGGTGACGGAGCCGGGCGGAAAGGCGGCGCCGAGCAGCTCGGCCCAGCCGGCGCCGTCCCGCAGTTCGCCGCGGACCGTCGACACGAGGTGGACCAGCCCCGGATGCTTCTCGACGGCGCACAGGTCGGGCACCGTCACGCTGCCCGTGGCGCAGACCCGCCCGATGTCGTTGCGGACGAGGTCCACGATCATCACGTTCTCGGCGTAGTCCTTCTCCAGCAGGTCCGCCTCGGTGCGGCCGGTGCCCTTGATCGGCCCGGACTCGACGGTCCGCCCGTCGCGCCGGAGAAACAGCTCGGGCGAGGCGGTCGCGATCTCCACGCCGTGACCGGGCAGACGGATCGTTCCTGCATAGGGGGCCGGGTTGCCGCGGGCCAGCAGTGCGGTGAGGGCGTCGACGTCGGCGCCGGGGTCCACGGGCGCGGACAGCACCCGGCACAGGTTCGCCTGGTAGACCTCGCCGGCCGCGATGTGCTCGCGGATCCGCCGCACCGCCGCCGTGTACGCGGCGCGGTCGAGCGACGACGTCCAGTCGTCCGCCGCCGGTCCGCGCCAGGCCCCGGGCATCGGAGCGGGCACGCCCGTCTGCCGCACCTCCTGGAAGCGGGCGCAGGTCAGACGGCCCTCGAAGTCGGCGCAGACAGCCCAGAAACCGCTGGATTCCAGGGCTTCGGGATCATCGGTGACGTCGAGGAGCCCGGTGGCGACGCGGTCGCCGAAGCGGGCCAGAGGAGGGAGGTCGAGCACGCATCGAGTCTATGGCGGGTGACCTGCGGGTGACCGGGGGATGTCCCGCCAGGAGGCGCTGCGACGTCCCTGAGCAGGTGAAGCGCAGCACGCTGCACAAACGCGTTTTTGTACTGGCCCCGGAATCCGCTAGAGTTCAACACGTCGCCGGGCCGCGAGAGCGGACCGAAACGACAAGCGGACGTAGCTCAGTTGGTAGAGCGCAACCTTGCCAAGGTTGAGGTCGCGAGTTCGAGCCTCGTCGTCCGCTCGAAGGAAGAGGGGGCTTCCCGGTCCCCTACACTCCTGGTGGAGTGGCCGAGAGGCGAGGCAACGGCCTGCAAAGCCGTCTACACGGGTTCAAATCCCGTCTCCACCTCCAAGGACGATTAGCTCAGCGGGAGAGCGCTTCCCTGACACGGAAGAGGTCACTGGTTCAATCCCAGTATCGTCCACTGGATCTCCTCGAAGATCCCGACCCGCGCGATTAGCTCAGCGGGAGAGCGCTTCCCTGACACGGAAGAGGTCACTGGTTCAATCCCAGTATCGCGCACGCAGTGCCCATGATCCGCTTCACTGAGTGGTCATGGTCCCGAGGACGATTAGCTCAGCGGGAGAGCGCTTCCCTGACACGGAAGAGGTCACTGGTTCAATCCCAGTATCGTCCACATCACACCGGAGCCCCCGGCCGTATGAATCGGCCGGGGGCTCTGTCGTGTCCGGTCGGGTCAGGACGAGAACAGCATGTGCCCGAAGCTCTTGTGGCGGTGGTGACCGTGGTGGCCATGGTGGCCGTGCCCGCCGTGCGGGGCGCCCCACGCGGGGGCCGGAGGGGCCGGGTAGGCCTGCGGGGCGGGCGGGGGCGGAGGGGCGGGCTGGGACCACTGGGCCTCCAGGCGGGTCAGCGACTCCAGCTCGCCGTAGTCGAGAAAGATCCCGCGGCAGCCGCTGCACTGCTCGATCTGGACGCCGTTGCGGTTGTAGGTGTGCATCGGCGCACGGCACTTCGGACACTGCATGGTCGTTCAACTCCTCGCCGGTCGGTCCTGCTTCGTATCTCGCCAGGACAGACTCTGTCCCGCTGTGGTCGGTTGCACCCTACTTCGCGTGCTCCTGTGCCAACTGCGGCGGGACGGTCGCCATTCGGTCACAGGCGTCCACGACCGCCTGCTCCACCTCGTCCAGGGGCCGGCCCGCCGCGACCGCCTTGGCGACGGCCCGGGCCGCGGTCTGCACGGTGAGGGCGCGGGCCGGGGTGTCGAGCGCGGGCCAGGGGTCGCCGTCGGCGGGGACGGCCGGGCCGCCTGCCTCCCGGTAGGCGGTGAGGAAGCGGGACCATTCGTCCGCCGGGAGCAGGCCGCAGGCGTACCAGGCCGCGGGGCGGGCGAGGTCCCAGGCCGGGACGCCGACGCCGAGGTCGTCCACGTCGATCAGCAGCCAGGGGCCGGCGGGGGCGGGGTGGCGTACGAGCTGGCCGAGGTGGAGGTCGCCGTGGCACAGGGTGGCCGTGTCCGGCATGGGTGCCTCGGCCCGGGCCCAGGGCGGGAGGGTGTGCCAGGCGCGCAGGACCGGGGCGGCCGCGGGATGCGGGCCGGCCTCGCGGAGCCGGGCGACGGCACGGGCCGCCTTGACGGGGCCGCGCATGGGGGGCAGGCCGTCGGGGGCGGGGGTGCGGTGGAGGTGGGCGAGGAGGGTGGCGGCGGCTTCCCAGGGGGCGGCGTCGGGATCGTCCGGGTCCACCGGTGTGCCGTACGGCCAGAACGTCACGAGGCGGCCGTGCAGGTCGACGGGGGCCGGGTCCAGTGGGGGCAGCAGGATCCCGGGGTGACGGGTGGCGACGGTGAGGCGGCCGGTCAGCTCGGTGGGGTCGGTGTCCGGGGGGTGGGCCTTCGCGACGGTGTCCGCGTGCCGTACGACGATGCCGTCGGGGCGGTCCGCGAGGGTGGCCGCGCCGCAGGGGCAGGCCGGTGAA
The DNA here is from genome assembly GCF_040628815.1 of Streptomyces sp. NPDC006140. Taxonomy (NCBI): domain Bacteria; kingdom Bacillati; phylum Actinomycetota; class Actinomycetes; order Kitasatosporales; family Streptomycetaceae; genus Streptomyces; species Streptomyces sp. NPDC006140. The sequence goes on along the minus strand of NZ_JBEXTS010000008.1, from coordinate 300,207 downwards.
CGGGCGTGAGCGGTGGCCCTGGCCTTGGCAGTGAGCTCGGGGATGAGCAGGTCGGAGGTGGGCTTCACTGGGCTCCCTGGGTGTGCGGTCTGGGGCGAGGGTATGCGGGAGCCCGCTGTGCCGTGGGAGACGGTCCGCTCGAAGTGCCCGGTGGTGATGCCGAGGCCGAGACGTGTCCCCGCTCGACCGTCGGGGGCAAAAGAATGCCGGCGCAGCTCCCCAGCTGCGCCGGCATCTGTGCCGTCCGCCGCACCCCCGTCCCCACGGGGTTTCATGGGTGGATGTTCCCGCCCGGACCGCTCTTCCGGGCCTGGGGTCGCCGCTCAGCGCCCCAGCATCTCGCCCACGGACGACGCCTGTGTGGCCACTGTCTCCCACCCGTCGAAGACGAGGAGGAGCAGGACCGCCAGGGGAAGGGCCATCAGCGTCGCCACCACGGGGTGGCGACGGCCCTGACGGCGGCGGCGGAACGCGGCGGCGTACACCTTGCGTCCCTCCTCGCGGATCAGCGTCCGCGGTGCCGTGTGGGCCATGGTCCCTCTCCTGACCGTGCTCAGTTGTCGTTGGCAGCGGCGGGTGTCTGACCTCGGGGGACGAGTGCTGCACCCGCCGCTTGACCTCAAATCTAGGCGCGCGGCCCTTCCCGGGCGTCATGCCCTCGTACCGATTGCCGGGCCTCCCCGAGGATGAGCCGCCACCTGCGATGTACTCCCCTGGGTGGAGACGCGGCCCCAGGTCTCAGGGTCTTCCCCGACGGGACGCCCGGATCATCCCGCTTTGTCCGAGCTTTCCTCCCGCGGAACCGGCTGTTCCACCAACGCCAGGACCCGGTTCGCCATGAACCGCGCCGTACGTACGACTGTGCCGCTACGCGTGACTTCGCTCACTTCCACGACACCCCGGCGTACCGCCGTCTCCACCCTGCGGCCCGCCCTGCTCGCCACCACCTCATATGTGCGCGTCGTGTCGCCGGCGTCGACGACTATCTCCACACGGTCACCCTTCACAGGACCAATCCCCCTTCTGCGACGGGTGGTTGGGATCACCAACGGCGCGAAGTCCGCCTCTGCGCGCCCTCCCTGACCACCTTTCAAGTCTCCCACCCACCACTGACAATCCATCGAATAGAGAGGGCGCGGCCTCTGCGCGCGGGCGGCCGTGGAAACGTAAGCTGTGGCTCGTCACAGGACCGGGCAGCGGGGATGAACATGGCGATGATGCGCCTGAGGCGCGAGGACCCGCGCGTCGTCGGCTCGTTCAGGCTTCACAGACGGCTCGGCGCGGGCGGAATGGGCGTGGTCTACCTCGGCTCCGACAAGAAGGGGCAGCGGGTCGCGCTCAAGGTCATCCGGCCGGATCTGGCGGAGGACCAGGAGTTCCGCTCGCGCTTCGCCCGTGAGGTCTCGGCGGCACGACGGATCCGCGGTGGATGCACGGCACGGCTCGTGGCGGCCGACCTCGACGCGGACCGGCCCTGGTTCGCCACGCAGTACGTCCCCGGCCCCTCGCTGCACGACAAGGTCGCCGCCGAGGGACCGCTCGGCGCGGCCGACGTCGCCGCGGTCGGTGCGGCGCTGTCGGAGGGCCTGGTCGCCGTGCACGAGGCCGGGGTGGTGCACCGGGACCTGAAGCCTTCCAACATCCTGCTGTCCCCGAAGGGGCCGCGGATCATCGACTTCGGCATCGCCTGGGCGACCGGCGCCTCGACGCTGACCCATGTCGGCACGGCGGTCGGCTCGCCCGGCTTCCTCGCACCGGAGCAGGTGCGCGGGGCGGCCGTCACCCCGGCCACGGACGTGTTCTCGCTGGGCGCCACACTCGCCTACGCCTCGATGGGCGACTCGCCCTTCGGGCACGGCAGTTCCGAGGTGATGCTGTACCGCGTCGTGCACGAGGAACCGCAGCTGCACGGCGTACCCGACGCGCTGGCTCCGCTGGTGCGGGCCTGCCTGGCGAAGGACCCCGAGGAGCGCCCCAGCACGCTCCAACTCTCCATGCGGCTCAAGGAGATCGCGGCCCGCGAGTCCCAGGACCTCGCCGGCGTGCGCCCGCCCGCGCCGCGCGGCGGCGAGACCGACCGGCTCGCCGACACCTACCCCGAGCGCACCCGGCGCACGCAGGGGCAGCAGGGTGCGGGGGCTTCCGGGGCGCAGCGGGGCCGTGGGACTCCTCCGCCGCGGGGGTCCTCGCCGGCGGAGGACGGCGTGCCGCCCCGGCGCAGGTCCGGTGCGCAGGGCACGGCCAACCCGGCGGGTCGCGCGACCCGCGGCGGGGCTCCGGCGGGTGGCCGCAGCACCCCGCGCGGCGGCGCCCCCTCACGCTCCGGAAGCTCGGGGTCCCGGCCCACGCCCACCGGGCGCAACGGGACGCGGTCGGGCAGCGGCAGCCGTCCCGCCCCGCACAGCGGTACCGGACGCTCCCCGTCCAGGAACACGGGGACCGGGCTACGGCCCGCCAATCCGCGGCTGCTGCGGCAGCGGCTGTTCGTGTTCGTCGTGGTCACGCTGCTGGTGGCGGTCGGCATCGCGCTGGTGCAGGGCTGTCAGGGTCCGGCGCGCGGGCTCGGCGGTGACGGAGCCGGCGTACGGCAGGAGCACGTGCAGCAGGACCAGGCGCCGCGGGACTACCGGCCGTAGGGCGGCGCCCCGCGGGCGACGGGGGGTCACAGTCCCGGCAGGATCCGCTCGAAGAACGGGCGGTCGCCCTCGAAGACCGGGTCCAGGGCGAGGAACTCCTCCGGCGTGACCCAGCGGGCCTCGGCGACCTCGGCGAGGTCGGGGACCACCTCGCCGGTGTCCGCGCGGGCGGTCCACCAGTGGAGGCGGAAGCGCTGGTCGTCGGTCTCCGACTCCCACACCTTGGCCAGCGGCACGACGGTGAGGCCGACCTCCTCGCGCACCTCGCGGACGACGGCCTGCTCCTGCGTCTCCCCCGGTTCGACCTTGCCGCTGAGCGGCTGCCAGTAGCCGGGGCGTGCGACGGCCGGGCCGCGCCGGATCGCGAGGACGCGCTCCCCGCGCAGCAGGACGGCGACGATCGCCTCGCGCTGCTCCACGGACCGGTCCCTAGGGACGTGGGCGGCCGGTGGCCACGGCGTAGAAGGCCACGGCGGCCGCCGCGCCCACGTTGAGGGAGTCGACGCCGTGGGACATGGGGATGCGGACCCATTCGTCGGCGGCGACCAGGGCCTGGGTGGACAGGCCGTCGCCCTCGGCGCCGAGCATGAGGGCCACGCGGTCCATGGTGTGCGGGGCGGCCTCGTCGAGGGGCCGGGCCTTCTCGTCGGGGGTGAGGGCGAGGAGGGTGAAGCCCGCCTCGCGGACCGACTCCAGGCCCTTGGGCCAGGTGTCCAGGCGGGCGTACGGCACGGAGAAGACCGCGCCCATCGAGACCTTCACGCTGCGGCGGTAGAGGGGGTCGGCGCAGTCCGGGGAGAGCAGGACCGCGTCCATACCGAGGGCGGCGGCCGAGCGGAAGATCGCCCCGATGTTGGTGTGGTCGTTGACCGACTCCATGATGACGACGCGGCGGGCGCCCCGGAGGAGGTCGGCGGCCGTGGGCAGGGGCTTGCGCTGCATGGAGGCGAGCGCCCCGCGGTGCACGTGGTAGCCGGTGACCTGCTCGGCGAGCTCGGGGCTGACCGCGTAGACCGGGGCGGGGAGTTCGTCGATGACGTCGCGCATGACGTCGACCCACTTGGCCGAGAGCAGCATGGACCGCATCTCGTAGCCCGCTTCCTTGGCCCTCCTGATGACCTTCTCGCCCTCGGCGATGAACAGGCCCTCGGCGGGTTCGCGCTTGCGGCGCAGCTCCACGTCGGTCAGGCCGGTGTAGTCGCGCAGACGGGGGTCGTCGGGATCCTCGACGGTGATGAGATCGGCCACAGGGTGATACTGCCTTGTCCTGGGTGCGGTGCCAACGGCTCGGAACGGTTGTGTTACCCGGGGTTACTCGCGGGGCGCGTCAGCGGGGTCACTCGCCGGGCGCGGTGGCCGTGGGGCCGACCTTCACGACCTCGCCGATGACGATGACGGCCGGGGGCTTCACATCCTCGGTCCGCACGGTCTCGGCGACCGTCGCCAGGGTCGCGTCGACGCGGCGCTGACCGGCCGTCGTGCCTTCCTGGACCAGGGCGACGGGCGTGTCCGGGGACTTGCCGTGCGCGATGAGCGTCTCGGCGACCTTCCCGATCGTGGCGACCCCCATGAGGATCACCAGCGTGCCGGTGAGCTTCGCGAGGGACGGCCAGTCGACCAGGGAGCGCTCGTCGTCCGGGGCGATATGGCCGCTGACCACCGTGAACTCGTGGGCGACGCCCCGGTGGGTGACCGGGATGCCTGCGGCGCCCGGGACCGAGATGGAGCTGGAGATGCCGGGCACGACCGTGCACGGGATGCCGGCCTCGGACAGCGCCTGGACCTCCTCCATGCCGCGCCCGTAGACGAAGGGGTCACCACCCTTGAGCCGGACGACCGACTTGCCCTGCTTCGCGTACTCGATCAGGGCCTCGTTGATGGCCTCCTGGGCCATGAACCGGCCGTACGGCAGCTTCGCCGCGTCGATCACCTCGACGCTCGACGGGAGTTCGGCGAGGAGGTCGCGCGGGCCGAGGTGGTCGGTGATGACCACGTCGGCCTCGGCGAGCAGGCGGCGGCCGCGCACGGTGATCAGGTCCGGGTCGCCGGGGCCGCCGCCGACCAGGGCGACGCCGGGTGTGCGCGTGCGGTGGTGCGGGGCGACGAGCGTGCCGTCGCGCAGACCCTCGACGACAGCGTCGCGGATGGCGGCGGTGTGGCGGGGGTCGCGGCCGCGCGCGTCCGTGGTGAGGACGGCGATCGTGACGCCCTCACTGTGGCCGGTGGCCGGGGTCCAGGCCGTCGCCTGGTCGGCGTCGTCGGAGCGGACGCACCAGACGCGGTGGCGCTCCGCCTCGGCCGAGGCCCGGGTGTTCGCCTCGGTGTCGCCGGTGGCGATCAGGGCGTACCAGGCGTCCGCGAGGTCGCCTTCGGCGTACGGGCGCTTCTCCCAGGTGATCTCGCCGGCGTCCGCCATCGCCTCGACGGAGGGGGTGGCCTCGGGGGACACGAGGCGGATGTCCGCGCCGGCCGCGATGAGCGCGGGGAGGCGGCGCTGGGCGACCTGGCCGCCGCCGAGGACGACCACGCGGCGGCCGGTGAGGCGGAGGCCTACGGGGTAGGCGGGGTGTTCGGCCATGGGGGTGCGGCTCCTGGTGACGGCGGTGCGGTGGCCCTGACGTGCGGATTTTAATGGGCGGGCGGCAGGGTGGGCCGGGTGGTCCAGTAGCTGAGCGCTCTGGCCGTCCGCCGGGGCGTGGTCCGTGGGAGGCGTGCCGCCCCGCGGCGGCCTCCCACGGACTTCGCGGCGCCTACTTCTCGGTCACCCCTGCCGAGTCGAACGTCGCCACCTCGTGCATCGCCCTCGCCGTGCTCTGGACCAGCGGCAGGGCCAGCAGGGCGCCCGTGCCCTCACCCAGGCGGAGGTCGAGGTCGACCAAGGGGCGCAGACCCAGCTTGTTGAGGGCCGCCACGTGGCCCGGCTCGGCGCTGCGGTGGCCCGCGATGCACGCGGCCAGGACCTCCGGGGCGATCGCGCGGGCGACCAGGGCGGCGGCGCCGGCGCTGACGCCGTCGAGGATCACCGGCGTACGCAGGGACGCGCCGCCGAGCAGGAGCCCGACGATGGCAGCGTGTTCGAAGCCGCCGATCGCGGCGAGCACGCCGATCGGGTCGGCCGGGTCCGGCTGGTGGAGTTCCAGGGCGCGGCGGACGACCTCGGTCTTGCGGGCGAGGGTCTCGTCGTTGATGCCGGTGCCCCGGCCCGTCACCTCCGCCGGATCCGCTCCCGTGAAGACGGCGATCAGGGCGGCGGACGCGGTCGTGTTCCCGATGCCCATCTCGCCGGTGAGCAGGGCCTTGTTGCCGGCGGCGACCAGATCGCGGGCGGTGTCGATGCCGACCTCGATGGCCTGCTTGGCCTCCTCGCGGGTCATCGCGGGGCCGGTCGTCATGTCCGACGTGCCGCCCCGGATCTTGCGGGGCAGCAGACCCGGGGTGGCCGGGAGGTCGGCGGCGACGCCCACGTCGACGATGCAGACCTCGGCGCCGACCTGGGTGGCGAAGGCGTTGCAGACGGCGCCGCCGCCGAGGAAGTTGGCCACCATCTGGGCCGTGACCTCCTGCGGCCAGGGGGTGACCCCCTGCGCGTGCACACCGTGGTCGCCGGCGAAGATCGCGACGGCGGCGGGCTCCGGGATGGGCGGCGGGCACTGGCGGGACAGGCCCGACAGCTGGGCGGAGATGATCTCCAGCATGCCGAGCGCTCCGGCCGGCTTGGTCATGCGCTTCTGGCGTTCCCACGCCTCGCCGAGCGCCTTGGCGTCCAGCGGGCGGATCTGCGCCACGGTCTCGGCGAGCAGGTCGTGCGGTTCCTCTCCGGGAAGGGCGCGGCGGCCGTACGTCTCCTCGTGCACGACCCAGGACAGCGGGCGGCGCTTGGACCAGCCCGCCTGCAGCAGCTCGGGCTCGTCCGGGAACTCGTCGACGTAACCGACGCACAGGTAGGCGATGACTTCGAGGTGCTCGGGCAGGCCGAGCGCGCGGACCATCTCGCGCTCGTCGAAGAAGCTGACCCAGCCGACGCCGAGGCCTTCGGCGCGGGCGGCGAGCCAGAGGTTCTCCACGGCCAGGGCGGCCGAGTACGGGGCCATCTGGGGCTGGGTGTGGCGGCCGAGGGTGTGTCGGCCGCCGCGGGTCGGGTCGGCGGTGACGACGATGTTCACCGGCGTGTCGAGGATGGCCTCGATCTTCAGTTCCTTGAACTGCTTGGCCCGGCCCTTGGGGAGGGACTTCGCGTACGCGTCGCGCTGGCGCATGGCCAGTTCGTGCATCGCGCGCCGTGTGTCGGCGGAGCGGATGACGACGAAGTCCCAGGGCTGCGAGTGGCCCACGGAGGGCGCGTGGTGGGCGGCCTCCAGGACGCGGAGCAGCACCTCGTGCGGGATGGGGTCGCTGCGGAAACCGTTGCGGATGTCGCGGCGTTCACGCATGACCTTCAGTACGGCCTCGCGCTCGGCGGGGTCGTAGCCGGGGGCGGCGGGGCCGGAGGACTGTCGTGCTTCTGCCACTGCGGCCGCGCTCTCTCCTCGGTGGTGGTCCTGGTCCGCCAGGTCGTCCTGATCGGCGGCCCGGGTGTCCAGGTCGTCGGCGTTCTGCACGAGTCCGGCGTCGCCGTCCCGGGGTGCCGGGACGGTGGCGACGGGCGCCGGGGGTTCGGGTGCCCCGGGCTGTGCCGACGGCTCCGGTGCCCCGGGCTGTGCCGACCTGGACTGCTGCGGCCCCTGGACCGGCCCGGCGCCGTGCTCCTCCGCGGTCGGGGCGGGGAGTACGACGGTGACGTCCTCGGAGGATGCCGGGGCGGCGTCCGCCGGTGTTTCCTGCCCTGCCTCGGCGGGGGCATCGGCGGGTGCCTCGGCGACCGGGGTGGGCGCGGGCGGCGCGGGGGCCTGAGCAGGTGCGGGGGCTTCGGCCGGGGAGTCGGGGGTTGCCGGGGCGGTGGTCTCCGGTGTGTCGGTGGGGGCGACCACCTCCGTGGGCGCCGGTGCATCAGCGGGCGCCGGTGCCTCGGTCGACGTCGGTGCCTCGGCTGGTGTAGCGGCGGCTTCCTGGGTGACCGGCTCGGCTGCCGGGGGAACCGCTTCCGGGCCGACGGGCTCGGCTGCCGGGGCGGGGGCTTCGGGGGCGGACGCCTCAGAGGTGGGCATGGCGGGCTGCGGAGCCGTCACCTCGGGGCACTGCGGGGCTGCCTCGGCATCAGTTGGCGTAGGTGCTTCGGGGGTTTGGGGGGCTGCCTCGCCGCCGGCGGCATCCGGCTGCTGCGCGGCGGCCTCGGGGGCAGGCATGGGTCCGGCCGGTGCGGCAGTCTCCGGGGAGACAGCCGGTACGGCGGCCTCCGGCTCGACGGCTGGTACGGCAGTCTCCGGCTCGGCGGCCGGTGCGGCAGCGTCCGGGCTGGCGGCCGGCGTCGCAGCATCCGGGGCGACGGCCGGTGCCGGTGCCGGGGCGGCGGCTTCGGGGGCTGCTGCATCGGGTACCTGGGCGGCAGCCTCGGGGCCCGCCTCGGCAGGTGACTCGGTGACGGCGTCAGCAGCCGCCGCGTCAGCTGCCGGAGCGGCAACGTCAGGTGTCTGGGTGTCAGCGTCAGGGCTCACCGCGTCAGGAGCCTGGGCGACTGCGTCCTGAGCCGCAGCCTCCGGGGCCTGGGCGACGGTCTCAGCGGCCACAGCCTCAGGCGCCTGGGCAACAGCCTCAGCAGGCACCGCCTCCGGCATCTGGGCGACAGCCTGCTCGGGCTCGGTGGCAGCCTCGGGGAACGGGACCGCTTCCGGGGCCGGTGCGGGCTCGGGTGCTGGAGCGGGCGTCACGCCCTGCTCCGCGTCGGCGGCCGGGACCTGCTCGGCGCCTTCGGCGGAATCGCCGGTGGCACCGGGCCCGGGAACCTCGGGAGCAGCGGCGGGCTGTCCCGGCTCACCGTCCTGGCCGGCACCCTCCACGACCGGAACCGACGCGGCGGCCGACGGCGGCACCGCATCCGGCGCGGCAACGACCCCGGCCTCAGCCTCAGCGGCAGCGACCTGGCCCGCATCCGGGGCAACGCCCACACCGGCGGAGCCACCCGCGACCGCATCACCCTGCCCGGCCCCGGCGACAGCCACCTGGCCCGCATCCGCAGCAGCGCCCACACCGGCAGGGCCACCCGCGACCGCATCACCCTGCCCGGCCCCGGCCACAGCCACCTGGCCCGCATCCGCAGCAGCGCCCACACCGGCAGGGCCACCCGCGACCGCCTCGCTCTGTCCAGCCCCGGCCACAGCCACCTCGCCCGCATCCGCAGCAGCGCCCACACCGGCGGAGGCACCCGCGACCGCCTCGCTCTGTCCGGCCCCGGCCGCAGGCACCTGGCCCGCGTCCGGAGTGGCGGTCGCACCGGCGGCCTCGTCCTCGGTCGCCGCCCCCTGCGGGGGAACGGCCTGCCCCGGCCCGGCCGCAGCCGGCTGGTCGCCGGCGGGCTCGGCCGCCGTCGCCGCGGTCTGCGCGGGCTGCTCGGCGTGAGCCCCCTGCACGGCCTCCTGCGCCACCCGGGCCACCACGGCCTGGGCCGCGCCGACCGGCTGGGCTGCCGGAACAACCGTTTCCGCAGGCGCCACCCCGGCGCTCACCTGGGCCGGGGGCGCGACCTGTGCGCCCCAGGGCGTCGCCGGCGCCGAGGGCGGTTCCGGGGCGCGCGGGACGTCGAGGTACTCGGGGCCGGCCGACGGCGCCGCGGGCTGCCGTACGGGCGCGTCCGCGGGGCCTCGGTCGGCGAGGGAGCGGACCGGGCTGGCGGAGCTGTCGGGCAGCGGCGGGCCGAGGTGCAGCGGCCGGCGCGGGGTGATGGGCGGGATCGGCGGAGGGTCGGGCAGGCGGACCCCGCTGAGGTCGACCGAGCCGCTGTCGCGGCCGGAGATCTCGTGCGGGCCCGGCTCGTGGACGGCCTCGACGACCGGTTCCGGCGCGGGCGGGGGGACCTCGTTGCCCCAGGCGCCCTGGGCGCCCGGCAACAGCAGCAGGTCTTCGTCCTCGGCGGTGTTGTCGGAGAGGTAGGCGTACGCACCCTGCGCGGGGGCGCCCGGCTGATCCACCATGCCTGCGTTCTCCGGCAGTCCCTCGCCCGGGACCTGGCCGGTGTCGGTCATGCGTACCCCTCGCCCATCGGTTAGTGCTCCTACGACCAGCTCACCCGGAACGGCGCACCGACCGCCCCACAGTGAAGAACGAGCGTGCGTCCCCAGCGGCACGAGCGGCCCGCCCGGAAAAGGCGACAAAGCCATTCACTGGCATTGTTGCGGCCGTGACACCCTCACGGCAGCTTGATCCGCGAGGGTTCCGCTGTGGACTGCGCCACGTTGCGCGTCCTCCGGTTCTGCCGTACCACACCCACCCCAAAAGGGGCGGGTTTTCCGGACATTGACCGACGAAGTGCCGGGCGTCCGCGTGCGGTGCAGCGATCGGCCAGCCTACCGCGCGCAGTACGACAAACCGATCACGGGGACGGTCGCGGGGTCAGGCGCCGCGCTTCGGCAGGACGCCGCTGAGCAGGAACGCGACGCTCCGTTCCTTCTCCGTCCAGGCCCGGGTGTCGAGTTCGACGGACTGGAGCAGGGCGCACTCGACGCCGTAGCCGTGCTCCGTCAGGTCGCGGCCGATGAGTTCGGCGGCGTCGCGGGTGGCGGCGTGCGTGACGATGCGCTGCGGGCGCCGGTCGGCGACGGCCGAGACGACGGCCGCTCCCCCGCCGGCGACGCGGACGACGTCCGGTTCGGGGAGGTTCTCCAGGACGTGCGGGGCGGTGCCGTGCACGATCTGGAGCTGGACGCCGAGACGGCGGGCGGTGGCGTCGGTGCGGGCGCAGGCGGCCCGGTCGCTGTCGACGGCGAGGACGGCGGCGCCGGCGCGGGCGGCCTCGACGGCGAAGGCGCCGCTGCCGCAGCCGATGTCCCACACGAGGTCGCCGACGCGCGGGCCCAGGCGGGCGAGTTGGGAGGCGCGCAGCAACTGGGTCTCGCCCTCGCCGAGGTCGCCGCCGTAGACCTCGGCGGGCAGGGACCAGCCGCGCGGTCCGGCGGCCGGGTCGGGTCCGGCGATCCAGCCGGTCTCCCCCGCCGTGTCCGGCCGGGCCGGGCCGCCGAGGACGATGACGACGTTGGGGTCGCGCCAGGTGTGGTCGGCGGCCTTGTCGGAGGTGACGACGCTGACCCGCTCGCGTTCGGTGCCGAGTTCCTCGCAGATGACGAAGGAGCGGTGGACTCCCTCGAGGAGCAGGCCGAGTTCGGCGGGGCCGGCGCCGGGTGAGGTGAGCACGGCCACCTTGGTGTGGGCGCGGCATACGTTCACCGCGCGTCGCAGGGTGCGGCGGTGTGCGACGACCACCTGTGCGTCGTCCCAGGGCATTCCGGCGCGGGCGAAGGCCGCGGCGACGGAGGAGACGGCGGGGACGACCTCGACCTCGAGGCCGAACTCGGGGGCGCGCAGGGTCCGTACGACGCCGAAGAAGCCGGGGTCGCCGTCGGCGAGCACGACGGCCGTGCCGCGGTGGGCGGCGATGCGGCGGGCGGCGAGGGCGACGCTGCCGAGGCGGATGCGCTCGGCGCCGGCGGGCACCTCGGGGAGCGCCAGGTGGTGGGCTGCGCCGGCCACGAGCGTGGCGGCGCCGAGGGCGGCGCTCGCGGCGGCGGTCAGCGGCGAACCGTCCCAGCCGATCACCGTGACCCGGTCGGCCATCGTCGTCAGTCTCCAGGGGTTTTCGCAGGTCGTCTGCGTGTCGTTGGGGGCAGCCGCCCGAAGGCGGGCTCCGTGAGGGTACCCGGTGGAGGTGTCGGAGGGGGCGCCGGTGTCGTCGTCGCCGTCTTCCTCCGGGTGGCTTCCGGTCAGTTCCAGTCGCCGAAGGACGTGAAGCCGCCGGGCAGCTGGTCGCCGACGCCTTCCAGGTCCTCGGGGAGCAGGCTCCAGACGATCAGGTCGGTGCGGATCTCGGTCCACTCGTCGTTGTCCGTCCGGGTCCGCGCTATCCAGGCGCCGCGCAGGACGCCCTCGCTGATACAGCCGATCTTCTGGGCGACCTGCTGTGAGGCGGTGTTGTCGGCCGCGGTGCGCAGTTCGAGGCGCTCGAACTTCTGGTCGTCGAAGAGCCACCGCGCGGTGACGAGCGCCGCCTCGGAGGCGTAGCCCTCGCCGCGGGCCCAGGGGGCGATGACGTAGGACATCTCGCTGGAGCGGATCCGCCAGTCGGTGTTCTTGAGGTGGACGATGCCGACGAGGCGCTGGGTGAGGAACTCGGTGACGGCGAAGACGATGCCGCGGCCCTCGGTCCGTTCGGCGGGGGCCTGTTCGGTGATCCAGGCGCGGGCGTGGGCCTCGGTGTAGGGCTGCGGGACGGAGGTCCAGGCGGTGACGAGCTCGTCGTTCATCATGTCGGCGAACGCCTGGATGTCCGGCTCCTCGAAGGGGCGCAGGACCAACCGCTCCGTGCTGATGGAGATGTTGGGGAAGGTGCTCGTCATGCGCCGCTCCGTAACCTTCGGTGAACCTTCAGGGCCTGCTGAACTGCCCAGCATGCAGCATGAAAGCACTGATCCGCACCACGGGGCCCTCCCCACCGGGAGAGGGAGGACCCCGGCCGTGGCGGGTGCCGGAGGCGGCTCAGAAGGAGGGGAGCACGGAGCCGGCGTACTTGTCCTGGATGAACTTCTTCACCTCGGGCGAGGTGAGGAGCTTGGCGAGCTTCTTCACGCGCGGGTCGTCCTCGTTGCCCTTCTTCACGGCGAGGAAGTTGCCGTACGGGTTGTTCTTCGGGGACTCCAGGACGAGGGCGTCCTTCGACGGCTTGAGGTCGGACTCGATGGCGTAGTTGCCGTTGACGACGGCGGCGTCCACGTCGTCCAGGGAGCGCGGGGTCTGGGCCGCCTCCAGCTCCTTGAACTTGAGGTTCTTGGGGTTCTTGGTGATGTCGGAGGGGGTCGCCTCGTTGCCGACGCCCGCCTTGAGGGTGATGAGCCCGTTGGCGGCGAGGAGCTTGAGGGCGCGGGCCTCGTTCACCGTGTCGTTGGGGATGGCGACGGTCGCACCGCTCTTCAGGTCGTCGGCCTTCTTGACCTTGTGGGAGTAGAGGCCGAGCGGCTCCAGGTGGACCGTGACGACGGGCACGATGTCGGTGCCGTTCTTCTTGTTGTAGTCGTCGAGGTACGGCTTGTTCTGGAAGTAGTTGGCGTCGACGGAGCCGTCCTGCGTCGCGGGGTTCTGCGACGTGTAGTCGGTGAACTCCTTGACCTCCAGGTCGAGGCCCTCCTTCTTCGCCAGGTTGTCCTTGACGTAGTTGAGGATCTCGCCGTGCGGGACGGGGCTCGCGGCGACGATCAGCGGGCCGGAGGTGTCGGAGGCGTCCTTGCCGGCGCCGCAGGCGCCGAGCCCGAGGGTGAGGGCTCCGGCGGCGAGGGCGGCGGTGGTGATCTTGGCGGTGTTACGCACGAAAAGTGCCTTTCCTTATGGCCTTGCGAGTGGTGCGACCCCGTTGTGGGTGAACGGGGGGTTCAGGAGGCGGCTTTGAGCAGCCGCAGCTTGGGGGCGGGTCCGGAGTGGGCGCCGCGACGGTGCAGGGAGCGGGCCGCGTAGTCGCCGGCGAACTGGATGAGGGAGATGACGACGGCGAGGATCGCGACGGTGATCCACATCAGCCCGGTCTCGAAGCGCTGGTAGCCGTAGCGGATGGCGATGTCGCCGAGGCCGCCGGCGCCGACCGTGCCCGCCATGGCCGAGTAGCCGATGAGGGCGACGATCGTGGTGGTGGTGCTGGAGATCAGTGAAGGCAGCGACTCGGGGACGAGCACCTTGCGGACGACGGTCCAGGTGTTGCCGCCCATGGCCTGCACGGCCTCGACGAGCCCGTGGTCCACTTCGCGGACGGCCGTCTCGACCAGGCGCGCGAAGAACGGTATGGCGCCGACGGCGAGCGGCACGATGGCGGCCTCGCGGCCGATGGTCGTGCCCGTGATCCAGCGGGTGAAGGTCATCAGCGCGACCATCAGGATGATGAACGGCAGGGAGCGGGCGATGTTCACGACCTGCCCGATGACCTTGTTGGCGGCGAGGTTCTGCAGCAGGCCGCCGCGGTCGGTGAGGACCAGCAGGATGCCGAGCGGGAGCCCGCCGGCGACGGCGATGAGCGTGGACCAGCCGACCATGTAGAGCGTGTCCCAACACGCCTGTTCCAGCAGCGGCCGCATCTCGGACCAGGTCACTTGGCGCCCTCCTTCACCAGCGCGGACTCATGGCCCGGGACGTCGATCTGCAGGCCCTTCTCGCGCAGGAAGCCGATCGGCACGACGTTGTCCTCGTAGCGGCCGGGCAGTTCGATGCGCATCCGGCCGACCTGGAGGCCGCCGACGGTGTCGATGGCGGCGCCGAGGATCGAGATGTCGATGTTGTAGGTGCGGGCGAGCTGCGAGATGACGGGCTGGGTGGCGCTCTCGCCCTGGAAGGTGACGTCCACGACGGTGCGGTCCTCGCCCGAGGCCTCGCCGTCGAGCGGGAACAGCGCGGCGGCCAGTTCCGAGCCGGGGGTGGCCAGGAGTTCGCTGACGGTGCCGGACTCGACGATGCGGCCGTTCTCCATGAGCGCGGCGGAGTCGCAGACCGACTTCACGACGTCCATCTCGTGGGTGATGAGCAGGACGGTCAGACCGAGCTGCCGGTTGAGGTCGCGCAGGAGCGCCAGGATCGAGCGGGTGGTCTCCGGGTCGAGGGCGCTGGTGGCCTCGTCGGACAGCAGCACCTTGGGGTCGCCGGCGAGGGCGCGGGCGATGCCGACGCGCTGCTTCTGGCCGCCGGAGAGCTGCGCCGGGTAGGCCCCCGCCTTGTCGGCGAGGCCGACCAGGTCGAGCAGTTCCAGGGCCTTGCGGGAACGTTCCTGCCCGGACTTGCCGAGGATCTCCAGCGGGAGTTCGACGTTGTCCTGGACGGTGCGGGAGGACAGCAGGTTGAAGTGCTGGAAGACCATGCCGATGCGGCTGCGCGCCCGGCGCAGTTCCTTTCCGGCGCGCGGGCCGCGCCCGGCCAGGGCGGTGAGGTCCTGACCGGCGACGCTCACGGTGCCGGAGGTGGGGCGTTCGAGCAGGTTGACGCAGCGGATGAGGGAGGACTTGCCGGCGCCGGACTGGCCGATGACGCCGTACACCTCGCCTTCGCGGACGTGCAGGTCGACGCCGTCCAGGGCGGTGACCTCGCGGCCGCGTGAACGGTAGACCTTGGTCAGGCCCGTTGTGGTGATCACGTGGGTTTCCGTCACTGTCGAGTGCGCGGGCGTGGGTGTGCCCGGACACAGGGGCATTCGTTCAGGGACGCGACACGGTTCTCGCTGGGCGTGGAACCGGGGAGAACATGTGCGCGGGCGGCGTGCGTCACGCACGGCTCGGGGCGTGCGGACAGGCCGCGGTCTCGCTTCGGGGCGCGAGTCGGGGGGTGGTGCGGGGGCCCTCTAGAAGGCGCACATTCGACACATACAACGAGCACCGGGCGTCAGGGTCGCCTCGGTCGCGGGGATGCGGTCGCTCGTCGTGGTCATGCCGTCAGTAAAACATGCGTACGGTCCTGACAAGCCGCCGCTGTCCGGATGCTGGACAGCGGTGGACACGGGCCGGGATCCGCGGGCTCCCGTCAGTCGCGCAGGGAGATCTCCAGACCCTGCTCGGTGACCAGTGCGGACAGGGCCGAGAGGTCCTCGACGACCAGATCGGCGTGGAGTTCGTGGGCCTGGTGGGTTGTGGTCAACGCCACGGTGGTCATGCCGGCGGCGCGGCCGGCCGCGAGGCCCGCGGGGGCGTCCTCGAAGACCACGCAGCGGGCGGGGTCGACGCCGAGGGTGCGGGCGGCGAGCAGGTAGGGCTCGGGGTCGGGCTTGCCGCGGGTGATGTCGTCGGCGGCGACGAGCGTCTTGGGCAGGATGCCGACGGCGTCGAGGCGGGCCTCGGCGAGCCGCCGGGTGGCGGAGGTGACGACGGCCCAGCGCTCGGCGGGCAGGGCGTCGAGGAAGGAGCGGGTCCCCGGCAGCAGGTGCACCCCGCCGCCCGGCACGTCCTCGACCTCCAGGTCCTCGATCCGCGCGACGGCCTCCGGCACGACGTGGGCGGGCAGCAGGTCGGCGGCTATCTCGGCGGCCGGCCGGCCGTGCAGCTCGACCCGGGCGAACTCCTCGGCGGTGATCCCGTACTCCGCGGCCCACCGCGTCCAGCAGCGGTCCACCGAGGTGAGGGAGGAGACGAGGGTTCCGTCGTTGTCGAACAGCAGGGCCTGCGCGTGGATCTTCATGTCCTCGACCCTACGGTGCCGGCCAGGGGCGGAAGCATCGGGCCTTTTCGGCCGTAATAAGGTCGCAGCATGCTTGATGCCCTGACGCTGGTGACCGGCGTCGCCGCGCTGCTGCTCGCCGCCTGGTGCGGCTGGGCGGCCTACCGTGACCAGCCGACGAAGGACTGGCACTTCATCGGGATGGCCGTGGTCACGCTGCTGACGCTGATCCAGCTGGTGGTGGGGATCGTGCTGCTGGCGCGGGGCGAGAAGCCGGAGCAGGGCACGACGATCTTCGTGGCGTATCTGCTGGGGGCGTTCGCCTGTGTCCCGGCGGCCGGCTTCATGTCGCTGGCCGAGCGGACCCGGTGGGGCTCGGTGACGGTCGCCGCGGGCGGTGTGGTGCTGGCCGTGCTGGAGGTGCGTCTCTATGACATCTGGGGAGGCTGAGGTGGGCCGGCGGCGGCTGACCAGCGGGCCGGGCACGCTGCTGGTGTGGCTGTACGGCGTGATGGTCGTCGGGGCGGTGTCGCGTTCCGCCTATCAGATCGCCACGGAGTTCGAGCGGGCGCCGCTCGCGTACTCGCTGTCGGCCGTGGCCGGTGTCGTGTACGGGTTCATCACGTACTCGCTGGTGCGGGGCGGGGAGACGGCGCGGAAGGCTGCGCTGGCGTGCTGTGTCGCCGAGTTGGCGGGGGTGCTGACGGTGGGGACGTGGACGTTGATCGAGCCGTCTGCGTTTCCGGACGCGACCGTGTGGTCGGACTTCGGGATGGGCTACGTCTTCATTCCGGTGCTGCTGCCGCTGACTGCCATCTACTGGCTGCGGAAGGGTGCGCCTCGGGAGGGTGCCGCCTGAGGTTCGTCAGGCGGCCGCGGGCCCGATGTGGCTTGTCGCGCAGCTCCCCGCGCCCCTAAGTCGTCACGCTGTCGCCGCGTAGGTGCCGGCCGGCTTCTCCAGGACGATCATGGGGATGCCGTCCGCGCCCTGGGACGTGCCCACCGTTTCGTAGCCCACCTTGCGGTAGAGGCGGAGGTTGCCCTCGCTGCGGTGGCCCGTGTGGAGGCGGAAGCGGGTCGCGCCGTGCTGGTCGGCCAGGGCCGATTCGGCCGCTCGGAGGAGGCGGGCTCCGATGCCGTGGCCCTGCAGGCGGGGGTGGACGCAGAGCTTGCCGATCGCGGCCGCGCCGTCCTCGGTGACCGAGCCGCGGACGGAGCCGACGACCTCCTCGCCGAGCCGGGCCACGAAGACGCAGTCCCGGGCGACCTCCTCGCGGACCGAGTCGAGGGTTTGGACGAGCGGGTCGATGCGGTAGTTCCCGTACAGCGCAGCCTCCGTCTGGAAGCACAGGTACTGCAGCCTGAAAATCTGCTCGGCGTCCTGCTCGGTCGCCGCAGAGATGGTCACGCTCATGCCCATGTGCGCACGCCTCCCGCTCATCTGATCACCTGTCGTCCCTCACTCCTATCCCCGTCCTCAGCGGGCCGCAACCTCCGGGGTGAGCAATCTGCGCAGACATCCCAGGCATCTGGAACGTTCCGGACCAAGGCTCCCCTGTGAGATACCCAACTCCCCTGCGATTTCCCGGTATGTCAGGTCCTCGGGCGAGAGCAGGGCCTCCATGAGCCGGGGGCAGCGGCCGGGGAGGCGGCGTACGGCCTCGCGCAGGGCGCGGCCGCGGGCGGCGGCGAGGGCGAGCTGCTCGGGGTCGCGGCCGGGGTCGTCGGCCGGTTCGACGGCGTACGGCCGTTCGAGTCGGCGCGTGCGGCGGCTGCGGCGGGCCTCGGAGCGGACGGCCCGGCGGAGCCATTCCTGGGGGTCCCGCGGCGGCCCCTCGGCGTCGAGACGCTCCAGCAGGCGGAGCCAGACCGCCTGCTCCAGGTCCCCCGGCTCGGCTCCGGCGGCATATGCCTCCGCGGAGGCCTCGGCGGTGAGCAGCGGGCGCAGGGAGGTGACCAGGTCATGCGTCATATGCGGAGCGACGCGGCCGCCCGGGTGGCGGGTTGCCCGGGCGGCCGGAACTCACTCGACCGGAGGGTGTGCGCTCATGTGTTGACGCTCGGTCGGCACGGGGCTCAGGGCTCAGTCGGCGAGGAAGTCCTCCCGGGCCAGCAGGCCGGTGTCGGGCTGGTCGGTGAAGACGCCGTCGATGCCGGTCGCGAAGTACGCCCGGTACGCGCCGAAGACGTCGCCGTAGGCGTCCGGGTCCGTGCCCTTGCGGAAGTTCGCGGGCAGGAAGGGATTCTCGTTGCGCAGGGTCCAGGGATGCAGGATCAGCCCCACCCGGTGGGCGTCCTGGACGAGCGTGGTCGGCCGGGTGAGGTTGCCCTTGGCGTCGCGCGGGATGATCAGGTCGAGCGTGGGGCCGATGCCCTGCGCGTAGGAGGCGATCTCCCGCAGGCCGGCCGGCTTGACCAGGTCCGCGACCGTGCGCGGGTCGCCCGTCTCGACGAAGTCCCAGGGACGGGAGTCCGCCGAGGACAGCAGGACGACCAGGGGGTTGTCGACGAGCTTGTTGAGGCGCTCGACGCTCGTCGGCTCGAAGGACTGCAGGATGACCGGGGAGGTACGCCGGTCCTTGCGGTACTTGCGCAGCAGCTTGGCGACGCGCTCCTCCAGGGGGAGGCCCTGCTTGCGGAAGTAGGTGGGGTGCTTGAGTTCGGGGTAGATCCACACCTGCTTGCCGCGCTCACGGCTCTGCTCGTCCTGCCACTTCAGGACCTCTTCGAAGGTGGGGATCTCCCAGCGGCCGTCGTAGAGCGTGTTGTGGGGGCGGTTGGCCGGGATGCGCTCGATCGCCCGCAGCGTCTTCAGCTCGGCGAGCGTGAAGTCCTCGGTGAACCAGCCGGTGGTGGAGACGCCGTCGAGCAGCTTGGTCTTCTTGCGGTCGGCGAACTCGGGGTGGTCGGCCACGTCGGTGGTGCCGCCGATCTCCGGCTCGTGGCGGCAGACCAGGTGCCCGTCCTTGGTCGGGACGAGGTCGCCCGCCTCGACGATGTCGGCGCCCATGTCGAGGGCCAGCTGGTAGGAGCCGAGGGTGTGCTCCGGGCGGTAGCCGCTGGCCCCGCGGTGGCCCACGATCGTCGGCTTGGGCAGGCTCTTCACACCACCGCCGTGCCGGGGGTCTCCGCCGCCGTGGCGTGGCGCGTCGGCTCTGGCCGTGCCGGTCATGCCGAGGACCGCTCCGCCGGCGCCGAGCACCGCCGCGCCGAGCAGGGCCCGCCGTCCGGTCCGGCCCGTTTCCTCGTTCGACTCCTGCGTTCCCATGAGCGGCCTCCCTGCCGTCGGCTCGTCAGTGCGGGCCGATCGTAGGGGCGCGTACATGACGGGTGGGAGACTCCGGGCGGAACACGCGGGTGACGTGGGATGTCGTAGTGGCTGGAGGGGGTGGGAACTGACGGATCGTCCGATCCTGTTCGATTCGGTGGGGCTGTTCGGGGAACGCGTCCGGTGCGGGGAGGCGATGTCCGTCACATCGTGGCGGACGTGTTACACGCCGTCGGCGACGCGCCACCGCAGGTAAACACGCGTCAACAGTGCGTAAGGCCTCGGTGAAGTCGCCGTGCCCGATGTGCGCGACCCCAGGGGCCGCGAGTATCGTCCTCACCTGCACAGACTCATACAGCATCCCTTGACACCGGAGGGCCCGTTGTCCCGCTTCGCGCTCATCAAGGCAGTGCTCGGCCCGATCATGCGCCTGATGTTCCGCCCACAGGTGGAGGGTGCGGAGCACATTCCCGGGCATGGCCCGGTCATCCTGGCCGGCAACCACCTGACGTTCATCGACTCGATGATCCTGCCGCTGGTCTGCGACCGGCAGGTCTTCTTCATCGGCAAGGACGAGTACGTGACCGGGAAGGGGCTCAAGGGCCGGCTAATGGCCTGGTTCTTCACCGGTGTCGGCATGATCCCGGTGGACCGCGACGGCGGCCGGGGCGGTGTCGCCGCGCTGATGACCGGGCGGCGGGTGCTGGAGGAAGGCCGCGTGTTCGGGATCTACCCGGAGGGCACGCGGTCGCCCGACGGGCGGCTGTACCGAGGCCGGACGGGTATCGCCCGGCTGACGCTGATGACGGGTGCGCCGGTGGTGCCGTTCGCGATGATCGGAACGGACAAGCTCCAGCCGGGCGGGGCGGGTCTGCCCCGGCCGGGCAAGGTCACCGTGCGGTTCGGTGAGGCGATGGAGTTCTCCCGGTACGAGGGGATGGACCGCGACCGCTATGTGCTGCGGGCCGTGACGGACTCGGTGATGGCCGAGGTCATGCGGTTGTCCGGGCAGGAGTACGTGGACATGTACGCGAGCAAGGCGAAAGAGGCCGCGTAGCCCCTGGGGGATGTCCGTAAAGTCGCGTCGTTCGCCCGGAGGGCGGGCCCTGCGGCGTCATGGGGGTACCCCCTGCTCGAAGAGCTTGGGGCAGCGTGCCAGGCGTCGCGGGGCAGGCGGGACTTTGCGGACACCCCCTAGAACGGGGCCGTGTCCGGTGGGCCCCCGTTTGTCCGGTCGGCGCCCGGCCCCGGGAACCACAGGACGAACGTCGAGCCCTCCCCCACCCGTGAGAACAGGCGGACCTGGCCGCCGTGCGACTCGACGATCTGTCTGACGATCGCGAGGCCCAGGCCTGCGTGACGGTCGCGGCCGCCGCCGTTTCCCTTGGCCCGCCAGAAGCGGTCGAAGACCCGCGCCCGGTCGTCGTCGCCGATGCCCGGGCCCTCGTCCCGTACGGCCGTCCAGAGCCAAGAGCCGTCCCGCCCCGCCGCGACGGTGATGCGGGAGCCCGGCGGGGCCAGCCGTACCGCGTTCGAGAGCAGGTTGCCGACCGCCCTGCGCAGGGCGTCGTGGTCGCCGATGACCGTGAGCCCGCGGGCGAGGCCGCGGTGCAGTGCCAGGCCCCGTTCGGCGGCCAGCGGGGCGAACTCCTCGCAGGCCTCGGCGGCCGCCGCTGCCAGGTCGACGTCCGCGTCGGCCAGGGCGGGGGCGCTGCGGCGGGCCGTGGCCAGGAGGTCCTCGACCAGGCGGGTCATGCGGGTGGTGGCCCGGTCGACGCTGCGGGCGGCGATGCGGCGGTCCTCCTCGTCCGAGTCCTCTGCCGTGAGGACGGCGTCGACGTTGGCGCGGATGATCGCCAGCGGGCTGCGCAGCTCGTGGGAGGCGTCGTCCATGAGCTGGCGTTGGGCGCGGAAGGCCTCGTCCAGCCGGTCGAGCATGGAGTCGACCGTGTCGGCGAGGTCGCGCAGTTCGTCCTTGGGGCCGGTGAGGCGGATGCGCTGGGAGAGGTCGGTGGCCTGGATGTCGGCGGCCGTGCGGGAGATCGCGCGGACGGGGCGCAGGGCGCGGCCGGCGAGGATCCAGCCGATGACGGGGCTGGCGACGGCGAGGGCGCCTAGGACGAGGAAGGAGAAGTTGCGGAGGTTGCCGAGGGTCTCGTAGGTGACGGCCGCCTCGACCTCCTGGAGCTTCACGGCGTCGAACTCGCCCATGTAGACGCCGTTGACGTACTTCTCGGCCCGGAACTGCTTGCTGACCGGGTGGGCCTCGCCGCTGCGCTCGACGGCGAAGTAGGTGGCGCCGAGGACGAGGGCGGTGAGCAGGAAGAGCAGGCCGGAGTACAGGACGGTGAGGCGGAAGCGGATGGTGTGGGTGAAGGCGGGCAGCCGCAGCCGGGCCCCGGTCGGCCGGAACAGTTTCATCACGGCGTCTCCTTCAGGCGGTAGCCCTGCCGTATCACCGTCTCGATGAGCGGCTCGCCCTCGCCGGTGACCTTGCGGCGCAGGGAGCCGACGGTGACGCGGACGGTGTTGGTGAACGGGTCGGCGTGCTCGTCCCAGACGTGTTCGAGCAGTTCCTCGGCCGGGACGACGCGCCCGGGGCGGGTCATCAGGTAGTGCAGAACGCCGAACTCCTTGGGCGTGAGGGGAAGCCGCCGCTGTCCTCGGTACGCCTCGAAGCGGGCGGTGTCCAGGCGGAGCTCGCCGACCTCGACCACGGAGGTGCCGCCGTCCTCCCGGCGCAGCAGGGCGCGGATGCGGGCGAGGAGCTCGGGCAGCGCGAAGGGTTTGACGAGGTAGTCGTCGGCGCCTTCGTCGAGGCCGCGCACCCGGTCGGCGAGGCGGTCGCGGGCGGTGAGCATCAGGATGCGGGGGCCGCCGGGGGTGGCGCGGATGGCGCGGCAGACCGCGAAGCCGTCGCCGTCGGGCAGGTTGAGGTCCAGCAGGACCAGGTCGTAGTCGTTCACGGCGAGCTTCTCGGTGGCGGTGTCGACGTCCGGGGCGGCGTCGACCGCGTAGCCGGCCCTGATCAGGCCCACCTTCAGGGCGACGACGAGGTCCTCCTCGTCCTCGACGACCAGCAGTCGCATGGGCTCGGCCCCCTTCAGCCACCGTCGATGATGGTCCGGGCGGACTCCACCGCGTCGCCCACGGGGATCGCGAAGCCGATGCCGATGGAACCGCCTCTGTCCTGGTCCAACGTCGCGATGGCCGTGTTGATGCCGATGACCCGGCCTTCGTCGTCGACCAGGGGCCCGCCGGAGTTGCCCGGGTTGATCGACGCGTCGGTCTGCAGGGCCCGCTGCCGTCCTCCCCCGCTGTCCTCGCCGAGCCGGACGGAGCGGTCCAGGGCGCTGACGATGCCGGAGGTGACGGTGCCGCTCAGGCCGAGCGGGGAGCCGATGGCCAGGACGGGGTCGCCGACGGCCGGGCGGGTGCCGGTGGCGAGCCGGGCGGCGCGCAGGCCGCGGGACGTCTCCGGCTCCAGTACGGCGACGTCGTGGTCGGGGTCGTCGCCGATGATCTCGGCGGCGAGCCGGCGGCCGTCCTGCAGTTCGACGGACACGCGTGAACTGCCCTGGACGACATGGGCGTTGGTGAGGATGCGGCCCCGGTCGTCGAAGACGAACCCGGAGCCCTGGCCGCGGTCCGTGCGGACGGAGACCACGCTGGGCAGCACCCGGGCGGCGACGGCCTGGAGATCGCCCTGGCCCCGGGCGGCCGGTGCGGAGGCGGGCGCGGGGTCCTCGTCGCCGAGCGCCCCGGCGGCGTACCCGGCGAGACCGCCCGCGAGGACGGCGGCCAGGACGGCGGTGGCGAGAGGACGGCGGGTCGGGTGCGGGGGCGGAGGCGAGGCCGGGGGCGGTGATGGGGTCTCGGAGGGCGGTGGGGCCGATGGTGTGGGCTGGTCGTCCGCGTGGGGGCGCGGCCGGCCCGGGAAGAACGACGGGCCCCGGGGCTCGCCCAGTCCGGTGCGGGGATGCGGGTCTCGCACGGTCGTACCTCCTTCGTCACGGGAGCCGCGAGAACCACAGCAGGGACAGCGCGGCCGTCACCAGCGCCGTGACCAGCCCGGCGGCCACGAACCACTGCCAGATCTCGCGCTCCTCGGTGCGGTGGCCGACGGAGCTGCCGATGTCCTCGTAGACCGCCTGGAGTTCCTCTCCGCTGGCGGCCTCGTGGTAGTCGCCGCCGGTGCGCGCGGCGAGGTTCTCCAGGGCGGGGCCGTCGACGGGGACCTGGAGGACGCGGCCGCCGCCGAGGTCGACGACGCCGTCCTCGGTGCCGTAGGCGATCGTCGAGACGGGGATGCGGTCGCGGGCCGCCTCCTCGGCGGCCGACTCGACCGTGCGGCCGGCGGTGTTGGCGCCGTCGGACAGCAGCACGATGTGGGCGGGCGGCGGTTCGGTCGCGGCCTGCCGGTCGAGCGCGCGGATGGCGTCGCGGGCGGCGACGACGGCGTCGCCGATCGCCGTGGCCTGGCCGAGGGTGAGCTGTTCGATGGCCGAGCGCAGCAGCGCCCGGTCGGTGGTCGGGGGCACGGCGACCGTGGCGGAGCCGTTGAAGGAGACGAGTCCGGTGTTGAACCGTTCGGGCAGCCGGTCGACGAAGGCGAGGGCGGCGCGCTGGGCGGCCACGAAGCGGGTGGGTTCGACGTCCGTGGCCTCCATGGACCCGGACGTGTCGAAGGCGACCATGATGGTGGCCCGCTCGCGGGGCACCTGCACGTCGGCCGTCGGCCGGGCGAAGCCCAGCACGAGCAGGGCGAGCGTGGCGCAGAAGACGGCGGCGGGGACGTGCCGGCGCCAGCCCGGGCGGCTGGGGGCGACCTTGTCGAGCAGGTCGAGGTTGGTGAAGCGGACGGCGTAGCGGCTGCGCCGGCGCTGGACCAGGACGTACGCGGCGATCAGACCGGCGAGCGGCACGAGCAGCAGGAGCCAGCCGGGTGAGCGCAGACTCATCGTGCCTCCTCCTTCACGCGGCCCCGCCGCCGGCCCGGCGGCGCTGTGCCTCGACGTACCGGACGATGTCACGCACCCAGTCCTGGTCGGTGCGCAGCCGCAGCTGGGCGGCGCCCGCGCGGCGGATGGACTCCCGGATCAGCGCCCGCTGTTCCAGTGCGGCGCGCTGGTAGCGCTCCCTGAGTCCCCGGGTGTGCGTGGAGATCTCCCGCCGCCGGCCGGTCTCCGGGTCTACGACGGTGAGGAGCCCGACGGGCGGCAGGTCCAGCTCGCGCGGGTCGACGATCTCCACGGCGAGGACCTGGTGGCGGCGTGCCACGGTCTTCAGGGGCTGCTCCCAGCCGGTCTCCAGGAAGTCGGAGATCACGGCGACCAGACCGCGGGCGGGCAGGGCGCGCAGGGAGTGCAGGGCGTCGGCGAGGTGGTGCGCCGGGGGGCCGGGGGTGACGCGCGGGCGTTCGAGCGCGGTCCGCAGGAGCGCGAGCAGGTGGCGGCGGCCGGTGCGGGGCGGGATGCGCCGGCTGCCGTCCGGCCCGGCGAGGTGGGCGCCGAGGCGGTTGCCGGCCCGTTCGGTGAGGAAGGCGACCGCGGCCGCCGCGCCCACCGCGAGGTCCCGCTTCTCCATCCGGGCGGTGCCGAAGTCCATGCTGGCGGAGGCGTCGAGGACGATCCAGGTGGTGAGTTCGCGGTCGGCGAGGGTGAGGCGGACGTGCGGGACGGTGGTGCGGGCGGTGGCGTTCCAGTCCATGCGGCGGACGTCGTCGCCGATGACGTACGGCCGGGTCTCCGCCATCTCCTCGCCCGGGCCGGGCACGAGGGAGGGGTGGTCGCCCTGGAGCAGGCCGTCGGGGTGCCGGGTGAAGAGCAGTTCCAGGTGCCGCAGTGCCTGCTCGGGGGTGAGTTCACCGAGAGTCGGAGTCATGCCACGGCCTCCTCGGCGGCTTGCCGGGGGCTGATCCTCGGCGGTTCCACGGAGGCGAGGACCTCGTCGACGAGCTGCGGTCCGGTCACTCCGTCGGCGAGCGCGTCGAAGGAGAGGACCAGGCGGTGCCCGATGACCTCGTGGGCCAGGTCGCCCACGTCGTCGGGCAGGACGTAGCCGCGGCCCCGCAGCAGGGCCAGCGCGCGGGCGGCGGCGACCAGGCCGAGGGTGGCGCGCGGACCGGCGCCGTGCGCCAGGCGCCGCTCCGGACCGGCCAGGTCACGGGTCGCGCAGACGAGCCGTACGGCGTACTCGGCGACGGCGTGGTGCACGAACACCTCGTCGGCGCCGCGCTGGAGCGCGACCAGCCGCTCCGGGGTGAGGATCCGGCGCGGACGGGGCGGGTCGACGCTCATCCGGTAGAGGATGGCGAGTTCCTCGGACTCGCTGGGCGCGGCGACCTCCACCTTCAGCAGGAAGCGGTCGCGCTGGGCCTCGGGGAGGTGGTAGACGCCCTCGGACTCGATCGGGTTCTGGGTGGCGAGGACGAGGAAGGGTTCGGGGACGGGGAGCGTGGTGCCGCCGATGGAGACCTGGTGCTCGCCCATGACCTCCAGCAGGGCGGACTGCACCTTGGCGGGGGCGCGGTTGATCTCGTCGGCCAGGACGACGTTGGCGATGACCGGGCCGGGTTCGATGTCGAAGCTCTCCCGGGAGGGCCGGTAGACGCGGGTGCCGGTGATGTCGGAGGGGACGAGGTCGGGCGTGAACTGGAGCCGGGCGAACCGGCCGCCCACCACGTGCGCCAGCGTCTTCGCGGCGAGCGTCTTGGCGACGCCCGGCACGCCCTCCAGCAGGCAGTGGCCGCGGGCCAGGACCGCGGTGAACATCCGCTCCACCATGCGGTCCTGGCCGACGATCACGCGCTTGACCTCGAAGAGGGCCTCTTCCAGGAGCTTGCCGTCGGGGTTCACGGCGTCGGCCGGCACGGTCACAGCTCCGAGGCGGGGTCGCCACCGCCCGGGGTGGTGCCGCCGCCCTTCCGGGGGCAGTCCTCGCCGTCCGCCGCGCCGCCGGCGGGGGTGCCCTCCTCGACGACGAACCTGACCTGCTCGCGCGGCGTCCCGTCACCCTCCGCGGCGAGGGCGGCACCACCGCCTGCGAGGCCCGCGGCGGCCAGGACGGAGACGGTGGCGATCGCCTTCTTCGTACGACGTGTCATGGTCGGTGGCTCCTTCGGCCGTGGGGAACGACGTCGGGTACGGAGCCAAGACCATCAGGCGAGGGCGAAAACGGGCTTAAAGCCGGTGCGGGGCCGGGCACCGCCGCGGGGCTACGGGTGTCCCGCCGTGGGACTACGGGTGTGCTGCCGTGGGACTACGGGTGTTCCGCCCCGCCGCTCTCCAGCCGCTGCCCCCGCAGCAGGAACCACGCCGCCACCGCCGCGGCGAGCAGCACCGCCGCTCCGACGCCCGCGGCGAGGGCCAGGCCGTCGACGAAGGCCGTGCGGGCGGCGTCCAGCATGGTCGCGGCGGTGTGCGCGGGCATGCCAGCGGCGGCCTCGACGGCGCCGCCCAGCGACTCGTGGGCCGCGGCCGGGGTGCCCGCGGGGCCCGTGAAGTCGCGGTAGACGCCGGTCACGATCGAGCCGAGTACGGCGATGCCGAGGGCGGCGCCGAGTTCGTACGCCGTCTCGGACACGGCGGACGCGGAGCCCGCCTGCTCCTTGGGCACGCTGGACAGGATCACGTCGGCGGTCACGGTGAACGAGAAGCCGGCGCCGACGCCGACCACGAGCAGTGCCGCGCCGAGCAGCGGGTAGCCGGTGGACTGGCCGATCACCGTGAGCGCGGCCAGCGCGAGGCCGATCGCCGCGAGGCCTCCGGAGACGACGGCCCGCACGGAGAAGCGCCGGGCCGCGCGCCCCGCGACCAGCCCGGCCACCACCGCGCCGATCGCGGCGGGCAGTTCGGCCAGACCCGCCTCGAACGGGCGCCTGCCCTGGACGAGTTGCAGGTACTGCGAGAGGAAGAACACCAGCCCGGACAGGCCGAGGATGGTGAGCAGGTCGGCGAGCACCGCCCCGCTGAAGCCGCGGTTGCGGAACAGGCGCATGTCGAGCAGCGGGGCGGGGAGCGTCAGCTGACGGCGGACGAAGCCGTGGAGAGCCGCCGCGCCCAGCAGACCGGCGGCCAGGGTGCTCCAGGCGAAGCCGTGGGTCGCCGCCTCCTTGACGGCGTACACGATGCCGATCATGCCGACCAGCGACAGCACCACGCTGACCAGGTCCCAGGGGCCGGGGTTCGCGGTGCGCGACTCGGGCAGCAGCCTGATCCCGACCAGGACCAGCACGGCCATCACGGGCAGGTTGATCAGGAAGACCGAGCCCCACCAGAAGTGCTCCAGCAGGAACCCGCCGACGATCGGGCCGACGGCCGTCCCGGCGGAGGCGGTGGCGCCCCAGATGCCGACGGCGAGACTGCGCTCGCGCGGGTCGTGGAAGAGGTTGCGGATCAGGGCGAGCGTGGCCGGCATCAGGGTCGCGCCGGCGACACCGAGCAGCGCCCGGGCGACGATCATCGTCTCGGGGGTGGTGGCGTAGGCGTTGAGCACGGATATCGCGCCGAACGCCGTGGCGCCGACGAGCAGGATCCGCTTGCGGCCGATGCGGTCGCCGAGGCTGCCCATGGAGACGAGCAGACCGGCGATGACGAACGAGTAGACGTCGCCGATCCACAGCAGCTGCGTGCCGGTGGGCTTCAGGTCCTCGCTGATGTAGGGGGTGGCGAGGCCGAGGACGGTCGCGTCGACGGCCACCAGCAGCACGGCGAGCACGAGCACGCCGAGCGCGAGCCAGCGGCCCGGGCGCCGCACCGCCTCGGTCGTCGACGCCGGCCGCAGGGTGCTGGTCATGATTCCTCTCTCCTGAGTGCGCCGCCGAGCAGCAGCTCGACGATCATGTGCTGGAAGTCCTTGGGGGCGCCCTTGCCGCTCTGCACCATCCAGGCGCCGGAGGCCAGCAGGCCGTACAGCGCCTCGGTGAGCCAGGCGGGCGTGAGGTCGATGCGGAACTCGCCGCTGAGCTGGCCGCGCCGGAACAGGGCGGAGATCCGGTCGTCGAGCCGGGTCCAGCCGGCGTTCTGCTCCTCGCCCTCGAACAGCTGGTTCTCGGTGTAGAGGAACGCGAGCAGTCCGGCGACGGGCTCGACAGCCGCGACGAGCCGGCGTACGGCCTCGCTCGCCGTGCCCTCGTCGAGCCGGGCGGCGTCCAGCGCGGCCTGGCACTCCTCGATGCCCAGCGACTCCAGGGCGCGGACGAGGGCGTCCCGCCCGGCGAAGTGCCGGTGCAGTGTGGCGCGGCTGATCCCGGCGGCCTTGGCGACCTCGTCCATGGTCGCGGTGGATTTGCGGGTCAGCAGGGCCGCGGCGGTGCGCAGCACGTGGTCAGGATCGACAGCCATGAGACAACCATAACCCACATGAGACGTCAATGTCTCACGCTGGGCATGCGTGACTCATGGCGGTTCAAGTTCGGCACATGACTAGTGCCAGGGCAGCTGTCCGCGGCGCTCCCAGTACGCGTGTGGCTCCTCGACGAGCGTGGCGAGGCGGGCCAGCTGGTCGTCGGCGAGGTCGACGACGGCGGCGTGCAGGTTCGAGGCGAGCTGGTTGGTGGTGGCGGCGCCGGAGAGGACGACACCGGCCCAGGGCTGGCGCAGGATGACGGCCAGGGCGACGGCGTCGCAGCCCAGTCCGGTCTGCTCGGCGATCTCCTTGAGGACGTCCGGGGCGTGCGGCCCGGCGAGGCGGCCGTTGGCCATGCCCTCCTTGACGATCACGGTGAGCCCGGCGTCGTGCGCCTCGGCGAGGGCGGGGGCGGCGGAGGTCTCCAGCGCGTTGTACGTGGACTGCACGGTACGGAAGAGGGGTTCGCCGTCGACCGTCACCGCGAGGGCGGCCCGGATCGCGTCCGCCTGGGCGGGGCCGCTGGTGGAGAAGCCGATGGTGAGGCCCTGGGCGGCGACTTCGGCGAGCTTCGCGTGCAGTTCCTTGTCGGTGAGGGCCGGGCTGTCCGGGGTCACCGAGTGGATCTGGTAGAGGTCGAGGCGGTCGCCGAGCAGGGCGTCGGTCTCGGCGCGCTGCCGTTCGTAGGTGGCGAGGGTGTGGTCCTTGACCTCGTGCGTCTCGGCGTCGGTGGACCAGTCGGCGGTGTAGGTGTAGCCCCACTTGCTGCCGATGACGATGTCGTCGAGGCCGGGCCTGTCCTTGAGCCAGTCGGCGAGGAACTCCTCGGAGCGGCCGTAGGAGCGGGCGGCGTCGAAGTAGCGGACGCCCTGGGCGTAGGCGGCGTCGAGGAGTTCGTGGGTGCGGGTGCGGAGCGTTTCGACGCTGCGGTCTTCTCCGAGGTCTTCGTTCCGGCCGAGGTTGATGTAGCCGGGGCGTCCGACGGCGGCGAGGCCGAGGCCGATGTGGCAGGTGGGGGTTGTCGCTGTGGCCAGGCGGGCGAAGGGCATCGTCGGCTCCGTTCGGTCGGCTCCGGTGGCTTCCGGACAACGTAACCTGCGATGACCTTCGCCCCGGAGCTCGGCCGTCACGGTGCGTCGGCGAGTGCGGGTCGCCCTCGCCCGTTCGCGCAGTTCCCCGCGCCTCTAGGAGCCTTGCCTTGCTGTGGCCCAGGAGTGCTGGGCCTGCACATCCGCCTTCACCTCTGCCAGCTGGACCGCGACCGCGCTCGGAGCCGTGCCGCCCCTGCCGTTGCGGGACGCGAGCGCTCCGGGGACGTTGAGGACCGAGCGGACCTCCGGGGTGAGGTGGGTGGAGATCTTGGCGAACTGCTCGTCCGTCAGCTCGTCCAGTTCCTTGCCCTCCGCCTCGGCGGCCTTCACGCACTCGCCGGCCACCTCGTGGGCCACGCGGAACGGGACGCCCTGCTTGACCAGCCACTCGGCGATGTCCGTGGCGAGGGAGAAGCCGGCGGGGGCCAGTTCCTCCATGCGCTCGCGGTGGACGGTGAGCGTGGCCATCATGCCGGTGAAGGCGGGGAGCAGGACCTCCAACTGGTCGATGGAGTCGAAGACCGGCTCCTTGTCCTCCTGGAGGTCGCGGTTGTAGGCGAGCGGGAGGGCCTTGAGCGTGGCCATCAGGCCCGTCAGGTTGCCGATCAGCCGGCCCGACTTGCCGCGCGCCAGCTCCGCGATGTCCGGGTTCTTCTTCTGCGGCATGATCGACGAGCCCGTGGAGAACGCGTCGTGCAGGGTCACGAAGGAGAACTCCTTCGTGTTCCAGATGATGACCTCCTCGGCGATCCGGGAGAGGTTGACCCCGATCATCGCCGTGATGAACGCGAACTCGGCGACGAAGTCGCGGGAGGCCGTGCCGTCGATCGAGTTGCCCGCGGAGCCGTGCTCGAATCCGAGGTCCTTCGCCACCGCCTCCGGGTCAAGACCCAGGGAGGAGCCCGCCAGGGCGCCCGAGCCGTACGGCGACACCGCCGTGCGCGCGTCCCACTGGCGCAGGCGCTCGGCATCCCGGGAGAGGGACTGGACGTGCGCCAGGACGTGGTGGGCGAAGAGGACCGGCTGGGCGTGCTGCAGGTGCGTGCGGCCGGGCATCGCCACGTCCGGGTGGGCCTCGGCGAGGCCGATCAGCGCGTCCTGGAGCTCGGCGATGAGGCCGCCGATGACCCGGGCGTGGTCGCGCAGGTACATCCGGAAGAGGGTGGCGACCTGGTCGTTGCGGGAGCGGCCGGCGCGCAGCTTGCCGCCGAGGTCGGGGCCGAGGCGCTCCAGCAGGCCGCGCTCCAGGGCCGTGTGCACGTCCTCGTCGGCGATCGTGCCCACGAAGGTGCCGTCGGCGACGTCCGCCTCCAGTTGGTCGAGCCCGGCGATCATGCGGGTCAGCTCGTCCTCCGTGAGGAGGCCCGCCTTGTGCAGCACGCGCGCGTGGGCACGCGAACCGGCGATGTCGTACGGCGCGAGCCGCCAGTCGAAGTGGACGGACGCGGACAGCTTCGCCAGGGCCTCGGCGGGACCGTCGGCGAATCGGCCGCCCCAGAGCCGGACGTCACCGCTGTTGCTGCTCACCTGCGTGCTCCTCAAGGGGTGTGGATGTGCCTCACCATCATGCATGAGTATGCAGACCTCTGCATGATTCGTCAATTCAGCGGGGCCGAGGAGCGGATTCCGGCCAGCTGAGAGGAATTTGAAGATCCCTTGAACGCGCGAAACCGCTTACCCGTACCTCTCGCCGAACGCAGGCGCCGCGTTTGTACACCGACGACCACCGACCCCCTAGTGAGGCACCCCCATGTCCAGGGCTCTTCCGAAGTACAACAAGCGTCGCGTCACGTTCATCGGCGGCGCGGCCGCGGTGGCGCTGTCCGGCACCGCGATCGCCGGCTTCGCCCTCGCCGGGGAGTCGTCCGACGGCGGCGGCACGAACGCCCGGACGCTGGCGGGCCCTGGCACCATCTCGTGCCCGGACGTCCGCTCCAAGCTCCCGGCGGTCCCCGCCTCCGCCAAGGCCGAGGTCGACCGCAACCTCGCCCTGCTCAACACGCAGATCCAGGAAGCCAACAAGCGCCTGGTCGACACCGTGGGCCAGGGTGGCCCCAACTTCGTCCAGAACGCCATCCTCGGCCCCCTCAAGGACAAGCGCGTCGCGACCGTCAACCGCATCGCCACCGCCATCGGACGGACCGCCGCCAAGCCCCAGGGCCTGGACTCCCTGGCCACCTGCAAGCTGAACGCCGCAGGCACCAACGCGGGCGGCGGCGCGGCCGGCAAGCCGCAGGCGGGCGGCAACGCCGGGAATGCCGGTAACGCGGGCAACGCAGGGAATGCCGGTAACTCCGGTAACGCGGGCAACGCGGGGAATGCCGGCAACGCCGCCGCCGGCACGATCACCTGCCCGGACGTCCGCTCCAAGCTCCCTGCCGTCCCCGCCTCCGCCAAGGCCGAGGTCGACCGCAACCTCGCCCTCCTCGACACCCAGCTCAGGGAAGCCAACACCCGCCTGGTGAACACGGTCGGCCAGGGCGGCCCCAACTTCGTCCAGAACGCCATCCTCGGCCCCCTCAAGGACAAGCGCGTCGCGACCGTCAACCGCATCGCCACCGCCATCGGACGGACCGCCGCCAAGCCGCAGGGCCTGGACTCCCTGGCCGCCTGCACGCTCACCAAGTGAGGTGACAGGCGCTGTGGCCGCCCCGTGTGAGCGCCGGCCGGGGCGGCCACGGGCAGGGGCCCGCGGGATCCGGCAGAGGTGACCGGATCCCGCAATTCCTTAGACGGGCGAAGGACTTGCACCCATAATCGTTAGACATGGGAAAGACTTATGAGTGCATAGAAGGCCGGCTCCGCTCGTTCATCGAGGCGCAGCCGGTCTTCTTCACCGCCACCGCTCCCCTGTCCGCCGACGGCACGGTCAACCTGTCCCCCAAGGGCCTCCGGGGCTCCTTCGTGGTCCTCGACGAGCACCGCGTGGCCTACCTCGACTTCGCCGGCTCCAACGCCGAGACCATCGCCCATCTGCGGGAGAACGGGCGGATCACCCTGATGTGGTGCGCCTTCCAGGGCCCGCCGAACATCGTCCGGGTGCACGGCAGGGGTGAACCGGTCTTCCGCGACGACCCCCGTTTCGGGGAACTGCTCGCGCACTTCCCGGACATCGACCCGGCGCAGCACGGCCTGCGCGCCGTCATCGTCGTCACGGCCGAACTCGTCCGCGACAGCTGCGGCTACGCGGTGCCCTTCATGGCGTACGAGCAGGACCGCGATCTGCACGGCAAGCGGTTCGCCCGCGAGGACGACGCCTCGCTCAGCGCCTACTTCAGCAAGAAGGAGCACATCGCCACCAGCCTGGACGGACTTCCCGGGCTGCCGTTGCCCCTGCCGCCCTCTACCGTCTGAGGCATGCGCCCCGGTGCCCTCGCCCTCGCCGTCTCCTCCCTTGTCGTGCTCGGCGCCGGGCCGCCCGCCCCCGCACCGCCGTTGCCGGCCCGGATGGCGGACACCGGCGGCGGCACCCAGCTGATCACCGCGGTGGCTCCGAAGAGGAACTCGACGACGGGCACCGTCACCTGGTGGGACCGCACCGGCGGGCGCTGGGTGCGCACCGGTTCCGCGCCCGCCCGTTTCGGAGCGAAGGGACTCGTCGCGGGCGGCTCCCGCAAGCAGGGCACCGACACCACGCCCACGGG
This sequence comes from Streptomyces sp. NPDC006140, assembly GCF_040628815.1. Taxonomy (NCBI): domain Bacteria; kingdom Bacillati; phylum Actinomycetota; class Actinomycetes; order Kitasatosporales; family Streptomycetaceae; genus Streptomyces; species Streptomyces sp. NPDC006140. Next base: position 266,963 of record NZ_JBEXTS010000008.1, on the reverse strand, counting down.
CCTGTACGGCCTGCCGTACGCCTTCGGCATCGAGGCGGCGCCGCGCGGGACGGCGTACCCGTACCGCCGGGTGCACCGGGACTCCTGGTGGTGCCAGGACAACGACTCGCGCTCCTACAACCGCTGGAGCGAGCCCCGTGCGGCCGACTGCCGGGCCGCCGAGTCCGAGCAGCTGATCACCTACCGGACGCAGTACGCGCACGCGCTGGTCATCGGCTTCAACTACGAGCGTCCCGTGCGGGGACGCGGCGCGGGCATCTTCCTGCACGTCCACGGGCGCGGGGCGACGGCCGGGTGCGTCTCCGTGCCGAAGGACGCCATGCGGCGGATCCTCACCTGGGCCGACCCGGCGCGGCGGCCGCACATCGCCGTGGGCACGGAGAGCGGGAGCACGGCCGTCACCCGCCTGTGACGGCCGATGGCCGTGCGGGTGTTACCAACGGTCACTGCTGAGCGCACACGACTCCGGGAGCCACTGAACACTCACGTGTCCCGGCACGTATCTGTGGGCCAAGGGTCAAGTCCCCACGGAGGAACCGTGACCACCACGCTCGCAGGCGGCCGTGCCGCCCGCCGCCAGACGATGCGCCGCATCCGCCCGCGCCGCTCCCCGGCCGTCCCGCTGCTGATCGCCCTGTGGGCGGGGGCGGCGGCCGTGCTGTGGCTGTGGTGGGACAACACACCGTCCCTCGCGGACACCACGAGCAAGATCCTGGCCGCGGGCCGGATCACCGGTCTGCTCGCCGGCTACCTGATGGCGCTGGTGGTGCTCCAGATGGCGCGGGTCCCCGCGCTGGAGCGCCGGGTGGGCACCGACCGGGTCGCACGCTGGCACGCCATGACCGGCCGCTACACGCTCTGCCTGGTCCTCGCCCACGTCTTCCTCACCATGTGGGGCTACGCACTGCAGGCGGGCAAGTCGCTCGGCGACGTGGTCCAGCAGACCGTCGACTCCGTCAACCAGCTGCCCGACATGGGCAAGGCGGCCATCGGCACCGGCCTGCTGTTCCTCATCGGGATCCTGTCGATCGGCGGTGTCCGGCGCCTCATCGGGTACGACACCTGGTACCACGTGCACCTGCTCACGTACGCCTCGGTGTACATGACGTTCTGGCACCAGATCACGACCGGCAACGAGTTCGCCGTCGAGCCCACCGCGAAGACCTTCTGGTACGGGCTGTACGGCGTGGTGACCGCGCTGGTGGTCTGGTACCGGATCCTCACCCCGATCCGGCTGAACCTGCGGCACCGCATGCGGGTCGAGGCGGTCATCGAGGAGACCCCGGGCATCGTGTCCGTGCTGATCGGCGGGCGCAAGCTGCACCGGATGGGCGCCGAGGCCGGGCACTTCTTCCGCTGGCGGTTCCTGGCGCCCGGCATGCGGTTCAGCTCGCACCCGTACTCCCTGTCGGCGGCGCCCCGCCCGGACATGCTGCGGATCACCGTCAAGGCGATCGGCGACCACACCGAGCGGCTGCGCGACCTGACACCCGGCACCCGGGTGTGGGCGGAGGGCCCGTACGGCGCGATGACCGCGCAGCGCCGCAGCCGCGGCAAGGTGCTGCTGGTCGCGGGCGGTGTCGGCATCACCCCGATGCGGGCGCTGTTCGAGACGCTGCCGGGCGCGTCGGGGGACATCACGCTGCTCTACCGGGCCAACAGCACCCAGGACCTGGCCCTGTGGGGCGAACTCGCCAAGATCGCCGACGAGCGCGGGGCGCGGCTGATGTACGCGGTCAACAGCCCGGACGGCGAACGCCCCGACATCTCCGCCGAGTCCCTCCAGCGGAAGATCCCGGACATCGGCGACCACGACGTCTTCATGTGCGGGCCGCCCGGCTTCGCGCAGTCGGTCTACGAGGCACTGCGCGGTGCGGGAGTCCCCGCCCGCCGTATCCATCACGAGTCGTTCGAGATGTGAGCGACGGGACACCAACGGCCCTTCAGGAGCTTGAGAAACGATGAGGAAGTCTCACCCCGTCCGGCGTGCCGTGCTCGCCGGCGCAGCCACCGTCTCCGGGATCGTGCTGCTGCTGTCGCTGAAGCCGGCGTCCGACCCGGGTTCCGCCCAGGCGGCGGGGCAGGCACCGCCCGCGGCGGCCGGGCAGGCCCCGCAGGGCGGCGTGAACGGCGCGGTCACCGGTGACGCGGCGCAGACGCAGTACGGCGCGGTGCAGGTCCGCCTGACCATGGCCAACGGCAAGATCACCCAGGCCGAGGCGGTCCAGGCGCCCAAGGGCGGCCGCAGCGACCAGATCACGGCCAGCTCGGTGCCCCGGCTCAACCAGGCGGCGGTCGCCGCGCAGAGCGCGGACATCGACGCGGTGTCCGGCGCGACCTACACCAGCGCCGGCTACAAGAAGTCCCTCCAGTCCGCCCTGGACAAGGCCAAGGCCGCGGGCGGCGCCGCGCAGGGCTCGGGCAACGCCCAGACCGTGACCGGCGATGTCGCGCAGACCGAGTACGGCCCGGTCCAGGTCCGTGTCACCGTCGCCGGCGGGAAGATCACCAAGGCCGAGGCGGTCCAGACCCCCAAGGGCGGCCGCAGCGACCAGATCACGGCCAGCTCCGTGCCCCGCCTCAACCAGGCGGCCGTCGCCGCCGGGAACGCGGACATCGACGCCGTGTCCGGCGCGACCTACACCAGCGCCGGCTACAAGAAGTCCCTGCAGTCCGCCCTGGACAAGGTCCCGGCCGGGGGCGGCTCCTCCCAGGCCGCCGGCTCGGGCGGAGGCCAGGCACAGCCCCAGACGCAGACTCTCACCGGCAGCGTGTCGCAGACGCAGTACGGCCCGGTCCAGGTGCGGGTCACCGTCACGGGCGGGAAGATCACCAAGGCCGAGGCGGTCCAGGCCCCCAAGGGCGGCCGCAGCGACCAGATCACCTCCGCCTCCGTCCCCCGCCTCAACCAGGCGGCCGTCGCGGCCGGGAACGCGCAGATCGACTCCGTCTCCGGGGCCACCTACACCAGCGCGGGCTACAAGCAGTCCCTCCAGTCGGCGCTGGACCAGGCCGGTGGCTGACACCGTGGCCGACTCCGCTCAGGCTCCCGCCGCGGTACGTCATGCGGAGGAGACGATGGGGACCGTCTTCTCCCTCGACGTCCGCGGCGGGGAACCGGCCGCCGTCCGCGCGGCCCTGGACGAGGTCGTGGCCGGGCTGCACCGGGCCGACGAGGTGTTCAGCACCTACCGCGAGGACAGCCAGATCGCCCGGCTCCAGCGCGGTGAGCTGACCGTCGGGGAGTGCGATCCCGAGGTCGCCGAGGTCCTGGAGCTGGCGGCCGAGGCGGAACGGCGGAGCGACGGCTGGTTCAGCACGACGTACCAGGGCCGCCTCGACCCGACCGGCATCGTCAAGGGCTGGGCCGTCGAACGGGCGGCACGGCGGCTGGCGGAGGTGCCCGGGGTGTGCGGGGTGAACGTCAACGGCGGCGGCGACGTGCAGTTGCTCGGGACGCCGGGTGGGCAGCGGCCGTGGCGGGTGGGGGTCGCCGACCCGCTGCGTCCCGGGGGTCTCGCGGCGGTCGTCTCCGCGGCGGGGGTGTCGGAATTGTCCGTCGCCACGTCCGGTACGGCCGAACGGGGAGACCACATCGTCGATCCCCGGACGGGTCGTTCAGCCGTGACGGACCTGGTCTCCGTGACGGTGGTGGGGCCCCGGCTGACGTTCGTCGACTGCTGGGCCACGGCGGCGTTCGCGATGGGCTCGCGTGAGGGCCTGGCATGGCTGGAGTCGCTGCCGGACGTGGAAGCGCTGCTGATCACGGCCGGCGACGAGGTGCGCTGCACCGGAGGCCTGGCCGCACGACTGGGGTGAGTGAAGTCAACCCAGGGGCGCGGGGAACTGCGCGACCAGCCACAGCCCTCCCGCACCCGGCGACGAGCACTCAGTGCCCGTTCTGCGCCAGCCTCAGCAGATGATCCGCCAGCGCCTGCCCACCCGTCGGCTCCCTGCTGATCAGCAGCAACGTGTCGTCACCGGCGATCGTCCCCAGGATGTCGTGCAGCTCGGCCTGGTCGATGGCCGAGGCCAGGAACTGCGCGGCCCCCGGAGGGGTACGCAGGACCACGAGGTTCGCCGAGGCCTCCGCGGAGATCAGCAGCTCCTGCGAGAGCCGCCGCATCCGCTCCTCCTTCGCCGACCCGCCGAGCGGAGCCCGGGGCGTGCGGAAACCGCCCTCGCTCGGCACCGCGTAGATCAGGTCGCCGTCGGTGTTGCGGATCTTCACCGCGTTCAGCTCGTCCAGGTCCCGGCTGAGCGTCGCCTGCGTGACGCTCAGCCCGTCGTCGGCGAGCAGCTTCGCCAGCTGGCTCTGCGACCGCACCGGCTGCCGGTTGAGGATGTCCACGATCCGGCGGTGGCGTGCGGTGCGGGTCTGCGGCACGGCGGGCCCGTTCGCCCCCGGCTGCTCGTGGTCCTGCGCCTGGCTCATCGTCGTCTCATTCCCCGGATCGTCCGTCCCCGTTCACTGCCTGGAGGATGCCGGGCAGCGCGCCCAGGAACGCGTCCACCTCGTCGTCGCGGAGGTTCAGCGGCGGCATCAGCCGGACGACATCGGGGGCGGGCACGTTCACCAGGAGACCGGCCTCCTGAGCCGCCTGGCGCACCTGCGCCGCGACCGGCTCGGTGAGCACGATACCCAGGAGGAGACCCGCGCCCCGGACGAAATCGATCAACTGGTGACCGAGGCCCTCGATTCCGTCCCGCAACCTCTCGCTCTGGCGCTTGACGTTCTCCAGCAACCCCTCGTTCTCGATGGTGTCGAGGACGGCGAGCCCGGCGGCGCAGGCGACGGGGTTGCCGCCGAACGTCGTGCCGTGCTGGCCGGGCTGGAGCAGGTCGGCCGCGCGCCCGAAGGCGACGGTCGCGCCCAGCGGCAGCCCGCCGCCGAGTTGCTTGGCCAGGGTGACGACGTCGGGCAGCACGCCCTCGTGGGCCTGGTACTCGAACCAGTGCCCGGTCCGGCCGATGCCGGTCTGCACCTCGTCGAGGACCAGGAGGGCCCCGTTGGCGGCGGTGATCGCCCGGGCGGCCTTGAGGTAGCCGGCCGGCGGGACGACCACGCCCAGCTCGCCCTGGATCGGCTCCAGGATGACGAGCGCGGTCTCCTCGGTGACCGCGGCGGCCAGGGCCTGCGCGTCGCCGAACGGCACGTAGGTGACATCACCGGGCAGCGGCAGGAACGGCTCCCGCTTGCCGGGCTGGCCGGTCAGCGCCAGTGCGCCCATGGTCCGGCCGTGGAAGGCGCCCTCGGTGGCCACGATGTGGGTCCGGCCGGTCAGCCGGCCGATCTTGAAAGCGGCCTCGTTGGCCTCGGCGCCGGAGTTGCAGAAGAAGACCTTGCCGTCCCGGCCGAAGAGGCGCAGCAGCCGCTCGGCGAGGGCGACGGTCGGCTCGGCCATGAAGAAGTTGGAGATGTGGCCGAGGGAGCCGATCTGCCGGGTCACGGCCTCCACCACCGCCGGGTGGGCGTGGCCGAGGGCGTTGGTGGCGATACCGCCGACGAAGTCGAGGTAGGGGTTGCCGTCGGCGTCCCAGACCCGGGTGCCCTCGCCGCGTGCCAGGGGCAGCAGCGGGGTGCCGTAGTTGTTCATGAGCGCGCCCTGCCACCGCTCGGCGTACTCCTGCTGGGCGGTCATACGGCATCCCCCTGTTGCTCGTCGGGCACGACCATCGTGCCGATTCCCTCGTCGGTGAAGATCTCCAGCAGGATCGAGTGCTGGACCCGGCCGTCGATGACGCGGGCGGTGGTGACGCCGTTGCGCACGGCGTGCAGGCAGCCCTCCATCTTCGGCACCATGCCGGAGGACAGGTCCGGCAGCAGCCGCTCCAGCTCGGAGGCGGTGAGGCGGCTGATCACCTCGTCGCTGTTCGGCCAGTCCTCGTAGAGGCCCTCGACGTCCGTGAGGACCATGAGGGTTTCGGCGCCCAGTGCAGCAGCGAGTGCCGCAGCCGCCGTATCAGCATTGACGTTGTAGACATGTCCGTCGTCCTGGGAGCGGGCGATGGAGGACACGACCGGGATGCGGCCGTCGGCGAGCAGGGCCTCGATCGCGCCCGTGTCGATCGCGGTGATCTCGCCGACCCGCCCGATGTCGACGAGTTCGCCGTCGATCTCGGGCTGGTGCCTGGTGGCGGTGATGGTGTGCGCGTCCTCGCCCGTCAGGCCGACGGCGAGCGGCCCGTGCTGGTTGAGCAACCCGACCAGCTCGCGCTGCACCTGCCCGGCCAGCACCATCCGTACGACGTCCATGGCGTCCTCGGTGGTCACCCTGAGGCCCGCCTTGAACTCGCTGACGATGCCGTGCTTGTCGAGGGCGGCGCTGATCTGCGGTCCGCCGCCGTGCACGACGACCGGCTTGAGGCCGGCGTGGTGCAGGAAGACGACGTCCTGGGCGAAGGCGGCCTTGAGGTCCTCGTCGATCATGGCGTTGCCGCCGAACTTGATGACGACCGTCTTGCCGTTGTGCCGGACGAGCCAGGGCAGCGCCTCGATGAGGATCTGGGCCTTGGGCAGGGCGGTGTGTTTACGCGTGGTGCTCATGACGAGTAGGCGCTGTTCTCGTGGACGTAGTCGGCGGTGAGGTCGTTGGTCCAGATGGTGGCGGTCTCGGACCCGGCGGCGAGGTCGGCGACGATGTGCACCTCGCGGTAGCGCATGTCGACCTTCTCGCGGTCCTCGCCGACGCCGCCGTTCTTGCAGACCCAGACGCCGTTGATGGCGACGTTGAGCCGGTCCGGCTCGAAGGCGGCACTCGTCGTGCCGATGGCGGAGAGCACCCGGCCCCAGTTGGGGTCCTCGCCGTGGATGGCGCACTTGAGGAGGTTGTTGCGGGCGATGGAGCGGCCCACCTCGACGGCGTCGTCCTCGGTCGCGGCGTTGATCACCTCGACCTTGATGTCCTTGCTGGCGCCCTCGGCGTCCCGGATGAGCTGCTGGCCGAGGTCGTCGCAGACCTGCCGTACGGCCTCGGCGAACTCCTCGTAGGCGGGGGTGATGCCCGATGAGCCCGAGGCGAGCAGGAGCACGGTGTCGTTGGTGGACATGCAGCCGTCGGAGTCGACGCGGTCGAAGGTCGTGCGGGTGGCCGCGCGCAGGGCCTTGTCGAGTACGTCGTCGTCCAGGTCCGCGTCGGTGGTGAGGACGACGAGCATGGTGGCGAGGCCGGGGGCGAGCATGCCCGCGCCCTTGGCCATGCCGCCGACGGTCCAGCCGTCCTTCGTCACGACGGACGTCTTGTGGACGGTGTCGGTGGTCTTGATGGCGATGGCGGCCTTCTCGCCGCCGTGCTCGCTCAGCGCCTCGGCGGCCCGCTCGACGCCCGGGAGCAGCTTGTCCATCGGCAGCAGGACGCCGATGAGGCCGGTCGAGCAGACGGCGACCTCGATGGCGCCCCGGCCGAGGACCTCGGCGACCTTCTCGGCCGTCGCGTGCGTGTCCTGGAAGCCCTTCGGCCCGGTGCAGGCGTTGGCTCCGCCGGAGTTGAGGACGACGGCGGACACCTGGCCGCTCTTGAGGACCTGCTCGGACCACAGCACCGGGGCGGCCTTCACGCGGTTGGAGGTGAAGACGCCGGCGGCGGCGCGGCGGGGGCCGTTGTTGACCACGAGGGCCAGGTCCGGGTTGCCGTTCTCCTTGATCCCGGCGGCGATGCCCGCCGCCGTGAATCCCTTCGCTGCCGTCACGCTCACGGCGCAACTCCGATCGTCGTCAGTCCGGTGGTCTCGTCGAGACCCAGGGCGATGTTCATGCTCTGGACGGCACCGCCCGCGGTGCCCTTGGTGAGGTTGTCGATGGCGCTGATCACGATGATCCGTCCGGCGGTCTCGTCGTACGCGACCTGCACCTGAACGGCGTTCGAACCGTAGACGGACGCCGTGGCGGGCCACTGCCCCTCGGGGAGCACGTGCACGAAGGGCTCGTCGGCGTAGGCCTTCTCGTAGGCGGCGCGCAGGGACTCGCCGGTGACGCCGTCGGCCGCCTTCGCGCTGCACGTGGCGAGGATGCCGCGGGGCATCGGCGCGAGGGTCGGCGTGAAGGACACGGTGACCGGCTCGCCGGCGGCCGCGCTGAGGTTCTGGGTGATCTCGGGCGTGTGCCGGTGCCCGCCGCCGACGCCGTACGGGGACATCGAGCCCATGACCTCGCTGCCCAGCAGGTGGGGCTTGGGCGCCTTGCCCGCGCCGGACGTGCCGGAGGCGGCGACGATCACGGCCTCGGGCCCGGCCAGCCCGGCGGCGTAGGCCGGGAAGAGGGCCAGGGTGACGGCGGTCGGGTAGCAACCGGGTACCGCGATGCGCTTGGACCCCTCCAGCGCAGCGCGGGCACCCGGCAGTTCGGGGAGGCCGTAGGGCCAGGTTCCGGCGTGGGGCGAGCCGTAGAACTTCTCCCAGGCGGCGGCGTCGGTGAGCCGGAAGTCGGCGCCCATGTCGATCACCAGCACGTCGGGCCCGAGCCGCTCGGCGACGGCGGCGGACTGCCCGTGCGGCAGCGCGAGGAAGACGACGTCGTGACCGGCGAGGACCTCGGGGGTGGTCTCCTGGAGCACGCGGCCGGCCAGGGGCAGCAGGTGCGGCTGGAGCGCACCGAGCTTCTGCCCGGCGTTGGAGTTGCCGGTCAGGGCGCCGATCTCGACCTCGGGGTGGGCCAGGAGCAGACGCAGCAGTTCCCCGCCCGCGTATCCACTCGCTCCGGCCACTGCCGCACGTACCGCCATGGAATCCTCCTCCTCAGAGGGCATGACTATACGTTTCGCTGCACGTTTATGCAATCTGTTCGGTGACTCGCGGCTGGGTCGTCAGCACTTCATCGCGTCAGCTGTTGTGAGATCGCCTTATAGGGCCGCCTTATAAGGCACATCGGGATTGGGTCTTGGACGCGCTGCCCGGCCCGCTGCTGCAATCGGCCGTATGACGAACCAGAACCACCGCCTCGCCCTCGCCCCAGGTGAGGGCATCGGGTCCGCACCGCCCTGGCGGGTCGTGCTCGCTCGCCCTCTTGCCGCACCCCACGCGCCCGGGACCCGGTCAAGCCCTGGTGTGACGTGATCAAGAGCGAAGCGACCTGACGTTCACCCTGACTACCCGTAACGGAGCAGGAATTCGCCATGTCCCTACCCCTCCATGCCCAGACGCGGCCCGTCCCCGAGGCAGCGGTGCTGGAAGGGCTGCCTCCAGTCCGCGAGGTGAGTGCCGCGGAAGTGGCCGCCCGCATATCCGGCGGCCCTCGTCTCGTCGTCCTCGACGACGATCCCACCGGCACCCAGACGGTCGCCGACGTGCCCGTCCTGACGTCCTGGACGGTGGACGACCTGCGCTGGGCGCTGCGCCAGGACAGCGCCGTCTTCTTCGTCCTCACCAACACCCGCAGCCTGTCCCCCGAGGACGCCGCCGCCCGCAACCGCGAGGTGGTCCGCGCCCTGCACGCGGCGTCGGCGGCCGAGGACACCGGCTACGTCCTGGCCAGCCGCGGCGACTCCACGCTGCGCGGCCACTTCCCGCTGGAGACCGACATCCTCGCCGAAGAGCTGACCGAGCTGGACGGCACAGCTCCGGACGGCGTCGTGCTGGTCCCCGCCTACATCGAGGCGGGCCGGCTGACCGTCGGCTCCCGCCACTGGATGCGGACGGCAGAGGGGCTGCTCCCGGTCGGGATGAGCGAGTTCGCCCGTGACGCCACCTTCGGCTACCGCAGCTCCTCGCTGCCCGAGTGGGTCGAGGAGAAGACGGGCGGACGCGTGCCCGCGGACGACGTCCTGCGCGTCACCCTCGACGACCTGCGCGGCGGCGGCCCGGCGCACACGGCGCGGCTGCTGTCCTCGCTGCGCGGCGGACGTACGGCCGTGGTCGACGCGGTGTGCGACGACGATCTGCGGGTGCTGGCCCTGGCCCTCGCCGAGGCGGAGGAGAACGGCACGCGGCTGCTGTACCGGGTCGGGCCGTCCTTCGTCAGGGCCCGCGCCGGACAGGCCGGGCGGGCACCGCTCACCCCGGCCGAACTGCGTCCGCCGCGCGGCGACGCACCGCACGGTCTCATCGTCGTGGGCTCTCATGTCGCGCTGACCACACGGCAGTTGGAGCGGCTGCGGGAGCGCGGCGGGATCGCCGAGTACGAGCTGGACGTGGCCCTGCTGCTCGACGAGGAGCGGCGTGACGCCCACATCGCCGAGGTCGCGGCCGCGGCCGACGGCGCGCTGGACTCGGCCGACGCCGTGATCCGTACCTCTCGCGTGCTGGTGACGGGTACCGACGCGGACGACAGTCTGGCGATCTCCCGGCGGGTCTCCGCCGCGCTCGTTCAGGCCGTGCGCCAGGTCAACGCCGCCCGGCGGCCCGCTTTCGTCGTCGCCAAGGGCGGTATCACCTCCAGCGACACCGCCACCCACGGCCTCCGGATCCGCCGCGCCTGGGCCCGGGGCACGCTGCTGCCGGGCATCGTCTCGCTCTGGGAGCCCGTGGACGGCCCCGCCGCCGGCATCCCCTACATCGTCTTCGCCGGGAACGTCGGGGGCCCCGACGCCCTCGCCGACGCCCTCGACCTGCTCCGGAGTGCCTGATGCTGGTGCGTGGAACCGATGCCCTGAAGGAGGCCGCGGCCGCCGGTCACGCCCTGCCCGGGTTCGTCGCCTACAACCTGGAGACGGTCCAGGGCCTCACGGCCGCCGCCGAGGCCGCCGGACGGCCGGTCATCATCCAGGCGGGCTCCGGTCCCTTCAAGCACGCCGGCCGTGAGGCCCTGATACGACTGGCGCTGGACGCCGCCGCACGCTCCACGGCCCCGCTCGGTGTGCACCTCGACCACGGCCGGGACCTGGACGAGATCACGGTCTGCCTGGAGGCGGGCTACACCTCCGTCATGGTCGACGGCTCCCACCTGCCGTTCGTCGAGAACATCGCCGTGACGAAGGAGGCGGTCCGCCGGGCCCGCGACCACGGCGCCTGGGTGGAGGCCGAACTCGGCGCCCTGCCCGGTGACGAAGACGTCTCCACCGACGCCGTCGCGCAGAGCACGGCGATGACCGACCCGCAGCAGGCGGCCGAATTCGTGGCCGCGACGGGCGTGGACGCGCTCGCCGTCGCCGTCGGCAACGTCCACGGCTTCACCAAGCACCCGGTCCGCCTGGACCTGGAGCGGCTGGCCGCGATCCACGAGGCCGTACCGGTCCCGCTCGTCCTGCACGGCGCCAGCGGCCTGCCCGTCGAGGAGCTGCACGGCGCCCTCGCGCGAGGCGTCGCCAAGGTCAACGTCAACGCCGAACTGCGCCGCGCCTGTCTGGAGGCCACCCGCGTGACCCTCCCGTCCGCGTTGCCCGGCTCCGACGTCGTCTCCCTGTGGGCGGCCGGCCGCGACGCGGTCCGGGACGCCGCCCTGGAGGTCATCGGCCGCCTGAGCCCCTGCCCCGCGGGGGCAGACGCATGACCTGAACTCGTCCCCGCCGCCTGAAGCCGCACCGCACCGGCGGACACAAAGGCGTCCACCCTCCCCTGCCGTGCGCGCTGCGCGCGGCTCGCACCGCTCCGTCCCCTGCTCTCGTGCCCACCTGGGCACGCCGGCCGACACCGCACCCTGTTGGAGGCACCATGCCCACCGCTTCCTCGATCGCTGTGCTGCACACCAGCCTGCTGTTCGTCGACCCCGATTCGGTCATCAACCAGTACCTCGCGGAACTCGCGCCTGACGCCAAGGTCCTGCACTTCGTCGACAGCGACGTGCTCGCAGCCGTGGTGCGCGACGGTGAGGTCTCACCTGCCAGCACGCAGCGCATGCTGCACCTGGCCCAGGCCGCGGAGTCCGCGGGCGCCGACGTCATCCTCTCCGCCTGCTCCTCGGTCGGTCCGGCCATCGACGTGGCCCGACGCCTGGTCTCCGTCCCGATCGTCAAGATCGACGACGCGATGACCGCGTCAGCGGTCGAGACGGCCAACGCCATCGGCGTTCTGGCCACGGTCCCCACGACGCTGCCGCCCACCCGTGCCCTCGTCGAGGAGAAAGCCCGGGCGGCCGGCCGCGACATCACCGTCCAGGAGTGGCTGTGCGAGGGTGCCTTCTCGGTGCTGATGTCCGGTGACCGCGATCGCCACGACGCGATGGTGCTGGACGGGGCACGGGCGCTGGCCACCGAGGTCGACGCGATCGTGCTGGCCCAGGCCTCCATGGCACGGCTGGCTCCCGCGATCGCCGAAACCGTCGGCAAGCCCGTGCTCTCCAGCCCGCGCAGCGGCACGGAGGACGCGGTGCGTGTACTGAACGAGCAGCACGTCGTCCACCACTGACCCTGGCCGTCCCCGGCCGAACCACAGGAGCCAGCATGCCGAGGTTCGCAGCGAACCTGTCCATGATGTACAACGAGCACGACTTCCTCGACCGCTTCGCCGCGGCCTCCGCCGACGGCTTCCAGGCCGTCGAGTACCTCTTCCCCTACGCCTACGACGCCGCCGAGCTGCGCCGCCGGCTCGACGACCACGGCCTCGAGCAGGCGCTCTTCAACGCACCTCCCGGAGCGTGGGAGTCCGGAGAGCGCGGGACGGCGGCGCTGCCCGGACGCGAGGCGGAGGTGCGTTCCGGGGTCGACCGGGCGCTGGAGTACGCGGCGGCGCTGGGCTGCCCGAGGGTGCACCTGATGGCCGGGTTGGTCCGGCAGGACGCGACACCGGCCGAACGGGCCAAGCACCGCGACACCTACCTGACCAACCTGGCCCGGGCCGCGGAACGGGCCGCCGCGGCGGGCGTCGACATCCTGATCGAGTCGATCAACGGCCGCGACATGCCCGGATACTTCCTGAGCACCCAGGCCGAGGCCCACGCCGTGGTGCAGGAGGTGGGTGCCCCGAATCTCAAGGTGCAGCTCGACCTCTACCACTGCCAGATCGTCGAGGGCGACCTCACCACGACCCTGCGCCGCGACCTGCCGACCGGCCGGGTCGGTCATCTGCAGATCGCGGGCGTGCCCGACCGGGGTGAGCCCAACCGGGGTGAGCTCAACGTCCGCCACCTGCTCGACGTGGTCGACGAGCTGGGCTTCGACGGGTGGATCGGCTGCGAGTACAACCCCCGCGCCGGCACGAGCGAAGGTCTTGGCTGGCTCAACGACTACCGCAGCCGCCGAGGGAAAAGCGCATGAGGATGTCATCGCGGCCGGCTTCGGCTTCCTGGGACGACATGTCGCCCCACTGCTGAAGGCGCCAACGCTCCGTCGTGCACCGGTCGACCGGCTGGTGCTCCCGGACCGGTTCGTGCCGTTGGACGCGCCTGTGGCGACCGATCCGCTCGACCTCGGCTGAGCGTCAACGTCGTGGGCTACGCGCCGGGCCGGGCGAGCGCCACGGCGGCGAACGGTCGAGGCAGCTGCGTGTCGCAGGGGCCGAGCCCGGCGGTACTGGACGACGGCGTCCAGTACCCCGCGTCGTCGACTTCGGCCCCGAACGCCACCACCGGGTTGTTGCCGGTGGCCTTCGGCTTGTGGTGCGTACCGCTGCCCTTACGGTGCTTCGCACGGTCGGCCCGGACCATGCCGTCGAGCCGGCCGCATTCTGAGGTCCCGATGACGAGAGCAACCTGCGCCATCGGGGTTACGACACGGTCACGTAGATCTTGCGCACGGTTTCGATGGTCTTCCAGACACCGACGTAGCCCGGCTTCATGACAAAGCTGTCGCCTGCCTTGTAGATCACCGGCTCGCCGCCTTCCGGCGTGAGTTCGACGACGCCGGAAAGGATGTGGCAGAACTCGAAGAGCTCGCCCTTGATCGAGCGCGTCTCGCCGGGCGTCGCTTCCCAGACGCCCGTTTTGATCGTTCCCTCGCGGGCGGCGTCCTGGGCCCAGGTCTTGTACGTCGGGTCACCGGAAATCAGGCGCTCCGGCAGCGGGCCGGACTCCTGGGGTGCGAAGGAGGGGTTGGGATCGATGGTCTTCAGAAGCGACACGCTTCTTCCTTTACTCTTTCGGGAACGACATGAATCGGGAACGGACATACCAAGCGGTGCCGGTGGCCTGACGGGCCCGACAATCCTGTTGCTGTGCGTCGAGTCTCTCCGACACCCCGCACGGAGCCCACGCGTGATCTGTCCGTTGCGGACACGGTGATCGGACGTTGTGTCAAGCTCGGGGCCGGCAGGCGGCATTCCCAGCCCTCCCGACCCGGGGAGATACTGAGACCTCCGCCGTGTGCTCCCGCAGTCCATTCCGTCGACGGTCTGAAGCCCTTTCCGGAGAACCCGGTGGCGCAGTAGACCCTGCTGTTCTCGTCCAGCGAACCGCGGAGGGAATGACCGTCCTCGGTGAAAAGCTCAGGGAATCCGTTTGGTTTTCGGTGATGCCGTCCACGGGTGTGTTCCGCAGGACCGTGGCGTTCACCTGGGCCGCCGCAACGGCGGCACAGCATGATGGTGGGTTCCATCGCGAGCGCGCGGGCGATCGCCACGCGGGCCTTCCGCTTCACCAGCACCGGTCCGGACATGACATTGTCCTCGGCGGTCATGTTCGGGAACAGGTTGAACTGCTGGAACACCATGCCGATGCGGGTGCGCTGCTCGGCCAGCCGCCTGGGGCGGACGGCGTGGTTGCACAGTTTGCGTGCGACGATCGTTCCGTCGGCGTTCACAGCCGCGCCCGGGTCGAGCGGGAGAAACGGCGCTCGATCATGGACTGCGGCACGCTCAGCACCAGCGTCATGATCAGGTACCAGAGGCTGGCCACGATCAGCAGCGGAATCGTCTGGTAGTTGCGGGCGTAGATCGACTGTGCGCTGTTCAGCAGGTCGGCGAGGCCGAGCACGCTCACCAGCGAGGTCTCCTTGAGCATGCCGATCACCTGGTTGCCGGTGGCCGGAATGACCGCCGGCATGGTCTGCGGGATGATCACATGCCGGAGCTTGGTGAACCGCGGCGGTCATCGGGGTCATGATCGCGTTCACGTTGACCGGCGTGGAGATGTCGGTGAACGGGATGCCGATGGAGATGTCCGGGTACAGCGCCGCGATGTTGAACCAGAAGATCAGCTGCACGAGCACCGGGGTGCCCCGGAAGAAGGCGATGTAGAGCTGGGCCAGCCCGGAGACCGGTCGCTGGTGCGACATCCGCATCACCGCCAGCACCAGCCCCAAAAGCGTGCCCAGGGCCGTGCTCGCCGCGGACCCGGGGGGTGGGACGTCGTCAGCCGGCGCCCGGGAACGCGCAGGGCTCATGGGCGGCCATGCGAGACCGGGCGCCTGTCGGGAAGAAGGTGCTGAGTGAGCGGGTGCGCGTCGCGCGTCAGATGCCGAGCATCTGGTTGAGCTCGTCCAGGGACTTGACGGTCACGTAGTCGTAGCCGTGGGTCACCGGGTCGCAGCCGCGGTCCAGCAGGACGAGGTTGCGGAAGCCCATGTCGTGCATCGGCATCAGGTCGTAGCGGGTGTGCGAGGAGACGTGCACGAAGTCCTCGGGGGACGCGTCGAGCTGGTCGAGCATGTACTCGAACGCGGCGTAGCGGGGCTTGTAGTAGCCGGCCTGCTCGGCGGTGAAGACCGCGTGGAAGTCCGCCCCGAGCCGGGGCACGCTCTCCTGGAGGAACGAGTCGTCGGCGTTGGAGAGGATGACCAGCTTGTAGTTCTCGCCCATCTTCTTCAGCGGCTCAGGAACGTCCGCGTGCGGGCCCCAGCTGCGCACGCCGTCGGCGAGCCGCTTGCCCGCGTCCGGGGTCGCTTTGATGCCCCACTTGCGGCAGACCCGCTCGAAGGAGTCCTGCAACACCTGCTCGTAGGGGTAGTAGTCGCCGCAGACCTGGTCGTAGCGGTAGCCGCGGAACTCCTTGACGAACTGGTCCCACTGCTCGGCCGGGATCTGGTCGCCGACCAGCTCACGCGTGATCGGGGTCATCGGCCACTCGATCAGCGTGCCGTAGCAGTCGAACGAGACGTACTTCGGACGGAACTGGAACGAGGGAATGGGCATGGAAGTGCTCCACTCTGTGCTTGGGGGGGACGGAACGGGGATCAAACGGCGCTGGTGCCGGCCGGGGAGAGGAAGCCGATGGGGTGGTCCGTGGTGCCGTCGAGCGCCAGGTCGGCGGCGATCTCACCCATCGCGGGCGAGAGCTTGAAGCCGCTGCCGGAGAACCCGGCCAGGACGATGATGTCGTCCTCGCCGGGGAGATGACCGACGAGCGGGTTTCCGGACTCCGTGTAGCCCTCCATGTAGGCCGACACCCTGATGGGGTCGGGGTTCAGGTCGGGCATCAGTTCACCGATGAGCTCACGGAAGATGCCGAGTTCCTCGGGGCGGACCGTACGGTCGAGCCGTTCGGGCTCGGGCACCGGCGCGTGGTATTTGAAGGAGAGACCGAGCTTGACGGAGATGCCGTCGGGCGACGGGATTCCGAAGCAGTCGTGGGGCGTGGCGCGCACGAAGGAAGGGGCACCGCCCGCGAACCAGTCGTGGCGGGTGGGCAGGTGCCAGGAGCAGATCACCCGGCGGACGTCGATGGTCCGCGGGAGGTCCGGGAGCAGGGTGTTGATCCAGGGGCCCGCGGTCACCACGGCGGCGTCCACGTGGTCCGTGCCCTGGTCGGTGACGACCCGCACCCCGCCGCCCGCCGCGGGGAGGACCCCGCGCACCGTGGTGTAGCGGTGCAGCCGGGCACCCAGCTGCTCGGCACGGGCCGCGGCCGCCTGGATCGACGCCTCCGGTCTGATGACGGCGCCCAACCGGTCGAGGACGGCGGTGTGTCCCTCCGGGAGCCGGTGCTGCGGGTAGCGGCGGGCGAGTTCCTCCCGGTCCAGGACCTCGTGATCCAGCCCTTGGGCGGCGCTGGTGGACAGGAGGAGGCGCATGGACGGTGAGGAGGCCTCTCCCATCACGAGGCTGCCGCTGCGGCGTCGCAGCGACCGGCCCGTCTCCGTCTGGAGCTGCTCCCACATCCGGTCCGCCAGCCGCAGCAGCGGAATGTACCCCGGCTCGCCGAGGTGGGCGGCTCGGTAGATACGGCTCTCGCCCCCGGCCGCGCCGCGGTCGTGGCCCGGCGCGTACCGGTCGTAGCCGATGACCTCGGCTCCCCGGGCGGCCAGTCGCCACATGGCCTGGCTGCCCATGCTGCCGGCGCCGATCACGGCGATGCGCTTCGGGATGCTCATGAGGTCGCTCCTTTCTTCCGGCGGGGGGGGGAGATGACTCAGAGGAGTTCGATCAGCTGGTCGGTGAACTCGGCGGTGGTCGCCGTTCCGCCCAGGTCCCGGGTGCGGATGTCGGTCTTGGCCAGGATCGAGGCGATCGCGTCCGTGATGTCCTTGGCCGCGGCGGGATGGCCGAGGTGGTCGAGCATCATGGCCGCGGACCAGATCGCGCCCAGCGGGTTGGCGATGCCCTTGCCGGCGATGTCGGGTGCGGATCCGTGCACCGGCTCGAACATCGAGGGGAAGTCCCGTTCGGGGTTGAGGTTGGCCGCCGGAGCGATGCCGATGGATCCGGCGACGGCCGCCGCGAGGTCGCTGAGGATGTCGCCGAAGAGGTTGGAGGCGACGACGACGTCGAAACGGGCCGGGTCGAGGACGAACTTGGCCGCGAGGGCGTCGATGTGCTCCTGGTCCCAGGCGACCTGCGGGAACGAGGCGGCCCGCTCGGTGACGAGCTGGTCCCAGAACGGCATGGTGTGCACGATGCCGTTCGACTTGGTCGCGGAGGTCAGGCGGCCGCCGCGCCGGGAGGCGAGCGTGAAGGCGTAGTCCAGCACGCGGGTGACGCCGGCCCGGGTGAACACGGCCTCCTGCACGGCGATCTCGTCCGGGAAACCGCGGTTGAGCCGGCCGCCGACCTCGCTGTACTCGCCTTCCGTGTTCTCGCGCACGACGACGACATCGACCTCGCCCGGCCGTGCGCCGCGCACCGGACTGTCGATGCCTTCGAAGACACGGATGGGCCGGAGGTTGACGTACTGGCGGAATTCGCGCCGGATCGGGATCAGCAGCCCCCACAGCGAGACATGGTCGGGCACCCCCGGGTATCCCACCGCGCCCAGCAGGATCGCGTCCTTGTCGCGCAGCTGGTCGATCCCGTCGGCGGGCATCATGGCGCCCTCCCGCAGGTACCGCTCGCACGACCAGTCGTACGACGTGTAGGACAGGCCGAAACCGTGGCGGCGGCCGACGACGTCGAGCACCTGCTGTGCCGGAGGCAGTACCTCGGCGCCGATGCCGTCGCCCGGGATCAGGGCAATGCGGTGGTTCTTCGTCATGCCGACGATTGCAGCAGGGCGGTCCGCAGGGCGTCCAAGACGCAAAGCGGATCTCCCTTATAAGCCGTACCTATCAGCTGTCGGCGGCCGAGGTCGCGGCCGCGACGAACGCCGAGGCCGCGGGCGACAGGATGCCGCGGCGGGCGACGAGGGCGATGTCCAAGGTGCTCTCCGGCTCGATGTCCAGGACGCGGGCGCCCAGCCGCGCGGCGAGGTCCCGCCAGGAGTCCGTGACCACCGCGAGCCCGACCCCGGCCAGTACCAGGGGCATCAGCGACACCCGGTGCTCGGTCTCGACCGCGACGGTGAACTCGATGCCCTGCTCCCCCAGCGCGTCGACGTAGGCCCGCATCCCGGTACCCGACTGCCCGACGATCAGCCGCTGTCCCGCGAGCTCCCGGCACTCCACCGCCGTCCGTCCGGCGAACGGGCCGTCGGCCGGCACCACCAGCACGAAACGCTGCCGCCCCAGCGAATAGGAGACGACCTCCTTGTCGGAAAGAGGACCGGCGGACGCCAGGAGCCCCAGCTCCACCGCGCCCGTGCGCACCATGTCGATCACATCACGCGACGTGAACGCCGCATTGATCGTCACGGAGACACCGGGGTAACGGCGGCTGAAGGCACTCACCAAGCTCGTCAGCGGCTCCACCGCCTGCGAGGGCATCGACGCCACGTCCAGGCGCCCCTCACGCAGCTCATGCACCGCCGCGACACTCGCCCGCGCCGTCTCCAGACTCCGCACGGCCTCCCGGGCAGGCTCGATCAGGGCCCTTCCGGCCTCCGTCAGCACGGCCCTGCGCCCGATGCGATGGAACAGCTCGGAGCCGAGATCACGCTCCAGCGCCCGCACGGCCTGCGACAGCGACGGCTGGGACACGTACAGAGCCGACGCCGCGCGGTTGAACCCCCCACGATCAACAATCGCAAGGAAGTACTCCAGTTGCCGAATGTCCACACTCAATACTGCACCGTTCCGGAACATTGCGGTCCGTACCGCCGCTCCCCGGCAGTCTCGGTCACGTGGGCCGCTGCCCGGAGGACAGCGGCCCACGAGGAGAGACGGGTGCTACCTCTGCTTGATCCTCAGGAACGTGACGGAGTTCGCCGGGAACGTGTAGGTGAACTTCCCGGCCACACCCCGGAAGGTTGACGTCACCGGAGTCACCGGCGTGTCCGTCTCCGTGTTCACCGCGTCCTGGTCGGCGGCCAGCGTGGTCACGCGGGCGGTGGAGGCGACCTTCGCGCCGCCCAGGTCGACGGACGTGCGGGCCTCGGCGGACTGGGCGTTGACGACCTTGACGATCAGGTCACCGGTCTTCGCGTCCTTGGTCACGACCTGGCGGAACGGCTCGGCCGGCTTGTCGTCCTTGAAGCTGCCCCACTCCTTGCCGTCGAGGAAGAGGGTGACCTGCCGGCCGCGGACCTTGATGTCGATGTCGTAGGCCCGGCCCGTCTCGATCGACCCGGCCTTCGTCATCAGCGTGCCCTTGCCGCCGTCCACGGCCTGCTCGATCGCGGACTGGGTGTTGTTCCAGCCGCCCAGGTTCCACCAGTAGTAGTTGCCGGTGTCCTTGACGCCGAAGGCGACGAGGAAGCCCTCCTTGCCGGACTTCTTGGTGGCCTTCACATGCAGGTCGTAGTCCTTCCAGGCCGGGTCGCCCGCCGTGACCATGGTGTTCTCGGCGGCCGTGTCGGTCTGGACGTACTGCCCGTCCTGGATGCTCCAGCTGCCCCGGCCGCTGGTGGTCCACTTCGAGGCGTCACCGGAGAAGTCGTCGCTGAGCAGGGTCGAGCCGTCCGCGGAGGTGACCTTGACGTCGTCGTACGCGGCGCTGGTCGCCCACGTCGACAGGCCGACGGCGCCGGTGATGGGGCCGCTGACGTTCGGCGTGGTGGTGGCCTTCGAGGGCACCACGCGGTCGCCGACGTTGGTCATGAACAGCTTCTGGACCTCGTAGTTGGCCGAGTTCCAGGAGGCCCGGTTGTTGAACCAGATCATGTCCGGCCGCCACTGCACGTAGTCCTCGTTGGCGAGCAGCGGGGCGTACGAGGCGAGCTTGACGATGTCCGCGTTGCGCTCCAGGCCGGTCATGTACGCGGCTTCGGCGAGGCCGTTCTTCCAGGCGTTGCCCTGGGAGGCGTACTCACCGAGGAAGACCTTGGGGCCCTTGCGGTCGTAGGAGTCGTAGCGGTCGTTGTTCTGCAGGAACCAGTTCGGGCTGTTGTAGTAGTGCTCGTCGACCATGTCGACCTTGCCCTCGCGGTTGAGCTGCCAGGCGGTGTCGAAGGTCGTGCCGGCGTCGTCCGGGCCCGAGTTGGAGATGACGGTGATGTCCGGGTACTTCGCCTTGATGGCGGCCCGGAACTGCTCGAAGCGGGCGAAGAACTCGCGCGGGAGGTTCTCCTCGTTGCCGACCCCGATGTGGGTCAGGTGGAACGGCTTGGGGTGGCCCATCCGCGCGCGTACCTTGCCCCACGTGGAGGTCGCCGGGCCGTTGGCGAACTCGATGAGGTCGAGGGTGTCCTGGATGTGCCGCTTGAGCAGGGCGTCGTCGTCGGTGGCCTTGTTCTGGCCGCAGCCGGTCACCAGGGCGGGGACGACGGGCAGCGGCATGGCGCCGATGTCCTCGGAGAAGCGGAAGTACTCGTAGTAACCGAGGCCGTAACTCTGGTTGTAGCCCCAGAAGTTGGCGTTCGTGGCGCGCTGCTCTACGGGACCGATGGTGTCCTTCCACTGGTAGCTGCGCTTGCGCTGCCAGTTCGAGGCCTCGCTGTAGTCCTCCATGGAGCCGGTGTTGACCAGGCAGCCGCCGGGGAAGCGCACGAAGCCCGGCTTCAGGGCGGCGATCTTCTCGGCGAGGTCCTTGCGCAGGCCGTTCGGCTGGTTCTTGTAGGTGTCGCGCGGGAACAGCGAGATCTCGTCGAGCGCGGCGGCGTTCGTCGAGGCGACGGCCAGCCGGCCGCGGTTGCTGGTGCGGGTGGCGGTGAAGGTGGCCTTGTACTTGGCCCAGCCGCCCCGCACGGCGACCTGGCGGGCGGTGGCCAGGCCGCCCGCGGCGTCCTTCAGCGAGACGGTGAGCGTGCTGCCGCTCTCGGCGCGGGCCCACACGGAGAAGTCGTACTTCTTGCCCTGCTCGACCCGGATTCCGGTGTTGTAGCCGGCGTTGGTGACGGACGAACCGGCGCCCAGGGAGAGGTAGTTGCGGTTGCGCTCGTTGAGCCGGCCCGAGTCGTTGACGACCTGGGCCGTGCCGCCGACCGTCCAGGACGTGAGGGGCGTGTAGGAGCCGTTGTCGGCGGTGGAGTACTCGAAGGAGCGGTTCTGCACGAGTTCGGCGTAGAGGCCGCCGTCGGCGGCCCGGTTGATGTCCTCGAAGAAGACGCCGTACATCGTGTCGTCGATCTTCGCGCCCTGGGCGGACGGGTCGACGGTGATCGCGTAGTCGGTGACGTCCTCGGCGTGCGCGGGGGCCGGTACGAGGGCTGCCGCCGTCAGGAGTGCGGTGGTCGTCAGACCCAGTCTCCATCGGGTGCGGGCGGTGCGTGGCATGGATACTCCGCGGCTCTCTAGAGGAGTGTTCGAAATATCAGACATTGATCAGTACTTCGAACGGCAAGATAGGGAGGGGGCCGAGGCGCGTCAATGGGTCGCGCAGCAACGGTTGGGACGGAGAGCGGTACGGGATGGGCGAGTTCTGGCCAGTGCCGGACGTGCTGGCGTATCTGGCCGGGCACTGGCGCGTGACGCGTTCGGTGCGGGATCTCGCGACCGGCGCGGAGGGCGAGTTCACCGGCGGCACCCGCTTCGACGCGCAGGAGGACGGCGGGCTGCTGCACCACGAGTCCGGCACCTTCGTCTGGCAGGGCGTCACCCGGCCCGCCGAGCGGACGCTGCGGTTCCTGCCGGGCCCGGGCGGCACGGCGGACGTGCGGTTCGCGGACGGGCGGCCCTTCCACGACCTGGACCTGTCATCCGGCCGGCACGTCGCCGACCACCCCTGTGCGGCGGACCTCTACCGCGGCGAGTTCACGGTGATCGACGCGGACCGCTGGCGGACGGTGTGGCGCGTGCGCGGACCTGCCAAGGACCTGGTGCTGGCCACCGACTACGTACGCGAGGGCTGAGCGGAGGAACCGTCGAACCGCAGGTTCCAGCGCCCCGCGCGGCCCGTCACCGAGGTCGTCGACAGCGGGCGGACGTCGATGTTCCAGTACGTCGCGGGGGGTGCCTTCAGGGCGTACACCAGCGCGGCCCGGATCACGGACGGCTCGGCCACCGCCACCACCCGGCAGCCGTCCTCCACGGGCCGGGTGTCGAGCCAGCCGCCGACCCGGGCGATGAAGTCCACCAGCGACTCACCGCCGTGCGGTGTGGCCAGTGGGTCGGCGAGCCAGGCGTCCACGGCCGCCGGCTCCCGCGCCATCGCCTCGCCCAGGGTCAGCCCGCGCCACCGGCCCATGTCGCAGTCGCGCAGGCCGAGCTGCACCAGCGGCGCGTACCCGAGCCCCTCCCCCGTCGCCCGGCTGCGCGGGGCCGGCGAGCAGTAGCGCAGCTCCGCGGCGGCGAGCGGCAGCAGCTCGTGGGCGACGCGCTCCACCTCGCCCCAGCCGGCCTGGTCCAGCGGCCGGTCGTCCTCGAAACGCTCGGCGAGCAGCGGTGCGCTGCGCGCGGCGGCGACGAACGTGACCCTCAGTGGCATGCGGTGATGGTCTGCGCAGCAAGTGCGCAGGTCAAGAGGTGTTACCTGGGAGTTACCCAGGGTGGGTCGTGGCTCACCGCTCGAATATGAGCGCCATCCAGTCCTCGGGGCGCTCCAGCGCGGCGAATCCGTGTTTCGCGTAGACCCCGTGGGCGTCGAGCGTGGCGAGCAGGACCCGCCGCACCCCGTACCCCCGCAGCTCCTCCCGTACGGCCGCCACCAGCGCGGTGCCGACGCCCTTGCCGCGCACCGACGGGTCGACGTACACGTCGCACAGCCATGCGAAGGTCGCCCGGTCCGTGATGACGCGGGCGTACGCCACCTGCTCCCCCGACGCCCTGTCGTACACGCCGAAGTTGAGCGAGCCCTCGATCGCCCGGTCCTGCGTCTCGCGGGGGCGGCCCAGCGCCCAGTACGCGTCGGTGGACAGCCAGCGGTGGACGCGCTCGGCGTCGACGCGGGCGGGGTCGGTGGAGATCTCGTAGCCCTCGGGCAGGCTCGGCGTGGCGCTCATGGAGGGATGCTCGCAGGCCGTCCTCGGACGCGTCGAGCGGTTATCGCCGCACCTCGTCGCAGGCCGTCCGCAGCCGTCGTACCCCCTCCGTGATCTCCCCGGTGCCCGCGACCGCGGCGAAGCTCAGCCGGACGTGGGCGGCCGGCGGCTCGGCGCTGAAGTAGGGGCGGCCGGGGGTGATCGCGACGCCGGCGCGCAGGGCGGCGGCCACCAGGGCCGCCTCGTCGGTGCCGTCGGGCAGGCGCGGCCACAGGTGGTAGCCGCCGGACGGGGTGTGCGGCAGCGTCAGGTCCGGCAGGTGCAGCGCCAGCGCGGCGGTCATCGTGTCCCGGCGTGCCTTCAACTCCGCGGCGACGGCCCGCAGATGGCGCGGCCAGGCGGGCGAGCCGACGAGTTCGAGCGCGGCCTCCTGCAGCGGCCGGGGCACGAAGAAGGTGTCGACGACCTGGATGGCGCGCAGCCGCTCCAGCACCGGGCCGCGCGCGGCGAGGGCGCTGACCCGGAAGCTCGGCGAGGTCGCCTTGGTCAGCGAGGAGACGTGGACGACGACGCCGTCGGGGTCGTCGGCGGCCAGCGGACGCGGCAGCGGCCCCGCGTCCTCGTGCACGAGCCGTCGTACGAAGTCGTCCTCGACGACGAACGCCCCGGCCTGGCGGGCGATGCGCAGCACCTCGGCGCGCCGCCCGGGCGCGAGCACGGCGCCGGTGGGGTTCTGGAAGAGCGGCTGGCAGACGAAGGCCGGGGCGCCGGTGGCCCGGAACGCGTCGGCGAGCAGCTCCGGTCGCACACCGTCGGCGTCCACCGGGACGGGCACCGGGCGCAGGCCCGCGGCCCGGGCGATGGCGAGCATGCCGGGGTAGGTCGGGGACTCGACCAGGACGGGGGCGCCGGGCGGGGCGAGGGCGCGCAGGGCGGTGGTGAGCGCGGACTGTCCGCCCGCGGTCACCAGCACCTCGGCGGCGGTGACGGAGCCGCCGATGCTCCGCGCGAACCATTCGCGCAGCTCGGGCAGCCCCTCCATGGGCGGACGCCCCCAGGCGCCCGGGCGGCGCCCGGCCCGCGACAGGGCGGCGGCCATCGCCCGCTCGGGCTGGAGCGACGGGTGCAGATAGCCGCCGTTGAGCTCGATCACGCCGGGCGGCGGGGCGGCCAGGGACACCAGCACCCCGGAGGCGTCCACCGAGCGCGGTACGAGGTCCGCGGCGCCGTCCGCGCTGAGCGCGACCTCCTGCCAGGAGGTGTCCCCGGCGGGGGCCGGTGCCGTCCGGGGCTGTGCGCGGAAGGCGCCCGCGCCGGGGCGGGTGACGACCAGTCCCTCGGCGGCGAGCTGCGCGAGGGCCCGCGAGACGGTCACGGGACTCACCCGGAACCGCTCGACGAGGGCCCGGCTCGACGGCAGCTTTCCACCCGGAGAGTAGCGGTCGAGCTCCCGCCGCAACTGTTCCGCCAGTTCACCCACACTGCTACGCTCTTGCATGAGAGTACAGAGTAGCGCTACTACCGCACCTCCGATAGCAGTCGCCACCCCCGGCCGGGACCGCCCCGGCTTCGGCACCCTCCAGGCCGCGCTCGGCGTCGTCGCCTTCTCCCTCACGTTCCCGGCCACCGCCTGGGGGCTGGAGGGCTTCGGGCCCTGGTCGCTGGTCGCCGTGCGCAGCGTCCTGGCCGCGGTGATCGCGGGCGGTGCCCTGCTCGTGCTGCGCGTACCGGTGCCCGCCCGCCGTCACTGGCCGGGCCTCGCCGTCGTCGCGGCCGGTGTCGTCCTCGGCTTCCCGCTGCTGACCACGCTCGCGCTGGAGACCTCGACCACCGCGCACGCCGCCGTCGTGGTCGGCCTGCTCCCCTTGACCACCGCGCTCTGCTCCGCCCTGCGCGTCGGCACCCGGCCCTCGCGGACCTTCTGGACCGCGGCCCTCGCGGGCGCGGCGGCGGTGCTGGCCTTCACCGTGCAGCAGAGCGGCGGTGCCCTGACCACGGCCGACCTGTACCTCTTCGCGGCGCTGCTGGTGTGCGCGGCCGGCTACACCGAGGGCGGCCGGCTGGCCCGGGTCATGCCGGGCTGGCACGTCATCGGCTGGGCGCTGGTGCTGTGCCTGCCGCTGACCGTGCCCGTCGCCGCGTTCGCCCTGGCGCGGGAACCCGTGCAGCTCACCGCGCACAGCGTCACCGGACTGCTCTGGGTCGCCGCGGGCTCGCAGTTCCTCGGGCTGGTCGTCTGGTACCGGGGCATGGCGGCCATCGGCATCCCGAAGGCCAGCCAGTTGCAGCTGGCCCAGCCCCTGCTCACACTGGTGTGGTCGGTGCTGCTGCTGGGCGAGCACCTGGCGGTGGCCGCCCCGCTGACGGCCGCCGCGGTGCTGGTCTGCATCGCCGTCACACAACGGGCGCGCGGCTGAGCAGGCGGCGTACGGCCCCTGCCGATCCGCGTCCCCCGCCGTAGACTCAAGGCCACGGACCGCTGCTCCGCACCTCGTGAGGAGGCCCCAGATGCGCGCAACCGTGGGCGACCAGCTTGTCCAGCACGGCAGGGTGGTCGGTCAGCACGACAAGGTCGGCGAGATCGTCGAAGTGCTGGGCGCGGAGGGCAACCCCCCGTACCGCGTCCGGTTCGAGGACGGGCACGAGGGTGTGTGCTCGCCGGGACCCGACACCGAGATCCGCCACCGCGAGACGACCACCGGGCCGTGATTCAGCGCGGGGGGTTCGCCGGTTGCCCGTAGTGGTCGGCGACCACCCTCGCCATCGCCCCGATCCGATCGGCCGCCACCTCCCTGGCGGCGAAGAAGACGTGCCCGCGCACCTGCGCGTGCTCCCCGGCGAGCGTCAGGTGCCGGGACAGCTCGGCCGGGTCCTGCCAGGCCGCGGGCTGCGCGGGGTCACCGGCCTTGTACAGCGCCTCCCCCACGTAGAGCTGCGTCGAGGTGCCGCGCGCGACCTCCGCCCACCAGGGCAGGAGTTTCGCGTAGTCGGCGGCGGCGAACCCGATGTTCCAGTAGAGCTGCGGGACGATGTAGTCGATCCAGCTCTCGCGCACCCACGTGCGCGTGTCCGCGTGCAGGTCGTCGTACGTCTGCACACCCGCCCGCGTGTCCGAGCCGAGCGGGTCGGTCGCGGCGTTGCGCCACACGCCGAAGGGGCTGATGCCGAAGCGGGCGCCCGGCCGGACCTCCTTGATGCGGGCCGCCGTCTCCCGCACCAGCCGGTCGATGTTGTCCCGCCGCCAGGCGGCCCGGTCCGGGAAGCCGGAGCCGTGCTCCTCGTAGGCCGCGTCGTCGTCGAAGCTCTGGCCCGCCACGGGGTAGGGGTAGAAGTAGTCGTCGAAGTGGACGCCGTCGACGGGGTACTTCGCCACCGCGTCGAGCATCGCGTCCTGCACGAACACCCGGACCTCGGGCAGCCCCGGGTTGTAGTAGAGCTTCCCGCCGTACGCCACCACCCACTCGGGGTTCTTCCGGGCGGGGTGCGAGGCGGCGAGCCGGGTCGGGTCGGTGTGCGCGGCGACCCGGTACGGATTGAACCAGGCGTGCAGGTGCAGGCCACGGGCGTGGGCCTCCTCGACGGCCGTGCCCAGCGGGTCCCAGCCCGGGTCCTTGCCCTGGGTGCCGGTGAGGTACTGCGACCACGGCTCGTACGGGGAGGGCCACAGGGCGTCCGCTGCGGGCCGGACCTGGAAGAACACGGTGTTGAGCCGACTGCGGACGGCCGTGTCGAGGTGGGTGAGGAGTTCGGAGCGCTGCTGCGCCGCGGTCAGCCCCGGCTTCGAGGGCCAGTCCCGGTTGGCCACGGTCGCGAGCCAGACGCCCCGCATCTGCGCGACCGGCGCCCCGCCCCGGTGCCCGGAGGCGGCCGACGCCGGAGGCATCATCGTGAAAGCCGACAGCGCCGCCACCGCGAACGCCCTGCGTGAGACTCGTCCCATCCGCATGCCCCAAAAAGCCGCGGATCCGCCCGGTCGCGGATCGCTCCGGGCCCAGCATGCCCGACGCGGACCCGACCCCCGCGATCGATCATCGATACTTGGGAGTAACGTGCACGAACGGAGCAGGCACCGGGATCCGGCGGACCTGCCCGGTCGTGGATCAGCAGCGAAAGGGACGATGTGACGGACATCCCAGCGGGAGACATTGCACGCGTCGGAGTCGTGGGCTGCGGTCAGATGGGCGCGGGGATCGCCGAGGTGTGCGCCCGGGCCGGCCTGGACGTCATGGTCGCCGAGACCACCGGCGAAGCCCTGGAGATCGGCCGCACCCGGCTGTTCAACTCCCTGGCCAAGGCCACCGAGCGCGGCAAGATCACCGAGGAGGAGCTCGAGGCCACGCAGGCCCGGCTGAGCTTCACCACGGACCTCGGCGAGTTCGCCGACCGTGACCTGGTGATCGAGGCCGTCGTCGAGAACGAGCAGGTCAAGACCGAGATCTTCCAGGTGCTCGACCAGGTCGTGACCCGGCCGGACGCGATCCTGGCCTCCAACACCTCCTCCATCCCGCTGGTGAAGCTGGCGGTGGCGACCGCGCGGCCCGACCAGGTCATCGGCATCCACTTCTTCAACCCGGCCCCGGTACAGAAGCTCGTCGAGCTGATCCCGGCGCTCACCACGTCCGAGGGCACGATCAGCCGCGCCCAGCTGTTCACGGAGAAGCTGCTGGGCAAGCACGCGATCCGCGCCCAGGACCGCTCCGGCTTCGTGGTCAACGCGCTGCTGATCCCGTACCTGCTCTCCGCGATCCGCATGTTCGAGACCGGCATCGCCAGCCGCGAGGACATCGACAACGGCGTGGAGATGGGCTGCGCCCACCCGATGGGCCCGCTGAAGCTGTCCGACCTGATCGGCCTGGACACGGTCGCCTCGGTCGCGCAGTCGATGTACGAGGAGTACAAGGAGCCCCTGTACGCCGCTCCCCCGCTGCTCCAGCGCATGGTCGACGCGGGCCGCCTGGGCCGCAAGACGGGCTCGGGCTTCTACACGTACGGCTGACCGCCCGGGTCGCACCCCGCCTCAGCGCCGCCGCTCCTCCGGCCACGGCCGGAACCGGCGGCGCCCCCATTCCGCCGCCTGCTCGTTGAGCCGGCGGCGCAGCCATCCCATCCACAGGGCGAGCGGAGTGGCCACGAGAGCGATGAGCAGCGCCGTGCCCCATCCCATGCCGCCGGAGGCGTACCGGAACACCACGACCAGCAGCGCGTAGAGCGCCAGCGCGTACGCCGCGTTCTTCTGCCCCTTCGTCATGCGGCCCGAGTACCCCCGCAGGCCGGTTACGGTGGGTCAGGTTTCGGCCAACCGGCGGGCCCGGCACCGGATCGGGTGCCGGGCCCGCGGCATTCACACACCGTGTGCGCGGCGGGCTCGCATATGCCCTCCGCACACTCTCCCCAGGCGCCCACCAGGCGAGTTGACTCCTCAGCGCATGCAAGGGATGTGCAACGACTACGGAAAGGAACGGACTCGTGACCGTCGATCCCGAGCATCCGGTCGTTCATGGAGAACTCGCAGAGTTACGACGCCGCCTCGATGTGGCGTACGCCCGCGTCGAGGGCGGCCTGGCGCTGCTCCGTCACCGCACCGAGGAGACCGCCAAGGAGATCGAGGAACTCAATACCCGGATCCACACGCTGGAGCACGCGCGCTGGCCGCTGCCCGCGGTCGCCGCCCTCACCGCCGTGGGTGCCCTCGTCGTCGCGATCTGGCAGGCGCTGGGACACTAGTTCAGGGCAATGTGTCCTGACCGAGCCTGAGATGGTGCAGCAGAAGTAACGCGGCCGCCATGTTGGCGGCCGGGACCTCCCCGCGGGCGACCATGTCGGGGACGAGCTTGAGGGGCACCCATTCCCGGCGGTCCGACTCGAAGTCGTCCACGGGGTGCCCGACGTACTCGCCCTCGTCGGCCCAGTACACGTGGTGCCGGGCGTCGGTGAGCCCGTTGGACGGCTCCACGCTCATGAGGTGGTGCAGGGGTCCCGGCCGCCAGCCGGTCTCCTCCTCCAGTTCCCTGGCGGCCGCGCGGGCGACGTCCTCGCCGTCCTCGACCACTCCGGCCGCGAGTTCCCACCCCCAGCTGTCCGTGATGAAGCGGTGCCGCCAGAGCAGCAGCACCTCGTTGGCCTCGTTCACCACCGTGGCCACGGCGACCGGCCGCAGCCGTATGAGGAAGTGGTCGAGGTGCCGGCCGTCCGGCAGTTCGACATCCGCGAGATTGACGCTGAACCAGCGGTTTGAGTACACACTTTGTTCGTTGTGTTTCGTCCACTGCACGGTTCTGCCACCTTCCGTCGAGTAAGGGGCAATATCGCAGCAGGGACGTAGGGACAGCAGGCGCACAGGAGGCGGCTCGGGATCAGGCGGACGCCGCCGTTCCCGTCTACAACGGTACGCGCAGTGCTCCGTCGATGAGTTCGGCGGCCTCGGCCGTACCCGCGCACCCGCTGCGCACGAGGTGCTCGCGCACCGCGCGCAGGCGGTCGCGCAACCGCTGGGACTCCATGCCACGGGCCTGCTCGGCCATCTGCACGGCGATGGCGACCGCCTTGTCGGCGTTGCCCTGCCGCAGCTCGATGGTGCTGAGCATCGCGAGCCGGTGCACACGCCCCCGGTCGTGCGCCGGGTTGTCGACGGCGGCCGCGGCATGCTCGCCGGCGGCCGCGATCTCCCCGAGGCTGAGCAGCGCCTCGGCCACCTGGACGTTGACCAGGCCCGGCTGGACATAGCCGGTCTCGTCGGGTTCGTAGCCGCGCCGGATGCGCTCGGCGGCCTGCTCGGCCCGGCGGATGCAGGACAGGGCGCTGCTGCCGTCGCCGAGATGCGCGTACGCCTTGGCCTGCATCGCGTAGAGGTCGGAGGCGAGCGCCGGGGTGATGTGCTTGCCGGCGGCCCGCAGCGCGGCCTCCGCGAAGGCCACGGCCTGCCGGTACTCCCGCATGAACAGCGACTGGTTGACCAGCAGGGCGATGACGTACGCCCCGAGCCCCCGGTCGCCGCTGGCCTTGGCGAGGCGCAGCGCCTGGTGGAAGTAGCGCTGGGCGAGCCCGTGCGCGTCGGAGTCGTAGGCGCAGATGCCGGCGACCGCCACCAGCCCGCCGGTGGCCCGGTGCAGTTGGCGGCCGGTCTCGTCGGTGTAGCTGCCGCGCAGCAGCGGGGCGGCCTCGGCGTTGAGGAAGCCGACGATCCGGGAGCGCGTCGCGATGCCCCCGGCCTTGCGGTACATCTGCTCGTAGTGGGTGCGGGCGGCCCGCAGCATCTCCAGGTCGCCCGGGGTGACCCGGTGTCTGCCGCCGCGGGAGACGTCGACGTCCTCGGGCGGGTTCTCCCACTCCCACACCGGCATCACGGCGGGCGTGCCGGTGAGCGCGGGGGCGCCCAGGATGTGCGGGCGCTGCTGCTGGTCGGAGCGCCACAGGGCGGTGGCCCGTTCGACGAACCCGGAGAGCGAGCCGGTGTGCGGTGCGGCCGGCTCGCCGGGCACGCCGAGGCCGATGTCGTCGAGGGTGACGTGCCGTTGCAGCCGGGCCGCGAGCACCTCGCAGATCAGGTCGGGCACTTGGCCCCGGGGACGCTGCCCTTTCAACCACCGGGCTACGGCGGTGTGTTCGTACCGCAGGGACAGGCCTCGCGCCCGTCCCGCCTGATTGACGTGTGCGGCCAGCCCCGCGTGCGAGATCCCCGCCTCGTCCAGGATCGCGTCGAGCAGAGTGTTGGGCTGCATGTGGGCCCCCCGGGTGGCTCGGTGCGGCCAGGTTAGTGGTTCCGGGTTCACACGGGGTGTGAACGGAGTGCCCGAATCCGCACTGTGTGCGCACTGTCGCTCTGTGTCGCCGACCGGTTGACTGAAATGCCTCGCAAGAGGCCGGCCGGGCCGCCGGCTCCCCCTCGTACAGTGCGGCGGCCCGTTCCCGCCGTCCGCCCGGCCGCCTGCCCGACACTCCGTGGCGGGGCGGACGGCTCGGCCGGGCGCGTCATCGCCGGTGGGTCAGGTGTACGTCGTCGCCTGCGGGTGCGTCGTGGCTGGTCGCGCAGTTCCCCGCGCCCCTGAGGCACGTACAGCGGCTGTTCGTGAAGACCATCAGGGCGATGTCGTCCGCAGGTGCGCCCCGCGTGTGGTGCCGGAGGGCAGCGCACACACAGTTCAGAACCGTCTGCGAGGAGAACGGCTGGTCCCGTACCGCACGCGTCAGGACGTCCGGCAGGGGAAAGAACCGGCCACGGGCGTCCCTCGCGTCCTGGGCACCGTCCGTGTAGAGGAACAGCGCGTCGCCGTGCTTCAGGTACCCCAGGCTCACGGCGGACAGCTCGGTCGGCAGCGGGAACAGGCCCAGTGGCGGGTACGGATCGGCCGGGGCGAGCTGGTCGGCGCCCGTGCCGCTCAGCCGGTACGGCCACGGGTGCCCGCAGTTCAGCGCGAGCAGCTCGCCGTCGGGCCGGATTTCCACGAGCAGCAGGGTCACGAACTCCTCGGTGTCGCCGGCCGGATGCTCCTGGCGCAGATGCCGGTCCAGGGCGCGTTCCAGCCGGCGCAGCACCGCGCCGAGGTCCTGCTCGTCGTGCGCGGCCTCGCGGAAGCAGCCGAGCACGGCGGCGACGGTCCCGAAGGCACCGATGCCGTGCCCGCGTACGTCACCCATCACGGACCGCACGCCGTACTCGGTGGCGACGACCTCGTACAGGTCGCCGCCGACCGCGGCCCCGCGCTCCGCCGTCACCTGGGCGGCGGCCACGTCCAGTCCGTCGACCCGCGCGGGCAGCGGCCGCAGCAGCGCGTCCTGCGCGGCCCCCGCGACCCGGCGCAGCTGACGCAGCTCCCGCAGCAGCGTCTGCCGCACATGGAGGACGAGCCCGGTCCCGACCGCGAAGAACACGGCGCTGGTGACGAGCCGCGCCTCCAGGTGGGTCTCCTGGGCGAGCGGACAGGCGAGCTTGTACGTGACGGCCGCCGCGCCCCACACCGTCGGCAGTCCGAGGCTGCGCACCCGGCCCTTGATGCGGATCATGCCGATGGCCCCCCAATAGGCCCTGACACACAGAATCGGACCGGCCCAGAAAGGCCGGTCCGATTCTGTTGGACAGTTCACCCGAAAAGGCAGGATCACCCACCATTACCACTCGAACGAGTGAGGTGACCCGCTCCGCAAGGGGCGCGCGGAACTGCGCGACCAGCCACGACGAACCCGCAGCCGAAGTCACCGCACAGCCCCCACGGCGCTAACTCCGCAACTCGGCCCCCACCCGCTCACCGGCGAGAGCGACGGCCGCGTCGCGAGCTGCCGACGCCTCGTCCACGGTCAGCGTCCGATCGGCCGCCCGGAACCGCAACGCGTACGCGAGCGACTTCCGTCCCTCGCCCAACTGCTCGGCGTTCTCGTACACGTCGAACAGCCGAATGGACTCCAGCAGCTCACCGGCCCCCTCGCGCAGGGCCTCCTCGACCTCCGCCGCCGGAACAACGGCGTCGACGACCAGGGCGACATCCTGCGTGGCCACGGGGAACGTGGAGATCCGCGGCGCCGCCACCGTGGCGTCCCCGGCGGTCTCCACCGCGTCCAGGTCGAGCTCCATCGCGCAGGTCCGCGCGGGCAGCCCCAGCGCCTTCACGACACGGGGATGCAGCTCACCGGCGTGGCCCACGACCCGCTCGGCACCGTCGACGGCGACGACCAGTTCGGCGCACCGCCCCGGGTGCCACGGCCCGTACTGCCCCTTGCGGATCACCAGCTCGGCACCGGCCTCACGGGCGACGGACCGCGCCGCCTCGACCGCGTCGGCCCAGTCCGCCGGACGGCCCTTGCCCCACCAGCCGGCCTGCTCGCGCGCACCGGCGAGGACGACGGCGACGTGCCGCGGCTGCTCGGGCAGGGCCGCGTTCAGCTCGGCGAGTTCCTCGTCGGTGGGGCGGCGGTCGACGGGGAGCACGGCGGCGACGCGCTGCTCCTCGCGCGGCCGGAAGACCAGGCCGGTCTCGAACAGCGCGAGGTCGTGCGAGCCCCGGCCGTCGTTGCGGCGCAGCGCGGCGAGCAGGCCCGGCAGCAGCGTCGTGCGCAGCGCGGGCTCCTCGTCGCTCAGCGGGTTGCTGAGCTTCACGACGCGGCGGGCCGGGTCGTCCTTCTCCAGGCCGAGCTGGTCGAAGACCTGCTCGCCGATGAAGGGGTAGTTCAGCGCCTCGACGTACCCGGCGCCGACCAGGGCGCGGCCGACGCGGCGGTGCAGCCGCTGCCGGTCGGTCAGGCCGAGACCGGCCGGCGGCTTGGGCAGCGTGGAGGGCAGGTTCTCGTAGCCCTCCAGGCGGATGACCTCTTCGGCCAGGTCGTTCGGGTCGGTGAGGTCGGGCCGCCAGGACGGCACGGTGACGATCAGCTCGTCCTGCCCGTACACGTCGCAGCCGATCTCCTGCAGCCGCCGGACGACGGTCTCGCGGCCGTAGGCGACGCCCGCGACCTTGTCCGGGTGGTCGGCCGGGATGGTGATGGTGCGCGGCGCGCTAGGCGCGATGACCTCGGTGACGCCGGCTTCGGCGGTACCGCCCGCGAGGAGGACCAGCAGGTCGACCGTGCGCTGCGCGGCAGCGGCGGCGGCCTGCGGGTCGACGCCGCGCTCGAAGCGGCGGGACGCCTCGGAGGACAGCTTGTGCCGGCGGGCCGTGCGCGCGATCGACACCGCGTCGAAGTGCGCCGCCTCGATGACGACGTCGGCCGTGGCGTTCTCCGCGTCGTCGTGGTCGGCGATCTCCGTGTCGGCGCCGCCCATGACACCGGCGAGCCCGATGGGGCCGCGGTCGTCGGTGATCACCAGGTCCTCGGCGTCCAGCGTGCGCTCGACGCCGTCGAGGGTGGTGAGCTTCTCGCCCGGCTCGGCCCGGCGCACGCCGATGGTGCCCTGGACCAGGGAGCGGTCGTAGGCGTGCAGCGGCTGGCCGAGCTCCATCATCACGTAGTTGGTGACGTCGACGGCGAGGGAGATCGGGCGCATGCCGACCTTCTGCAGTCGGCGCTGGAGCCAGATCGGCGAGCGGGCCTCGGCGCTCAGGCCGGTGACCGTGCGGGCCGTGAAGCGGTCGCAGCCGGTGGGGTCGGAGATCCGCACCGGGTGGCCGTAGGCGTTCGGGCCGGGCACGTCGATCAGCGCCGGGTCGCGCAGCGGCAGACCGTAGGCGATGGCGGTCTCGCGGGCGACGCCGCGGATGGACAGGCAGTAGCCGCGGTCGGGCGTGACGGCGATGTCGAGGACCTCGTCGACCAGCTCCAGCAGCTCGACGGCGTCCTTGCCGACCTCGGTCTCCGGGGGCAGCACGATGATGCCCTTGGTGCCGTCGTCGCCCATGTTCAGCTCGTCGCTGGAGCAGATCATGCCGCGGGAGATCCGGCCGTAGGTCTTGCGCTCGGCGATCTGGAAGTCACCGGGCAGGACGGCGCCGGGCAGGGCGACGACGACCTTGTCGCCGACGGCGAAGTTGCGGGCGCCGCAGATGATCTCCTGGGGCTCACCGGTGCCGTTGGCCTGGCCGACGTCGACGGTGCAGAAGCGGATCGGCTTCTTGAACTCCGTCAGCTCCTCGATGGTGGCCACCTGGCCCACGACCAGCGGGCCCTTGAGGTCGGCGCCGAGCTGCTCGACGGTCTCGACCTCGAGCCCGGCCGAGACGAGCTTCTCCTGGACGTCGCGGCCGGATTCCGTCGCCGGCAGGTCGACGTACTCCCGCAGCCAAGAAAGCGGGACCCGCATCAGATCTCCATCCCGAACGGCCGGGTGAACCGGACGTCACCCTCGACCATGTCTCGCATGTCCTCGACGTTGTGGCGGAACATCAGCATCCGCTCGATGCCGAACCCGAAGGCGAAGCCGCTGTACTTCTCGGGGTCGACGCCGCAGGCCGTGAGGACCCGCGGGTTGACCATGCCGCAGCCGCCGAGCTCGATCCAGCCCTCGGAGGAGCAGGTGCGGCAGGGGCGGTCGGGGTTGCCGACGGACTCGCCCTTGCAGACGTAGCAGAGCATGTCCATCTCGGCGCTCGGCTCGGTGAAGGGGAAGTAGTTCGGCCGCAGCCGGGTCTTCATGTCCTCGCCGAACAGGGCCTGGACCATGTGGTCGAGGGTGCCCTTGAGATCGGCCATCGTCAGGCCCTCGTCCACCGCGAGCAGCTCGATCTGGTGGAAGACGGGCGTGTGCGTGGCGTCCAGCTCGTCGGTGCGGAACACCCGGCCGGGGCAGACGATGTAGACCGGCAGCTCACGGTCGAGCAGGGCGCGCGCCTGCACCGGGGAGGTGTGGGTGCGCAGGACGACGCCGGAGCCGGACTCCTCGGTGCCCTTGGGACCCTGCACGAAGAAGGTGTCCTGCATCTGCCGGGCCGGGTGGTCGGGCAGGAAGTTCAGGGCGTCGAAGTTGAACCACTCCGCCTCGGCCTCGGGGCCCTCGGCGACCTCGTAGCCCATGGCCACGAAGACGTCCGCGACCCGCTCCATCATCGTGGTGAGCGGGTGCCGGGCGCCGGACGGGACGCGGTCGTACGGCAGCGTGACGTCCACCGCCTCCTCGACCAGCACCCGCGCGTCCCGCTCGGCCTCCAGCTCGGCCTGCCGGGCGGCGAGGCCCTTGTTCACGGCACCTCGGGCCTGGCCGACGCGCTTGCCGGCCTCGGCCTTGGCGTGCGGGGGCAGGGCGCCGATCTCGCGGTTGGCGAGGGCCAGCGGGGAGGCGGGGCCGGTGTGGGCGACCTTGGCCTCGTGGAGCGCGTCGAGGGAATCCGCGGCGGCGAAGGCGGCGAGCGCCTCGTCCCGCATGCGCTCGATCTCTTCCGGTTTCAACGTCTCGACCTCTACAGGGTCGTACGACTTATTCGGTGCCGACATCTCTTCCCGTGCTTCCGATTGGCTGGCTGAAGGTCCCCGTCACCGACTCCGACGGCCGTCTGCGGGACACAAAGGTGCCAATGGCCGAGTCTAACGGGGTGGAGGTGTACGAATGCGCCCGCGGGCTGCTCAGGCGAGATAGGCCGGAGCGCTCACGGGCAACGTAAATCGGAACTCGGCGCCGGCGCCGGGGGCGCGGCCGACCGTGATGGTGCCGCCGTGGGCCTCGACGATGCCCTTGACGATGTAGAGCCCGAGGCCCGTGCCGCCGCGCTTGCTGCCCCGCCAGAAGCGGGTGAAGACGCGGTTCATGGACTCCTCCGGGATGCCGGGCCCCTCGTCGCTCACCGTGACCGACGTGCCGGTGTCCTCGCCCTCGCGGGGGGACGCCGTGGCCGTGACGTCGATCGTGACAGTTCCCTCACCGTGCCGCACGGCGTTTTCCAGGAGGTTGCTGAGCACCTGGTCGATCTTGTCGGGGTCGGCCCACAGGTCGGGCAGCGGCTGCTGGACGCGCAGCAGGAACCGGTCGGCGGGCTGTCCGGCGGCGACGTAGGCCTGGATGTGCCGGCCGACGGCGGCGCCGATGTCGACGGGCTGGCGGCGCACCTCCAGGCGGCCGGAGTCGATCCGTGAGATGTCGAGCAGCTCGGCGATGAGCCGGGTGACGCGGTCGGCGTCGGCGTCGACGGTCTCCAGCATCAGCCGCTTCTGGTCGTCGGTGAACCGTTCCCACTTGGCGAGCAGCGTGGCGGTGAAGCCCTTGACGGAGGTGAGCGGGGAGCGCAGCTCGTGGGCGACGGTGGCGATCAGCTCGGCGTGGCTGCGCTCGGTGCGGCGGCGGGCCTCGGTGTCGCGCAGGGTGACGACCAGGCGGCGGACGGGTCCGGTGGGCCGGGTGCGGACGTAGCGCGCGGAGACCAGCACCTCGCGCCCGCCGGGCAGCAGCAGGTTGCGCTCCGGCTGTCCGACGCGGATGGCGAGACCGCCGTACGGGTCGGTCAGCTGCCACCAGCGGCGCCCTTCGAGGTCCTCTAATGGCAGGGCCTTCTCCAGCCGCTGCCCGAGGGCGTCGCGGGCGCGGACGGCGGTGATGCGCTCGGCCGCGGCGTTGAAACAGATGACGCGGCCCTGCTCGTCGGCGACGACGAGCCCGTCGGGCAGCTGGTCGGGGTCGATGCCGAGGCAGGCGGGATCACCGGGCGGCCGGGCCGCGGCAGGCGGGCTCCCGGCGTCCTGGGCTCCCGCGGCGCTGCTCGTGCCGACGCTCATCGCCGTACCCCACCTCCAAGGCTCCGCAGAGGGGTCCCTGAGCTGGTCACCCTACTAGTTCCCGGTGACGGAGCGGCACCCTCCGGAGGCGCGCTGTGCACGCGCCGACGCATAGAGACATACGGCGGCGGCGGTGGCGAGGTTCAGGCTCTCGGCCTTCCCGTGGATCGGGACGCGCACGACGGCGTCGGTGAGGGCGCGGGTCTCCTCCGGGAGGCCCCAGGCCTCGTTGCCGAAGACCC
Source organism: Streptomyces sp. NPDC006140 (assembly GCF_040628815.1). Classification (NCBI taxonomy): domain Bacteria; kingdom Bacillati; phylum Actinomycetota; class Actinomycetes; order Kitasatosporales; family Streptomycetaceae; genus Streptomyces; species Streptomyces sp. NPDC006140. Next base: position 229,193 of record NZ_JBEXTS010000008.1, on the reverse strand, counting down.
AGGCGGTCGGGCCGCCCATGGTGCCCTTGTCGAGCTCGTCGTCGAGGTCGCGGTCGCCGGCCCCGTCGGCGGCGAGGACGCGGACACCGGCGGCCCGCAGCGCTTCGACCGCGTGCTCGACGGGGACGCCGACGGCGACGGGCAGGTGGAACAGGGAGCCGACGGAGGCGCGGACGGCCTTGGGGTTGTACACGTCGACGGAGGCGTCGGTCAGCACGACGGCCTCGGCGCCGGCGGCGTCGGCGCAGCGCAGCACGGTGCCGGCGTTTCCGGGGTCCCGCACGTTCGCGAGCAGGGCGACCAGCCTGGGCCGGGCCTTCAGGACGTCCTCGAAGGGCGTGTCCAGGAAGCGGCAGACGCCGACGAGGCCCTGCGGGGTGACGGTGGTGGAGATGTCGGCGATGACCTGCTCGGAGGCGAGGTGGACCCGGGCTCCGGCGTCGCGGGCCGCCCCCACGATGTCGGCGTACCGCTCGGCGGCCTCCAGCGTGGCGAACAGTTCCACGAGCGTGGCCGAGCCCCCGGCGCGGTGCCCGGCCGCCTCCCGCACGGCCTGCGGTCCCTCCGCGAGGAACAGCCGCTCCTTCCCCCGGAAGTTCCGCTTGGCCAGCCGGCGTGCGGCGAGGACGCGGGCGGAGCGGGGGGAGATGAGCTCGGGGGTGGCAGGGGACATCCTGTTCGCTTTCTCAGTAGCTGCACAGCAGGACCCGCAGGCCATCCGGCCTGCGGGTCCTGTCAGTCACATCGGCTCGGAGCCGGCGTCAGGCCGCCTTGGGGGCGTTGACGTCGCTCGGCAGCGCCTTCTGGGCGACCTCGACGAGCGCGGCGAACGCACCGGCGTCGTTGACGGCCAGCTCGGCCAGGATCTTGCGGTCGACCTCGATGTTCGCGGCCTTCAGACCCTGGATGAAGCGGTTGTAGGTCATGCCGTTGGCGCGGGCAGCGGCGTTGATGCGCTGGATCCACAGCTGACGGAAGTCGCCCTTGCGCTTCTTGCGGTCGTTGTAGTTGTAGACCAGCGAGTGGGTGACCTGCTCCTTGGCCTTGCGGTACAGGCGCGAACGCTGACCGCGGTAGCCGGAGGCCTGCTCGAGGATCGCCCGGCGCTTCTTGTGGGCGTTCACTGCCCGCTTGACGCGTGCCACTTCTTAACTCCTTGTAGCGGGGCCGTGGGGGTCCTCACACGGCCCGAAATCGATTGGGTCCCGGTCCTGACGTGCGGCGCTCTCGCGCCGGGGCGTCACTTGCCGAGAAGCTTCTTGATCTTCTTGGCGTCGCCCGGGGCCATCTCGGCGTTGCCGGTGAGGCGGCGCGTCAGGCGCGACGTCTTGTGCTCGAGGTAGTGGCGCTTGCCGGCGCGCTCACGAAGCACCTTGCCGGAGCCGGTGATCTTGAAGCGCTTGCTGGAACCGCTGTGCGTCTTGTTCTTCGGCATAGCGCCGTTCTCTCCTCGTCGGTGGCGCTCCGGTGCCCGGTTGCGAGAACCGGGCACGGTGGAGCGTCGTCTTGTTTCGGTTGCTTCCTGGGACTGGCGTCCCGGGGGGTCACGCCTCGGCGGGCTCCTCAGCCGGCGCCTCGGCGTCCGCGGCGTTCTGCGACTTGCCGGGGTTGGCCTTCGCTTCCGCCTTGCGGGCTTCCTGCGCCTGGCGAGCCTCGGCCATCGCCTCGGTCTTCTTCTTGTGCGGACCGAGGACCATGATCATGTTCCGGCCGTCCTGCTTCGGGTTCGACTCGACGAAACCGAGGTCCTGGACGTCCTCCGCGAGACGCTGCAGCAGTCGGTAGCCCAGCTCGGGCCGGGACTGCTCGCGACCACGGAACATGATCGTGATCTTGACCTTGTCGCCCTGCTTGAGGAACCGGACGACGTGACCCTTCTTGGTGTCATAGTCGTGCGGGTCGATCTTCGGCCGGAGCTTCATCTCCTTGATGACCGTGTGCGCCTGGTTCTTGCGCGCCTCACGGGCCTTCATGGCCGACTCGTACTTGAACTTCCCGTAGTCCATGAGCTTGCACACGGGCGGACGGGCGTTCGCCGCGACCTCGACCAGGTCCAGGTCGTACTCCTGCGCAAGCTCCAGTGCCTTGGCCAGGGGGACGATGCCCACCTGCTCGCCACTGGGACCGACAAGTCGCACCTCGGGAACGCGAATCCGGTCGTTGATGCGGGGCTCGGCGCTGATGGATCCTCCTCGGTAGCACCACGCGACGGTCTGGCGGACGGCCGCGTAACGTCTCTTTTCGATAGACCTAACCGCGCCGAAGCACAAAAAATGCCCCGGACGATTCCCAGGCGGGGCTCCTCGAACTACCGGAGCACCGTCGCGGGGAAGCCGCGGGGCGCGCTTTCGGACGGATCGCCGCCGCTGGGACGGGACCGTCTGACCGGTGACCCGACGCCCTGAGGGCGGTCAGGTGGGAGTTCGAAAGCCTCCACTTGTGGGTCGGGCTCGCGGGCTGTGAGGCATACGGGTCCGACCGGTCGTTACACGAGGTTACCAGCAATGGCCAGGAAGGGCTAATTGGGGCGCGTCGGGGCCTGGTGCGGCGCGGCTCCGTCCTGCGCCTATCGTGTGGGGCATGAGTGAGACCCCTCCTGAGTCCCCCGACTTCGACGCCATGGCCCGCGACATCGCCGAGGTCCCGGCGGTCGAGGTGATCGTGACGGTCGCCGTCAACCTGATGAGCGCGGCCGCCGTGAAGCTCGGTCTGACCGAGGAGGGCGAGAAGCACAAGGACCTGGACGAGGCCCGCAAGCTGGTGCACGCGCTGGCCGGTCTGCTGGACGCGTCCGCGACCGAGATCAGCTCGTTCCACGCGGCGCCCCTGCGCGACGGCCTGAAGTCGCTGCAGCTGGCGTTCCGCGAGGCCTCCCTGGTCCCGGACGAGCCCGGTCAGGGCCCGGGTGAGAAGTACACGGGCCCGGTCTACGGCTAGTTCATCCGCGTACGTACAAGGGCTCGCCCGGGGGCGTCGCCCCGGCCGGCAGCAGTGCCAGGTCGAGGCCGCGCACCAGGCGGGCCCTCAGTGTTTCGTCGGCGGCCAGGCGCTCGGCGACGGCCCGGGCGGCTTCGGCGGGGGCCGCGGACGGGTCCAGGACCAGGGCCAGGGTGCCGTCGGCCTGGCCGGGGCCGAGGTGGGCGCGCAGGACGGCGGGCTCGGCGGCCACGGCCTCGCGCACGGCGTCGACGACGGCCGGGTCGGCGAGCGGGTCGGCGCTGGCGCGGCCCTCGGCGAGGGCGAGCAGGGCGGGGCCGGTCAGCTCGAACGGCACCGGTCCGGCCAGGTCCAGCACGACCGTGTCCGCCTTCTCGTGCGCGGCGGCCTGGAGGGCCTGGTGCAGGGGTACGGCGACGGGGCGGGCGGCCGGGTCCCAGCGGGCGAGGGAGTCCGTGGAGGTGAAGGCGGGCAGGGCGGTGCGGTTCCCGGCCTTCAGGGTCGGTACGGCCATGTCGCTGGTCTTCTCGCGGCGCAGTCCCCGCTCGTCCTCCTCGACCTCGCCGAGCACGGCGACGACGGGGACGAGCAGCCGGGCGCCCTTGAGCGCCTCCAGCACGGGTCCGACGGCGGTGCGGTCCTCGGACCAGGCGGCGAGGGCCGCGCTCAGCCGGGGGTCGGCGGAGCCGTCGTCGTCGGAGAAGCCGGGGTCGGGGATGTTCTTGTTCGCCACGGTCATCGACCCTATCGGCCGGGTGGCGCGCCCCGGGCGGCGGCTCAGAAGTCCTGGTCGCTCGTGCGCCGGCCGCACCACAGGACGACCGCCGCGACCAGCAGCACGCCGCCGGCGCCGCCCGCGAGGGGGGCGGCCCAGTCGGCGGTGCCGTCGCCGGAGGAGGCGGCGTCCGGGCCGCTGCCGAAGTACTTCTGGCCGTAGGACGCCGACTGGAGGCCCTCGGGCTTCAGTCGGGCGGCGGCCTTGATGGCGGCGGCCGGGTCGACGAAGCCGAAGCCGCGGGAGTCGTCGCGGCCGTCGACGGGGGCGTCGCGGGCGGTGTCCTCCAGGAGTTTCTTGATCTGGGCCGGGGTCAGGCCGGGGTGGGCGGCCTTGACCAGGGCGGCGGCGCCGGAGACGAAGGCGGCGGCGGCGCTGGTGCCCCAGCCCTCGTAGTACTTGTGGTCCGGGTCGGCGATGACGACGTCGACGCCGGGGGCGCTGACGGTGGCGTACCAGCGGCGGGTGGAGAAGGAGGCGCGGGTTCCGGCGCGGTCGACGGCGGTGGCGGCGATGACGCCCGGGTAGGCGGCCGGGTAGGAGATGCGGTCGCCCTTCTCGCCGCCGTTCCCGGCGGAGGCGACGACGACCACGCCCTTCTTCAGGGCGTACTGGATCGCCTGGTCCTCGCTGGGTTCGGGGTGGGCGGAGGCGGAGTCGTCGCCGAGGGAGAGGTTGATGACGTCGGCGCCGTGGTCGGCGGCCCAGCGGATGCCCTCGGCGAGGGCGTTGCCGCGGGTGCTGCGGGCCTTGGCGCGGGAGGGGTCGCCGTCCTCCAGGATCACGCGCACGGGGAGGATCTTCGCCTCGGGGGCGATGCCCATGACGCCGTCGGCGTTGCCCGGGCCGTGTCCGTGGCCGGCGATGATGCCGGCCATGGCGGTGCCGTGGCGGGCCCAGGCGCGGTCGCCGGGTTCGGCGCCGAAGCGGACCAGGTCCTTGCCGGGCAGGACGTTGCCGACCAGGTCGGGGTGGTCCGCCTCGACGCCGGTGTCCAGGACCGCGACGGTGACGCCCGCGCCCTTCGTGGTCTGCCAGGCCTCCTGCGTGTGCATGGCGTCCAGGGCCCACTGCTGGGCGCGGATGCCGTCCGCGTGGGCGGTGGCGGAGGGGACCAGGACGAGGCCGGCGGCGAGGAGGACGCTCAGGAACCCGCCCGCACGGGACGCGACGGCTTTCACGACGGCTGCTCCGTGTTTCACGACGGCTGCTCCGTGGCCGAGCGGACGTTCTTGCGGAGGCCGCGTTCGACGCGGTCGGCGAGGCCCTTCGCCTCGTAGCCGAGGCCGGCCTGGGCGGGGGCGGTAGTGGCGCCCGACTCCATGGCGTCCCCGGCGGGCTGGGGGTCGTCGACCGTACGGCCGTCGGCCCAGCCGGAGACGGCGTAGACGACGACCGGGGCCTCGGTGAGCACGGAGACCGTCCAGGCGGCGCGCTGCCTGGCCCCGAACTGCGCGGCGGGGGTGCCCTGCGCGGCGTAGGGCAGGGGCATGAGGTCGCTGCGGCGGTCCAGGCGCTCCTTGCGGAAACGGTTCGCGAGGGAGGCCATGCCGGGGGCGTCGGCCGTGGTGAAGAGCAGGCCGACGGTGGTCACGTAGCTCTCGGTGGCGTCGGTGTAGGTGGCGCGCAGGAGGCGTTCGCAGCCGACGGGGGCGAGGGCCTTGCGGAGCAGGGGGTCGAAGGCGTCCTTGCAGCCGCTGTCCGGGGCGACGGCGATCCGGGTCCAGGTGCGGTCGGCGCCGCCGGGGCCGGCGCCCTGGCCCTGCACGGTGGGCGGGAACAGCTGGTCGACCGGGACGCTGTGCCAGAGGCCGCCGGCCGCGGTGAAGGTGCTGCGCGAGCCCTCGCCGCCGGAGTCCCCGACCAGCCAGCTGCCGGTGACCGCGCCGGAGATGAGTCCGAGCCCGAGCACCAGGCAGACGGCGGCCGCGACGGCCTGCGACCTGCCGCGCCGCCCGAGCGGACGGGGCCGGGCGTCGCCGTCGTACCCCTCGGGCTCCCCGAACGAGACGACGGGCCGCGTGGCACCGGGCGTACCGCCGGGGGCCAGCGGGGCGCTCCAGGAGAGTGCCGGGTCGGGTGCGACGGGGGTGGTCTCCGGGGCGGGGCGGGGGGAAGGGGGGTTCGGCGAGACGTGCGGGGGCGACGGCGGGGCGGTGTGGGACTGCCGGTCGGCGGGGGACGGCGGGGCGAGGTGGGGCTGCCGGTCGGCGGGGGACGGCGGGGCGAGGTGGGGCTGCCGGTCGGCGGGGGACGGCGGGGCGTTGTGGGACTGCCGCTCGTGCGGAGGCGGCGGGGCGGTGTGGGACTGCCGGTCGGCAGGGGACGGCGGGGCGAGGTGGGGCTGCCGGTCGCGCGCAGACGACTGGGCACCGTGGGACTGCCGCTCGTGCGGAGACGGCGGGGCGATGTGGGGCTGCCGGCCGGGAGTCGACGGCAGGCGTATCCCGCGCCCGGCGGTCGAAGCGGCAGCGTCGGGACCGGAGCCGGCGGCAGCACCGGTCTGCGGCTCGCGCGTGGGGCGCGGCGGTGCGCCTGGCCGTACGGCCCCGGGTCGGCTTGCCGACGACATGGCCGACGTCCCCGGCGCACCAGGGATGTCGGGGCGGCCGAAGGATTCAGCGGTCTCGGCGGGTGACGGTTCCGCGGGGATTGGGCGCAGGCGAGCGGTCGTCTCGGACGCGTTCTCGTCCGGGGCGCCGGTACGGCGTGGCGTGGACAGGCGGAAGGGCCGCCCGACCGTCTCGGACGAGCCCCCGGCCTGGGTGTCCGCCCGGCCGGGCGCGGTGAGACGGTACGGCCGGTTCGTCCCCGCCGAGCCTTCGTCCGACGCCCCGGAGCCGCGCACGCGGCCGGACGAGCCCGACGACGTCCCCGACTGGGAGTCCGAGCGGTCGCGGATGACGCTGGGCGGCGTGTCCGGGAAACGGGCGGAGGCGGGGGGCGGGGGCAGGGTCGTGGAGTCGCTGCGCTGTGGGGCGGTGGTGCCGAAGCTCGGGAAGCGAGGGCGGCCGGAAGGGCCACCGGCCTGCCCGGAGGGCGCCGCACCGCTCCGAGTCGCCTGCCCCTGGTCCGGGCCGGCCCCGGTCGACGCGCCGCTCGGGCCGAAGCGTCCACCGGACGCCTCCCGGCCCTCGGCCGCGGACACGGACAGGGACGAGGCCGTGTCACGGTCCGAGGACGGCCGCGGCGCACCGGCCGCCGAACCCACACGGGCACTCGCATCCGAGCCGGAACCCGCACGGGGCCCGACGCCCGAACCGGAACCCGCACGGGACCCGACGCCCGAACCGGAACCCGCACGGGATCCAGCGCCCGAACCGGACTCCACACGGAACCCGACATCCGAACGGGACTCCGCACGGGATCCAGCGCCCGAACCGGACTCCACACGGAACCCGACATCCGAACGGGACTCCGCACGGGATCCAGTGTCCGAACCGGACTCCGCACGGAACCCGGCGTCCGAGCCGTCCGCGTTCGAAGTCCCGCGTCCGTCCGGCACCGGGGCGGAAGGGGCGGCGGTGCGCCCGTCCGCGTTGGTCGCCTCGGGTGGGTGGGGCGGGCGGGGTGGGGCGGAAGGGCGGGGAGGTGTCGAGGGGCGCGGGGGGAAGGAGGCGCGTTGCGCTTCCGTGCTCATGCACCCCCCGTTTCCTCGTACCCGGGCCGCTCGTTCTCGCGCGGGCCGGTGCTGTCCTGCCCGAGGCCCGGCACCGATTCGTCCCGGGCACACATACCCGTACGAACGGAGCGTCATCCCGGCACGGCTTTCCGGCCGGCGTCGTTCCGCCGTACGTGCGCGTCACTCTACGGCTTGTCCCTGGGCGAACGGGAACCAGTCCACGAGCCCGGGGCATCTGCCCGGAACGTCCCCCTACCCTGCGGTAATCCGGTCTGGCAGGCTGCGTTCATGACTGCGCGCGCCGCCGACCGGGCCCGTTACGACCGGGCCACCGCCCATCTCGACGCCCCTCTCGCGATCGTGGACCTGGAGGCTTTCGACGCCAACGCCGCCGACCTGGTCCGCCGCGCCGGGGGCAAGCCGATCCGCGTCGCCAGCAAATCCGTGCGGTGCCGGGCGCTGCTGGAACGCGTCCTGGCCCGGGACGGTTTCGCGGGGATCATGTCGTTCACCCTGGCCGAGTCGCTGTGGCTGGCCCGGTCGGGGTTCGAGGACGTGCTGCTCGCCTACCCGTCCGCCGACCGTGCCGCGTACGCGGAACTCGCCGGTGATCCCAAGCTCGCCGCCGCCGTCACCGTGATGGTCGACGACGTCGCCCAGCTCGATCTCATCGACGCCTCGCGGGGCGGCGGGCGTGAAGTCGTCCGCGTGTGCCTGGAGTTGGACACGTCCTTGAGGCTGCTCGGCGGGCGGGTGCGGGTCGGGGCCCGGCGTTCGCCGCTGCACTCCCCCGCCGAGGTCGCCGACGTGGCCCGGGCGGTGGCCCGGCGGCCGGGCTTCGAGGTCGTGGGGATCATGGCCTACGAGGGTCACATCGCGGGTGTCGGGGACGCGGTGGCGGGGCGGCCGCTGCGGTCCCGTGCCGTACGGCTGATGCAGGCGGCCGCCAAGCGTGAACTCGCCGAGCGGCGCGCCGAGGTGGTGCGCGCGGTGCGGGCCGTCGTGCCGGGGCTGGAGTTCGTCAACGGCGGGGGCACCGGCTCGGTGCAGCACACGGCGGCCGAGGACGCGGTGACCGAGATCGCCGCCGGGTCGGGGCTGTATGTGCCGCGGCTGTTCGACAACTACACGTCGTTCCGCGGCCGTCCGGCGGCCCTTTTCGCGCAGCCCGTCGTGCGGCGGCCGGGTGTCGGCGTCGTGACGGTCCTCGGCGGCGGGTATCCCGCCTCCGGTGCGGCCGGGCCCGACCGGTCGCCCGTGCCGTATCTGCCCGAGGGGCTGCGCTACGACCCGCAGGAGGGGGCCGGTGAGGTGCAGACGCCGCTGCTCGGCTCGCCCGCCGACGACCTGCTGATCGGTGACAAGGTGTGGTTCCGGCACGCCAAGGCCGGTGAGCTGTGCGAGCGGTTCGAAGCGCTGCACCTGGTCGAGGGGGAGGCGGTGACGGCGACCGTGCCGACGTACCGGGGCGAGGGCCACACGTTCCTGTAGCCCCGCGGTCGGTGCCGTTCAGTCCGACGGGCCGATGCTGCTGCCCACGCCGCCGCCCGTGTCCGCGTCGCCGAACGGCCGGATGCCCTTGGTGATGCGGTCCATGTCGGCGAGCGGCGGCCCGTCCTCGCCGGCGTCGAAGACGTAGCGGACGAGGACCGGTGACTCGGTGCCGACGCTGGAGGGGAAGACGAGCGACTGGACGTAGCCGCCCGGGCCCTTGGCGGTGTGCACGCGCCAGCGCACGAGGTACCCGGCGCGGCCGGCCACCGCGACCGGCCCGGACTTGACGACCTGGTGCGACTCGATGCCCCCGTGGAGTTCGCGGCCGAGTCTGTCGCGGTCGTAGGCCTCGTCCGCCGCGTCCTTGATGTCCGCCTCGGCGAGGGCCTCGGGGGACTTCTCGTCGTTCTCGGTCACGGTGCGGGAGAGGACGAGGCCGTGGCGGCAGAGGCCGACGCCGCCGGGGCAGTCGTAGGTGCCGTCCGTCGTCATCACGACGTCGTCCTGGGCGATGTGCTGCGGGCGGACCCAGCCGTCGAGCAGGGGGAAGGTGACGCCGTTGAGCTGGTCCTCGACGACGGCCGGGCCGGCGTCGGCGGATGTCTCGGAGGCGGACGCCCCGGGGGCCGGTTCCGGCGGGCCGGTCGGGGACGTGGACGCGGGGGCCGTCGGGGCGGACCTCGCGTCCGTGCCGCCGTCGCCGTCGAAGGCGACGGCCGCGGTGACGATCGCCGCGACGAGGACGGCTCCCGCGGCGGTGACCGCGACGGCCTTCGCCCGCCCGGTGCCGCCGCCCGGGGGCGGGGGCACCGGGCCGCCGGGGGCCTCGGGCGCGCGGCGGTGCTCGGTCCAGGCCGTGCCGTCCCACCAGCGCTGAAGGTGCGGTGCGTGGGGGTCGGGGTACCAGCCGGGCTGCGGCGTCATGCTCATCCCGGCACTGTAGGGCGAGTCACCGGCCGCACGGGTACGCCTTACAGGGGTGTGACGTACGCCCCCGCGATGCCGCCGTCCACCAGGAAGTCGGTGGCGTTGACGAAGGAGGAGTCGTCGCTGGCGAGGAAGGCGACGGCGGCGGCGATCTCCTCGGCCTCGGCGAAGCGGCCCAGCGGGATGTGCACCAGGCGGCGCGCGGCCCGCTCGGGGTCCTTGGCGAACAGCTCCTGCAGCAGCGGGGTGTTGACCGGCCCGGGGCACAGGGCGTTGACGCGGATGCCCTCGCGGGCGAACTGCACGCCCAGTTCCCGGGACATGGCGAGGACGCCGCCCTTGGAGGCGGTGTAGGAGATCTGCGAGGTGGCCGCGCCCATCCTGGCCACGAAGGAGGCCGTGTTGATGATCGAGCCCTTGCCCTGGCGCCGCATGTAGGGGATGGCGGCCTTGCAGCACAGGTAGACGGAGGTGAGGTTGACCTCCTGGACGCGCTTCCAGGCCTCCAGGCCGGTCTCCAGGATGGAGTCGTCGTCGGGCGGGGAGATGCCGGCGTTGTTGAAGGCGATGTCGACGCTGCCGTAGGTGTCGTAGGCGGTCCTGAAGAGGGCCTCGACCTCCTCGGGGTCGGTGACGTCGACCTTCACGAAGGTGCCGCCGGTCTCTTCTGCTGCGGCCTTGCCGCGGGTCTCGTCGACGTCGCCGCAGACGACGTGGGCCCCCTCGGAGGCGAGGCGGCGGGCGGCGGCGAGTCCGATGCCGCTGCCGGCTCCGGTGACGACGGCGGTACGGCCGACCAGGCGGCGGCAGATGCTTTCCTGAGCGGTCACTGTGCGGGGCCCTCCGTGCTGATGAAGACGTTCTTGGTTTCGGTGAAGGCGGCCAGGGCGTCGGGGCCGAGTTCGCGGCCGACGCCGGACTGCTTGTAGCCGCCGAACGGGGTCCAGTAGCGGACGCTGGCGTGGGAGTTGACGGACAGGTTGCCGGCGCGGACGGCCCGGGAGACGCGCAGGGCGCGGCCGACGTCCCGGGTCCAGATGGAGCCGGAGAGGCCGTAGGGGGTGTCGTTGGCGAGGCGGATCGCGTCCTCCTCGTCGGTGAAGGGCAGGAGGACGGCGACCGGGCCGAAGATCTCCTCGCAGGCCGCGGGCGAGTCGGGGCTCTCCTCGGTGAGGACGGTCGGCGGGAACCAGAAGCCGGGTCCCTCGGGGGCGCTGCCGCGCAGGGCCGGGGCGTCGTCGGGCACGAAGCTCCGGACGCGGTCCAGTTGCTGCCGGGAGATCAGCGGGCCCATCTGGGTCTTCTCGTCGGCCGGGTCGCCCACCACCACGGCGGACAGGGCGTCGGCGAGCAGGTCGCGGACCTCGTCGTAGACGGACTCCTGGACGAGGACGCGGGTGCGGGCGCAGCAGTCCTGGCCGGAGTTGTCGAGGAAGGAGAAGGGGTCGACGGCGGTCTTGAGGTCGGCGTCGGCGAAGACGATGTTGGGGCTCTTGCCGCCGAGTTCGAGGGTGACCGGCTTGACCTGCTCGGCGCCGAGCGCGGCGACGCGCGTGCCGGTGCGGGTGGAGCCGGTGAAGACGATCTTGGCTACTCCGGGGTGCCGGACGAGCGCGTCGCCGGTGATGTCGCCGCGTCCGGGCAGGACCTGGAAGAGGTGCTCGGGGAGACCGGCCTCCAGAGCGAGTTCCGCGAGGCGCAGGGCGGTGAGCGGGGTGGTCTCGGCGGGCTTGAGGATGACCGCGTTGCCCGCCGCGAGGGCCGGGGCGGTGCCCCAGGCGGCGATCGGCATCGGGAAGTTCCAGGGGGCGATCACGCCGACCACGCCGAGCGGTTCGAGGATGGTCACGTCCAGGCCGCCGGGCACGGGGATCTGCCGGCCGGTGAGCCGCTCCACTCCCCCGGCCGCGTAGTCCAGCAGGTCGCGGACGTTGCCGGCCTCCCAGCGGGCGTTGCCGATCAGGTGGCCGGCCTCGCGGACCTCCAGGCGGGCCAGTTCCTCCAGGTGCTGGTCGACGGTGGCGGCGAAGCGGCGCAGCAGCCGGGCGCGGTCCGCGGGGGCAAGAGCGGCCCAGATCCGCTGTGCCCTGGCGGCGTGGGTGACGGCCGCGTCGACGTCGGCCGGGCTCGCGCCGGCGACGGCGGCGACGACCTCCTCGGTGGCGGGGTTCAGTACGTCCAGAAGGTGCTCGGAAGACAACGGGGGCCTCACAGACGTTCGAAGGAGCGGCGCAGCTCCCAGTCGGTCACCGCGGCGTCGAAGGCGTCCAGTTCGACGCGCGCCATGTTGCGGTAGTGCGCGACGACCTCGTCCCCGAAGGCCGCCTTGGCGATGGCGCTGTGCTCCCAGAGTTCGGCGGCCTCGCGCAGGGTGGTCGGGACGTGGTCGAAGTCGGCGGTGTAGGCGTTTCCGGGGCAGGGCTCGGGCAGTTCCAGCTTCTGCTCGATGCCGTGCAGTCCGGCCGCGACCAGTCCGGCGACGGCGAGGTAGGGGTTGACGTCGCCGCCGGGCAGGCGGTTCTCGAAGCGCATCGAGCGGCCGTGGCCGACCACGCGCAGCGCGCAGGTGCGGTTGTCGTGGCCCCAGGCGACGGCGGTCGGGGCGAAGGAGCCGGGCTGGAACCGCTTGTAGGAGTTGATGTTGGGGGCGTAGAGCAGGGAGAACTCGCGCAGGGCGGCGAGCTGGCCGGCGAGGAAGTGCCGCATGACGTCGGACATGCCGCCGTGGTCGTCGGAGGATCCGGCCATGGCGTTGTTGCCGTCCGCGTCGGCGAGTGAGAGGTGGATGTGGCAGGAGTTGCCCTCGCGCTCGTTGTACTTGGCCATGAAGGTGATCGACATGCCCTCCTGGGCGGCGATCTCCTTGGCGCCGGTCTTGTAGACGCTGTGCTGGTCGCAGGTGACCAGGGCCTCGTCGTAGCGGAAGGCGATCTCGTGCTGGCCGGGGTTGCACTCGCCCTTGGCGGACTCGACGGTGAGGCCGGCCGCCGCCATCTCGTTGCGGATGCGGCGCAGCAGGGGCTCGATGCGGCCGGTGCCGAGGACCGAGTAGTCGATGTTGTACTGGTTGGCCGGGGTCAGGCCTCTGTAGCCCGCGTCCCAGGCCTGTTCGTAGGTGTCCTTGAAGACGATGAACTCCAGCTCCGTGCCGACCTGGGCGGTGTAGCCGAGTTCGGCCAGGCGCTCCAGCTGGCGGCGCAGGATCTGGCGCGGGGCGGCGACGACCGGGGAGCCGTCGTTCCAGGCGAGGTCGGCGTGGAGCATGGCCGTGCCCTCGTTCCAGGGGACGCGGCGCAGGGTGGTCAGGTCCGGGTGCATGGCGAAGTCGCCGTAGCCGCGGTCCCAGGAGGACATGGCGTAGCCGTCGACGGTGTTCATCTCGGTGTCGACGGCGAGCAGGTAGTTGCAGCCCTCGGTGCCGTGCCGGAGCACTTCGTCGAGGAAGAAGCGTGCGGCGAACCGCTTGCCCTGGAGCCGCCCTTGCATGTCGGGGAAGGCCAGGACGACAGTGTCGATCTCACCGCCGGCGACGAGGGCGTGCAGCTCCTCGACGCTCAGCGGGGGTGTGCGGTCTGCCACGGGAGAGCCTCCTTCGGCTACTTTCGGCGAGCCGGGAGCCATAAGGTATTGCGGAGAACCATTGCTTGGGAAGGGGGTACGGCCACATGCCGGAGAGAGCGGGCGGCGAGGTGCGGGACCGGCTGGCGCCGGTGCTGCGGCCGGTACGCGCGGGCAACGGCTTCGAGGAGGCCCTGGAGCAGATCCTCCAGATCCTGCGGCTGGGCCTGGTGGCGGGGGGCGAGCGGCTGCCGGCGGAGCGGGAGCTGGCGGAGCGGCTGGGCATCAGCCGGGTGACGCTGCGCGAGGTGCTGAAGGTGCTCCAGGACCAGGGGCTCGTCGAGTCGCGGCGCGGCCGCTACGGCGGGACGTTCGTGCTGCCGCGCACGGACGCCGGCGGCGAGGACGAACTGCGGCGGCGGGTCGCCGAGACCGACATAGAGGACGTGCTGCGCTTCCGGGAGGTACTGGAGGTCGGCGCGGCCGGGCTGTGCGCGGCGCACGGACTGGACGGGGAGCGGGCGGACCGGCTCCGCGAGGCGTTGGCGCGCACGCACGACGCGCCGCTCACCGAGTACCGCCGCCTGGACACGCTGCTGCACCTGACGCTCGCCGAGCTGTCCGGCTCCCCCACCCTCACGGCCCAGTACGCGGCCGTCCGCGCGACCGTCAACGACCTGCTCGACTGCATCCCGCTGCTCGTGCGCAACCTGGAGCACTCCCAGCAGCAGCACACCGCCCTGGTGGAGGCCGTGATCGAGGGCGACGCCGACCAGGCGCGGGAGATCATGCGCGAGCACTGCGGGGGCACGGCGGCACTGCTGCGGGGCTTCCTCGGCTGAACCGGGACGGTGAGCCGGGACGGGTCCCGGCGGGCCGAGGATTTACTGGCGATTAACGCACGGGTCTTGCCTTCCCCCGGTCGGCACCGCAAAGGTATGGCTCCATTCCATTGAGTCGTGCCCCGCTCGACCCCGTGACCGTCGCCGCCCGTGGGGAGAATGCCCATGTCCCAGGAACCGACCAGTACACCCGCCCCGGAGGGCGACGACTACCTGGAGCGCAGAGCGCTCCGCCGCGGCAGCGCCGGCTGGGTGCTGCTGACCGGCCTCGGCGTCGCCTACGTCGTCTCCGGTGACTACTCGGGCTGGAACTTCGGCCTGGCCGAGGGCGGCTTCGGAGGCCTGGCCATCGCCATGGTCCTCATGGGCGCGATGTACGCGTGCATGGTCTTCGCCCTCGCCGAGCTGTCCTCGATCCTGCCGACCGCGGGCGGCGGCTACGGCTTCGCCCGCCGGGCGCTCGGCCCCTGGGGCGGCTTCCTGACCGGTACGGCGATCCTCATCGAGTACGTCCTCGCGCCCGCCGCGATCGTCATCTTCATCGGCGACTACGTCGAGTCGCTGGGCCTGTTCGGCCTGGAGTCCGGCTGGCCGATGTACCTGGTCTGCTTCGCGATCTTCCTCGGCATCCATCTGTGGGGCGTGGGCGAGGCGCTGCGGTTCAGTTTCGTCGTCACCGGCATCGCGGTGGCCGCCCTGGTCGTGTTCGCGCTGGCCGCGCTGCCGGACTTCTCCTTCGCCGCGCTGGACGACATCCCGGTCGACGCCTCGGCCGCCGGGTCGAACTCCTGGCTGCCGTTCGGGCTGCTCGGCATCTGGGCGGCGTTCCCCTTCGGCATGTGGTTCTTCCTGGGCGTCGAGGGCGTGCCGCTGGCCGCCGAGGAGACGCGGGACCCGGCCCGTACGCTGCCCAAGGCGATCCGCTGGTCGATGGGCATCCTGGTGGTGCTGGCGGTGGTGACGTTCGTCGCGGCGGCGGGGGCGCGCGGCTCGGCCGCGATCCAGGAGGCGGGCAACCCGCTGGTCGAGGCGCTCCAGCCGGACGGCGAGGCCACGACCCTGAGCCGGATCGTGAACTACGCGGGCCTGGCCGGCCTGGTGGCGTCGTTCTTCTCCCTGATCTACGCGGGCTCGCGCCAGCTGTTCGCCCTGTCCCGCGCGGGTTACCTGCCCCGCTTCCTGTCCCTCACCAGCCGCCGCAAGGCGCCGTACCTGGGCCTGCTGGTGCCCGGCACGATCGGCTTCCTGCTGGCGGCGGTGTCGGGCGACGGCGCGCGCATGCTCAACATCGCCGTCTTCGGCGCGACCATCTCCTACGCGCTGATGTCGCTGTCCCACATCGTGCTGCGCCGCCGCGAGCCGGAGCTGCCGCGGCCGTACCGGACGCCGGGCGGGGTGCTGACCTCCTCGGTCGCCCTGGTGCTGGCCTGTGCGGCGCTGGTGGCGACGTTCCTGGTGGACGTGACGGCGGCGCTCATCGCGCTCGCGGTGTACGTGGTGGCCGTCGGGTACTTCGGTCTGTACAGCCGCAAGCGGCTGGTGGCGAAGGCGCCGGAGGAGGAGTTCGCGGCACTGGCGGCGGCCGAGGCAGAGTTGGCACGGGACTGAACGTCGACCGGGAGGGAGTCGCTGTGGCCAGGCCGTTGATCGGGGTCAGCACGTATCTGGAGGCCGGTGCCCGCTGGGGCGTGTGGGAGCTGGAGGCCGCCCTGCTGCCGGTCGGCTATCCCCGGCTGGTGCAGCGGGCGGGCGGCCTGGCCGCGATGCTGCCGCCGGACGCACCGGAGCGGGCCGTCGAGACCGTGGCCCGGCTGGACGCACTGGTCATCGCGGGCGGGCCCGATGTGGATCCGGTCCGCTACGGCGCCGAGCGCGAGCCCCGGACGGGGCCCCCGGCGCCGGAGCGGGACGCGTGGGAGCTGGCGCTGATCGACGCGGCGCTGGCGGCGGGTGTGCCGCTGCTGGGGATCTGCCGGGGCATGCAGCTGCTGAACGTCGCGCTGGGCGGCACGCTCGTGCAGCACCTCGACGGGCACGCGGAGGTCGTGGGCGTGTTCGGCGGGCACCCCGTCAAGCCGGTGCCGGGCACGCGGTACGCCGCGATCGTGCCGGAGGAGACGTCGGTGCCGACGTACCACCACCAGGCCGTCGACCGACTCGGCGAGGGCCTGCTCCCGTCGGCGTACGCGGCGGACGGCACGGTGGAGGCCCTGGAACTGCCGTCCGGCCAGGGCTGGGTGCTGGGCGTGCAGTGGCATCCGGAGATGGGCGAGGACGTACGGGTGATGCGCGCACTGGTGGAGGCGGCGGCAGCCGGCTGAACACCAGGGGGCTCCGCCCCCTGGACCCCGGCGCCACCCAGCCCGTCCGGCGTTTGGGCGGGGGCGAGAAACTCACCCCCGCGTCAACGCCAGTAGATCCCTGGCCGGACCGGTAGGCCGATGGCCCGTAGGCCACACCGCCCTCAGATCACGGGCCAGGGCCACCCCGTCCACCGGCACCCGCACCAACCGCCGCATCGCCAGCTCCTCCCCCACCGCCAGTTCGCTCAGCACCGCCGGCCCCGCCCCGCTCACCGCCGCCGCCTTCACCGCCGTCGTCGAGGACAGCTCGATGAGCGGCCGGGCCAGACCCCCCAGCGCCGCGTCCAGCACCTGGCGCGTCCCGGACCCCTTCTCCCGCAGGATCAGCGGTGTCGAGGCCAGTTCCTCCGCCGCCACCGGCCGCCGTCGGCGCCCCCATGCGTGCCCCGGCGCCGTCACCACTATCAGCCGGTCATGGGCGATGACCACCGAGTCCAGCCCGGTCGGCACCGTCAGCCCCTCCACGAAGCCCAGATCCGCCTCGTCCGACAGCAGCCGTTCCGCCACCACCGTGGAGTTGCCCGCGTGCAGGGACACCGCCGTGTCGGGCCGCTGCGCCCGCAGCGCGAGCAGCCAGCCCGGCAGCAGGTATTCCGCGATGGTCATGCTCGCCGCGACCCGCAGCCGGGAGTCCCGCCGGTCGCGCAGCGCCTGCGCCCCCACGTCGAACGCCTCCGCCGCCTCGACGATCCGCCGCGCCCAGTCCGTCACCAGCGCGCCGGCGTCCGTGAGCCGTGACCCCCGCGGCGAACGGTCGACCAGCGCCACGCCGAGCTGCCGCTCCATCGACCGGATCCGGCTGCTGGCCGCGGGCTGGGTGATGCCCAGCTCCCGCGCCGCCCCGCCGAGACTGCCGAGCCGCGCCACCGCCAGCAGCAGCTGCAGGGCACCGAGGTCGGGGACCCGGTGCGCCAGGGACCCGGCGACCGCCGGGCCGCCGCCCTGCTCATCCGTGTTGCTCATAAACCCAGCTTATGTCGCCATAGAGGCAAACTCCCTGGTGGTGCGCCTTCCCCGGCCCCACCGTAGGAGTCATGGTCACCGCAGCCCGGCCCCTCGCGTACCCCGTCTCCGTCCGCCGTCTCGGACCCAACTGGTACGCCCCCGTCATGGGCACCGCGGTCGTCGCCACCGCAGGAGCCGCCCTCCCGCCGCACGTCCCGGGGCTGCGCGGCGTGCTCGCCGGTGTCTGGGGGCTGTCCTTCGCCCTGCTCCTGACCGTGCTCGGCGCCCGTTGCGCGCACTGGGCCCGCCACCGCGACCAGGCCCGCGCCCACCTCCTCGATCCGGCGACGGCACCCTTCTACGGCTGTCTCGCCATGGCCCTGCTCGCCGTGGGCGGCGGCGCCCTCACCGTCGGCCGGGACGTGACCGGCGCGCGGGCCGGGGTCGTGCTCGGTGCCGTGCTGTTCGTCGCCGGTACGGTTCTCGGACTGGCCGCCGCCGTGGCCGTTCCGTATCTGATGGCCGTACGCCACCGGGTCGAGCCGGGGCAGGCGACACCCGTGTGGCTGCTGCCGCTGGTCGCGCCCATGGTGTCGGCCGCCGTCGGACCGTCCCTGGTGCCACAGCTGCCTCCCGGTCAGCCCCGCGAGACACTGCTCCTGGTCTGCTTCGCGCTGTTCGGGCTGAGTCTGCTCGCGACCCTGCTCATGCTGCCCCTGGTCTTCGCCCGGCTGCTCACCGGCGGGCCGTTGCCGCTCGCCCTCACCCCGACGCTGTTCCTGGTGCTGGGGCCGCTCGGCCAGTCCACCACCGCCGTCGGCGCCTTCGCGGACGTCGCCCCCGGGGTCGTACCGGAGCCGTACAGCCAGGGCTTCGGCGCCCTGGCCGTGCTCTACGGCGTGCCCGTCATGGGGTTCGCGCTGCTGTGGTTCTGCCTGGCCACCGCCCATGTGTGGCGCGCCCGGCGGCACGGGATGCGGTTCGCCATGACCTGGTGGTCGTTCACCTTCCCGGTCGGCACCTGCGTCACGGGCGCCGAGGCGCTCGGCCGGCACACCGGGCTGGTGGCCTACACCGGCCCCGCGGTGGCCCTGTACGCCGTGCTCGTCGTGGCGTGGGGCGCCGCCGCCGGGGGCACCCTGCGCGGGCTGGTCAGGGGCGAGCTGCTCGCAGGGCCCGGCCCAGTACCCGTGGTGCCTCGGCCAGCGACGGCCCGTACCACGTCAGGTGCCGTCCGCTGACGAGTGCGCAGGGCAGCCCGGGGAACGCCTCGGGGCCGTCCTCGGCGGTGAAGCGGTACGGCTCGTCCGGGAGGACCACCACATCGGGGGCGCCGGCCCGGAGTTCCTCCAGCGGCACGCGGGGATAGCGCTCGGGGTGCCGGGCGTACACGTGGTCGACACCGAGGCGGGCCAGGACGTCGCCCGCGAAGGTGTCGCGGCCCAGGACCATCCACGGGCGGCGCCAGACCGGCACGACCGCCGTCAGCCGGGCGGCCGGCCGGGGCAGGGACGACCAGGTGTCCTCGGCCTCGTCCAGCCAGCGCGGGCGGGCCGCCACCCCGCAGGCGTCCAGGACCCGGGCCAGTTCCCGGAAGGCCTGGGGCACCTCGCGGACCTCCGTGACCAGGACCTCGACGCCCGCCGCGCGCAGGGCCGCCAGGTCGGGTTCGCGGTTCTCCTCCTCGTTCGCGATCACCAGGTCGGGGGCGAGGGAGAGGATCCGGCCGGTGTCCGGGTTCTTCGTGCCGCCGACGCGTACGGCGTCCAGACCCGGCGGGTGCGTGCACCAGTCGGTGACGCCGACCAGCGTGCCGGGCGCCGAGCGGGCCACGGCCTCCGTCAACGAGGGGACGAGGGAGACGACCCTCACCGGCGTGGCCGGTCCCGGACCGCCTCGATGTGCTCCGCCACGGCGACCACGATCACCCGGGTGTCGGACTCCGCCGCCCGCCAGCGGTGCCGCACACCGCCGGTGAGGTACAGCGTGTCGCCCCGGCCGAGGCGGTAGGCGCGGCCCTCCGCCTCGATCTCCACCGCGCCGTCGGCGACGTACATCAACTGGTCGTTGCGGTACTGGAATTCACGGCCCGCGTCATGGTCGCCGGTGAACTCGGAGGCGTGCATCTGGTGGTGGCCGCGCACCAGGGAGCGGGCCCGGGGCCGGGGCAGCGGCTCGCTGTCGTCGGCGCGGACGACGTCCACGCTGCACGCCGGGTCGGCGGCGGCGAGGAGTTCCACGGCGGTGGTGCGCAGGGCGTCGGCGACCTTCTCCAGGGAGCTGCGGCTGGGCCGCGCCCGGTCGTTCTCGACCTGGCTCAGGAACGGGACCGACAGGCCGCTGCGCTCGGCCACGACGGCGAGCGTGAGGTCCAGCGCGCGGCGCCGCCGGCGCACGGCCGCGCCCACCCGCAGGGGCTGCTCTTTGTGGTCGCCCATCGCTCCGGCTCCCTCCTTCGCCCGTCGATCCGCTCCCTGCGCGCCGGTGTCCCGACGCACTCCTTCTGTTGAGTTGTCTGCACCCTACGCATGTTCGGCAAACCGTTTCATGCGCCCGTCACATCGACGTCATACGAGGTGACGCGGGACCTCACAGTTCGCGCCAGGGGATCCGCCGCCCAGCGGGACGGGCGGGAATTCCCCCCGTGGAAGGAACAGGGAGGGAGCGGGGGTTCGGGGGGTGGCGTAGCGCTCTGTGGTTGTCCGGATCCCGCTCGTGGGAACGGGGTGCGGGGCGGGACGCGGCGTGTCGCGCGTCCCACCCCGGAACCCTACTGCGGAGTCATCCGGTTCACCATGTCCGGATGCTCCTTGAGCCACGCGGCGACGGCCTCCTCCTCATGGCCCTGGCCGCGGTCCTTGATCTCGCTCTCCAGGGAGCCGAGCTCGTCCTCGCTCATCCTGAAGTTCTTGATCCACTTCGTGAGCTGCGGGTACTGCTCGGGGAACTTCTCGTTGGAGATGGTGCGGATCGTGTTGCCCTCGCCGAAGGCCTTCTTGGGGTCCTTCAGCTTGGTCAGCCGGTAGTCGCTGTACGCCCAGTGCGGCGACCAGAGGGTGACGGCGATCGGCTCCTTCTTGGCGTAGGCGCGCTTCAGCTCGGCCAGCATCGCGGGCGTGGAGCCGTCGACGACCTCGTACTCCTTGTCGAGGCCGTAGGCGGGCAGGACCTTGTTCTTCGCCAGGTCCATCTCGCCGGTGCCCGGCTCGATGCCGATGATCTTCCCCTTGAAGGTGCCGGCCTTGCCCTTGAGGTCCGCCAGGGAGTCGACGCCCTTCACGTAGGACGGTACGGCGATCTCCAGGGAGGTCGGTTCGTACCAGGTGCCGAGGTCCTTGAGGCGGTCCTTGTTCTTGTCCCAGTAGTTCTTCTGGGCGTAGGGCAGCCAGGCGTCGAAGTTCAGGTCGAGGTCGCCCGAGGCCAGGCCCGTGTAGACGGGGCCGACGTCCATCTGCTTGAGGTTCAGCCGGTAGCCGCGCCGCTCCAGGACGTTCTTCCACAGGTAGGTGACGGCGATGTCCTCGTCCCAGGGGAACCACGCCACGTCCAGGGGCCGCTTGGCCTCGGCGGGCGTGCTGCCCCCGGCGTTCTTCACCGGTGCCATCTTGTCGGCGAAGCCGGGGTGCTGCTTCAGCCAGGCGCGCACGGCCTCCTGCTGCTTGCCCTTGCCCGCCTTGTTGATCTCCGCTTCGAGGCTGGTGAGCTCCTTCTCGCTCATCTTGAAGTTCCTCAGCCACTGGGCGACCGTGGGGTCGTCCTGCGCGAAGCCCTTGCGGGACAGGCTGTGCACGCCGTCGCCCTCGCCCCAGGCGCCCTTGGGGTCCTTGAGCTTCTTGAGGTCGTAGTCGTTGTACGCCCAGTGCGGCGACCAGAGCGTGACGACGATCGGCTTCTTCTGTGCGTAGGCGCGCTTCAGCTCGGCCAGCATGGCGGGCGTGGAGCTGTCGACGACCTTGTACTCCTTGTCCAGGCCGTACTCCTTGAGGACCTTGCTCTTCAGCAGGGCCATCTCGCCGGCACTGGACTCGATGCCGGTGATCTTGCCGCCGAACTCGGAGGCCTTGCCCTTGAGGTCGGCCAGGGAGTCGATGCCCTTCATGTAGGAGGGCACGCTCAGCTCCAGGGACGTCTTGTCGTACCAGGCTCCGAGGTCGTCGAGCTGCTTGCCGTACTTCTTCCAGTACTGGGCGTGGGTCGTGGGCAGCCAGGCGTCGGTCTGGAAGTCGACGTCTCCCTGGGCGAGTGAGGTGTACAGCGGGCCCGCGTCGAACTGTTTGGCCTCGACCCGGTAGCCGCGCTGCTCCAGGACCTCCTTCCAGAGGAAGGTGGAGGCGACGCCCTCGTCCCAGGGGATGTAGCCGATGCTGATCTTCTTGCCCTGGCCGACGTCCTTGCCGCCGGCCGCGGCGGTGGCGCCGGTGCCGCTCCCGCCGAGGACGCCCATGCCGCCCGCGGCGAGCGCCAGGACGACGACGCCGATCACGGCGACGACGGGGCGGGGCCGGTACGACCAGATCTTCAGCCCCTGGGCGGCGCGCAGCTTGGCGGCGGCGCGGCGGCCGAGCGGGGAGACCTGGGTGCCGAGCGCGCTGGTCATGCGGTCGAGGTAGATCGCGAGGATCACGATGGCCACGCCGGCCTCGGAGCCGAGGCCCACGTTGAGCTGGCCGATGGCCTCGTTGACGTCGCCGCCGAGGCCGCCGGTGCCGACCATGCCGGCGATCGCTGCCATGGACAGGCCGAGCATGATGACCTGGTTGACGCCGGCCATGACGGTGGGCAGGGCGAGGGGGAGCTGGACGCGCAGCAGGGTGTTGCGGGGCGTGGTGCCGAACGCGTCGGCGGCCTCGACCAGTTCCTTGTCGACCTGCCGGATGCCCAGCTCGGTCATCCGCACGCCCGGGGCGAGCGCGAAGATCAGGGTGGCGACGATGCCCGCGGGGGCGCCGGTGCCGAAGAACAGGATCGCCGGGATGAGGTAGATCATCGCGGGCAGCGTCTGCATGAAGTCCAGGACGGGCCGGACCAGTGAGCTGACGCGGTCGGAGCGGGCCGCCCAGATGCCCACGGGCAGGGCGATCACCAGGGCGATGACGGTCGCCACGAGGACGAGCGCCAGGGTGATCATCGCGTTCTCCCACAGGTCGAGGGAGTCGATGAACGCGAACCCGGCGAAGGCGAGGACACCGGCGAGGGTGCCGCGCAGCCAGAAGGCGATCACGGCGAAGATGCCCGCGAGGAGCAGCGGTTCGGGGGCCTGGAGGACGGCGTTGATGCCGTCGTAGAGGCCGAGGAAGACGGTCTTGCAGAAGTCGAACAGCCACGCCATGTGGGTGGTGAGCCAGTCGACCGCGTCGTTGACCCAGCTGCCGAGCTGAATCCTAGGCACGGGCGATCACCTTCTCTCCGCCCTTGTCGCGCGGGGAGTCGCAGGGCCGCGGGACGGCGTCCCGCTCGTCGCCGAGGAAGCCGATCAGGCGCTGCCGGGGGACGATGCCGAGTTGCTTGTTGTCCTGGTCGACGACCGAGACCGGGTGGGAGAGCCGGGCGCTGATCGCGCACAGCTCGGTGAACGGGGTGTCCGGGGTGGCGGTCTCGCAGTGGCAGCCGGGGTCGTCGGCGGTGACCGAGGTGTCCATCAGCTCGCCCGCGGTCAGGACGCGGGAGCGGTCGACGTCCTGGGTGAAGGAGGCGACGTAGTCGCTCTCCGGGCGCAGCAGGATGTCCTGCGCGGTGCCGTTCTGGACGATGCGGCCGTCGCGCATGACGGCGATGCGGTCGCCCAGGCGCATAGCCTCGTTCAGGTCGTGGGTGATGAAGACGATCGTCTTCTTCAGCTTCTGCTGGAGCTCCAGCAGCTGGTCCTGCATGTCTCGGCGGATCAGCGGGTCCAGGGCGCTGAAGGACTCGTCCATCAGCAGCAGGTCGGCGTCGGTGGCGAGCGCGCGGGCGAGTCCGACGCGCTGCTGCATGCCGCCGGACAGCTCGTCGGGCCAGGACTTCTCCCAGCCGGCCAGGCCGCACAGGGCGAGCGCCTCGTCGGCGCGGCGTGCGCGCTCGGCGCGGGGCACGCCCTGCACTTCCAGACCGTAGGCGGCGTTCTCGCGCACGCTGCGGTGCGGGAAGAGCGCGAAGTGCTGGAACACCATGCTGATCTTCCGGGAGCGGACCTGGCGCAGCTCGCGGTCGGTCAGGGTGGTCAGGTCCTGGCCGTCGAAGCGGACATGTCCGGCGGTCGGTTCGAGAAGACCGTTCAGCATGCGCAACAGCGTGGACTTGCCGGAGCCGGACAGGCCCATGACGACGAAGATCTGGCCGGGCTCCACGGTGAAGGAGGCGTCGATCACGGCGGCGGTCGTGCCCTCGGCGCGCAGTTCCTCCCGGCCGGCTCCGTTCCTGAGCCGCTCGACCGCCTGGTCCGGTCTCCTGCCGAACACTTTGTACAGGCTCTCTGCCTCAAGGGTTGCTGACACGTGCACCTCTGTTTCCACGACGACGAAAACGCGGCGAGGCCGGGGCGCAAAACAGTTGAAATGCGCAACCGACCTCGCTCCGGGGCGGCGCCTACCCCGTGGCCGAAAACCAAACCCGGACGTGGGGCGCTTCACACAGAACGCGCACACCGCAACGCGTTGCGCGGCACGGCCGGCTGTCAGTGCCGTACGGCATGATGCGTGGCGTGACCGGACGACTGAT
The DNA here is from genome assembly GCF_040628815.1 of Streptomyces sp. NPDC006140. Classification (NCBI taxonomy): domain Bacteria; kingdom Bacillati; phylum Actinomycetota; class Actinomycetes; order Kitasatosporales; family Streptomycetaceae; genus Streptomyces; species Streptomyces sp. NPDC006140. Next base: position 205,034 of record NZ_JBEXTS010000008.1, on the reverse strand, counting down.
GCTCCTCGACACCGCCTCCCTGTACTTCCGCGCCTACTTCGGCGTCCCCGACTCGGTCAGGGCGCCGGACGGCACACCGGTGAACGCCGTGCGCGGCCTGCTCGACTTCATCGACCGCCTGGTCAAGGACCACCGGCCCGACGAGCTCGTGGCGTGCATGGACGCCGACTGGCGTCCGCACTGGCGCGTGGAGCTGATCCCCTCGTACAAGGCGCACCGCGTCGCCGAGGAGCACGCCGCCGGGCCGGACGAGGAGGAGGTGCCCGACACGCTGTCGCCGCAGGTGCCGGTCATCGAGGCGGTGCTGGACGCGCTGGGCATCGCCCGCGTGGGCGTCGCGGGCTACGAGGCGGACGACGTCATCGGCACGTTCACGGCGCGCGCGAAGGGCCCGGTCGACATCGTCACGGGCGACCGCGACCTCTACCAGCTGGTGGACGACGCGCGCGGGGTGCGCGTGCTGTACCCGCTGAAGGGCGTGGGCACGCTGCAGCACACCGATGAGGCGGTGCTGCGTGAGAAGTATGGGGTCGACGGGAGCGGGTACGCGGATCTGGCCCTGCTGCGCGGCGACCCCAGCGACGGCCTGCCGGGCGTGCCGGGCATCGGCGAGAAGACGGCCGCCAAGCTGCTGGCCGAGTTCGGGGACCTGGCCGGGATCCTGGCGGCGGTCGAGGACCGGCGGTCGAAGCTGACGCCCACGCAGCGCAGGCGGCTGGACGAGGCGCGCCCGTACCTCGCGGTCGCGCCGAAGGTGGTCCGGGTCGCGGACGACGTACCGCTGCCGGACGTCGCCACGGCGCTCCCGAAGGCACCTCGTGACCCGGCGGCCCTGGAGGCGCTGGCGGCCCGCTGGGGTCTGGGCGGGTCACTGGAGCGTCTGCTGGCGACGCTGGCGGTGTGATGCGCCGGTAAGAGAGCGACGTGTCCTTCGCATACGAGAGGTGGGAACCGGGGGCGAGGTGCTAACTTAGGTAACCCTAACTATGCGATACAGGGAGGTCCTCATGGCAGAGCGACCGGGACGCCAGCCGCGCAAGGCGCACTCCGCTCAGGTCGTCCGCACCGAGCGCCTGACCCCGCACATGCAGCGCGTGGTGCTCGGTGGCGAGGGCCTCGCCGACTTCGCCGCGGACACCTGCACGGACCACTATGTGAAGCTGCTGTTCGCGCCCGGGGACGTGACCTACCCGGAGCCCTTCGACCTGCAGCGGATCCGCGAGGAGCTGCCCCGCGCACAGTGGCCGGTGACCCGGACGTACACGGTGCGCCAGTGGGACGCCGAACACCGCGAGCTGACCCTGGACTTCGTCATCCACGGCGACGAGGGCCTGGCCGGTCCCTGGGCCGCGCGCGTCCAGCCGGGCGAGACCGTGCGGTTCATGGGCCCCGGCGGAGCGTACGCGCCCGACCCGGAAGCGGACTGGCATCTGCTCGTCGGTGACGAGAGCGCCCTGCCCGCGATCGCCTGCGCCCTGGAGGCCCTGCCGCGCGGGGCCCGGGCGTACGCCTTCGTGGAGGTCTCCGGCCCCGAGGAGGAGCAGAAGATCGACTCGGACGTGGAGGTCGTCTGGCTGCACCGCGGTGACCGGCCCCTGGGTGAGGCGCTGGTCGAGGCCGTGCGGAATCTGGAGTTCCCCGAGGGCCGGGTACACGCCTTCGTGCACGGCGAGGCGCACTTCGTGAAGCAGCTGCGCCATCTGCTCCGGGTCGAGCGCCACGTCCCGCGCGCGGACCTGTCGATCTCCGGCTACTGGCGGCGCGGCCACGACGAGGACGGCTGGCAGGCCTCGAAGCGGGAGTGGAACGCGCGCATCGAGGCGGAGCAGGAGAGCACACCGGCCGCCTGAGGCAGCGGCCGGGAGGCACAGCCCGGGGGCAGGGGCAGCCCAAGGCGCGCGTGGCCCGTGCCCACGTCCAGCCAGCCGGGAGGCAGCCCGAGGGCAGGGGGAAGCCCGGCGAGACAGGCCGGGGGGGAGCGCGGCGAGACAGGCCGGGGGGGCAGCCCGGCGAGACAGCCGGGGGGGCAGCCCGGCGAGACAGCCCGGGGGGCAGCAGCTCAGTCCCCTCGCACGCGCGCGTGCAGATGCATGTCGTGCCAGCCGTCCGGCTGCAGGGCGGAGCTGCGCTTGGTGCCCTCCAGGGCGAAGCCGGTCCGTGCGGCGACCCGGCAGGACGCCGCGTTGCGCACGGCGTGCAGCAGCTCCAGCCGGTGGAAGCCGACCTCGTCGAGGGCCCAGCGGGTGAGCGCGGTCGTGGCCCGGGCGGCGACGCCCCGGCCCCGTGCCTCCGGGACGGTCCAGTACGCCACCTCCGCCGTCCCGTCGTCCAGCCGCATCTCGCGCAGCGCGACCCGGCCCAGCAGCGCGCCGGAGCCCGCGTCGACGACGGCCCACTGCGCCTCGCGCTCCTCCTCCCACGCCCGGTGCCAGTCCCGGATCCAGCCGGCGGTCTCCGCTTCGGAGTCGGCGGTCCGGGCGTGCCACTGGTGCATCACCGGATCCTGGAAGACCTCGTACACCGCGGGCGCGTCCTCGGCCCGCCAGGGGCGCAGGAGGAGTCCGCCGTCGGCGGGGAGGGTGGGCTGCGGACGGCGGGTGAGAGTCCCGGCGGTCAGGACCGGGCCGATGAGGAGAGGCATGCCCACATCCTGACAACCGGGCGGCAGGTGGCCCCAGCGGTTTTCCGCGGGTGCGCGCCGGCCTCGTACGCTGGGCCGCGATGAGACGCAAGACCCGCACCCCGCCCTCTCCCCTGCCGCAGCGCCACGGGGTGGACCCGGTGCGGGTGCGGCTGCCCGCCGCGGGCGCGTGGGCCACGGTGCGCGAGCATCTGGTGGAGCGGCTCTCCGGGGCGGGAGCCGGGGTCGTCGACGGGATGTTCGACGCGGGGCTGATCGTCGGGGCGGACGGACGGGCCGTGCCGGCGGACGCGCCGTTCGTGCCCGGCATGTTCGTGTGGTTCCACCGGGAGCTGCCCGACGAGATCCCGGTGCCCTTCCCGCTGGAGGTCGTGCACCGGGACGAGCACATCGTCGTCGCCGACAAGCCACACTTCCTGGCCACCACGCCGCGCGGCGCCCACGTCGCCGAGACCGCGCTGGCCCGGCTCCGCCGCGAGCTGGGCATCCCGGCACTCAGCGCCGCGCACCGGCTGGACCGGCTCACCGCCGGGCTCGTGCTGTTCACCGTGCGCCCCGAGGAACGCGGCGCCTACCAGACCCTGTTCCGCGACCGGCGGGTCCGCAAGGAGTACGAGGCCGTCGCCCCGTACGACCCCGCCCTCGCGCTCCCCCGGACCGTCCGCAGCCGGATCGTGAAGGAGCGCGGGGTGCTGACCGCGCGGGAGGTGCCGGGCGAGCCCAACGCCGTGAGCCGCGTCGAACTCGTCGAGCACCGTACGGACCGGGACGGCCCCCTGGCCCGGTACCGGCTTCTGCCCGGCACCGGGCAGACGCACCAGCTGCGCGTGCACATGACCGCGCTGGGCGTCCCGATCCTCGGCGACCCGCTCTACCCGGAGGTGACCGGGCCCGTGCCGGCCGGTGACTTCCGGCGTCCGCTCCAACTGCTGGCGCGGGGCCTCGCCTTCACCGACCCGGTCACGGGCGTGGAGCACCGGTTCCGCAGCGGCCGGGTGCTCGCGGCCTGGGCGTCGTACGACCGGTGGGCCGCCGGGACGTACGACGGCCCGTCACCCGGTCAGTAGCCGCGCCACCAGCTCAGGAAGCGTTGCCAGACGCCCTTGCGCCGGGGCGGCTGCGGCTCCTCCGACGCCGGCTGCGGCTGTACCGGAACCGGCTGGGGCTGCGGCTGCGCGGCGCCCGGCACGGCCTGGGGCTGCGCGGAGCCCGGTGCCGACGGGAGCTGCGCGGCCGCCGCCGTCGGCTGGGGCTGGGGCTTCGGCTGCACGGTGCCGATCTGCCAGTCGGAGCGCTGCGCCGGGACCGGCTTGTGGTTCGGCTGCTCCGACACGTCCTGCGGCGGCTTGGGCGAGAACTGCACCGGCATGCTCACCAGGTGCCGGGAGGCGATGGACGCCGTCCAGCGCAGGTCCTCCTCGTCGCAGTCGAGTTCGACGTCCGGCAGCCGCATCAGCAGCGCGTCGACGCCGACGTCGGCGATGGAGCGGCCGATGTCCTGGCCCGGGCACTCGTGCGGGCCGCCGCCGAAGGCGAGGTGGGAGCGGTTGCCCTGCATGCTGGCCTTCAGGTCGGGCCGCACCCGCGGATCGACGTTGGCCGGGAGCGGGGCGAACAGCAGCCCGTCACCCCGGCGGATGCGCTGCCCGCCCAGTTCGGTCTCCTGCTTGGCGAAGTAGGCGAAGACCGTGCTGAACGGCGGCTCGTTCCACAGCGACTGTTCCACCGCCTCCGGCACCGTCATCTGGCCGCCGTTGAGCTGGGCCCGGAAGCGCGGGTCGATCAGCACCGTGAGCAGCACGTTCGACAGCAGGTTGGTGGTGGCCTCGTAGGCGGCGAAGAGCACCAGGCGCAGGTGCTCCCTGACCTCGTCGTCGGTGAGCCGGGCCGGGTGGGTGATCAGGTAGCTGGCGAGGTCCTCCTCCGGCTGGGCGCGGCGGCGGGCGGTGAGCCGGCTCAGGGCGTCCATGACGTAGGAGTGGCTGGCGATCGCGGTCTCGGTGCCCTTGAGCGCGTCGCGGGCGGCCTCGACGATGCGGTCGTTGTACTCGCCGGGCATGCCGAGGATCTCGCACATCACCGCCATCGGCAGGTGCTCGGTGAACTGACCGACGAGGTCGGCCTCGCCCTTCTCGCAGAAGCGGTTGACGATCTGCTGTGTGCTGCGGTTGATGTAGCGGCGCAGGCTGCGGAAGTCGATGGTCGAGATGGCGCCCATGACCGCGCCGCGCAGCCGCTTGTGCTCGTCGCCCTCGGCGTGCGAGGCGATGGGCTGCCAGGCGATGTGCGGCATCAGCGGGTGGTCGGGCTTGACCAGGCCGTCCTTGAGGGGGGTCCAGATACGGCTGTCCCGGCAGAACTGCGAGGGCGAGCGCACCATGTGCAGGTTCTCGGCGTGGCCGAGGACGATCCAGATCGGCACGTCGTCGTGGAGCAGCACGGGCGCCACGGGCCCGTGCTGCTCCCGCAGTTGCTCGTACAGCGCTCCCAGGTCCTCCGCCTCGTGCAGCCGGTGCAGCCCCCCGGGCCCGAGGCCGTGCGCGGGGCAGCCGGGGGGCGGCCCGGGCCGGGTGTCGTCCGTACCGGTCGGGGCGTGGGATTCAGGCGTCACAGTGGTCGCTCCGAAACTTTCCAGGTGTCTGGGGGGAGATGTGGGGTGGGCCGGATACCGGTCAGGTGCGCGAGCCCGTCATGGCGAGGGAGTGCAGGAAGCGCATGAGGGTCATCAGGACGTCGCGGCTGGAGGCCCGGCGGCGCGCGTCGCACTCCATGATCGGGATGTCCGGGGAGAGGTCGAGGGCCGTGCGCAGCTCCTCGATGGGGTAACGGGGCGCGTCGGGGAAGGAGTTGATGGCGACCACGAACGGCACACCGCGTTCCTCCAGGCGCCCCATGACGTCGAAGCTGACCTCCAGCCGACGGGTGTCGACCAGCACCACCGCGCCGAGCGCGCCCTCGAACAGCCCGTTCCACAGGAACCAGAAGCGCTGCTGGCCGGGGGTGCCGAAGAGGTACAGCACGAGCTGGTCGGTGATGCTGATCCGGCCGAAGTCCATGGCGACGGTGGTGGCCGTCTTGGTGTCGGAGCCGAAGTTGTCGTCGACACCGATGCCGGCCTGCGTCATGGTCTCCTCGGTGGTCAGCGGTTTGATCTCGCTGACCGAGCCGACCATGGTCGTCTTTCCGACACCGAAACCCCCCACGATCACGATCTTGGCCGCGGCCTGTGTCGTGTGTGGCAACTGGTCCTCGGCCCGGGGGCCCGGGATGGTGTCAGAGCCTTTGAAGTCCATTCATCACCGCTTCGAGGAGGGAACGGTCGGGGACCGCCTGTCGTCGGACGATCGGGGAGCGCGCCTGCACCAGTTCGGCCGTCAGCAGCTCGGTGAGCAGCGTGCCCATCGCGCTGAACGGCAGACCGAGGTAGGCCGACAGCTCCGCCACGGAGAGGGGAGCGGCGCAGAGCCGGAGCAGCGCCGCCTGCTCGGGGGTGGCGGAGGGCGGCGGGTCTGCGGCACGCGCCACGATTAACGTCACCAGGTCCAGCTCGGCGCGTTCGCCGTCCGGGCCGGCCACCACGTACATGCGCTCCGGGTTCCCGGGTTTGTCCTCGCCCCGCTGGGAAGGCTGCGGGGCCGGTTCCGCCGCGGGGTTGCGCCTCTGGCGTTGCGGAGGCGTCATACGATCTGCCCGTTCCGCCGGGGCGGACTGGTCAGGTGTCCGCCGATCCGGACCACCAGGTCGCGCATCATCGCGCTCATCCGGCCCGGTTCGCACCGGACGTCGGAGAGCACCGCGAGGAAGGCGTTGGCGCCGGCGTTCATCAGGTAGAAGTAGCCGCGGTCGATCTCGATCATGACGAGCTTCATCTCGCCGTCGCCGACGGTGAGTTCCTGGCAGATGCTGCTCGCGAGGGACTGCAGGCCGGCGCAGGCCGCGGCGACGCGGTCGGCCGCGTCGGGCTCGCCGCCGTGGCGGGCGATGCGCAGACCGTCGGCCGAGAGCACCACGATCATCTCGATGCCCGGTACGCCGTCGGCGAGTTGCTTGAGCATCCAGTCGAAGTTGCCTCGCTGCTGGATCACTTGAGGTCCCCCTCGTCGTCGGCCTCGGTGGGAGCCGGGTCGTTGATCAGGTGCAGATACTTGGTCGGGTTCCGGATGAAGTCGGTCGGGTGGGTGCCGGGTTCGATGCCCTGCTTGAGTCCCTCCCAGAAGGCCTCCAGGCCCTTACCGGGGGCGTCGGGGGCCGACATGTCGCGCAGGGGCTTGATCTGCGGCTCGGGCTCCGCCGTGGCCCAGGGGTTGTGCTCGCCCCGTGCGGCGGCCTCCCGGTCGGCCTTCTCGTTGGCGGCCTGCTGGGCGAGTCGCTCGGAGAGCGGTGTCTTCACCCGGCTGCGGCGCTGCGGCAGGCCGTTCGCCGTCCACTCGGTGACCTCGGGGACGTCGTCGTCCTCCAGGGAGATCGTCGCGGGGATCTTCGGGCTGGTGGGGCGTCGCTTCTTCGGGGTGCGCTTCGGCCCCTCGGGAATGCCCACCTTCATGGGGATGCCGGTGGCGCCGATGCCGTGGGCGAGTCCGACACCGGGCTCGTGGGTGATCATCTCGCTCGGCACGATGAGGATGGCGCGGACGCCGCCGTACGCGGAGGCCCGCAGCGAGACCTGCATGTTGTACGCCGTGCAGAGGCGGCCCACGACGGCGAGGCCGAGGCGCGGGTGCTCACCGATGTCCTGGAGGTCGACGCCCGCCTTGGCGGCCTCCAGCATGCCCTCGATCCGGGCGCGCGCCTCCTCGTTGAGGTTGACGCCGCCGTCCTCGATCTCGATGCAGACGCCGGTCTGCACCTCGGTGGCGGTGACGTGCACCTTGGTCTGCGGCGGCGAGTAGCGCGTGGCGTTGTCGAGGAGCTCGGCGGCGGCGTGGATGACCGGCTCGACGTAGATGCCCTTGACGCTGACCTTCGCGATGGAGGACAGCTGGATGCGCCGGTACTCCAGGATGCGCGACATGGCGCCGCGCAGGGTGCTGTACAGGGACACCGGCTCGGGCCACTGCCGTCCGGGGCGGCCGCCGCCGAGGACGGAGACGGAGTCGGCGAGGCGGCCGATCAGGGCGTTGCCGTGGTCGATGCGCAGCAGGTCGTCGAAGACCTCGGGGTTGCGGCCGTGGTCCTCTTCCATCTCGCGGAGTTCTTCGGCCTGCTGGTGGATGATCGCCTGGACACGGCGGGCGACACTGACGAAGGAGCGCGCGGCGGCGTCCCGCATGGTCACTTCGCGGTCGACGATCCTCAGCACCGTCAGCAGCGTCTCGGCCTGCGGCGCGGGGAGGTCGCGGAACGCGGGGTTGGAGAGACCGAGCTTGCGAATCACCTCTCTGGGCGATTCTCCGGTGTGCAGCAGATCGAGCGCGGCGGGGACGATCTCCCGCGAGAAACGGACCAGTTCGTTCTCGTGGAGGGCGATCCGCTGTTCCAGCTGGGCGGTGTGGCGGGCGTGCTCCGCACGCTGGCTGCGCAGGGCACGGCTGCGGCGCACCGCCTCGGCCGCCGTCGCGATCACCAGCGCGGTGGCGAGACCGCCGCACCAGCCGACGGCGAGCCGGGCGGGCTCCGTCACCAGGGCGACGGCGGCTCCGGTCGCCGCCGCCATCACTATGGCCGGCAGCAACAGCACGCGTGTGTAGGGCAGTTCACGGCGACCTGGAGGGGATTGAACACTCACCATGTGGGCCTTCTGACAGGAGACGACTGAGGTTCGGGGGGACTCGCAAGTGGGTATGTCATGAAACTGTCGGGATCTTCCGCACATTGGGGAACAAGCGCACGAATTCATCTCAAGCCGGTGCGCTGCGGGCGAGCTTAGTCCGACCGGATCATCGCCGTGTCATATTCCGCATCTACCGGAAACCGGTCGCGAAGGGATAGTAAGCTCATTCATTTACACGCTGCGACACCGTTCGAATACGCCCAGTCACAGCGAACGGACATGCGAAAGCCCGCCCACCGAACGAGTGAACGGGCTTCGGTACAACGCCCCGTTTAAGGGGCGCGGGGAACTGCGCGAGCAACCACGACCAACCGGCACCCGCGCACGGACATCACCCCACCGACGAGTAGGCGACCACGCCCCGCAGCAACAGATCGACGGCCTTACGTGCGTTCTTCACGACACTGGAGCCCTGCGGCGCCGCGGCCGCGATCTGCCCCAGCACATCGATGACCTGCTTGCACCACCGCACGAAGTCCCCCGCCGGCATCTCCGCCTCGCGCAGCACCTCGTCGAGCCCCTTCCCGGAGGCCCACATGTACGCGGCCCAGGCGAAGCCGAGATCGGGCTCGCGCTGCCCGACCCCCTCGGTCTGGGTGATCCGGAACTCCTCCTCCAGCGCGTCCAGCCGCCCCCAGATCCGCACCATCTCGCCCAGCGCGGCCTTGGCCTTCCCCGTCGGCAGCTTCGGCGCCATCGCGTCGTCCCCGACGCGCGACTCGAAGACCAACGCAGAGACGCACCCCGCCAGTTCGGCCGGGCCGAGCCCCTCCCAGACGCCCTCGCGCAGGCACTCGCTGGCGAGCAGGTCCAGCTCGCCGTAGAGCCGCGCGAGCCGCTTGCCGTGCTCGGTGACCTCGTCGGCGCGCAGGTAGTCCAGCTCGGTCAGCAGCGCGACGATACGGTCGAACGTCCGGGCGATGGTGTTCGTACGGCCCTCGATGCGGCGCTCCAGCTGCGAGGTGTCGCGCAGCAGCCGGTGGTACCGCTCGGCCCAACGGGCGTGGTCCTCACGGTCGCTGCACCCATGGCAGGGATGCGCGCGCAGCGCCGTCCGCAGCCGGGCGATCTCGCGGTCGTCGGCCGCCTGGGAGCGCCGCTTGCGGTGCCGGTCGGCCGGGATGTGCCCGGCTTTGGTGCGCAGCGCGGAGGCGAGGTCCCGACGGGACTGCGGGGAACGGGGGTTGAAGGACTTCGGGATCCGCATCCGCTCCAACGGCTCGACCGGGACCGGGAAGTCGATGGCCGCCAGCCGCTTCACCTGCCGCTCGGCGGTCAGCACCAGGGGGCGCGGCCCGTCGTGGTGGTCGAAGCCACGATGGCCGTTCGAACGGCCCGCGGGCAGGCCCGGGTCCAGCACCAGTGCCAGGCCCGCGTACTTGCCCGTGGGCACGTGGATGACGTCACCCGGCTTCAGCTTCTCCAGCGCGACGGCGGCCTCCGCGCGCCGCTGGGCCGCGCCCTGCCGGGCCAGCTCGTTCTCCCGGTCCTTCAGCTCGCGGCGCAGCCGCGCGTACTCCTCGAAGTCGCCGAGGTGGCAGGTCATGGAGGCCTTGTAGCCCTCCAGGCCCTCCTCGTTGCGCTGCACCTGCCGCGAGATGCCGACAACCGACTTGTCGGCCTGGAACTGCGCGAAGGACGTCTCCAGCAGCTCCCGCGAGCGGTGCCGGCCGAACTGCTCGACCAGGTTGACCGCCATGTTGTACGAGGGCTTGAAGCTGGAGCGCAGCGGATACGTGCGCGTGCCGGCCAGGCCCGCCAGGTGCTCGGGGTTCATGCCGCGCTGCCAGAGCACCACGGCGTGGCCCTCGACGTCGATGCCGCGCCGCCCGGCCCGGCCCGTCAGCTGGGTGAACTCGCCCGGGGTGATGTCCGCGTGCTGCTCGCCGTTCCACTTGACGAGCTTCTCCAGGACCACCGAGCGGGCGGGCATGTTGATGCCGAGGGCGAGGGTCTCGGTCGCGAACACGGCCTTGACCAGGCCGCGCACGAACAGCTCCTCGACGACCTCCTTGAAGGTCGGCAGCATGCCCGCGTGGTGAGCGGCGATGCCGCGCTCCAGGCCCTCCAGCCACTCGTAGTAGCCGAGGACGTGCAGGTCCTCGCGCGGGATGGACGCCGTGCGCTCCTCGACCAGGGAGCGGACCCGGTGCCGCGCCTCCTCGTCGTTGAGCCGCAGGCCCGCGTACAGGCACTGCTGGACGGCGGCCTCGCAGGCGGCGCGGCTGAAGATGAAGGTGATGGCGGGCAGCAGCCCCTCGGCGTCGAGCCGCTCGATGACCTCGGGCCGGCTCGGCGTCCACACGCGGGAGCGCTGTCTGCGCTCGCGCTCGCGGTCGGCCTCGCGCAGCCGGCCGCGCCGGCGGTCCTGGTACGACGGCCGGCTCGCCTCCATCCGCGCCATGCGCGTCAAGTCGGGGTTGACGGCCTTCTTCTGGCCCTCGCCCTCCTCGAACAGGTCGTACATCCGCCGCCCGGCCAGCACGTGCTGGAACAGCGGCACGGGCCGGTGCTCGGAGACGATCACCTCGGTGTCGCCGCGGACCGTGTCCAGCCAGTCGCCGAACTCCTCGGCGTTCGACACGGTCGCCGAGAGGGAGACGAGCGTGACCGACTCGGGCAGGTGGATGATCACCTCTTCCCAGACGGCGCCCCGGAACCGGTCGGAGAGGTAGTGCACCTCGTCCATGACCACGTAGCCGAGGCCCAGGAGCGTCTGGGAACCGGCGTACAGCATGTTCCGCAGCACCTCGGTGGTCATCACGACCACCGGGGCGTCGGAGTTGACGCTGTTGTCGCCGGTGAGCAGGCCCACCTTGTCCGTGCCGTAGCGGCGGCACAGGTCGGCGTACTTCTGGTTCGACAGCGCCTTGATGGGTGTCGTGTAGAAGCACTTCTTGCCCTGCTGGAGGGCGAGATGGACGGCGAACTCGCCGACGATCGTCTTGCCGGAGCCGGTGGGCGCGGCGACCAGCACGCCCTTCCCCGCCTCGAGCGCCTGGCAGGCCTCGATCTGGAAGGGGTCGAGGCCGAAGTCGTACATCTCGCGGAAGGAGGCGAGCGCGGTGGCCTGCTCGGCAGCGCGCTTACGAGCTGCCGCGTACCGCTCGGCCGGGGAGAGATCCTCTGTCATCGTGCTTTCGAGCGTACCGGGCCGCACTGACAACAGGACGATCATTATCCGGATCACTGGCTGGCGACCGACCGTGCACAACTGGCCAGAAAGCGCTTGCTGTCCTCGATCGGATCGAATTAATGTCCCGCCGTGCGCTGCTCGGTGATCATCCTGACGACCACCTCACCGAGCGGACGCCCAGACCACAGCGGTGACCTGATGCGAATGAGGGGAACATGAAGATCGCACGACGTCTCGGTGCACTCGCGGGCACGACCGCGGTTCTGGTGGGGTTCGTCGGCACTACGCCGGCTGCCGCCGCCGCTGACGCCGTACACCGGGGCAGCACCACCTGCTACAACTGGTCCTGGGGGGACGGCACCATCTCCTGGACGGTCTACGCCAGCAACACCTGCAGCTCCAGCAAGGGCCTGCAGTGGACGACCGAGAGCGGTGCCATTGCCTGCATGTGGGTGGCAGGCAGGGACCAGGAACATCACAAGTACGCCTCGAAGCCGAGGTCCAGCACCTTCAAGGACGTGAACAGCTGCCCTCCTGGAACGGGTGACTGACCCAGGCGCCGGCACATGAGAGGTGCCCCCACCCTTGCTGGGTGGGGGCACCTTCTCTTTGCCGCTTCATTCCCGTCCGGACGGCTCACGCCTCGACACCTACGTGACGTCGTCGTAGCCGTTCACATGGTCTCGGGCGGCGTCCGCCTGGCGTGGAAGGGCGGGAGCAGTCGTCACCGCTTCCACCTCACCGATGCTCTCCGGGGTGAGATCGAGCTCCGAGGCCTCGTCGTCGGCCGGTCCCTCCGCCTCGCGGCGGGCACGTCGCCGGTCGTTCGCGAGGGCGATCGCGCAGGCGCCGAAGTACAGCACCCAGATGGGGCCGGCCAGGGCCAGCATGGAGATCGGGTCGGTGCTGGGGGTTGCGATCGCGGCGAACACCGTGATGCCCATGATCATGCCCCGCCACCAGCCGGCCATCCTCTTACCGGCGAGGATGCCGCCGAAGTTCAGCATGACCAGCAGCAACGGCAGCTCGAAGGAGAGACCGAAGACGATGATCATCCGCATGACAAGCTGCAGCAGATCATCGAGGGGGAGCTGGTTGTCGCTGCCGATGATCGAGAACTCGAGCATCACGGACGCCATCTTCGGCAGCGACCAGTACGCGAAGTACGCCCCCATGAGGAACAGCGGGAAGCCCGCGGCCACGAAGGCCAGTGAGTACTTCTTCTCGTGCCGGTGCAGGCCTGGCGCCACGAAGGCCCACAACTGATACAGCCACACCGGGGCCGCGAGGGCCACACCAGAGGAGAGGGACACCGTGAGAGCGAGCGTGAACGGGCTCAGCAGACCGTTCTGGACGATCCGCGCGCACTGGGTCTCCTCGGTACCCTTCGCCAGTTCGGCGAAGCTGTACTGGCATCCCACCGCATCCAGGATGGGATCCGTGAAGAACTGGATGATGTCCTTGTAAAAGAAAGCGGCGACGATCGTCGTGACGACGATCGCCAGCAAACTCTTCACGAGCCGGTTGCGGAGCTCGCGAAGGTGCTCCGCGAGGGGCATCCGCCCCTCGGGATCCTTCTCCTTCTTGCGGGCAGACTTCAGCAACCCACGTTCCCATCTCGTGCGGCGGGCCGGAGGTCACCGGCCCTGCGTCAGCGCTTGGTCGTGTCCGTCGGCTCGTTGACCGGGCGCGAGCTGGTCACATCACCGGGGGCGGCCTGGATGGTGCGCTGCGCGGGCTCGTCGTTGTTGGGCGGGCCGGCCGGGGTCGTGGACGACTTGTTCTCGTCCTTCATCGCCTTGGCCTCGCTCTTGAGGATGCGGGCGGACTTGCCGAGCGACCGAGCCATGTCCGGAAGCTTCTTCGCGCCGAACAGCAGGATGATGACGACGAGGATGAGAATGATCTCGGGGGCTCCGAGCCTTCCGAACATAAGTCTTTACCTTCTCACCGAGGCGGCTGTGGTGGGGTGCTGTCCGACCGGTCGGACATATGTCCGAACGATCGTGTCGACAGCGATCGTAACGCTCGGGGGTGAACGTGAGGCAATCCCTCTGCATCCCCTGTGCGTACTCCCGTCCGCGGCCAGTGCCTCGTTAACCGGGCCGCGACCAGCAGAGTACCTGTCCGAACCGTCCAGGTGACAGGGCAAAGTGTCCCGAAGCGCAACTCACGGCCCCCTCCCGGACGGCTCACAGCGCGTCCACGGACCGGGCCGCGCTCTCCGCCGCCCGCTCCAGGTCGTCGGCGGCCCGGCTGATCCGGCGCGCCGAATCCGTGACCTGCCTGCCCAGGCGCTGTGCCTCCACGAAAACCCGCACGGCGAGCACCCCCAGCACGGCGAGACCCAGGAAACCCACGGCAACCGCGAACATCGGCCAGAACATGACGCCGAGCCTAGACCTTTCCCGGAGCTCGTCCCGCTAGAGGGTCGAGTGCAGCCGCAGGGTGCGCACGCCGCCGCCGGTCAGCAGCTCCACGATCCGCTCCCCCGCCGGCTTGCGGACCGACGCGCCGCACTCCGGGCAGGTGAAGGAGTAGAAGGTGGTGCGGCTGGTGGCGCCGATGGCGAGGCGCAGGGCGCCCGCGGTGAGCTCGAAGCGCCCCCGGCAGTCCGGGCAGCCCGCCCTGAAGACCACCGGGGACACGCTCCTCATGCCGGCGAACGCGGACTCCACCGTCATGCCCCGCGCACCGGACGTCGCCGACTCGCTCACAGACCTCGCTCCTCTTCCTGGGGTCGTTCGCCTCCGGGGGCACCGCGGCCGGTGTGCGGGGCGGCCCGGCCGGGCCGCCGACGCCGGTGGGCGCCTGTGGCTCACTCGCGTCTGCCGTCCGGACCCGCGTGCACCGCGTGCGGCGCCTCGGCGGTCTCCACCGCGTCGGCCGCCTCGATCCCGTCGTACGCCGCCAGCGCCTCGCGGGCCGCCTGCCGGGCGCTGTCGGCCAGCTCCGGCGGGGAGACGATCCGGCCGTCCCGCCCCAGCCGCAGCGCCAGGCGCCGCAGCGACGCCGGGTCGGGCGTCCGCAGGGTGATACGCAGCCCGCCGTCCGGCAGCTCATCCGCACTGTCGTGCGGGTAGTACTCGGCGACCCAGCGGCCGCCGGGGCCGACCTCGACCACGACCTCCGGGTCCTCGGCCGCGGGCTGCACCAGCGCCTCGGACAGGTCCCGCAGCTCGATCTCCGGCGGCGCCGACGGCTCGTCCAGGATCTTGATCTCGGCGACCCGGTCGAGCCGGAACGTCCGGCGCGCCTCGGAGCGGCGGCACCATGCCTCGACGTAGGTGTGCCCGACGCTGACCAGGCGGATGGGGTCGATCTCCCGCTCGGTGACCTCGTCGCGCGCGGGCGAGTAGTAGCGGATCCACAGGCGGCGGCGCTCGGCGATCGCCCGGTCGACGTCCGCGAAGACACCGCCCTCGGACTCGAAGGTCACCGACAGCCGCGAACTGGCACCGGCCGCCTCGCCGGCCGCCGTCTCCACCTTGGCCGTGGCCCGCAGCAGCGCCTGCCGGTCGCTCTCGCGCAGTCCGGGCAGCGTGGCGACGGCCCGGGCGGCGACGAGCAGCGCGGTGGCCTCGTCGGCGGCGAGTCTGAGCGGTTCGGCGGCCTCCGCCGCGAGAGCGGCCGGGTTGTGCCACCAGATGCGCTCGCCGTCGGTGTCGATGTCGAGGAGGTCGCCGCCGCGGAAACTCGTGCCGCACATGGGCAGCACGTCGAGGTCGGAGACCAGCTCGTCCTCGGTGATGCCGAAAGCGCGCGCGACGTCCTCGACCCGGGCCCCGGGGCGCTCCCTCAGATACGTCACCAGGGAGAGCATCCGCCGGGTCTGGTCGATGGCGTTCACGGGCCTGACCGGTTTGCCTGCCACTGTCTTCCCCGCTCCCCCTCAGCCCTTGGCCACGGCCCGCAGCCGGTCCACCACGTCGGCCCGCAGCTCGGCGGGCTCCAGGACGACCACGTCCGGCCCGAACTCCACCAGCCAGGCGTCCAGCCCGTGGCCGTACGGAATCTCCAACTCGTCCCAGCCGTCGCCGAGTTCCCGGACGGAGGTGGCCTTCGCCCGAAGGGGGTAACCGGCGTCCGAGCGCAACCGGATCCGCGCCGAGCGGTCGGCGATCTCCCCGGCCCAGCTCGCGACGGTCTCACGGACGGTCACGACGTCCGGCACGTCAGCGGTGTAGCGGCCGCCGCGCGAGCGGACCTTGCCGGTGATCCGGGACAGCCGGAACACCCGCTCGGCGCCCCGGTCGCGGTCCCAGCCCGCCAGATACCAGTGGCCCCGCCAGCACTCCAGCGCCCACGGCTCCACGTGCCGCTGCTCGGGGCGCGCGGCCGTGGCCTTGCGGTAGTCGAAGACGACGGGCCGCCGGTCCCGGCAGGCCAGCATCAGCGGCTCGAAGGCCGCCTCATGCACCGGAATGCGCGGCTCCAGCGCGCCGTGCGGACCGTACGGGTCGACATCCTCCGGGAGTCCGGCCGCGCGCAGCTTCTGCAGTGCGCCGCTGGCCGCGCCGGCGAGCCGGGCCTGCTGCCACACCTTGGCGGCGAGCCCCAGCGCGGCGGCCTCCTCGGCGTCCAGGGTGATGGGCGGCAGGCGGTTGCTGTCGCGGCGGGCCAGGTAGCCGATCTCGCCGTCGAGGCTCTCGACCGTCTCGATGACGAGTCCGAGTTCGCGCAGATCGTCCTTGTCGCGCTCGAACATGCGGTTGAACGAGTCATCGGAGCCGGACGCGCCGTTGCCCGGCCCGAAGGCCTCGACGTAGGCCTCGATGGAGTCACGCAGCTCGCGCTTGCTGAGCGGCCGCCGCGTCCCGAGCAGACACAGCGCCAGGTTCATCAGCCGCTCGGCCTTGGCAATGGCCATCGACGCGCTTCGCCTCCCTATGGTGCTTACGAGCGATGACCGTACCGCCACAGGGTGGCACGGCAAAAGCCGAGGGCCCATGCCCGAGCAGGCATGGGCCCCACGTGATCGAGTCTGTCCGAACCTTGCTCAGACTCCGAGCAGGTCGACCACGAAGATCAGCGTCTCGCCGGGCTTGATCAGAGGGGACGGGCTCTGGTTGCCGTAGGCGAGGTGGGCGGGGATCGTCAGCTGGCGGCGGCCGCCGACCTTCATGCCCTGCACGCCCTGGTCCCAGCCCTTGATGACCCGGCCGCCGCCCAGCGGGAAGCGGAACGGGGTGCCGCGGTTCCAGCTGGCGTCGAACTCCTCACCCGTGCTGAAGGCGACACCCACGTAGTGCACGGTGACGGTCTGGCCGGCCTGCGCGACCGGGCCGTCGCCTTCCCAGATGTCCTTGATCTCGAGGTCCGCCGGGGGCTCGCCGCCCGGGAAGTCGATCTCGGGCTTGTCGATGCTCACGTCTGCTGCTCCTGCTTGTCTGCGGAAAGGCGAACACGCACAGTCTTACATCCCCCGCACGTCACAGCTTCGCGAGGATGTCCACCGAGAAGACCAGCGTGGAGTCCTTCTTGATGCCGCTGCCCTGCGGCGGGTTGTCGCCGTAGCCCAGCTCCGGCGGGATGACGATGAGGACCCGGCTGCCGACCTTCTTGCCGGTCAGGCCCTGCGCCCAGCCCTTGACGACCTGCTGGAGCGAGAACGACACCAGCTGCTTGTTGGCGTACGAGGAGTCGAACTCCTTGCCGCCGTCCCACAGCACGCCCTTGTACTGCACGAGGACGCTGTTCTCGGCGGCGACCTCCTCGCCGTCGCCCTCCAGGACGTACTCCGCGACGAGCTTCTTCGGGGCGGCCTTCTCGGGCACCTCGATGGAGGGGGCCTTGCCGTCGGTGTTGGTGCCGACCTTGGGGAGGTCCGCGTTGTCCTGCGGGACCTCCTTGCCCTTGGCGGAGCTGGTGGCGTTGAACGCGTCCTGGATGTCGACGACGAAGACCAGCGTGTCGGTGCCCTTGATGCCCGCCTGCGGGTTGCCCTGCGTGCCGTAGCCCCAGGTGGGCGGGACGGCCATCTCGACGCGGCTGCCGGCCTTCTTGCCCGCCAGCGCGTACCGCCAGCCGTCGATGATCTGGCCCTGGGTGAGCTGGATGGCGAGGCGGGCCTTGCGGTCGTAGGAGTTGTCGAAGACCTTGGCGGTGTTCCAGACCTGGCCCAGGTAGTTCGCCACGACGAAGTCGTTCTCCGCGACGGCCTTGCCGCTGCCCGCGATCAGGGTCTTCACCGCGAGCTGCTTCGACGGCTCGCCGCTGCCCTTGGCGACCGTCGGCTTCTCGTCGAACTTGGTGCCCGCGGTGACCGCCGGCAGCGGACCGTCGACGATCTTCGGCGGCGGGGCCGCGGACGGGGCCGACGGCGAGGGCGACGGGCTGTCGCTGGCCTTGCTCGAGTCGGACTTGTCGTCACCGCACGCGGCGAGCGTGGCCAGTCCTGCGGGTACGGAGATGAGTAGTGAGCGTCGGCGCACTGTGGGGGCCTCGTAATCGGTCGATCTCGTTGATGGCGTGCGCGCAACTCTACGGCGTGAGAAGGGCGCCGCACTTGTAACGTACGGCGCCCGTGTGGCGTTCCGGCGATTTTCCCGCCGGCGCAATTCCTCACATTCCGGCGATCAGCTTCTCCACCCGGTCGTCCACGGAACGGAACGGGTCCTTGCACAACACGGTGCGCTGGGCCTGGTCGTTGAGCTTGAGGTGAACCCAGTCGACCGTGAAGTCACGGCGCTGCTCCTGGGCCCGGCGGATGAAGTCGCCGCGCAGCCGGGCCCGAGTCGTCTGCGGCGGGACGGACTTGCCCTCGAAGATCTTCAAGTCGTTGCAGATGCGGGCGGCCTGGCCCTTCTTCTCCAGCAGGTAGTACAGGCCGCGACGGCGGTGGATGTCGTGGTAGGCGAGGTCTATCTGCGCGACCCGCGGATGCGACATGGTCATGTTGTGCTTGGCCCGGTACCGCTCGAGGAGCTTGTACTTCATGACCCAGTCGATCTCGGTGCCGATGCGGTCGAGGTCCTCAGACTCGATCGCGTCCAGCGTGCGGCCCCACAGCTCCAGGACCTGCTCGACGGTGCCGGTGCGGATGCCGCGGCGCTCGCAGAAGTCCAGGGCCTTCTCGTAGTACTCGCGCTGCACCTCCAGGGCGGAGGCCTCGCGTCCGCTGGCCAGGCGGACCTTGCGGCGGCCGGTGATGTCGTGGCTGACCTCGCGGATCGCCCGGATCGGGTTCTCCAGGGTGAGGTCGCGCATCACCGTGCCCGCCTCGATCATGCGCAGCACCAGGTCGGTGGCGCCGACCTTGAGCAGCATGGTCGTCTCGGACATGTTCGAGTCGCCCACGATGACGTGCAGGCGGCGGTAGCGCTCGGCGTCCGCGTGCGGCTCGTCGCGGGTGTTGATGATCGGCCGGGAGCGGGTGGTCGCCGAGGAGACGCCCTCCCAGATGTGCTCGGCCCGCTGGCTGACGCAGTACACGGCCCCGCGCGGCGTCTGCAGCACCTTGCCGGCGCCGCACAGCAGCTGTCGCGTGACCAGGAACGGAATCAGGATGTCCGCGAGACGCGAGAACTCCCCGTGCCGGGCCACGAGATAGTTCTCGTGGCATCCGTAGGAGTTGCCCGCCGAGTCGGTGTTGTTCTTGAAGAGGTAGACGTCGCCCGCGATTCCCTCCTCGTGCAGGCGTCGTTCGGCGTCCACCAGGAGTCCTTCGAGAATGCGCTCGCCCGCTTTGTCGTGGGTGACCAGTTCGATCACGTTGTCACATTCCGGTGTCGCGTATTCCGGATGTGATCCCACGTCGAGATAGAGGCGGGCGCCGTTTCGCAGAAAGACATTGCTGCTGCGGCCCCATGACACGACACGGCGGAAGAGGTACCGCGCCACCTCGTCAGGAGACAGGCGGCGCTGTCCCCTGAACGTGCACGTGACGCCGTACTCGTTCTCCAGCCCGAAAATGCGGCGGTCCATGAGGGAACATTACGCCCGATCCCCTGAACTGAAACGGGGTTCGAGGGCACGGTTCGGATCATTTTCCGAACCGGCGGCA
This sequence comes from Streptomyces sp. NPDC006140, assembly GCF_040628815.1. Taxonomy (NCBI): domain Bacteria; kingdom Bacillati; phylum Actinomycetota; class Actinomycetes; order Kitasatosporales; family Streptomycetaceae; genus Streptomyces; species Streptomyces sp. NPDC006140. The sequence goes on along the minus strand of NZ_JBEXTS010000008.1, from coordinate 185,482 downwards.
ACGACCGCTCCCCCACCCGGAGCTGCGAGTACCCGCGCCGTGGCGCTCAAAACCAGCAGGGACACGGCACCCGCGACACCCGGCACGGCGAAGCCCCACTGGGCGCCGCCCGCCTCTACGACGGGTCCCGCGACGCCCGTTCCGACCGAGTGGCCCACGGTGAACGTCGTCACCAGCCAGGAGAACGCCTCGGTGACCGTGCCGCGCGGGGCGTGCCGGTCGACCAGGACGAACGCGCAGGCGATGGCGGGGGCGAGGAAGACCCCGGCGAGCGCGGTCAGCGCCACCATGGGCACGGCGTCCGGCATGAGCAGCAGCGGCAGGTAACAGACCACCAGAAGCGCCACCAGCACCCGCAGTCTCCGCGCGGGCTCACCGGCCCACTGCCGGGCCCCGTAGACGGTGCCGCCGACCAGCGCCCCGAACCCCAGGGCCGCCATCAGCCAGCCGTACACCGCGTCACCGCCGTGCGCGTCCGCGTAGGGCACCGAGGCGACCGTGATGGACCCGAGCGCCATCCCGATGAACAGGAACGCCGCCAGCAGCGCCAGCAGCCCCGGTGAGCGCAGCGCGCCGAGCCAGTGCGCCTCGCGCGGCGCCGACCGCCACGCGCGCGAGGGCGGCGACACCACGACGGACAGCGCCCCCAGCACCCCGACGACGTTCAGCACGAGCAGTGCGGCCTGGGCCGACCACAGGGACACGCACAGCGTCACCAGCAGCGGCCCGACGGTGAACATCACCTCCTGGGCCACGGCGTCCATGGCGTACGCCGTGTGCACCTGGTCCTCCCGCCGCAGCACGGAGCCCCACAGGGCCCGCAGCCCGCCCTCCAGGGGCGGCGCGAAGAGCCCGGCGGCCGCCACGGAGGCGTACGCGAGGGCCAGCGACCCGATGCCGGCGAAGGCGAAGACGGCCATGGCGAGCGCGGCCAGGACGGCCGCCGGCAGCTGCACGCGCGGCTGGCCGCGCAGGTCAACGAGCCGGCCCAGCACCGGCTGTCCCACCGCGTTGGCGACGCCGTACACGCCCGCCAGCGCCCCGGCCAGGCTGTACGAGCCGCCTTCGGCCCGCACGAACAGCACGATCGCGATGGCCGCCGTGGCGTTGGGCAGCCGCCCCACCAGCGTGCCGACGAGCAGTCGGGCGGCGTGCCGCGCCCGAAGGATCTCCAGGTATCCCGTGGCCATGTCCCCGCCCTAGGTTTTACGTATAACGTCGGTTCCCATACGTACCATGTCCGCTGTTCGCGAGTCCAGACGAAGGAGCGGCCCGACGGTGGCACGAGGCAGCACACGGCCCACGAGCCGGGACGTCGCCCAGGCCGCCGGCGTCTCGCAGGCGGCGGTCTCCCTGGTCCTCGGGGACAAGTGGCGCGGCCGGGTCTCGGAGGCGACGGCCGAACGGGTCCGCGAGGCGGCCCGCGACCTGGGCTACCGCCCGAACCTGGCCGCCCGCAACCTGCGCCTGGGCCGCACGCGCACGGTCCTGCTGGTGGTCCCGGCCCTGACCACGGAGTTCTTCGCGGGCGTCTACACGGGCGCGGCCCGGGTCGCCGCCGAGCACGGCTTCGGCGTGGTCCTCTACCCCTCCCCCGAGGGCATCGGGCCCGCCCGCGACCCGTTCGCCTCCGCCCAAGCGGCCCTGGACGGCGTCATCGCCTCGTCCATGGCGGCGGACGCGCTGACCGCGATCCGCGGCGAGGCGCTCCCCCTGGTCATGCTGGACAGCGACCCGGCGGGCAGCCTCGGCGCGGCGACGGTCAACCTGGACATCGCCGACGGCGTCCGCCAGGTCGCGGAGCACCTGCTGTCCCTGGGCCACCGCCGCTTCCTCCATCTGGCGGCGGACGTGCCGTCCTGGACGTTCGAGGTACGGGCCCGGGAACTGGCGGCGCGGCTGGCCGGGGTACCGGGCACGTCGGTCCGCACGGCCCGGGCCCCCATCTCCATCGAGGGCGCCGTGGCCGCCACGGAGGCCGCCCTGTCGGTGCCCGGGCCGCGCCCCACCGCGCTGGTCTGCGACGACGACAAGCTGGCCGCGGGCGCGTACAAGGCGGCCCGCCGCCTCGGCCTCCGCATCCCCGACGACGTCTCCGTCACCGGGCTGGACGACCTGGCCCTCGCCACGGCCATCGACCCCGAGCTGACGACGGTCCGCCTGGACGCGGAACTCTTCGGCGAACGGGGCATGCGGGCCCTCCTGGCGGTCCTGGAGGGCCGTTCACCCGAGGGCGGGGACATCCCGGTGCAGTTGCTCGTACGGGGGTCCACAGCACCACCTCGTTAGCCCGCACCCGGCGCCGGTGCTGGGGCCGGGTGGGTCCGCAGCCCGGCGAAGCGGGGTGCCTCCCCCAAGCTCTCGGCTTCGCTCGAGCAGGGGGGACCCCCACGCCCACCCGTGCCGCCCTTAGCGGCACGATTGCCCGCAGCTAGGGCCGCAGCGGTTGGCGCGTCAACGGGGGGCGAGTCGGTACACAACCCCATCGCGCCGTTCCGAGGACGGACACCCCCCGACGCGGCCCCGACCCACCACCCGGCGTCACGCGCTACGCCCACCCCCACGCCGCCGCACAGGCCGCCGCAGGCGCACGACGGCGCGCCCCGGCCAGAAGCAGCCGGGGCGCGGCAAGCGCAAGCGGTGGGTCGCTACTCGGCGTCCTCGGATCCCTCCGGCTCCGACTCCGCTCCCGGCTTCCCCCCGTCCTCGCCCAGCAGCCGCTCCAGCTGCCGCCCACTGATCCGCTTGAACTTCCGCTTCTGCGGTCGCGTCCGGTCCAGCACCGCCACCTCCAGCCGCTCCGCGGGAATCTCCCGCTCACTGCCGTTGGTGTCCCGGGACAGCGACTGCACCGCCAGCTTGAGCGCCTCGGCCAGCGTCATACCGTCCCGGTGGCGCTGGTCCAGATAGCTGCTGATCTGCTCCGCGTTGCCGCCCACCGCGACCGAGCCGTGCTCGTCCACGATGGAACCGTCGTGCGGCAGCCGGTAGATCTGGTCCCCCTCCGGGGTCTCACCGACCTCGGCGACGACCAGCTCCACCTCGTACGGCTTCTCCCCGACGCTGGAGAAGATCGTGCCCAGCGTCTGCGCGTACACGTTGGCCAGACCGCGGGCCGTCACATCGCCCCGGTCGTAGGTGTAGCCCCGCAGGTCGGCGTAGCGAACGCCGCCGATCCGCAGGTTCTCGTACTCGTTGTACTTGCCGGCGGCGGCGAAGCCGATCCGGTCGTAGATCTCGCTGAACTTGTGCAGCGCACGGGACGGGTTCTCGCCGACGAACACGATGCCGTCGGCGTACTGCAGCACGACCAGGCTGCGGCCACGGGCGATGCCCTTGCGGGCGTACTCCGCCTTGTCGGCCATCGCCTGCTGGGGTGAGACATAGAACGGCGTCGACACCGGTTATCCGTCCCTCTCTTGAAGATTCCGTCGGTTCACTGGACCACCCTCACAAGAACGCCCGCCGCCTACAGCAGCGCGGCCCGCGGACCGTCCGGCTGCTGGAGACGCCGCTCCAGGACGGAGCGCGCGATCTCGGACGACTCGTCCTCGGTGAGCCGGCGGAAGCCGTCCTCGGTGATCACGGTGACGATGGGATAGATCCGGCGGGCGACATCGGGACCACCGGTCGCCGAGTCGTCGTCTGCCGCGTCGTAGAGCGCCTGGACCACGAGCGTCGTGGCCTCGGCCTCGCTGAGGTCGTCCCGGAAGAGCTTCTTCATCGCGCCGCGCGCGAAGATCGACCCGGAGCCGGTGGCCGCGTAGCCCTGCTCCTCGGAACGCCCGCCCGTGACGTCGTAGGAGAAGATCCGGCCCTTTTCCCGGTCCACGTCGTACCCGGCGAAGAGCGGGACGACGGCCAGACCCTGCATGGCCATGGCCAGGTTGGAGCGGATCATCGTCGAGAGCCGGTTGGCCTTGCCCTCCAGGGACAGCTGCGCGCCCTCGACCTTCTCGAAGTGCTCCAGCTCCAGCTGGAACAGCTTCACCATCTCCACGGCCAAGCCCGCCGTACCGGCGATGCCCACCGCCGAGTACTCGTCGGCGGGGAAGACCTTCTCGATGTCCCGCTGCGCGATGACGTTGCCCATGGTGGCGCGCCGGTCACCGGCGAGGACCACGCCGCCCGGGAAGGTCACGGCCACGATCGTCGTGCCGTGCGGCGCCTCGATGGCGCCCTGGACGGGCGGCAACTTCTTGTTGCCCGGCAGCAGTTCGGGCTGGTAGTCGGAGAGGAAGTCCATGAAGGAGGAAGAGCCTGGCGTCAGGAAGGCAGCTGGTAGACGCCCGGTGCTACGAGTGTTGGCTTCCACGCGATTCCTTCCACGTATGCGACAGCCCGCCCTGTGATCGTCGGGCCGATCCTTGGAACAACACCCCGGTCCGGTTGCGACCGGGGGCTCTGTATGCCACGGACCCTACCCGTCCTTTGGCGGTGATCCACATGCCCGGCGGATCCAACTCCGCCGGAGCGACGCCGCTGTTGCCCGCCGCTCACGCCCGGCGGGCCGCCGGGCTTTCCGGACGTCACGGACGCCCGGAGCGCCGCACACGAAGGCATCACCTGTCGCTGCCCCGCGCGCAGCGCTCCGCGCTCCGCCCGTCCGTCACCCGTGCACCCCATTCACCTTCGGAATGAAGGCGCTAGGGCCTTACTGGCCGCCCTTTTGAACGAAGGACCGCACGAAGTCCTCGGCGTTCTCCTCAAGGACGTCGTCGATCTCGTCCAGGACCGAGTCCACGTCGTCGCTCAGCTTCTCCTGACGCTCCTTGAGGTCCTCGGAAGCCTGCGCCTCTGCCGCCTGCTCCTCGACCTCCTCGGTGGACCGGGTGGCCTTCTGCTGTCCGCCGCCGGTGTCCTTGGTCGCCATATCCCTCACCCCGCTCGGTTCGCCCGACACAGTTGCTCGGTCAAGATCAGACCCTACTCGCCGGGTCTGACAATGGCCCCGCAGTTGCTCCAACGTACGGGGACCACCTCGATGATTCCCGGACCAGGGATTTTCCACCCTGTCCGACGGGCCCGACCCGAGTACCCGCTGATCGCGTTCATCCTCCCGAAAGCACCCTGACCAGGTCTTCCGCCGTGCGGCAGCGGTCCAGGAGCTCCTTGACGTGATTACGCGTTCCGCGAAGCGGTTCCAGGGTTGGGACGCGCTGCAGCGAGTCCCGGCCCGGCAGGTCGAAGATCACCGAGTCCCAGGAGGCGGCCGCGACGTCATCGGCGTACTGCTCCAGGCAGCGGCCGCGGAAGTACGCGCGGGTGTCCTCCGGAGGCGCCGTACGGGCCCGCTCGACATCCGCCTCGTCCAGCAGCCGCTTCATGCGCCCGCGGGCCACCAGACGGTTGTACAGGCCCTTGTCGGGCCGTACGTCGGCGTACTGGAGGTCGACCAGGTGGAGCCGGGCCGCGTCCCAGTCCAGGTTGTCCCGGCGGCGGTAGCCCTCCATGAGCTCCCGCTTGGCGACCCAGTCCAGCTCGCCGGCCAGACTCATCGGGTCGTGCTCCAGACGGGTGAGGGTGTCCTCCCAGCGGGACAGGACGTCCTTGGTCTGCTCGTCGGCGTCGGCGCCGAACCGCTCCTCCACGTACTTGCGCGCCAGCTCGTAGTACTCCATCTGCAACTGCACCGCCGTGAGCGTCCGGCCGCTGCGGAGCGTGACCAGACGCTTCAGGGACGGGTCGTGCGAGACCTGGTGGAGGGTGCGGACGGGCTGGTCGACGGCCAGGTCGACGGCGATGAAGCCGTCCTCGATCATCGACAGGACCAGCGCGGTCGTACCCAGCTTCAGATAAGTCGAGATCTCCGACAGGTTCGCGTCGCCGATGATCACGTGCAGGCGCCGGTACTTCTCGGCGTCCGCGTGCGGCTCGTCGCGGGTGTTGATGATCGGGCGCTTGAGCGTCGTCTCCAGGCCGACCTCGACCTCGAAGTAGTCGGCGCGCTGGCTCAGCTGGAAGCCGTGCTCGTGCCCGTCCTGGCCGATGCCGACGCGGCCCGCTCCGGCGAAGACCTGGCGGGAGACGAAGAACGGCGTCAGGTGGCGCACGATGTCCGAGAAGGGGGTCTCCCGCTTCATCAGGTAGTTCTCGTGCGTGCCGTAGGACGCGCCCTTGTTGTCGGTGTTGTTCTTGTACAGGTGGATCGGCTGGGCACCGGGCAGCTGGGCGGCCCGTTCCGCGGCCTCCGCCATGATCCGCTCGCCGGCCTTGTCCCAGAGGACGGCGTCCCGGGGGTTGGTCACCTCGGGGGCGCTGTACTCGGGGTGCGCGTGGTCGACGTAGAGCCGTGCACCGTTGGTGAGGATCACGTTGGCCAGGCCGATGTCCTCGTCGGTGAGCTGGCTGGAGTCGGCGGCCTCACGGGCGAGGTCGAAGCCTCGCGCGTCCCGCAGCGGGTTCTCCTCCTCGAAGTCCCAGCGGGCCCGGCGGGCCCGGTGCATCGCCGCCGCGTAGGCGTTCACGATCTGGGACGAGGTGAGCATGGCATTGGCGTTGGGGTGGCCGGGGACGGAGATCCCGTACTCCGTCTCGATGCCCATTACTCGCCGTACGGTCATGCGGCCCTCCTTGCCCGGCGGCACCCTCGGTCGTGGGCGCCACTCAGATACCGCTGGCGCTCGGTTGCGTGTGCGGTGCCCGTCCCCGCACTGCGCGACTCGGCGGTACGCAAGAGCCTAGAACGCCTTTGCGCTGGTGGGGAGATCATTTGCGTCATTGCGTTGCTCCAGCCGTGGCCTGAAAAACAGTCGGCTGCGGGTACCCGCGACGGGCACCCGCAGCCGCCCTGCCTTTTACAGGTACTGACCGGTGTTCGCCACCGTGTCGATGGAGCGTCCGGTGTCCGCACCCTGCTTTCCGGTGATGAGCGTACGGATGTACACGATCCGCTCGCCCTTCTTTCCGGAGATACGGGCCCAGTCGTCCGGGTTGGTGGTGTTCGGCAGGTCCTCGTTCTCCTTGAACTCGTCCACGCAGGCCTGGAGGAGGTGGGAGACGCGGAGGCCCTTCTGGTTCTTCTCGAGGAAGTCCTTGATCGCCATCTTCTTGGCCCGGCCCACGATGTTCTCGATCATGGCGCCGGAATTGAAGTCCTTGAAGTACAGGACTTCCTTGTCACCATTGGCGTAGGTGACCTCCAGGAAGCGGTTCTCCTCGGATTCGGCGTACATGTGCTCGACGGCCGTCTGGATCATGTTCTGGACCGTGGCACCCTTGTCGCCGCCGTGCTCACCGAGGTCGTCGGCGTGCAGCGGGAGGCGCTCGGTCAGGTACTTGCCGAAGATGTCCTTGGCCGCCTCGGCGTCCGGACGCTCGATCTTGATCTTCACGTCCAGCCGGCCGGGCCGCAGGATGGCCGGGTCGATCATGTCCTCGCGGTTGGAGGCGCCGATCACGACCACGTTCTGCAGGCCCTCCACGCCGTCGATCTCGGCGAGCAGCTGCGGGACGATGGTGTTCTCCACGTCCGAGCTGACACCGGAGCCACGGGTGCGGAAGAGGGACTCCATCTCGTCGAAGAAGACGATGACGGGCGTGCCCTCGCTGGCCTTCTCACGGGCCCGCTGGAAGACGAGGCGGATCTGCCGCTCCGTCTCACCGACGTACTTGTTCAGCAGCTCGGGGCCCTTGATGTTCAGGAAGAAGCTCTTGCCGGCGGCCTGGCCGGTCACCTCGGCGACCTTCTTGGCCAGTGAATTGGCCACGGCCTTGGCGATCAGTGTCTTACCGCATCCAGGGGGTCCGTACAGCAGCACACCCTTGGGCGGCCGCAGTTCGTGCTCCTTGAACAGGTCCGGGTAGAGGTAGGGGAGCTCGACGGCGTCCCGGATGGCCTCGATCTGGCCGCCGAGACCACCGATCTGCTCGTAGCCGATGTCGGGGACCTCTTCGAGGACGAGCTCCTCGACCTCGCTCTTGGGGACGACCTCGTAGACGTATCCGGAGCGGGGCTCCAGGAGCAGGGCGTCGCCGGGGCGGATGGTGACGTCCAGCAGCGGCTCGGCGAGCCGTACCACCCGCTCCTCGTCGGTGTGCCCGAGCACCAAGGCCCGCTCGCCGTCCTCGAGGATCTCCTTGAGGGTGACGATGTCACCGACGCGCTCGAACTCCATGGCCTCGACCACGTTGAGCGCTTCGTTGAGCATCACTTCCTGGCCGCGCCTGAGCTCCTCGAGCTCGACGCTGGGGCTGACGTTCACCCTGAGCTTGCGGCCGCCGGTGAAGATGTCGGCGGTGCCGTCCTCGTTCGCCGTCAGGAAGACACCGAAGCCGGCCGGCGGCTGTGCGAGCCGGTCGACCTCCTCCTTGAGGGCCACGATCTGGTCACGGGCCTCACGGAGCGTGTTGGCGAGTCGCTCGTTCTGCGCGGACACGCCGGCCAGATTGGTCTGCAGCTCGACGATCCGCTCTTCGAGAATCCTCGTGTGTCGCGGAGAGTCGGCGAGCTTGCGTCGCAGGACGGCGATCTCCTGCTCAAGGTAGGCGATCTGCCCGGCCGGGTCATCGGACCCGCGTCCCGGGCGGATGCCGCGGTTCATGTCGTCGTCGTGGGCTGCCACGGTCCTCACCTCCTCCAAGGGGAGCTGGACGCTTCCAGACCCTACCTGGGCGGGTGTCGATTGAAACCCCTAGATCACAAAGACGGTCGGGGTGTGTCCGATCTTCACCCTTGCGCTCTCCCTCACGCCAGGGGAATACCCACCGAACCTGATTGGAACCCAGGCGGAGGTAGGGTCGAAGCGTTCAACACCCGTCAGAGCTGGCCGGATTCCCGATACGGCTCGGCGGAGAAACGGCAGGAGAGATGAGCGTGCAGCAGGAGGCCGGGGTCGACGGCGAGGCTCTGGAGGTCTGGATCGACCAGGACCTGTGTACCGGCGACGGCATCTGCGCCCAGTACGCGCCGGAGGTGTTCGAGCTGGACATCGACGGTCTGGCCTATGTGAAGAGCGCCGACGACGAGTTGCTCCAGGACAAGGGCGCGACAACGCCCGTACCGCTGCCGCTTCTCACGGACGTGATCGACTCCGCGAAGGAGTGTCCGGGCGAGTGCATCCACGTACGTCGGGTTTCGGACAGGACAGAGGTCTACGGACCGGACGCAGAGTGACTACTTCTCTACGCACTGTCACTACTGTCTGATATCTCACACGCGCTGGCGCACGCGCCTCACACGCTGCGGGCACCGGCCGGCGTCGAGCGGACGAACGCGCCGTTCTGCCAACGCCATTTCACGTCGCTCCGCACGTCGGGGCAGCAACGCGGCACGTCGGTCGACGAGTAGCCGAGGAGCGTGGCCGTGACGGCCCCGTCGCGCACGGCGAAGTCCGCGACGGTGGTGCCGTCCTTGGGGTCGAGCAGCGTGGCCACCACCCGTGGCTTGCCGCCGTCGCCGCCCCGGGTGAGGACGAACACGCCGTCCGGCGGGGTGCCCATCGGGGAGTCGCAGCGGACCACGGCCACCGTCTCGGGTACGCCGTCGCCGTCGAGATCCCCGGAGGCCTTCTTCCGCACCACGGCCTTCACCGGGCCGCACTCGATCGGGAAGTCCACCGCGGCCGGATCGGGCGCGGCCGCGTTCGCCGGAGCGCTTCTGGTCTCGGGGGCGGCCGGCTGAGCGGCCGTCGCGGCGCCGGGCTGGAGGACCGAGGAGAGGGCCACCACGCCGGCCACGGCCGTGGCGGTGGCGAGCCAGTGGATGGGGCGGGTGTGGGTGTGGGCGAGCTCCGGGACGGCGGAAGGCTGCACTAGGAGTGTCTCCTGAGGGCTGTGCCGGTGGGGTGGCCAAGATGGTGCCACACGTCACACGGCGAGGGAACGGCGGGGTGTGCGCGTCCCGTGCCGGGGAAGTCAGAGGGGTTACGGTTCCTGCCGCTGTGTCAGCAAGCCGGGGCCGGCGCGGGCCGCCGGCGGCGGGCGAGGCGGCTGCCGGTCGCCTCGGGCCAGGTCAACGGTGTCGCGCGCGGTTTCACCCCGGGCGGCAACGAGAAGGCGCCGTGGCGCAGTTCCGGTGCGGTGTCCGGGAACTGCGCCACGGCGCCTGTGCGTTGTGTGCGGTGAGGTCTGTGCCTCGTGTGCGGTGACGGGCCGTCTCAGCGGGCGGTGCCGCCGTCGGCGTTGGGGCCGGCGTAGTCCTCGCCGTAGGCGCCCTTGGCGGGGCGGCGGCGGCGCATGGGGGGCTCGACGCCGTCGGCGAGGCGGCGGGCGGTGAGCAGGAAGCCGGTGTGGCCGATCATCCGGTGGTCCGGGCGGACGGCGAGGCCCTCGATGTGCCAGTTGCGGATCATCGTCTCCCAGGAGGTCGGCTCGTTGAAGCAGCCGATCTCGCGGATGGACTCGACGGTCCGGGCGAGCTGGGTGGTGGTCGCGACGTAGCAGCAGAGGATGCCGCCGGGGACGAGCGCCTTGGAGACGGCCTCCAGGCACTCCCAGGGGGCGAGCATGTCGAGGATGACGCGGTCGACGTCGGTGTCCGACAGGTTGTCCTGGAGGTCGCCGACGGTGAGCTGCCAGGCGGGGTGCGGGCCGCCGAAGTAGCGCTCCACGTTCGCCTGGGCGATCTCGGCGAAGTCGGCGCGGCGCTCGTAGCTGTGGAGCATGCCCTGGTCGCCGATGGCGCGCAGCAGGAAGCTGCTGAGCGAGCCGGAGCCCACGCCGGCCTCCACGACGCGCGCGCCGGGGAAGATGTCGGCGAAGGCGAGGATCTGCCCCGCGTCCTTCGGGTAGACGACGGCTGCCCCTCGGGGCATGGACAGGACGTAGTCGGGGAGCAGGGGGCGCAGCGCGAGGTAGGCGACGTTCCCCGTGGTGCGGACAACGCTGCCCTCGGGAGCGCCGATCAGTTCGTCGTGCGGGAAGGAACCCTTGTGGGTGTGGAAGTTCTTCCCGGCCTCGAGCGTGAACGTGTAGTGGCGGCCCTTGGGGTCGGTCAGCTGTACCTGGTCCCCGACCTTGAAGGGCCCGCGCCTGCGGGCGGCACCGGTCGGTTCGGACATGTGACCAGCCTACCGGCACCGGAGGGGGCCGCCGACCACCAGGACGGGCACCGGGGCGGCCACCGGGACGGCCGGCGGCCGGCCGCTAGGACGGCCTGGCCATCGCCTTGACGAAGGCGCGCTCCACGTCGGCCGCCGACAGGACGCCGTAGATCTCGCCGGTCTCCTCCACGACCAGGTACTCGGTGGCCGGGGCGGCGCGCAGGGCGTCGAGGAGTTCCTCGCCGGACAGTTCCGCCGAGACGCGCATGCCGTCGGTGAGCTCCTGGGCGAGGCCGCTGACCGCGACCCAGGGGCGGCGGTGCTCCGGTACGCCGACGATGGCGGCCTCGCGGACGAGGGAGAGCGGTTTGCCGTCGGCGTCGACGACGACCAGGGCGCGGGCTCCGGCGGCGTTGGCCCGGCGCAGGGCCTCGGAGAGGGGGGTGTCGGTCTCGACGGGGACCGCGCGGCGGGTCAGCGTGCGGGCGCGCAGCTCGGGGAGGTGCTCGCGCAGGCGGGCCATGCGCAGGCTGTTGCCGGCGCCGGTCCAGATGATCGCGGCGAGGATGGCGGCGAGCAGGGCGTCCAGGACGGTGTCCATGCCGACGTTGTCGACGGCCTCGGCGCCGAGGGCGCCGGACTGGGTGAGCAGGGGCAGGCCGATCAGGACGGAGACGGCGAGGGCGCGGCCGACCCAGGCGGCGGCGATGGTGCCGGCCATCGGCTTGCCGGTGAGCTTCCAGACGACGGCGCGGAGCATGCGGCCGCCGTCCAGGGGCAGGCCGGGCAGGAGGTTGAACGCGGCCACGATGAGGTTGGAGATCATCAGGCCGGCGAGCAGGACGCCGGGGACGGTGCCGGGTTCCACGGTCTGCACGGCGGCGTAGAAGACGCCGGCCAGGACGAGGGAGAGCAGCGGGCCGACGAAGGCCAGCACGAACTCCCGGCCGGGGGTCTCGGCCTCCTTCTCGATCTCGGAGACGCCGCCGAAGAACTGGAGCTGGATGCGGCGGACCGGGAGCTTGAAGCGGAGGGCGGCGACCGTGTGGGCCAGTTCGTGGACCAGCACGGAGGCGTAGAAGGCCACGGCGAAGAAGAGCGAGACCAGGTAGCGGGCGGCGCCGAGCTCGGGCAGCACGCGCTCCAGCTGGCCGCCGAACACCCAGGTGATCAGGGCGGCGACCAGGAACCAGCTCGGCGCGACGTACACGGGCACCCCGAAGGGCCGCCCCATGAGCAGCCCGCCCCGGGGCTCGGGCCGCTGGGGGGCGGGGCCCTTGCCGTCGGCGGAGTGCGCGAGGGGCCGGTGGCCCGGGGTGTGGTCGTGTGCGGCCGGGGAGTCGGGGTGGTGCTCGGAGCCGCCGGAGACGGGCGCGGGGGCCGCGCGAGGAGGCTCCGCCTCGGGGCGGTCGGCGATGGGGGTGTGACGGGGGTCTGCCTCGGGGCGACCGGCTGCGGGTGCGGTGGTGTGACGGGGATCCGCTTCCGGCCTGCCTGCCGCGGGCGCGGTGGTGTCACGACGGTCTGCCTCGGGCCGGCCGACGGGCGCGGTGTGCGGGTCGCCGGCGTAGGCGCGGTCCGGGTGCGCGTCGCCTCCGGAACGCGCGTCGCCCTTTCCGTGGGCAGGGGCCGTGGCGGAGCCGTCGGTGGCGGGGCCGGTGGGCCCATCGCTGTCGGGAGCGCCGCTCCCCTCGGCCTCGCTGCGGGTCGGCACCGTGGACGGGCCATCGGCAGAGCCGCCAGGCCCTCCGCTCTCAGTGCCGCTCCCCTCGGCCTCGCCATGGGCGGGGACCGTAGAAGGACCACCGGTGGCAGAGCCGCCGGGCCCACCGCTCTCGCTGTCGGGCGTGCGGCCCCCGTCGGCCTCGCCGTGGGCCGGGGAAGGGTCATCGGCCGTGGGGACGGTGGAGTCCTGGTGTGCAGGCGGGGTCGGTCGGGGCGCCGGGGTGTCTGATGACGGGGCGTCGTCCCGCTGTTCGGGGGTGAAGCGCCGTTCCTCCGTGGGGCGTTCGTCGGCGGGGGTCGGGTCGGCGGCCCGGGCCGGAGGCCCTGCGTGGCGCTCGGCCGACTCCTCGTTGCCGGACCGCGGCTGCCCGCGCCCGCCGCTCTCGTCCACCGGTGTCCCCTCGTTCGAAGCGTCTCCCGTGCGTGCCGGACGGGAGGGTCTCGAGTCGATGGTATGCGTCCGCCGAGGTGCGTTCCGCCCCGGCACCCCTGTGTTTCCCGTACGTCGACCTCCCCTCCCGGCTTCCCCCACGGAACGCGCCTGGGTCACTGTCAGTGGCGGGCCGTATGGTCTGGGGCATGGAGACGAGCACCGAGGGCGCGGCGCAGCCCGAGACCAGCCCTGCCGCGGCGGTGGATCCGCCGGTCACGGCAGGGCCCGAGGCGACGGCAGGGGACACGGCCGTCCAGGCAGTGGCGGAGGCGGCGGCGGAGACGGCCGCCGTGAGCGACCTCGTGACGAGGCCCACCGCCATACCGCCCGCCTCGCTGTCCCCCTCGCGTGCCAGTGACTTCATGCAGTGCCCGTTGCTCTACCGCTTCCGGGTCATCGACCGGCTCCCGGAGAAGCCGAGCGAGGCGGCGACCAGGGGCACGCTGGTGCACGCGGTCCTGGAGCGCCTCTTCGACGCCCCGGCGGCCGAGCGCACGCCGCCCCGGGCGAAGTCGCTGATCCCGGGCCAGTGGGACCGGCTGCGCGAGACGCGGCCGGAGGTCGTGGAGCTGTTCGCCGACGATCCCGAGGGCGAGCGGCTGGCGCGCTGGCTGGGCGAGGCGGAGCAGCTCGTCGAGCGCTGGTTCACCCTGGAGGACCCCAGCCGTCTGGAGCCGGCCGAGCGGGAGCTGTTCGTCGAGGCCGAGCTGGAGTCCGGGCTGCGGTTGCGCGGGATCATCGACCGGGTCGACGTGGCTCCCACGGGTGAGGTCCGGATCGTCGACTACAAGACGGGGAAAGCGCCCCGGCCCGAGTACTCCGAGGGCGCTCTGTTCCAGATGAAGTTCTACGCCCTGGTCGTGTGGCGGCTGAAGAACGTGGTGCCGCGGCGGCTCCAGCTGGTCTACCTCGGCAGCGGTGAGGTGCTGACGTACGACCCGGTCCTCGCCGACCTGGAGCGGGTCGAGCGCAAGCTGCTGGCGCTGTGGGAGGCGATCCGGCTGGCGACCGAGACGGGCGACTGGCGGCCGCGCCCCACGAAGCTGTGCGGCTGGTGCGACCACCAGGCCCACTGCCCGGAGTTCGGCGGCACTCCCCCGCCGTACCCGCTGCCGCTGAAGGTGACCGACCGGTGAGGGTGGCTGAGTCCGGCGGGCCCGCGCAGGGCAGAATGGGGCCGGACTAGCGAAGGAGACTTACGTGGCCATCCGCGTCCTACTGGTCGACGACCAGCCCCTGCTCCGCACGGGCTTCCGGATGATCCTGGAGGCCGAGCAGGACCTCGCGGTCGTCGGCGAGGCCGGAGACGGCCTCCAGGCGCTCGACCAGGTGCGGGCCCTGCAGCCCGACGTGGTCCTGATGGACATCCGCATGCCGCGGATGGACGGTGTGGAGGCGACCCGGCAGATCACCGGCCCCGGGCGGGACGGCCCGGCGAAGGTGCTGGTGCTGACCACCTTCGACCTCGACGAGTACGTGGTGGAGGCCCTGCGGGCCGGGGCGAGCGGCTTCCTGCTGAAGGACGCGCCCGCCAACGAGCTGGTGCAGGCGATCCGCGTCGTGGCCGCGGGCGAGGCGATGCTCGCGCCGAGCATCACGCGCCGGCTGCTCGACAAGTACGCCACACACCTGCCCTCGGGCGACGAGCCGGTGCCGGACACGCTGCACACGCTCACCGACCGCGAGGTCGAGGTGCTGAAGCTGGTGGCGCGCGGGCTGTCCAACGCCGAGATCGCCGCGGACCTGTTCGTCAGCGAGACCACCGTCAAGACGCACGTCGGGCATGTGCTCACCAAGCTGGGCCTGCGCGACCGCGTGCAGGCCGCGGTGTACGCGTACGAGAGCGGGCTGGTGCGCCCCGGCGCGCAGTAGGGCCGTCCAGCGCGTAGTGGGCGCCCGGCGCACAGCAGGCCGCCCAGCACGCGACAAGCCGTCCAGCCCGCGACAACGAAGAGGGCGCCCCCTGTCGAGCAGGAGGCGCCCTTCTTCACACCCGTGCGTCAGGCGTCCTTGCTCAGCTCCCAGAAGCGGAACACGGTCGACGCGTCGAGGCAGTACTCCAGGCCGTAGACGCCGTCGCGGACGACCGCGTACTGCTTGGCCTGCCACACCGGCAGGACGGGCAGTTCGTCGGCGACGATGTCCTGCAGCTCCCCGAACTCCTTGTCGGTGGCGGCCCGGTTGGTCAGGGCCGCGGTGCGCGGGATGAGCGAGCCGGTGATGGTGCTGTTGTCGTAGTTGTTGTTCAGCACGTTGCCCTTGCCGAAGAAGGGGGCCGTGAAGTTGTCGGCGTCCGGGTAGTCCGGGACCCAGCCCTTGACGTAGACGCCGTACTTGCCGGCCGCTATGTCCTTCTCGTACTGGCCGAAGGGGACGGACTTGACGTCGGCGTCGAACAGGCCGCTGGCGTTGAGCTGGCCGGCGATGGCGTTCAGCTCCTGGTCGGTGGCGGGGCCGTAGCGGGACGGGGTCGACCAGAGGGTCAGCTTCACCTTGCCGGTGATGCCGTCCTCGCGCAGCGCGTCCGCCGCCTTGGCCTTCGAGGGCCGGGCGCCGTAGGTGTCGAAGAAGGCCGTGTTGTGGCCGGCGATGCCGGCCGGGATGATCGAGTACAGCGGGGTGGCCGTGCCCTGGTAGACGTCCCTGATGAGGGCCTCGCGGTCGAGCAGGTGGGCGATGGCCTTGCGGACGCCGAGCTTTCCGGCGACCGGGTCCTTCATGTTGAACACCAGGTGCTGGACCTCGGCGCTGCTGCCCTCGACGACCTCGACGCCGGTGCCGTTGTCGGCCTTCTCCGTGTCCGCGATGTCGCTCGCGGTCAGGCCGCGGTAGGCGATGTCGACTTCCTCGTTCTGGATCGCCTGCTTCAGGGCGGTCTGGTCGCCGTCGAAGAACTTGAGCGTCACGCCGGTGTTCTTCACCTCGGCGGTGCCCTTGTAGTTCTCGTTGACGGAGAAGACGGCCTGGTCCTTGTCGAACGAGTCGAGCTTGTAGGGGCCGGAGCCGACGGCCTGGCCGTCCTTGCGGAGCCCGTCCGCGTCGTACTCGCGGTGGTCGACGATGGACCCGGCGCCCGAGGCGATCTTGCTGGGGAAGGTGGCGTCGGCCGTGTTGAGCCGGAAGACGACCGTCTTCTCGTCCGGGGTCTCGACCTTCTGCAGTGTGGGGAACATGATCGCGGGCCCGTCCGGGTCGTTGATCTTCAGCATGCGGTCGAAGGAGAACTTGACGTCCTCGGAGGTGAGTTCGTCACCGTTGCTGAACTTGAGGCCGTCCTTCAGCGTGCACTTGTAGACCGTGGTCTGGGTGTCGGTGAAGGAGCAGCTCTCGGCGGCCTCGGGCTGCGGTTCCGTGGCGCCCTTGGGGAAGCTGAGCAGCGACTGGAAGACGTTGTTGAACAACAGCCAGGAGCCGGGGTCGTAGCCGGAGGCGGGATCCGTGGCCAGGACGTCGTCGGACATCCCCACCACCACGTTGGAGCCCTCCCCCGCGGAGTCTCCGGTCTCCGTGCCACAGCCGGTGAGCAGGCCGGAGGCGAGCCCCGCCACGATGGGCAGGACCGGCCACTGGTTGCGTATGTTCACGTGTGTGCCTTGTCGTCGGTTCTCGAGAACGCCCGGAGCATGTCCCCGGCTCCGGGGCACGGATCCCCGGGGGCCGCGGTCACAGGCCCCGGGGTTCCAGTGGGTCCGTCAGCCACTCACGCCCCGCCCGAGCTCCCAGAGCTGGAGCGTCGAGGAGGAGTTGAGGGCGTACGCGGTACCCGTGATGTCGTCGCGCGCGGCGACGTACTGCTTGCCCTGCCACAGCGGCAGCACCGGCACGTCACTGGCGACGATGTCCTGAATGTCCGTCAGGCTGGTGGAGGCGGACAACCGGTCCGCCTCTTGGCGCGACTCGGGGATCAGGGTGTTGCGGATGCGGCTGTTGTCGTACGGCGAGCCGAGGGTGTTGTCCGCGTCGAGGAAGGGCGCGAGGAAGTTGTCCGCGTCCGGGAAGTCCGGGAACCAGCCCATGCCGTAGACGTCGTACTCGCCCTTCTTCTCGGCCGGGCGGAAGGTGTCCCACGGCGTGCCCTTGATGCCGACGTCGAACAGGCCGGTGGAGTTCAGCTGGTCGCGCAGGACCTCGAACTCCTTCTTGGTGGCCGGGCCGTAGTGGTCGGTGGTGTAGTGCAGCGTCAGCTTCACCGGGGTGGTGATGTTCGCCTGGTTGAGCAGGGCGCGGGCCTTGGTGACGTTCGGGTCGCCGTACTTGTTGAAGAACGAGTTGGAGTGGCCGGTGATGCTGGCCGGGACCAGCGAGTACAGCGGCTCGGCCTGGGAGCCGTAGACCTTGGAGACCAGCGCGCTGCGGTTGACGACCTGGGCCATCGCCTGGCGCACGGCCTTGGACTTGACGGTCGGGGCGTCGGTGTTGAAGCCCAGGTAGCGGATCTCCAGGCCGGGCATCTCGACGAGGTCGATGTCGGTGTCGGCGTCACCGGAGAGCTTGCGGATCTGGTCGGGCGACATGGTGCGGGTCATCAGGTCGATGTCGCCCTTCCGCAGCGCCTCGCCCATGGCGTCGGCGTCCTTGAAGGAGACCATGTCGACCTTGTCGTTGTTCACCTTCAGGCTCCCCTTGTAGTCGGGGTTGCGGGTGAACTCGGCCTTGACCATCGCGCCGTTCTCGACGTCGGCCTTGAGGGTGTACGGGCCGGAGCCCTCCAGGTCGAAGCCGTCGCGCAGCTTGTCCTTCGGGTAGTCGTCGGGGTCGACGATGCCGGCGACCGGGGTCGACAGCTTGTACGGGAAGGTCGCGTCGGCCGTCTTGAGGTGGAAGATGACCTCGCGGTCGCCCTGCGTCTCGACGGTGTCGATGGTGGACAGCAGGGCGAACACACCGCTGTCGGCCTTGAGGGAACGGGCGCGGTCGATGGAGTACTTGACGTCGGCCGCGGTGACGGGGTCGCCGTTGGCGAACTTCAGTCCGTCGCGCAGGGTGCAGGCGTAGCGCTCGTTGCCGGTGTCGGTGAAGCCGCACCGCTCGGCGGCCTCCGGTACCGGCTCGCCCTCGCCGCGCGGCTGGATCATCAGGGTCTGCACGGTCTGGCGCAGGATGTTCCAGGTGCCGACGTCGTAGGCGTACGCCGGGTCGAGGGGCGCGGGGGCGTCCTTCGAGGCGGTGAACCGGTCCGTGGTGCCGACGACGATCGCGCCGCTGTCGCTGCTCCCGCTGTCGGACCCGCCGCAGGCGGCGAGCACCGGCGCGAGCAGACCGATCACGGCCGGCAGCACCAAAGTCTTGCGGTTCATGCTCGAGTTTCTCCAGAGCTGTCTACTCCGTGTACCCGGCATGCAGGGGTGGCGCAGCGGATCACGGGGGTGGGGCGATGTTCTCGCGACGAGATTAGTCCGGACCGGCAGGAGGGTTCGCCGTCACCGGAGTTGAGGGGCCATCACGCTGCGGAACCGGGCGTGGACACACCGAAAAGCGGATGGCGGAAGCTTTGGTGCACCGATCCATCAATCGGGACACAAGGGCACGCCGACGGCCCCCCGGAGGGGGTGCGCGGCACACGCCGGATCCGCTGTCGACCCCGGATCGCGTGGGGAACGTCACACCCGTAAACGGGTTCGGACGCACGGGAATTCGGTCATCCGGAGAGGTTCGAATTCATCTCCGGAATTACCGCCTAACACCGCTGCACGCTGGGTGAACAGCTAGCGCATTTCCGTCATCAGCCCGTGCAGAAATGTCAGGTCGACCTCTTCCAGGGAGCTGACGACCGTCCGCCTCAGGGCCGGGGCGATGGGGGCCACGGAGGGCACCGCCACGACCCGGCAGCCCGCGGCCTCGGCCGCCGCGACGCCGGTCGCGGTGTCCTCGATGACGGCGCAGCGGGCCGGGTCCACGCCGAGTCCGACGGCGGCCGCCAGGTACGGGTCGGGGTGGGGCTTGGTGCGCGGCACCTCGTCACCGGCCACGGTCAGGCTGAAGTGGTGCGCGCCGAGCGAGGCCAGCACCCGGTCGATGATGCGCCGGTGCGAGGCGGAGACGAGGGCCGTGGGGACCTCGTACTCGTACAGCTCGGCCAGCAGCCGCCCGGCGCCGGGCATCAGCGGCAGGCCGCCGTCGATGCGGTCCTCGAAGCCGTTGTTCAGCAGGACCGTGAGTTCGTCGAGGGTGATGTCGGCGCCGGTGGCCTCGATCAGGAACCCCGCGCTGCGGGTCATGGGGCCGCCGACCACGACGTGGCGCCAGGACTCGTCGAGCGTGTGGCCGAGGGAGGCGAAGACCTCGGCCTCGACGTCCCACCAGAAGCCCTCCGTGTCCACCAGGGTGCCGTCCATGTCGAGGAGCACGGCTTGGAGGGCCGACCCTTCGGCCGTCCGGGTACCGAGCGCGGGGACCGTACTGGTCATCCACCTACCTCCTTGAGGGACGATCAGGCCGGTTCCCACATGGGAACCGGCCTGCAGTGGACCGACCAGTCTACGACGTGCGCGGCGGAAGTGCCTCGTTTGGTCCGTGTGCCCCGGGGCACACGGACCGCACGCCGGGGGCCGGTGCGGGGTGTGCCCGGTGGGGCGGCTCAGCGGGCGTTGAAGTACTTGGCCTCCGGGTGGTGGATCACGATGGCGTCCGTGGACTGCTCGGGGTGCAGCTGGAACTCCTCCGAGAGGTGGACGCCGATGCGCTCCGGCTGGAGCAGGTCGGCGATCTTGGCCCGGTCCTCCAGGTTGGGACAGGCGCCGTAGCCGAGGCTGAAGCGGGCGCCCCGGTACTTCAGCTCGAACATGCCCTGCATCTCGTCCGGGTCCTCGCCGGCGAAGCCCAGTTCGGAACGCACGCGCGCGTGCCAGTACTCGGCGAGCGCCTCCGCCAACTGCACGGACAGGCCGTGCAGTTCCAGGTAGTCCCGGTAGGCGTTGGCCTCGAAGAGCCGCGCGGTCTCCTCGCCGATGCGCGAGCCGACGGTGACGACCTGGAGGCCCACGACGTCCGTCTCGCCGGAGTCCTCCGGGCGGAAGAAGTCGGCCAGGCACAGGCGGCGGCCCCGGCGCTGGCGCGGGAAGGTGAAGCGGGTGCGCTCGTTGCCCTGCTCGTCGAGGAGGATCAGGTCGTCGTCCTTGGAGACGCACGGGAAGTAGCCGTAGACCACGGCCGCCTCCAGCAGGTTCTCCGTCTGCAGCCGGTCCAGCAGCCCGCGCAGCCGGGGCCGGCCCTCCGTCTCGACCAGTTCCTCGTACGAGGGGCCCTCGCCGGTGCGGGCCTGCTTCAGACCCCACTGGCCCTTGAACAGGGCGCCCTCGTCGAGCCAGCTCGCGTACTCCTTGAGCTGGACGCCCTTGATCACGCGGGTGCCCCAGAAGGGCGGCTCGGGGACCGGGTTGTCGGTGGCGACGTCGGAGCGGACGTGCCCCTCCTCGGGGCGCTCCTCCACGGCGGCCTGGGCGGCGGCCCTGACCCGGCGCTGCTTCAGCTCGGGCAGCTTCGCGCCGGGCACGCCCCGCTTGACGCCGATCAGGGCGTCCATCAGGCGCAGGCCCTCGAAGGCGTCGCGGGCGTAGCGGACCTCGCCCTCGTACAGCTCGTGCAGGTCCTGCTCGACGTAGGCGCGGGTGAGGGCGGCGCCGCCGAGGATGACCGGGTACTTCGCCGCCAGGTCGCGCTGGTTCAGCTCCTCCAGGTTCTCCTTCATGATCACGGTGGACTTGACCAGGAGACCGGACATGCCGATGACGTCGGCCTTGTGCTCCTCGGCGGCGTCCAGGATCGCGGAGACCGGCTGCTTGATGCCGAGGTTGACGACGTTGTAGCCGTTGTTGGTCAGGATGATGTCGACGAGGTTCTTGCCGATGTCGTGCACGTCGCCACGCACGGTGGCGAGCACGATGGTGCCCTTGCCCCCCTCGTCGGTCTTCTCCATGTGCGGTTCGAGGTGGGCGACGGCCGCCTTCATCACCTCGGCCGACTGCAGGACGAACGGCAGCTGCATCTGGCCGGAGCCGAACAGCTCGCCGACGACCTTCATGCCCTCCAGCAGGGTCTCGTTGACGATGTCGAGCGCGGGCCGCTCCTGGAGGGCCTCGTCGAGGTCGGCTTCCAGGCCGTTGCGCTCGCCGTCGATGATGCGGCGCTTGAGGCGCTCGTCCAGCGGCAGGGCGGCCAGCTCCTCGGCCTTGCCGGCCTTGAGGGACTTGGCGGTGGCGCCCTCGAAGAGCTGCATGAGCTTCTGCAGCGGGTCGTAGCCCTCGGCGCGGCGGTCGTAGATGAGGTCCAGGGCGGTCTGGACCTCCTCCTCGCTGAAGCGGGCGATCGGCAGGATCTTCGAGGCGTGCACGATCGCCGAGTCCAGGCCCGCCTTGACGCACTCGTCGAGGAAGACCGAGTTCAGCAGGATGCGGGCGGCCGGGTTGAGGCCGAAGGAGATGTTGGACAGGCCGAGGGTGGTCTGCACCTTCGGGTGGCGCCGCTTCAGCTCGCGGATGCCCTCGATGGTGGCGATGCCGTCCTTGCGGGACTCCTCCTGGCCGGTGCAGATGGTGAAGGTGAGGCAGTCGACGAGGATGTCCTCCTCGTGGATGCCCCAGTTGCCGGTGAGGTCGTCGATGAGCCGTTCGGCGATCTCGACCTTCTTCTCGACGGTGCGGGCCTGGCCCTCCTCGTCGATGGTGAGCGCGATGAGGGCGGCGCCGTGCTCCTTGGCGAGCTGGGTGACCTTGGCGAAGCGGGACTCGGGGCCGTCGCCGTCCTCGTAGTTCACCGAGTTGATCACCGCGCGGCCGCCGAGCTTCTCGAGGCCGGCCCGGATGACGTCGACCTCGGTGGAGTCCAGCACGATCGGCAGGGTGGAGGCGGTGGCGAAGCGGCCGGCCAGTTCCTCCATGTCGGCGACGCCGTCGCGGCCGACGTAGTCCACGCACAGGTCGAGCATGTGCGCGCCCTCGCGGATCTGCTCGCGGGCCATCTCCACGCAGTCGTCCCAGCGGCCGTCCAGCATGGCCTCGCGGAACTTCTTCGAGCCGTTGGCGTTGGTGCGCTCGCCGATGGCCAGGTAGGAGGTGTCCTGCCGGAACGGCACGCTCTGGTAGAGGGAGGCGGCGCCCGGCTCGGGCTGCGGGGAGCGCTCGCCCGGGCTGACGTTCCGGACGCGCTCGACGAGCTGGCGCAGGTGCTCGGGGGTGGTGCCGCAGCAGCCGCCGACCAGGGACAGGCCGTAGTCCTGGACGAAGTTCTGCTGGGCGTCGGCCAGGCCCTCGGGGTCGAGCGGGAAGTGTGCGCCGTCCTTGGTGAGGATCGGCAGGCCGGCGTTGGGCATGCACAGCAGCGGGATGCGCGAGTGGCGCGTGAGGTAGCGCAGGTGCTCGCTCATCTCGGCCGGGCCGGTGGAGCAGTTCAGGCCGATCATGTCGATGCCGAGGGGCTCCAGCGCGGTCAGGGCCGCGCCGATCTCGGAGCCGAGCAGCATGGTGCCGGTGGTCTCGAAGGCCATCGAGCAGAGCAGGGGCACCTCGACGCCGGTGGCCTCCATGGCCCGGCGGGCGCCCAGGACGGAGGCCTTGGTCTGCAGGAGGTCCTGCGTGGTCTCCACGATCAGCGCGTCGGCGCCGCCGGCGAGCAGCCCCTCGGCATTGGCCTGGTAGCCGTCGCGGATCGTGCCGTAGGTGATGTGGCCGAGCGTGGGCAGCTTGGTGCCGGGGCCGACCGAGCCCAGGACCCAGCGGGGGCGTCCGTCGCCGGCGGCGTACTCGTCGGCCACCTCGCGGGCGATGCGGGCGCCAGCCTCGGACAGCTCGTGGATCCGGTCGGCGATCTCGTACTCGGCCATGGCCGAGTGGTTGGCGCCGAAGGTGTTGGTCTCGACGCAGTCGACGCCGACGGCGAAGTACGCGTCGTGGACGGAGCGGACGATGTCCGGGCGGGTCACGTTGAGGATCTCGTTGCAGCCCTCGAGATTCTCGAAGTCCTCCAGCGTGGGGTCCTGCGCCTGGAGCATGGTGCCCATGGCTCCGTCGGCCACGACCACACGGGTGGCCAGCGCCTCTCGGAGGGCGGACACGCGGGTCCGGCTGTCTGTGGAAGGGGTCGGCGGCAACGAGGCCATGAAAAGGGCTCCCTCGGATGCGACGGCTGTCGGCTATGCGGCTTCCCGGACATCCGGCAGGGCATCCGGGGAGAGGCGCACGGCGCCAGCGTAACCGGGAGTCGGCCCGGATGGGCAGCACGTCCACGGGACGGACGCCGAGGGGGGCCGGGACCGGCCACGGTGACCCATGAGCATCCGCCGGGACCGGCCGCGGTGCGACCCATGGGCATCCGCCGGGGCGTCCATGCCGCACCATGTGGCGACCCGCCATTAGCGGGAGGTCGGCAACGACCGGTAGTGTTCGACATTGCCGAACGAGGGCTGCGGGCCCCACCTGTCGGCGGTCGAAGGGGACGGAGGCAGTACGGCGATGGCACGGAACATCCAGTCGCTCGAACGGGCGGCCGCGATGCTGCGGCTCCTCGCGGGCGGCGAGCGGCGGCTCGGCCTGTCGGACATCGCCTCGTCGCTGGGCCTGGCCAAGGGCACCGCGCACGGCATCCTGCGCACTCTCCAGCAGGAGGGCTTCGTGGAGCAGGACGACGCCTCCGGGCGCTACCAGCTGGGCGCGGAGCTGCTGCGCCTGGGCACCACCTACCTCGACGTCCACGAGCTGCGGGCGCGCGCCCTGGTCTGGGCCGACGACCTGGCCCGTTCCAGCGGCGAGAGCGTCTACCTGGGCGTCCTGCACCAGCAGGGCGTGCTGATCGTGCACCACGTCTTCCGGCCCGACGACAGCCGGCAGGTGCTGGAGATCGGGGCCATGCAGCCGCTGCACTCCACGGCCCTCGGCAAGGTGCTGTCGGCCTACGACCCGGTGGCGCACAGCGAGGCCCTGGAGGCCGACCGCAAGGCGTTCACGGACCGTACGGTGTGCGAGCCGGAGGCGTTCGAGCACATCCTCGACGTCACCCGCGCGCGCGGGTACGCGGCGGACGTGGAGGAGACCTGGGAGGGCGTCGCCTCCCTCGCGGCCCCCATCCACGACCGGCGGCGCATGCCGGTCGGCGCGGTCGGCATCACCGGCGCCGTGGAGCGGCTGTGCCGGTCCGACGAGGAGCGGGCGCTGCGCCCGGAGCTGATCGCGGCGGTCCGGGACTGCGCCCGCGCGGTCTCGCGGGACCTGGGCGCCGGACGGTTCTGACGGAACAGCACGGGACCGGGGGGCCACACGGCGTCCCGGTCCTCGGCATGCCCGCGCTCACCTGCGGCAAAGATCCTGGGGACCGGGGCGATCAGTAACGATCGTGTTTTCGACAACACAGCCCTTGACGTGCTCGTAACGCCGAAGCAAGACTCCCGTCCATCGGTCGACATTGTCGAACAGGTACCGGCAATACGCGCTAGAGTGTGACAACGCCAGGCCGGTATCGCACTTCCCCTGGACGAAGGACAAAGGAGTCGCGGGTGTCCAGCTCCGACATCTTCATCGGCGAGACCATCGGTACCGCCATACTCATCCTGCTCGGCGGCGGAGTCTGCGCCGCCGTGACGCTCAAGGCTTCCAAGGCCCGCAACGCCGGCTGGCTCGCCATCACCTTCGGGTGGGGCTTCGCGGTGCTCACGGCGGTCTACACGACGGCGCCGCTGTCCGGCGCCCATCTGAACCCGGCCGTCACCCTCGCGCTCGCGATCAAGGACGGCGACTGGAGCAACGTCCCGGTCTACTGGGCCGGCCAGCTCCTCGGCGCCATGATCGGTGCCGCACTGGTCTGGATCGCCTACTACGGCCAGTTCCAGGCCCACCTCACCGACCGCGAGATCGTCGGCGGTCCGGGTGCGCAGGCCACGACGGCCAAGGCCGTCGAGGCCCAGGAGAAGGGCGCCGGCCCCGTGCTGGGCGTCTTCTCCACCGGCCCCGAGGTCCGGGTCGCCTGGCAGAACCTGGCCACGGAGATCATCGGCACGATCGTGCTGGTGCTCGCCGTGCTCACCCAGGGCCTGAACGACAAGGGCAACGGCCTGGGCACCCTGGGCGCCCTGATCACCGCGCTCGTGGTGGTCTCCATCGGCCTGTCCCTCGGCGGCCCGACGGGGTATGCGATCAACCCGGCCCGTGACCTCGGTCCGCGTATCGTGCACGCCCTGCTGCCGCTGCCCAACAAGGGCGGCTCCGACTGGGGCTACGCCTGGGTCCCCGTGGTGGGTCCGCTGATCGGCGGCGCCATCGCGGCAGGCATCTACAACGTCGCGTTCGCTTAGCAGCCCCTCTTTCGCGCCCGTCGCGAAACTTCCAGCACGCGCCGTACGTAAAGCCCCTTAAACCCGGAATTACCAGGAGCACACAGTGACCGACGCGCACACCGCCGGCCCCTTCATCGCCGCCATCGACCAGGGCACCACCTCCTCCCGCTGCATCGTCTTCGACCGCGACGGCCGGATCGTCTCCGTCGACCAGAAGGAACACGAGCAGATCTTCCCCAAGCCGGGCTGGGTCGAGCACGACGCCACCGAGATCTGGACGAACGTCCAGGAGGTCGTCGCCGGGGCCATCGAGAAGGCCGGCATCACCCGCGACGACATCAAGGCCATCGGCATCACCAACCAGCGCGAGACGACCGTGCTGTGGGACAGGAACACCGGTGAGCCCGTCCACAACGCCATCGTCTGGCAGGACACCCGCACCGACGCCCTCTGCCGCGAGCTCGGCCGCAACGTCGGCCAGGACCGCTTCCGCCGCGAGACGGGCCTGCCCCTCGCCTCCTACTTCGCCGGTCCGAAGGCCCGCTGGCTGCTCGACAACGTCGACGGGCTGAAGGAGCGCGCCGAGGCGGGCGACATCCTCTTCGGCACCATGGACACCTGGGTCATCTGGAACCTGACCGGCGGTGTCGACGGCGGCAAGCACGTCACGGACGTGACGAACGCCTCCCGCACGATGCTCATGAACCTCCACACCATGCAGTGGGACGACCGGATCTGCGAGTCGATCGGCGTCCCGAAGCAGGTGCTGCCGGAGATCCGCTCCTCCGCCGAGGTCTACGGCGAGATCAAGGGCGGCAAGCTGGGCGACCTGCTCGGCGGCATCCCGGTCGCCTCCGCGCTCGGCGACCAGCAGGCGGCCCTGTTCGGCCAGACCTGCTTCTCCGAGGGCGAGACCAAGTCGACCTACGGCACCGGCACCTTCATGGTGATGAACACCGGCGACAAGATCATCAACTCCTACAGCGGTCTGCTCACCACCGTCGGCTACAAGATCGGCGACCAGGACACGGTCTACGCCCTGGAGGGCTCGATCGCCGTCACCGGTTCGCTGGTGCAGTGGATGCGCGACCAGATGGGTCTGATCTCCACCGCCGCCGAGATCGAGACGCTCGCGCTCTCCGTCGAGGACAACGGCGGCGCCTACTTCGTGCCGGCCTTCTCCGGCCTGTTCGCCCCGTACTGGCGCTCCGACGCCCGCGGTGTGATCGCCGGCCTGACCCGGTACGTCACCAAGGCGCACCTCGCGCGTGCCGTCCTGGAGGCCACCGCCTGGCAGACCCGCGAGATCGCGGACGCCATGACGAAGGACTCCGGTGTCGAGCTGGCCGCCCTCAAGGTCGACGGCGGCATGACCTCCAACAACCTGCTGATGCAGACCCTCGCCGACTTCGTGGACGCCCCCGTGGTGCGCCCGATGGTCGCCGAGACCACCTGCCTCGGCGCCGCTTACGCCGCCGGCCTCGCCGTCGGCTTCTGGAACAGCACCGACGACCTGCGCGCCAACTGGCGCCGGGCCGCCGAGTGGACCCCCCGCATGGCCGCGGAGACCCGTGACCGTGAGTACAAGAACTGGCTCAAGGCCGTCGAGCGGACCATGGGCTGGCTCGAGGACGAGGAGTAAGAAACCGCATGACCAGTCAGTCCACCCTGCAGTCCGTGCCTGCCCTGGGGACGCACCCGGCCTCCGGCTCGAACCCGAGCCGAGCCGAGACCAGGGAGCAGCTCGCCAAGGCGTCGTACGACCTTCTCGTGATCGGCGGCGGCATCCTGGGCATCTCCACCGCCTGGCACGCCGCGCAGTCCGGCCTCAGGGTGGCTCTGGTCGACGCCGGCGACTTCGCCGGTGCCACGTCCTCCGCCTCCTCCAAGCTGCTCCACGGCGGCCTGCGCTACCTGCAGACCGGCGCGGTGAAGCTGGTGGCGGAGAACCACTTCGAGCGCCGTGCGGTCTCCCGTCAGGTGGCCCCCCACCTGGCGAACCCGCTCACGTTCTACCTCCCCGTGTACAAGGGCGGGCCGCACGGCGCGGCGAAGCTCGGCGCGGGCGTCTTCGCCTACTCCGCGCTCTCGGCGTTCGGTGACGGCGTCGGGCACCTGCTCTCGCCGGCCAAGGCCGCGCAGGACGTGCCCGAGCTGCGCACCGAGAACCTCAAGGCCGTGGCCGTCTACGGCGACGACCAGATGAACGACGCCCGCATGGCGCTGATGACGGTCCGCGCGGCCGTCGAGGCGGGCGCGGTCGTCCTGAACCACGCCGAGGTGACGGGCCTGCGCTTCACCCAGGGCCGGGTCACGGGCGCCGAGCTGAAGGACCGCCTCTCCGGCGACGAGTTCGGCGTGAACGCCCGGCTCGTGCTGAACGCGACCGGCCCCTGGGTCGACCACCTGCGCAAGATGGAGAACCCGAACGCGGCGCCCTCCATCCGCCTGTCGAAGGGCGCGCACCTGGTCCTGAAGCGCACCTCCCCCTGGAAGGCCGCGCTCGCCACCCCCATCGACAAGTACCGCATCACCTTCGCCCTCCCCTGGGAGGACATGCTGCTGCTCGGCACCACCGACGAGGTGTTCGAGGGCGACCCGGCGGACGTCTCGGTGACCGAGAAGGACATATCCCAGATCCTCGACGAGGCCGCCTTCTCCGTCCGCGACCAGCAGCTCAGCCGCGACCTCATCACGTACTCCTTCGCCGGCCTGCGCGTGCTGCCGGGCGGCCCGGGCGACACCGCCAAGGCCAAGCGCGAGACGGTCGTCACCGAGGGCCGGGGCGGCATGCTGTCCGTCGCGGGCGGCAAGTGGACCACCTTCCGCCACATCGGCCGGACGATCATGAAGAAGCTGGAGACGCTGCCGGGCCACCCGCTCGGTGACGACTTCGAGCCGATCAGCTCGCTGCCGAAGAAGCTGCCGCTGCCCGGCATCGCCAACCCGCGCGCGGTCGCCCACCGGCTGCTGACCGACCGCCCGGCGCCCGGCCCGCGCATGGGAGCCGACACCGCCCGGCACCTGGCCACGCACTACGGCTCGCTGGCCTTCGACATCGCCCGCCTGGCCAACGAGAACCCGGAACTCGCCGAGCGCGTCCACCCGGAGGCCCCGGAGATCTGGGCGCAGGTCGTCTGGGCCCGGGACCACGAGTGGGCCGAGACGCAGGACGACGTGCTGCGCCGCCGGACGACGCTGACGATCCGCGGCCTGGCCACCGACGACGTCCGCGCCAAGGTGCAGGACCTGCTCGACAAGAAGTAGGACGGCACTCGGGGACCGCGTGCGGGAAGGGACGGCTCCACGCCGACGGAGCCGTCCCTTCCGCGTACTCGTCCCCGCATAATGACCTGATACGTCGGAGGTCTTGAACGACAGGGGAGGCCGGCCATGGCAGTCACCGACGAGGCGATCGAGAAGATCAAAGGCATGATCGTCTCCGGCGCGCTGCGGCCGGGCGACCGGCTGCCCAAGGAGAGCGAACTCGCCGCCGACCTCGGCCTGTCCCGCAACTCCCTGCGGGAGGCCGTCCGCGCGCTCTCCCTCATCCGGATCCTGGACGTCCGCCAGGGCGACGGGACGTACGTCACCAGCCTCGACCCGCAGCTGCTGCTGGAGGCGCTGAGCTTCGTCGTCGACTTCCACCGCGACGACACGGTCCTGGAGTTCCTGGCCGTACGCCGCATCCTGGAGCCGGCCGCGACGGCGATGGCGGCGCTGCGGATCAGCGAGCAGCAGCTGGACGCGCTCACGGCCCAGCTGGACAGGCTCGGCGAGGACCCGTCCGTGGAGGACCTGGTCGCCTGCGACCTGGAGTTCCACCGGGGCATCGTGCGCAGCTCGGGCAACTCCGTGCTCTGCTCGCTGCTCGACGGCCTGTCGGGTCCCACCACCCGGGCCCGGATCTGGCGCGGCCTCACCCAGGAGGACGCGGTGGGCCGCACCCTGCGCGAGCACCGGGCGATCCTCGCCGCCCTGCGCGACCGGGACGCCGAGGCGGCGCGCTCGTGGGCGACGGTGCACATCGCGAGCGTCGAACAGTGGCTGCGCTCCACGCTGTGACCAGGGCCTCACGGCCAGCTCGGATGACTCCGGGGTGTTCAGGGGTGGATCACGGGGCAGTCATGGGGGCACTCCCCCTGCAAGGGGGCTGCGGGCGCCCCCTTGGCACGCCGTAAGGTTGGGTGGTCAAGCGAGGGCACGTCGGAAGGAGGCACTGGGTGATCGAGCTCGAGGGGGTTCCCGAGCTGATCGACCCGGTCATGGTGGCCGCGTTCGAGGGCTGGAACGATGCCGGCGACGCCGCCTCCACCGCGGTCGCGCATCTGGACAGGGAGTGGAAGGGCGAGGTGTTCGCGGCGCTGGACGCCGAGGACTACTACGACTTCCAGGTCAACCGCCCCACGGTGTTCATGGAAGCGGGCGTCCGCAAGATCACCTGGCCGACGACAAGGTTGTCGGTCGTCCGGGTCGGCGGCGAGAAGCCGCGTGATCTCGTCCTGGTCCGCGGTATCGAGCCGTCCATGCGATGGCGTTCGTTCTGCAACGAACTGCTCGGCTTCGCCCACGAACTGGGCGTGGAACTGGTGGTCGTCCTGGGTGCCCTGCTCGGCGACACCCCGCACACGCGTCCGGTTCCGATCAGCGGGACGACGTCCGACCCGGACCTGGCCCGGCGGATGGACCTGGAGGAGACCAAGTACGAGGGCCCCACGGGCATCGTCGGCGTCCTCCAGGAGGCGTGCACGCACGCGGGGGTGCCGGCCGTGTCGCTCTGGGCGGCGGTGCCGCACTACGTGTCGCAGCCGCCGAACCCGAAGGCCACGCTGGCCCTGCTGAACCGCCTGGAGGACCTGATCGACGTGCGCATCCCGCTGGGCGAGCTGCCCGAGGACGCGCGCGCCTGGCAGGTCGGCGTGGACCAGCTGGCCGCCGAGGACAGCGAGGTCGCCGAGTACGTCCAGTCGCTGGAGGAGGCCCGGGACACCGCCGAGCTGCCGGAGGCGTCGGGCGAGGCGATCGCCCGCGAGTTCGAGCGCTATCTGCGGCGCCGGGACGGAGGCGGACCGCCCGCTTCCGGCGGGCACGCGACGGCGGACGGCAGCGACAGCCAGTCGTACCTCCGGGACAACCCCAGCGGCCGCACACGACCGCCGAAGCCGCCCAAGCCGGGTACGGACGACGAGGAGTCGTCGGAGGACTGAGCACCGAGCACAGCGAAAAGGGGCGTCTCCCGGCCGGGAGACGCCCCTTCGCGTGCCGTGGGGTTACAGCGCGACGCCGAGCAGTGCGTCCACCGCGCGGGAGACCACGCCGGGCGCGCCCGGGTCCGTGCCGCCGCTCTGTTCCTGGAGGGCGACCCAGCGGTCGACCGCGGTGAGGGCGGCGGGCGCGTCCAGGTCGTTGGCGAGGGCCTCGCGGATCTTCTCGACGAGCGCCTCCGCCGGCGGCCCGTCGGGCCGGGACACGGCGGCCCGCCAGCGGCCGAGCCGTGCGACGGCGTCCTGGAGGACCTGGTCGGTGTACTCCCAGTCGGCGCGGTAGTGGTGGGCGAGGAGCGTGAGCCGGATGGCGGCCGGGTCGACGCCGTCGTGCCGGAGCTTGGAGACGAAGACCAGGTTCCCCTTGGACTTGGACATCTTCTCGCCGTGCAGGGCGACCATGCCGGCGTGCACGTACGCCTTGGCCATGGGGAAGGCGCCGGTGAGGGCCTGGGCGTGGGAGGCGCCCATCTCGTGGTGCGGGAAGGCGAGGTCGGAGCCGCCGCCCTGGATGTCGAAGCCCATGCCGAGGTGGTCGAGGGCGATGGCCACGCACTCGATGTGCCAGCCGGGCCGTCCGCGCCCGAGCGAGCCGCCGTCCCAGCTGGGCTCGCCCTCGCGGGCGGCCATCCACAGCATCGGGTCGAGCGGGTTCTTCTTGCCCGGGCGGTCCGGGTCGCCGCCGCGCTCGGCGGACAGCAGCCGCATCGCCGCCGCGTCGAGGTTCGAGACCTTGCCGAAGTGCGGGTCGGACTCGACGGAGAAGTAGACGTCGCCGTCGAGTTCGTAGGCGGCGCCCGCGTCCCTGAGGCGCTCGACGAGCGGGACGATCCCGGGTATCGCCTCGACGGCGCCGATGTACTGCCGCGGCGGCAGCATCCGCAGGGCGGTCATGTCCTCGCGGAAGAGGGCCGTCTCCTGCTCGGCGAGGGCGGCCCAGTCGATGCCGTCGCGCTGTGCCCGCTCCAGGAGCGGGTCGTCGACGTCGGTGACGTTCTGGACGTAGTGAACCTGCCGCTTGGTGTCGAGCCACACGCGCTGCACGAGGTCGAACGCGTTGTAGGTCGCCGCGTGTCCCAGGTGCGTGGCGTCGTACGGGGTGATGCCACAGACGTAGATACGGGCGACGGGACCGGGGGCGAGGGTGACGAGGCCGCCGGTCGCGGTGTCGTGGATCCTCAGGTCGCGGCCCTGACCAGGCAGGGCGGGGACCTCGGAAGCGGGCCAGGCATGCATGCCTTGAGCCTAACCGGACTGAAGTTCCATATACGAATGGGAGCGGGCCGGACGGCCGAGAAGGCGCTCTTGCGGCGAACCGGCCGCTGTGCTGCTACACGGGCGGCCAGGGGATGGCCGGCCACTCCCCGCTCGGCTCGGGATGCTTCCCCGAGGCGAGCAGCGCGCCGACCCGCGCGCGGGTGGCGTCGAGCTCGGCGCCGGTGATCAGCGGTGCGAGCCGCGCGCTGAGAGCCCCGCCAGCCGCCAGGTCCTTCCGCAGGCCCTCCAGGACGTCGACGGCCTCCTGCGGCAGGGGCTCCCCCGCCCAGCCCCACAGCAGGGTCCGCAGCTTGTTCTCGACGTTGAACGTGACCCCGTGGTCGATCCCGTACAGCCGTCCCTCGCCGGTGGGCAGCAGGTGGCCGCCCTTGCGGTCGGCGTTGTTGATCACGGCGTCGAGCACCGCGAGCCGCCGCAGCCGCTCGTCGTCGGCGTGCACGAGCAGGGCCGTGCGCCCCTCGCCGACCTCGGCGAAGCCGATCGCCTTCCAGCCCGGCTCCGGCTCCTCACCGTCGACCAGCGCGAGCAGCTCCGCGTCGGCCGTCGCCTCGATCCACAGCTGGCACATGCCCTCGCCGTAGGGGCCGTCGCGCAGCACCGTGGGCGGCACCAGGCCCCAGCCGGTCGCCTCGGAGACCTCGTAGGCCGCCACCTCGCGCTGGGCGAGCGTGCCGTCGGGGAAGTCCCACAGGGGCCGCTCCCCCGCGACCGGCTTGTAGACGCAGGCCGCCTCCTGGCCGTCGTACGCCACCGTGCAGTACAGGGCCGCGTTGGACGCCTCACGGATGCGTCCGCGCACGGTGAGTTCGCCGCGGGCGAGCAGCTCGGCCGCGTTCGAAGGAGGTGTCACGCTCCGCGGCGGTATCCGTTCTGGCGCGGACATACGTGTCCTTCCGGGTCGAGCGGGAGGCTGCACAGCGGGCACGGCGGCCGCCCGGCGTTGACGACGTCGAGGGCGCGCTTGGCGAAGGCCCGGGCCTGCGCGCCGGTGAGGCGGACCCGCAGCATCGGGGGCCCGTTCTCCTCGTCCTGGAGCAGCCGTTCCTCGGCCTCGGCGAGGTCCTCCTCGGAGTCGGCGTCGAGCTCCACGAGGGCCTGCGCCTCGACGATCATGAGCTGTTCCTCGCCGTCCCAGGCGAGCGCCATGGTGCCGACCCGGAACTCCTCCTCGATGGGGGTGTCCAGCGGGGCGGTGTCGGTGTCGGACGGCGCGACGGCGGGGACGGAGGCGCTGCCTCCGCTACGGCGTACGACTTCGTCGAGCAGTTCGTCCATCCGCTCGGCGAGGGCGGCGACCTGGGTCTTCTCCAGGGCCACGCTGGTCACCCGGGAGCCGGCGACGGCCTGGAGGAAGAACGAACGGCGCCCGGGCAGCCCGACCGTACCGGCCACGAAACGTTCCGGATGGTCGTAGAGGAACACCTGACGGGACACGTCCTGTCTCCATTGGGATCGTGGGAACCGTGTGAGTACGGCACTGCTGCGACCGCTTCACCCTACTGCGGCCGACGATCACGGTGCGCCCGCACCACCCCCGACGGGGGCCTCGTCGCCCGGCGGTTCCTCGCGCGGCACCAGGGACGTGAAGTCGCCGGTGTCACCGAGGCGGACGAGAAACGGTCGCAGTCGTGTGTAGCGGATCGCGGTGATGGAACACGGTTCAACGGAAATCCGCTGGAAGAGGTCCAAGTGAAGTCCGAGTGCGTCCGCCACGAGAGACTTGATGATGTCGCCGTGCGAGCACATGAGGTAGACGGCGTCGGCGCCGTGGTCGCGCTCCACGCGCGCGTTCCACTCGCGCACGGCCTCGGCTGCCCGCGTCTGCATGGCCCGCATCGACTCCCCGCCGGGGAACGCCGCCGCGGACGGGTGCGCCTGCACCACCTCCATCAGGGGCTCGTCCTTGAGTTCGGCGAGCTTGCGCCCGGACCAGTCGCCGTAGTGGCACTCGCCGATGCGCTCGTCGGTGTGGGGCGTCAGTCCCGGCCGCGCCCCGAGGAGGGGCTGAATCGTTTCCTGGCAGCGCTGGAGCGGGCTGGTGACGATCTCGGCCAGGGGCAGTTCGGCGAGGCGTCCGGGCAGCGCGGCGGCCTGCGCGGCGCCGCGTTCGTCGAGGGCGACGCCGGGCGTCCAGCCGGCGAGCAGTCCCTCGGTGTTGGCGGTGGAACGTCCGTGCCGGACCAGGATCAGCGTGGGCATGCGCTCCAGCGTAGGCGCACGCGCGCGTGCCGTGTCGTTCGAGTGACGGGAGAACCGCTTCGTGATCGTCGACTGTGCCATCTACCGCGACGGACACCGGACGGAGGGCCCGGAGGACCTCTCCGACGCCCTGGGGGAGGCCCGGACAGCGGGCGGTTTCGTGTGGATCGGGCTGCATGAGCCGTCGGAGCGTGAATTCGACCATGTGACCCGGGAGTTCGGCCTGCATCCGCTGGCCGTCGAGGACGCCCTCAAGGCCCACCAGCGGCCCAAGCTGGAGGTGTACGACGACTCGCTCTTCGTGGTGCTGAAGCCGGTGGCGTACGAGCCGGAGACCGACACCGTCACCACCGGCGAGATCATGGTCTTCCTGGGCGAGGGTTTCGTGGTGACCGTCCGGCACGGCGAGGGCTCCCCGCTCAAGGCGGTACGGCACCGGCTGGAACAGGAGCCGGAACTGCTGGGCAAGGGCCCCACCTCCGTCCTGTACGCGGTCGCCGACGCCACCGTCGACCACTACCTGGACGTGGCGACCGAGTTGCAGGCCGACCTGGAGGGCCTGGAGGCGGAGGTCTTCTCGCCGGAGGACGGCGGCTCACGGCACACGGCGTCCCGGATCTACGACTTCAAGCGGCAGGTCCTGGAGTTCCGCCGGGCGACCGGGCCGCTGGCCCTGCCGATGACCCGGCTGGCGGGCACGGCACCGTACGGCGTGGCCGTGCCGTTCGTCGACGACCGGGCCCGGCCGTTCTTCCGGGACGTCAGCGACCACCTCACCCGCGTGAACGAGTCGGTGGACGGCCTGGACCGGCTGGTGTCGGACATCCTCTCGGCGCATCTGGCCCAGATGAGCGTCCGGCAGAACGACGACATGCGGAAGATCTCCGCGTGGGCGGCCATGGCAGCGATCCCCACGATGCTCGCGGGGATCTACGGCATGAACTTCGACCACATGCCCGAGCTGCGCTGGGTCTGGTCCTATCCGGCGCTCATCGCACTGATGGCGTTGCTGGAGGTGCTGGTGTTCCGGCTGTTCAAGCGCCGCGGGTGGCTGTAGGGAACGGGCCCGGTCAGGCGAACTCGGGTTCCGGGGAGGCCGGACCGCCGAGGGCGTCGCGCCGCTCGGGCGCCTTCAGCAAGACCATCCGGCGCCAGCCGCCCAGCCGTTCGTACGCGTACACGGCGTGGATACCGGCCGCGAGCATCGCCGACTTGGCCTTCGGCCAGCCGAGGACGCGGCCCATGTGCGCCATGACCGCGAGGCTGACGTCCCGGTAGATCCTGATCTCGGCGAGCGCGCACTCCCGCAGGGTCCGCTGGATGGTCCGGCCGTGGCCCGCGCGGGCGAGGCGCAGCAGTTCCTCGTGGCAGTAGGCGAGGTGGTTGCCCTCGTCGTTGGAGATCTGCTTGACCGCGCGGCCGATGTCGGGGTGGTCGGCGAAGTGCTTGCGGAGCAGGTCCATCTGCTCGGAGGCGCGCTGCTCGGTGACCCTGCTGTGCGAGAGGTAGGTGACGATGTCCTGGACGGTGAGCCGCTCGTCGCGCCGCAGCTGCTCGTGCGCGAGGCCGATGCCGTTCTTCTCCAGCAGCATCGTGTAGTCGGTCTCCGGCGGGACCGGGACGGGATCGAGGCCACGCTTCTTCATCAGGGCGTTGAAGATCCGGCCGTGCTTGTCCTCGTCGGCGCCGTGCCGGGAGATCTTGGGCGCGAGTTCGCGTTCGCCGTCGGGGACGAGTGCGGCGATGCGGGCGTTCTCCCAGCCGCCCTGGGACTCGCCGCTCGCGGCGATGGAACAGAACAGGGCGAAGGACTCGTCGTTCTCGAGGATCTCCTGGAACAGACTCTTGGCCGAAAACATCGTGGGCACCTCTTCCCGCGCGCGTGCGCGTGCTGCAGGATCCGCAGGTTTCCGCGAAGAACGAGTCAAGTGCGGGGCGGGGGGTGCTGCAACAGGTGTGCCGGACATCTCCGCCAAATGGAGGAGGCGTCGGGACCGGGCCGGGACTGTCCCGGGCGGTGCGGCGTAACCGGCCGGGGGCCCGGCGCGTTGTGCTGCGTGACGGCCGTGGCGGGGAAGACCCCCGAGCCCCCACCACGGCCGCTGAACCTCAGGCGAGCCCGGCGCGCTCCAGGGCCTGCGCACCCGCGCGGAGCGAGGCGAGCCGCTCGTCGAGCGTGAAGCCCGCGGGGGCGAGGCTGAGGGTGGTCACGCCGGCCGCGGCATAGGCCTTCATCCGGTCGGCGATGCGGTCCACGGAACCGAGCAGGGTGGTGCTGTCGATGAGGTCCTGCGGAACGGCGGCCGCGGCGCCCTGCTTGTCGCCGGAGAGGTACTTCTCCTGAATCTCGGCGGCCTCCCGCTCGTACCCCATGCGCTGGGCGAGCCTGTTGTAGAAGTTCTGCTTGCTGCTGCCCATGCCGCCGACATAGAGGGCGGTGTAGGGGCGGAAGGTGTCGGCGAGCGCGGCGATGTCCTTGTCGTCGCCCACGGCGAGCGGCAGGGTCGGGCAGACGTCGAACCCGTCGAGGGTCTTGCCGGCCTTCTCGCGCCCCGCACGCAGGTACTTGATCGTCGTGTCCTCGAGGTGCTCGGCGGACGGGAAGATCAGCAGGGCGCCTTCGGCGATCTCGCCGGTCTGCTCCAGGTTCTTCGGGCCGATCGCGGCGATGTACAGCGGGATGTGCTCACGCTGCGGGTGCACGGTCAGCTTGATGGGCTTGCCCGGGCCGCCGGGGAGCGGGAGCGTCCAGTGCTCGCCCTCGTACGACAGGCGCTCGCGGGTCATGGCCTTGCGGACGATCTCGACGTACTCGCGGGTGCGGGAGAGCGGCTTGTCGAACTTGACGCCGTACCAGCCCTCGGAGACCTGCGGGCCGGAGACGCCGAGGCCGAGGCGGAAGCGGCCGCCGGAGAGGGAGTCGAGGGTGGCGGCGGTCATGGCGGTCATCGCCGGCTGGCGGGCCGGGATCTGGAAGATGGCGGAGCCCACGTCGATGCGCTCGGTGTGGGCCGCGACCCAGGTGAGTACGGTCGCGGCGTCGGAGCCGTAGGCCTCGGCGGCCCAGCAGACGGCGTAGCCGAGCCGGTCGGCCTCCTGGGCGACGGCCAGATTGTCCGCGTCCATTCCGGCACCCCAGTAGCCGAGGTTGATACCGAGCTGCATGCCGCATCCCCTTACCGATCAGTAACTGCCTTGTCCGCAGACCATAGCGCGGGCGCTACGGGCACTGCATGCCCGGGGAAATCCGTCGTCCACAGCCACCCACACGGCAGGTTATGGCCAGTAATCTCGGCGTTCATGGAGCAGAGGCATCTCGGCCGCACCGGCCTGCGTGTGTCACGGATCGGGCTCGGCACCCTGACCTGGGGACGGGACACCGACGAGCACGACGCCGCGGACCTGATGAAGACGTTCTGGGAAGCGGGCGGGACCCTCGTCGACACCGCGGACGTGTACGGCGACGGGGAGGCCGAGTACCTCCTCGGCAGGCTGATGGACGGCCTCGTGCCCCGGCGGGATCTCGTCATCTCGACCAAGGCCGGCAGCGTGCCCGACCCCGACCGCCGCTTCGACGGCTCCCGCGGCCATCTGCTCACCGCGCTGGACGCCTCGCTCTCCCGGCTCGGCACCGACTACGTCGACCTGTGGCACGTGCACGCCTTCGACCCGGACACCCCGCTGGAGGAGACCCTCCAGGCCCTGGACACGGCGGTCGCCAGCGGGCGGGCCCGCTACGCCGCCGTCTCCAACTTCTGCGGCTGGCAGCTGGCCAAGGCCGCGACCTGGCAGCTGGCCGCCCCCGGCACCCGGACCCGGCTGGCCGGGACGCAGCTGGAGTACTCGCTGCTCCAGCGCGGCATAGAGCGCGAGGTCCTGCCGGCCGCGCTGGACCTCGGCATCGGGCTGCTGCCGTCCTCACCGCTCGGGCGGGGCGTGCTGACGGGCAAGTACCGGGGCGACACGCCCCCGCCGGACTCGCGCGGCGCCTCGGAGCACTTCGCGCCGTTCGTCGCGCCCTACCTCGACGACACGGCGAGCCGCATCGTGGACGCCGTGGCGACCGCGGCCGACGGGCTGGCGGTGACGCCGCTCCAGGTCGCCCTGGCGTGGGTCCGCGACCGGCCGGGCGTGGCCGCCCCCGTCGTCGGCGCGCGCAACGCGCAGCAGCTCACGGCGGCGTTGTCAGTGGAGACCCTTAGTCTTCCTGACGAGATCTGCCGGGCGCTCGACGATGTGTCGGCGCCCGTGCACCGCTATCCCGATCACGACTGGAGCACGCTGTGAGCACGGAGCCCGAGACCACGGAGGACGCCGAGCCGGGGACGCCGGGCGCCGAGAACCCTCCGGCCGGTGCTGCCGAGGGCGAGGGCGGTGAAGCCGGCGCCGAAGCCGGTGCCGGGCAGCTGTCCGAGGCCGAGGCCGAGCTGCGTGCCCAGCAGATCGAGCGGGAGCGCATCGCGCAGCGGAAGGCCGAGAAGAGGGCGCCGATCGAGGCCGGCGCCAAGCTGAGCGGCACGGCTGCCGATCTGCTCGCGGCCGTCCGGGCCGTGGAGAGCGGGGAGAAGCCCGCAGCCACGGTGTTCGCCGAGCCCGAGCCGGCCCCCCGGCGCTCCGCCCCGGAGCCGGTACGGCGGCCGCAGCCGGTGGCGGCCGAGACGGTCGCCGCGTCGGCCGCTCCCGCCCCCGAGGCGGTGCAGGCCGTGCGGCGGGTGCTCGCCGAGGGCGGCGCCCCAGAGGCGCTCGCACCGCAGGCGGCCGGGGCACTGGGCGAGGGCGCGGACGAGCTGCTGCGGGCGGATCCCTGGCAGTTGCTGCGGATCGCCGGCGTGCGGCCCGAGCAGGCCGACGGGTTCGCGCGGGCGCTGCTCGGCGCCGAGTGCGGCCCGGACGACGAGCGGCGGGGCCGGGCGGTCACCGTCTGGCTCCTGGAGCAGGCGGCGCTGGCCGGCCACACCGCCCTGGAACTGCCGGCGCTCCTCGCGGCCCTGGCCCAGCGGGGTGTGCCGGACCCCGACAGCGCCGTGCAGGACACGCTCGCGGAGGGCGAGGCGCTGGTCTTCCAGGACGCCCTGGAGGAGCCCGGCGCTCCGGCCCCGGTTCCGGCCCCGACGGAGGACGAAGACGCGGACGAGGAGCGCCCGGTCCGGGTCCTGGTCGGACTGGAGCGGTACGCGCTGGCGGAGGAGAGCCTGGCCGACGGTCTGGCCCGGCTGGTCAACTCGGTGCCCAAGCAGGACGGTCCGGCCGAGGAGTGGGAGCGGGCCGCCGCCGCGGCCCAGGGGTCGA
This sequence comes from Streptomyces sp. NPDC006140, assembly GCF_040628815.1. Lineage (NCBI taxonomy): Bacteria > Bacillati > Actinomycetota > Actinomycetes > Kitasatosporales > Streptomycetaceae > Streptomyces > Streptomyces sp. NPDC006140. Next base: position 146,053 of record NZ_JBEXTS010000008.1, on the reverse strand, counting down.
CGGCGGAGCTGATCCGCGCGGTCGCCGGCCACGGCCTGGTGCTGCACACCGGCGGGGAGGCGTCCCTGGCGGAGCCGGCGGCGCTGCTCACGACCGCGCGCTCCCTCGGCCTGCGCGCCTGGGCCGCCGCCCACAGCCCGATCGGCCGCACCCGCTTCGCCGCCCTGCTACGGCGGTCCGGCCTGGCGGCGGACGCCCCCGAGCGAGCCGGCGAGGCCGCCACCGCCGGCTCCCCCGTCGCCACCTCCGATTCCCCGGTCGCCACCGTCGCCGGGCTGCTGGCCGGTCTCGAAGGGCCGGGCCGGGACGCCGACGGGGCCCTGGACCTCGATCTGCTCGTCGTGCTCGACGCGCCGCAACTGGACGTCGAGACGGCGGCGCTGCTGACGGAGTCCCTGCCGGACGGGGCGCGGCTGCTGCTGTCCGGGGATCCGGCGGTGCTGTGGTCCGTGGGCCCGGGGCGGGTGTTCGCGGATCTGCTCGCGGCGCGGATCTGCCCGCAGGTCGCCTCACGGCTGCCGGATCCCGGGCCGCTGGGCGAGCTGGTCTCCGGTATCGGTGTCGGCGAGCTGAACCAGGTGGAGGCGCCCGGCAAGGAGGTCGTGATCGTGCCGGTGCGGGACGCGGGCGAGGCCGTGCACCGGACGGTGCAGCTCGTCGTGGACTCGGTGCCGCGGGCGATCGGCGTACCGGCCGAGGAGACGCAGGTGATCACGCCGGGGCACGGCGGTGCCGTCGGCACGCGCGCGCTCAACGCCGCGTTGAAGGAGCGGCTCAACCCGGGCCCGGGCCGCTTCGGCGGCTTCGACCCCGGTGACCGGATCGTCCACTCCCCCGTCCCGGGGCGGGCGCTGCCCGGCCGGGTGGTGAAGGCGGACGCCGAGGGGCTGCATCTGTCGTGCGCGGGCGAGACGGTCGTCGTCCCGAAGGAGCGGGTGGAGCAGTCCGTGCGGCACGGGTGGGCCATGACGGCGCACCAGGCGGTGGGCAGCCGGTGGCCCGCGGTGGTCGTGGTGCTGCCGGGAGACGCGGCGCAGGCCCTCAGCCGGCCGTGGGTGTACACGGCGTTCGGGCGGGCCGACCGCCATCTGTCCGTCGTGCACGGCGTGGAGCAGGCGCTGCCCAGGGCGGTGGCCGAGGTTCCGGCCAAGCCCCGGACGACCCGGCTTCCGGTGCTGCTCGCGCCGCAGGTCGCCGGAGAGTGACGACGGCGGTGGTCACGGGCCGGTCCCGTGACCACCGCCGTCGGGTGGCCGGCGCGCGCTCAGCGGCGGTCCGCGTCGAGCGGCTCCAGGTCCTCGTCCTCGTCGAGGTCGGTATCGAGGTCGGTGTCGAGGTCGTCCTCCTCCAGGCCCTCCCCGTCGTCGTCCTCGTCGTCCTCGTCGTCGATCTCGTCGTCGAAGACGGCGCTGACGTCGAAGCGGCAGACCACCTGCTGCGCGTCGACCTGCTCGAACGGCGCCTCCAGCCACTCGCCGGGCTCGGCCGGCTCGTCCGCCGCCGTCACCCAGAGCGTGGAGTCGCCCTCCTCAAGACCGAACTCCTTGTGCCGGGAGGCGATCTCGTCCGGCTCGAACTCGCCGAACAGCAGTCCCAGCGCCCCGTGGACGGTCCCGGAGGCCGGGGATCCGTCGTCGCCGTCCGCCGCCTCGATCCGCTGGGCGTGCGCCAGCAGCCGCTGTGGCTCGGCGACGGCGTAGTCGCGGCGGATCAGTACGCTCAGCGCGTTCGGTTCCTCGGGGCCCGTGTACGGGGGCAGCGCGTCCTCCGCACCGGGGATCTCGAAGGGGGTGACCTCGTCATAGCGGTCGTAGAGCAGTTCGTCGTACACCTCTGCGGCCGCGGCCAGCTGGTTGAACGCCTCGTAGACGGCCGGGTCGTCCTCTCCCGACCTGCGTTCGACCGCGGCCAGGTGGCGGTCGAGCGCGGTCTTGACCGCCTCGGCGGCGGCGCGTACCTCGGCAGCGGTGGGCTGCGCAGCATCAGACATAGTGCAGACGCTATCCGTACCGGGCCCCAGCCCGCACAATAGATGCGATGCCGGAATACGAATTTGTCGACGTGTACGTGCCTCGCGGGGTCTCCCCCAAGGAGACGGCACGTCTGCTGACCGACCACGCCGAGTACGGACACTGGGAGTTGTACCGTCTGAGCCTGCTGCGGGACGGCAGCCGCAAGGTGCGGTTGCGCCGGCGGATCATCCGCCAGGTACGGGCCACGTGGTGAGCTGAGTCGGTGCACTGGAAGAAGGCCGGGAGAAGGCATACACGGGAGCGGGCCCCGCGGTCGCGGGGCCCGCTCCGTGTGCGGGGGGTCTGTCAGGCCGAGGCGCGCGCCTTGCGGTAGAGGATCGCGCCCGCCAGCAGTGCGCCCGCGCCGGCCGGGAGGGCGAGGCCGAGCGGCAGGTCGCTGCCGGTGTCCGCGAGCTGGGAGTCGCCCTCGGGCAGGCTGACGGACTGGGCGCCCGGCTGGTTGCCGTGCGAGGAGCCGCCCGGCGTCTCGCCGCCGATGCCGGGCGGAGTGCCGGGGGTGCCGGGGTGACCGGGCCCGTCGGGGTTGCCGGGGTGACCCGGGGTGCCCGGGTCTCCAGGGTTGCCGGGACCGCCCGGATTGCCGGGACCGCCCGGGTTGCCGGGATCACCGGGGTTGCCGGGGTTACCGGGACCGCCCGGGTTTCCGGGGTGGCCCGGGTCGCCCGGCTGCCCGGGCGTCTCGTGGCCGCCGCCGGGCGGGGTGCCGTGGTGGCCGCCGTGGCCGCCGTTCGAGCAGTCGTTGCCCATGCTGGGGTTGCCGATGCCGATGATGTCGACGCTGTTGCCGCAGACGTTCACCGGCGCGTGGATCGGGGCCTGGACGTGGTTGCCCGAGCCGACGCCGGGCGAGTCGGTGGCGTGACCGCCCGCCTGCGAGCCGCCGTTACCGCCGTTGCCGCCGTGATCGCCGTATCCCCCCGACGACGATCCACCGCCCTGGTTGGCGCACGAGTTGCCGACCGACGGGTTGAGCACGCCGACGACGTTGACCGTGTTACCGCAGACGTTGACCGGCGCGTGCACCGGCGCCTGCACCGTGTTCCCGGACAGCACGCCGGGCGAGCCCGAACTGGAGCCCTGCGCGCCCGAGGCGGCGTGAGCGGAGCCGCCCGCGGCGGCGATCACGCCGGTCGCGGCCGCCACGGTCATCAGACCCTTGCGGGTGCCCTGTCGCATTGCTGAATACCTGCCTTCGACCCTGTCTCGAATTCTTCTCGAATTCCTAGAAAGAAGCGTTCGGTCCCGGAGCGCATGGCACGCGCTCCGGGACCGGTGGCTTTTGAACTCCCCTCTACCGAGGGGGAAGCATCACTTGTTGATGCAGGTGTTGCCGAAGGCGGGGTTCAGCACGCCGATCACGGAGACCGTGTTGCCGCAGACGTTCACCGGGACGTGAACGGGCACCTGGACAACGTTGCCGGACAGGACGCCCGGGGAGTGCACGGCGGCACCCTGGGCACCCGAGTCGGCGACGGCCAGGCCCGCGCCCGCGAGAACCAGCCCACCGGTGGCAGCCGCAGCAGCGACGACCTTCTTGATCATTATTCCTCCTAGTTGGCAAAGCGACCCATCTTGCGATCGCATTACCTGTAACGAGGAGGGAGTAATGAGGCTACGAGCTTATGGTCGCATTCACTCTTCCCAGTCGATTTCGTACACGCGACCGAATACTGACGTTTCGTTTGGGGCGGTTTCAGGACGCGTCGATGAACCGGTCGAGCACCCGCACGCCGAACTTCAGGCCCTCCACCGGCACGCGCTCGTCGACACCGTGGAACATGCCGGCGAAGTCCAGCTCCGGCGGCAGCTTCAGCGGCGCGAAGCCGAAGCCCCGGATGCCCAGGTCGTCGAAGGACTTCGCGTCCGTCCCGCCGGAGAGCATGTAGGGGATCGCCTTGGCGGTCGGGTCCTCGGCCAGCAGCGAGGACTGCATGGCCTGCACGAGCGCCCCGTCGAAGGTGGTCTCGACGGCCTTGTCGGCGTGGACGTCCTCGCGCCGCACCTTCGGGCCGAGGATGCGGTCGAGGTCGGCGAGGAACTCGTCCTCGTACCCGGGCAGGAACCGGCCGTCGACGTGGGCGGTCGCCTCGCCCGGGATCACGTTGACCTTGTAACCCGCGCCGAGCTGGGTGGGGTTGGCCGTGTTGCTCAGGGTCGCGCCGATGAGCTTGGCGATGCCGCCGAGCTTGGCGAGGGTCGACTCCATGTCCTCGGGGTCGAGCTCGGTGCCGAGCGCGTCGCCGAGTTCGTCGAGGAAGGCGCGGGTGGTCTTGGTCACGCGCACCGGGAACTTGTGCCGTCCGAGCCGGGCGACGGCCTCCGACAGCTCGGTGATCGCGTTGTCGCGGTGGATCATCGAGCCGTGGCCCGCCGTGCCGGCCACGGTGAGCTTCATCCAGTGCATGCCCTTCTCGGCCGTCTGGATCAGGTACAGCCGCCGCTCCTCGCTCACGGTGAAGGAGAAGCCGCCCACCTCGCTGATCGCCTCGGTGACGCCCTCGAAGAGGTCCGGGTGGTGGTCGACGAGGTGGCGCGCCCCGTAGGTGCCGCCGGCCTCCTCGTCCGCGAGGAACGCGAGGACGATGTCGCGCGGGGGCTTGCGGCCGCTGCGCAGCCGGTCGCGGACGACCGCGAGGGTCATCGCGTCCATGTCCTTCATGTCGACGGCACCTCGGCCCCAGACGCAGCCGTCGGCGACCTCGCCCGAGAAGGGGTGGTGGGTCCAGTCGTCCGCGTTGGCCGGCACGACGTCGGTGTGGCCGTGGATGAGGAGCGCGGGCCGGGAGGGGTCCTCGCCCTCGATGCGGGCCACCGTGGAGGCGCGGCCCGGGTGGGACTCGAAGATCTGGGGTTCGAGTCCGACCTCGGCGAGTTTCTCGGCGACGTACTCGGCCGCCTTGCGCTCACCCGGACCCGAGTGGTCGCCGTAGTTGCTGGTGTCGATCTGGATCAGCTCGCGGCAGAGGTCCACGACCTCGTCCTCGCCGGTGACGCTCCTGGCCGTGTCCGTCTCGCTCACGTGCTTCCTCCCGGTGTCACTGCTGGTGGGTCCCCCTCATCCTCCCTCCCCGCGGCGCGCTCCCCAAGGGCGCTCCCGGTCCGTCACACGCCGTTCACGCCCTGCCGGGGTGCGGACGGGGGGTGATCGGCCACCCTCGGAAGCCTGGTAATGTTTACGTCGTCGCCGCGGGGAGAACCCGCGCGACAGACACCTTGTCCGGGTGGCGGAATGGCAGACGCGCTAGCTTGAGGTGCTAGTGCCCTTTATCGGGCGTGGGGGTTCAAGTCCCCCCTCGGACACATGAGGCTGAGGGCCGTGACCGCGAGGTCGCGGCCCTCAGGCGTTTCCGTGGAGAGGTGACCATGACCAGGCGTTCCTGCCCGTGCGGGCTCCCCGAGGCCTACGAGGCGTGCTGCGGGCGCTTCCACTCCGGTTCCGCCGCCGCGTCCACCGCCGAGGCGCTGATGCGGTCGCGGTACTGCGCCTTCGTGCGGGGGGACGCCGGGTATCTGCTGCGGACGTGGCATCCGCGGACGCGGCCCGGGACGCTGGAGCTGGATCCGCGGATGCGGTGGACCGGGCTGGAGATCCTGGGCGCTCAGGACGGATCGGCGTTCCACTCCACCGGGACCGTGGAGTTCCGGGCGTCGTACCGGGGCGGTTCGCTGCACGAGCGGAGCCGGTTCGAGCGGGTCGACGGGGCGTGGGTGTACGTCGACGGGGAGTTCCTGCCGTAGCGGACGCCCCTTACGGCGCCAGGATGTCGAGTTCCTGGAGGGCGCCGACCGTGATCTCGCGGGTCAGTTCCTCGGCCCGGGCCGCGTCGCCCGCGCGGACGGCCTCGGCGACCTGGACGTGGAGCGTGACGGCGGCCGGGTCGGGGTCCTCGAACATCACGTCGTGCTGGGTGCGGCCCGTGAGGACCTCGGCGACGACGTCGCCCAGGCGGGCGAACATCTCATTACCCGAGGCCGTCAGGATGACGCGGTGGAAGGCGACGTCGTGGACGAGGTAGCCCTCCAGCTTGTGACCGCGTGAGTTCGCGACCATGCCGAGGGCGCACTCGGTGAGTTCGGCGCACTGCTCGGCCGTGGCGTGCCGGGCGGCGAGGCCGGCCGCGACCGGTTCGATCGCCGAGCGCAGCACCGTCAGGGAGCGCAGCTGCCGCGGGCGGTCGGCGCCGGCCAGCCGCCAGCGGATGACCTGCGGGTCGTAGACGTTCCACTCGGACTCGCGGCGGACCGTGACACCGACGCGGCGGCGGGACTCCACCAGGTGCATGGACTCCAGGACGCGGACGGCCTCGCGCATCACGGAGCGTGACACGTCGAAACGCTGGGCGAGTTCGTCCGTGCGCAGCACACTGCCCGGCGGGTACTCGCCGGCGGTGATCTCGGGGCCCAGGGTGTCGAGTACGCGGCCGTGCAGCCCCCGGCCCGGTGTGGTCATGCACTCAGCGTACGGGGTAGATCACGCAGACAAAAAGTCAGACTTATTCATCACGGCCTCTTGAATTCGTCGTACCTAATGGGTTTCAGTTGCGTCGACATCACGTGTCGACGAAGACAGCAGACAGTGAGGCAGCGATGAACACCCCCCACGTCGTCGTGGTCATGGGCGTCGCGGGCACCGGCAAGACCACCATCGGTCCCCTGCTCGCGGCCCGGCTCGGCGTTCCGTACGCCGAGGCCGACGACTTCCACCCGCCGGCCAACATCGCCAAGATGTCGGCCGGGACGCCGCTCACCGACGAGGACCGGTGGCCCTGGCTGGACGCCATCGGCGACTGGGCGCACGGGCGGGCCGGGCTCGGCGGGGTGGTCAGCTGCTCGGCGCTGAAGCGGTCGTACCGCGACCGGCTGCGGTCCGCCGCGCCCGGCGTGGTCTTCGTGCACCTCACGGGCGACCGCGCGCTGATCGAGGACCGGATGTCGCACCGGCAGGGGCACTTCTTCTCCGCGGCACTGCTCGACTCCCAGTTCGCCACGCTCCAGCCGCTCCAGGCGGACGAGGCGGGGGTCGCCGTGGACGTCTCGGGCAGCCCGGAGGAGATCACCGAGCGGGCGGTGCACGCCCTCAGCTCGCTCCCCGAGCCGATCCACTAGCTCCCCGAGCCGATCCGGTAGCCCTTTCCGGCCTCCCCCTCCCCCGACTCCCCCTCAACACAAGGGAACCAACCGTGACCAGACTCAGCGTCGAGATGCTGGCAGCGGACGCACCCGAGCCGATCACCTCGGCCGGCCACGCTCAGCTGGGCATCGCCGTCCTGGCGGGCATCGCCGTCATCGTCCTGCTCATCACCAAGTTCAAGCTGCACGCCTTCCTGGCGCTGACCATCGGGTCGCTGGCGCTCGGCGCGATCGCCGGGGCGCCGCTGGACAAGGTCCTCACCAGCTTCAGCACCGGCCTCGGCTCCACGGTCGCCGGCGTCGGTGTGCTGATCGCCCTCGGTGCGATCCTCGGCAAGATGCTCGCCGACTCCGGCGGCGCCGACCAGATCGTCGACACCATCCTCGCGAAGGCCGGCGGGCGGTCCATGCCGTGGGCGATGGTGCTCATCGCCTCCGTGATCGGGCTGCCGCTGTTCTTCGAGGTCGGCATCGTGCTGCTGATCCCGGTGGTGCTGATGGTCGCCAAGCGCGGCAACTACTCGCTGATGCGCATCGGCATCCCGGCGCTCGCGGGCCTGTCCGTGATGCACGGCCTGGTGCCGCCGCACCCCGGTCCGCTGGTCGCTATCGACGCGGTCAAGGCCGACCTGGGCGTGACGCTTGCGCTCGGCGTCCTCGTCGCCATACCCACCGTGATCATCGCCGGTCCGCTGTTCTCGAAGTACGCGGCCCGCTGGGTGGACGTCCCCGCCCCCGACAAGATGATCCCGCAGCGCGCCTCCGAGGAGCTGGACAAGCGCCCCGGCTTCGGCGCCACGCTGTTCACGGTCCTGCTGCCGGTGATCCTGATGCTGGCCAAGGCGCTCGTGGACATCGTCGTGGACGACCCGGAGAACCTGGTCCAGCGGGTCTTCGACGTCATCGGCGCCCCGATGATCGCGCTGCTCGCCTCGGTGCTGGTCGGCATCTTCACGCTGCTGCGGCCCGCCGGGTTCTCCAAGGAGCGGATCTCGCCGCTGGTCGAGAAGAGCCTCGGGCCGATCGCGGGCATCCTGCTGATCGTCGGCGCGGGCGGCGGCTTCAAGCAGACGCTGATCGACTCCGGCGTGGGGCAGATGGTCCTGGAGATCTCCGAGGACTGGTCGATCCCGGCGCTGCTGCTGGCCTGGCTGATCGCGGTGGCGATCCGGCTGGCGACCGGTTCGGCGACGGTGGCGACGGTCTCGGCCGCCGGTCTGGTCGCCCCGCTCGCGGCCGACATGTCGACCACGCACACCGCCCTGCTGGTCCTCGCCATCGGCGCCGGCTCGCTCTTCCTGAGCCATGTCAACGACGCCGGGTTCTGGCTGGTCAAGGAGTACTTCGGACTCAGCGTCGGCCAGAACCTGAAGACCTGGTCGGTCATGGAGTGCATCATCTCCGTGGTCGCGGGCGGCATCGTCCTTCTGTTGTCCCTCGTGATCTAGGAGCGCTGCGGCGATGACGGCTCACCCCCTCTTCGACATCAGCGGCCGGACGGCCCTGGTGACCGGCTCCAGCCGGGGCATCGGGCTGGCCCTGGCCCGGGGTCTGGCGGAGGCCGGCTGCACGGTCGTCCTCAACGGACGCGACCAGGACCGGCTGGCCGAGGCCGCCGCCGGGCTGCCCGGTGACCGGGTGCACACGGCCGCGTTCGACGTGACCGACGGATCCTCGGTGGCCTCGGGGGTCGCCGAGGTCGAGGAGCGGGTGGGCCCGCTCGACATCCTCGTCAACAACGCGGGCATGCAACTGCGCGCTCCCCTGCTGGAGTTCACCGACGCCGACTGGCACCGGATCCTGGACACCAATCTGACCAGCGCCTTCCTGGTCGGCCGGGAGGCCGCGCGCCGGATGACGGAACGCGGCCACGGCAAGATCATCAACATCTGCTCGCTGCAGAGCGAGGTGGTGCGGCCCGGGATCGCGCCGTACGCCGCCACCAAGGGCGCGCTGAAGATGCTCACCAAGGGTATGTGTGCCGACTGGGGGCCGTACGGGGTGCAGGTCAACGGGCTCGGCCCGGGCTACATCGAGACGGAGCTGACCCGGCCGCTGGTGGAGGACGAGGAGTTCAGCGCCTGGGTGCGGCGGCGCACGCCGGCCGGGCGCTGGGGGCGGACGCAGGACCTGGTGGGCGGGCTGCTGTTCCTGGCCTCGCCCGCCGCGGACTTCGTCGGCGGGCAGGTGCTGTACGTCGACGGCGGTATGACGAGCGTGCTGTGACCACCTGCCGGGAGGCTGTGATGCTGGGTTGTGTGATCCACGGTCAGGGCGACCTGCGGGTGGCGGAGTTGCCGGTGCCGGAGCCCGGGCCGGGGCAGGCGCTGGTCGCCGTCCGGTACGGCGGGGTGTGCGGGTCCGATCTGCACTACTGGCGGCACGGCGGGGTCGGTGACTTCCGGCTGCGCGAGCCGATGGTCCTCGGGCACGAGGTCGTGGGGACCATCCTGGAGTACGGGGCCGGCGCGTCGGGTCCGGCGCCGGGTACGGCCGTCGCCGTGCATCCGGCGACGCCGTGCGGGGTGTGCCCGGAGTGCGCGGACGGGCGGCGGAACGTCTGCCGGGACACGCGGTACCTGGGCAGTGCGGCGCGCTTCCCGCATGTGCAGGGCGGGTTCGCGGCGCGGGTGGTCGTGGACTGCGAGCAGCTGCGGGCCCTCCCCGAAGGGCTCGGGCTGCGGCGGGCCGCGCTGGCCGAGCCGCTGGCCGTCGCGCTGCACGCGGTGCGGCGGGCCGGGGACGTGGCCGGGCGGCAGGTGCTGGTGACCGGGGCCGGGCCCATCGGGTGCCTGGTGGTCGCGGCGGCGAGGGCGGCGGGGGCTTCGCGGGTGACCGTCACGGATCTGCTGCCCGAGGCGCTGGAGTACGGGCGGATCGCCGGGGCCGGGGCGCTCGTACGGGCCGATGATCCCGACGACCCCGGGTGGCCGGCCGAGGTGGATGTCGCGATCGAGGCGTCCGGGGTGGCCGCGGGGCTGGACGCGTGCCTGCGGCGGGTGCGGCGGGGCGGGGTCGTCGTGCAGCTGGGGATGTTGCCGGCGGGGCACAGTCCGTTCGCGGGGAACCTGCTGGTGAGCCGGGAGATCGAGCTGCGCGGGGCGTTTCGCTTCGACGGTGAGTTCGACGAGGCGTTGGGCCTGCTGGCGGCTGAGCCGGGGTTCGACGGGCTGATCAGTGCGGTGGTTCCCGTGGGGGAGGCCGAGGCCGCGTTTGTGCTGGCCGGTGATCGGAGTCGGGCCTGCAAGGTGCTGTTGGATTTCGCCTCGGCGCCGTGAGTCCTCCGTAGTCGTGCGTCCGCGGGTGCGTTGGGGTTGTTCGCGCAGTTCCCCGCGCCCCTGAGGCGAAGAACTACTCGCGCCACAAAGGGTGCTCCCGGTCCGCCCACTCTTTGCTCACGCAGCCCGTGCGCATGCCCCTTCTCGCCTCCGGGTCCGCCAGCGCCATGCCGATGTGGCCGGCCAGGACCATGCCGATCGTGAGGGCCAGCCAGTCGTGGACGAAGGTCGCGCTGGTGCGCCAGAGCAGGGGCGTGAGGTGGGTGAACCACATCATCAGGCCGGTGCCGAGCATGACGAGGGTGGCGCCGGCGATCCAGGCCGCGTAGATCTTCTGGCCCGCGTTGAACTTGCCGGCGGGGCGGGACGCCGGGCGTTCGTCGCGGTGCAGGGCGGCGCGCAGCCAGGTGCGGTCGTGCGGGCCGAAGCGGTTGAGGCGGCCGAGGTCGGCGCGGAAGGCGCGGGAGGCCAGGCCCGCCAGGACGGGGACGGGCAGGGCGAGTCCGGCCCAGGTGTGCAGCGTGACGACCAGGGCGCGGCGGCCGACGAGTTCGGCGAGCTGGGGGACGTAGAGGCAGGCCGCCGTGACGACGCAGACGCCCATCAGTGCGGCCGTGGTGCGGTGCACCCAGCGCTCGGTGCGGCTGAAGCGCCTGACGGCGACCGCGGTGTCAGCTCGTAGGCTCATCGTCGCGTCCGTTCGAGCGGCCCACCCAGGCGTCGACGTCGTAGCCGCGCTCCTCCCAGTAGCCCGGGCGGACCTCGTCGGTGAGGGTGATGCCGGAGAGCCACTTGGCGGACTTGTAGAAGTACATGGGCGCCACGTAGAGGCGGACCGGGCCGCCGTGGGAGTGGCCGAGGTCCTTGTCCTGCATGCGCAGGGCGACCAGGACGTCGGCGCGGCTGGCCTGGGCGAGGGTGAGGCTCTCGGTGTACGTGCCGTCGAAGCAGGTGAAGCGGATGGCCTTGGCCGTGGGGCGGACCCCGGCCGCGTCCAGGAGGCGGGACAGGCGTACGCCCTCGAAGGGGGTGTCGGGGACGCGCCAGCCGGTGACGCACTGGACGTCGCGGACCAGGCGGGTCTGCGGGAGGGCCTTGAGGTCGGCCAGGGTGTAGGTGGTGGGGTGGTCGACCAGGCCGTCGACCGTGAGGCGGTAGGTCTCGGCGTTCTTGCGCGGGACGGAGGAGGCGACCGAGTAGTAGCGGAAGCCGCCGCCGTTCGGGAGCAGGCCGGTCAGGCCGGTCGGGTCCTTGTCGGCGGCGCTGCCGAGGAAGCCCTCCAGGCCGCGTTGCAGCGGGGGTGCGGCGACCACGCCGAGGGCGCCCAGGGCGAGGGTGCCGAGGAAGACGCGGCGGCCGACCGGGGTGCCCCGTTCCGCGGGAGGTCCTGCTGTCACACCCTCATGTACGTCCTCGTTCACGGACTCATTCGAACACCCGCGGCCCCTTCACGACAGGGATCGCGGGTGCTCGTCAGACTTCCGTAACCACTTCTTACGCGGGCGGGGTCAGGACGACGCCGCCTTCTCCAGCTGGAACGCCTCGTTGCCGAGGCCGATGCGGGCGTGCTTCTCGGGGGCCCGGGCGCGCAGCACCAGGCCGAGGACCAGGCCGGCGACCAGGGCGAGGCCGATGGTGCCGGGCAGCACCCAGCTCAGCGAGGAGCCCGGGCCGGCGCCGACCAGCACCTCGAAGTCCTTCACCGTGTAGCCGGCGATGACGAGCAGGGCGATCCCGGCCAGCGCGGAGGTGACCAGCCGCCAGGCCTGGGCGCCGGCGGCGCCGCGGCGGACGAAGAAGACGACGACCGACAGTGAGGCGGCCGCCATCAGCACGATCACGCCGAGGGCGCCGATGTTGCCGAACCAGGTGAACAGGTGCAGGACCGGAGCGGTCGGGTCGCCGACCGGCTTGTCGTCGGCGACCGCGAAGGCGATCACGACCACCACGGCGACGACGGTCTGGAGCAGCGAGCCGGTGCCGGGGGCGCCGCTGGTGCCGCTGGTGCGGCCGAAGGCGGCGGGCAGCAGGCCCTCGCGGCCCATGGCGAAGGCGTACCGGGCGACGACGTTGTGGAAGCTGAGCAGGGCCGCGAACATGCCGGTGACGAACAGGACGTGCAGGACGTCCGTGAAGGTGCCGCCGAGGCGGGACTCGGTGAGGAAGAACAGCAGTCCGGCGCTCTGCTTCTGGGCCGTGCCGACGATGGCGGAGGGGCCGGTGGCGACGGTGAGGGCCCAGCTGCTCAGCGCGAAGAAGACGGCGACCCCGCCGACGGCGAAGAACATCACGCGCGGCACCAGGACGTGCGGGCGGCTGGTCTCCTCGGCGTACACGGGGGCCTGCTCGAAGCCGAGGAACGCGGCGATGCAGAAGCAGAGCGCGGTGCCGACGCCCGCGCCGGTGAGGGTGTCGGGGTTGAAGGCGTGCAGCGACAGGCCCTCCTTGCCGGGGTCGGCGAGGGCCGCGATGTCGAAGATGACCACGAGGAGCACCTCGATGACCAGCAGCACGCCGAGCACGCGGGCGTTGACGTCGATCTTGAGCCAGCCCAGCAGGCCGACGGCGAGCGCGGCCACGAGCGCCGGTATCCACCAGGCGATCTCCACGTCGGCGTAGGTGGCGAGGAGTCCGGAGACCTCGAAGCCGAAGATGCCGTAGATGCCGATCTGGAGCGCGTTGTAGGCGACGAGGGCGACCAGCGCGGCGCCCGCTCCGGCGGTGCCGCCGAGGCCGCGGGAGATGTAGGCGTAGAAGGCGCCCGCGTTGTGGACGTGGCGGCTCATCTCGGCGTAGCCGACGCTGAACAGGACCAGGACGACGCCGAGGACGACGAAGAGCAGCGGCTGGCCGACGATGCCCATCACCGCGAATGTGGTGGGCATGACACCCGCGACCACCATGAGCGGGGCGGTCGCGGCGAGGACGGAGAGCAGCAGCCCGCCGGTGCCGAGCCGGTCGGCGCGCAGGGCGCGCTCCTGCCCCTTGAAGGTGCTGATGCCGCCGGCGGCGGCTGTGCTCGGGCTCGAACTGTCCGTGGTCATCGGGAGAGCGTCCTCACTGGTGGGATTCCGGGGTGTCAGGCCGTGCCGAGCGCGCCGGCGCGGGCGGCGGCGAAGGCGGTGTGCGGGTCGCGGTCCGGGTACGACCAGGGCGCCGGGGTGGCGTACCGGCCGATCCGGTGGAAGAGGGCGGCGGCCTCCGCGCCCCGCCCCTCGCAGAACTTGGCGTGGGCGAGGAAGTTCAGGTCGATCAGCCGGCGCGGGTGGCCCTCCAGCTCCCACTCCAGCCACCAGTCGAAGGCCGCCTTCATGACCTGCCGGGCGCGGCGGCCGGTCCAGTGGCCCGAGACCGCCGGGTCGGCGGGTTCGTGGCCGGTGGCCGCCAGCACGCGGTAGCGCTCGGCGTGGGCGATGACCGGCAGGATCGCGAGCGGGGAGTCGGCGGGCGCCTGTTCGGCGGCCCAGTTGGCGAAGTCGTAGACCTCGTGCAGCGGGTCCGGGCCGGCCTCGGTGCGGCGGCCGGCGAGCCGGGCGACCATCAGGTGGTGGGCGTGGTGGTGGTCGGGGTGCCGGGCGCGGACCTGCTCGAAGGCCCGGACCACGTCCTGGTCGGTGCCGTCGGCGCACTCCAGCATCAGCAGGCCGAGCCAGGGAGTGGGGTCGGCCGGGGCGCGTTCGGCGGCCTGCCGGCAGGCCTCACGGGCGGGCGCCGGCTTGCCCTTGCCGTGCAGGGCGCGCCGGACCTGGGCGAGGGCGAGCAGCACGGCGGCATCGGCCGCCTCGGGTTCGGCGAGCAGCCACTCGCGGGCCCAGGCGGCGCTGTAGGCCTCCCGCGCGAGGACCGTGACGCGGTGGCCGCGGCGGTCCCAGTCGTCCCCGGTGCGCACCAGCAGGGACCGGGCGTTCTGCCAGCGGCCCTGCGCCAGCGCGGCGCGGGCGGTCACGAGGTCGGCGTCGTCGAGGGCCTCGTCCAAGGCCTGCGCCGCACGTCTGCGGCCACGGCCGAGGGGAGGCGGGGGTGGGGACACCGCGGGACTTCCTCACGCGCTCTTCTGGTGTTTCGGCTCACGGCGGTCGAGGGCGCGGGTGTGCGCATTGCCATGAACTGATCACGCACAGCCAACCCCCAGCCAATGGTTGCCGTCAAGGGCCGTCAGCGCGTTACACGCGTCAACTGCCGTTACTTGTGAGGGATTTGTGATCAACGGGGCCACTGAGGGCCATGCGACCTGCATCCGATTTATCCGTTTCGCCCTTTTGTGACGTGCGTCATAGCGTGGGCGAGCACCGCCCCTGACGATGGAAAGACGTACGGGCGCGCCGGGCGAAGCCGGCCGGTACAGTCGGCCCCTACGCCATCGTGAACCCGACCTGACGATCGAGGTACACCGCGTGTCGGTTCTGGTCCTGGTGCTCGCCCTGAGCGCCGCCTGCTGTCTGGGCTTCGGATTCGTCCTGCAGCAGAGCGCGGCCCAGCGGGCCCCGCTGAGCGACTTCCTCTCCTTCCGCCTGCTGATCGACCTGGTGAAGGTGCCGCGCTGGCTCGGCGGTATCGCGCTGATGGTCGTCGGCATGGCCCTGGGCGCGGCCGCGCTGGGACAGGGCGAGCTGTCGCTGGTGGAGCCGCTGCTGGCGACGAACCTGCTCTTCGCGCTCGCCCTGTCCCGCAAGCAGTCCCGGCAGCCACTGGGCCGTCAGGGCTGGGCCGGCCTGCTGCTCCTGGCAGGCGGGGTGACGGCGTTCATCGTGGCCGGTCAGCCGCAGGGTGGCACCGCGACGGCCGATCCGGTGCGGCAGTGGCTGATCATCGGGGTCATGATCGGGCTGGCGCTGCTGCTCACGGCACGCGGCAAGCGGTCCCGGCTGAGCTCCGGCCCGGTGCTGCTGGCACTGGCCGCCGGGCTGCTGTACGGCGTGCAGGACGCGCTGACCCGGGTGAGCGGGCAGACGTTCACCGAGGGCGGCATCGCCGGGCTGCTGACCGGCTGGCAGCCGTACGCCGTGCTCGCGCTCGGCGTCACCGGGCTGGTCCTCGTGCAGAGCGCCTTCGAGACGGCGTCCCTGCGCAAGTCGCTGCCCGCCCTGACCGCGGCGCAGCCGCTCGCCGGGATCATCTGCGGCGTCGGTTTCCTGGGCGACCGGCTGCGGACCGACGCGGTGGCGCTGACCTGGGAGGCCGGTGGGCTCCTGGCCGTGGTGGCCGGGATCGTGCTGCTGGGGCTGCATCCGGCGATGCCGACGGGGACGGCGCCGGAGCGGACGCGCGTGCCTTCTTCCGTGGCCGCGAGCCCGGCGTCACCCTGACGCACCCGGCCCCGGCCTCCGCCTCGCCTGACGCACCCGGCCCCGGCCTCCGCCTCACTCGACGGCCCCTGCCCCGCCCCGGCCTCCACCCCCTGCTTGGATGAGGCCATGAGCGCTGCTGACGAGATCCTCGACATCGTCGACGAGAACGACCAGGTCATCGGGCAGTCCCCGCGGGGCGAGGCCTACGCCCGGGGCCTGCGGCACCGCTGTGTGTTCATCCAGGCCCGGGACGCCGAGGGCCGGATCTTCGTGCACCGGCGGACGCCGACCAAGCTGGTCTTCCCCTCCCTGTACGACATGTTCGTCGGCGGAGTCGTCGGCGCGGGCGAGGCCTACGACACGGCGGCCCTGCGCGAGGCCGAGGAGGAACTGGGCGTGACCGGCCTGCCGGACCCGCGGTATCTCTTCAAATTCCTCTACGACGACGGCACCGGCCGGACCTGGTGGTCGGCGGTGTACGAGGTGCGCTGCGAGCTGCCCGTCCAGCCGCAGGCCGAGGAGGTGGCCTGGCACGACTTCCTGCCCGAGGACGAGGTGGAGCGGCGCCTGGGCGACTGGGAGTGGGTGCCCGACGGGCTGGCGGCGTACGAGCGGCTCAGGGCGTTCCGCTCGACGGGCTGACGCGGTGGGCGATCTCGCCCCGGGTAGGGTCGCGCATGTGATCGAGTTCGTGCGGAACGTCCGGTTGTGGTTCGTGCCCGCGGAGGTCCGGCGGGACGGCGAGACGCCCGACTACCGGTTCTCGCTGGCGAACGAACGCACCTTCCTGGCCTGGCTGCGCACCGCGCTGGCGCTGATCGGCGGTGGCTTCGCCGTCGACCAGTTCCTGCCCGACCTGCGCTGGGGCTGGCGGGTCGGGCTGGCGCTCGCGCTGCTCGCCGCGGGCGTGCTGTGTTCGCTGCGGGCGGTCAACCACTGGGTGCGCTGCGAGCGGGCCATGCGCCGGGGCGAGGACCTGCCGGTGTCCCGGTTCCCGGCGCTGCTGAGCCTGGTCGTCGCGGTCGTCGCCGTCGCCATGGTCGTCGTGGTGCTCGTGGGGTGGGAAGGGTGAGCGCGCCGGCGGCCCGGCAGCGGGACCCCGACCGCAACCCCGGGCTGCAACCCGAGCGGACCCGGCTGGCGTGGCGGCGTACGACGCTGTCGGGCACGGTCTCCGCCGTCCTCGCCGTGAAGACCGCGCTGCACGGCGGGGCGTCGACGCCCGGGATCCTCGCGTGCGCGCTGGTCTGCGCCCTGTGGCTGGGTTTCCTCGGCGCCGCCCACCGCCGCATCCGCACGCTGGCGGCCACCGCCGCCCCCGCCGCGTTCGCACCCCGGCACGCCGCGGCGGCGGCGCTGTGCACGGTGGCGATGGCGGTGTGCGGGGCGGCACTCGTCCTCTAGAGCACTCTCCTCGGACGCTCCGGGGAGCACCGGCTGATCAGCCGCCCTCGCTCTCCCACTCCACCGTCACGACGATCTTGCCGCGCGTGCGGCCCTCCTCGTTCAGCCGGTGCGCGTCCGCCGCCCGCTCCAGCGGGAACGTCTCGTCGACGTGCACGGCCACCACGCCCTGCTCCGCCAGCTCGGACAGCCGGCCGAGGTCCTCGGCATCGGGCCGGACGAAGTAGTAGCGGCCGCCGTAGGTCACGACGTCGTCGTCGGCGACGGAGACCAGCCTGCCCTCGGGTGCCAGCAGGTTCGCCGACACCTTCAGCGCGTCCCCGCCGACCGTGTCGAACACCGCGTCCACGCCCTCGGGCGCCAGCCCCCGCACCCGCTCCCCCAGGCCCTCCCCGTACGTCACCGGCTCCCCGCCCAGGCCCCGCACGAAGTCGTGGTTCGGCTCGCTCGCCGTACCGATGACCCGGGCGCCGAGATGGGCGGCGAGCTGCACGGCGACGGAGCCGACGCCGCCGGCCGCCGCGTGCACCAGGACGGTCTCGCCCCGCTTCACCTGGAGCACCTTGACCAGCACCTGGTAGGCGGTGAGCCCGACCAGGGGCAGTCCGGCCGCCTCCTCCCAGGTGAGGTTGCGCGGCTTGCGCGCGAGGGTGCGCAGGGGCGCGGCCACGTACTCGGCGAAGGTGCCGCGGGAGAGGAAGTCCTCCCGGACGTACCCGATGACCTCGTCCCCGACGTCGAACTCCGAGACGGCCATGCCGGGCCGCACGACGACGCCCGAGACGTCCCAGCCGGGCACCACCGGGAAGACGGGCGCGAGGATGCCGTCGAGGTAGCCCTCGCGGGCCTTCCAGTCGACGGGGTTCACGGCCGCCGCCCGCACCTTCACCAGCACCGCGTCCGGGCCGACCACGGGGTCGCGCACCTCCCCGAACGCCAGCACCTCGGGTCCGCCGTACCGGGAGTAGCTGATCGCCTTCATGCGTCCGACCCTCACGGCTCGGCGGGCGGCCCGCAAGCCGGATGGCCTGAACGAACCGGCCGGAACCTCCCCGGCGCCCCGCCGCGGACGCCGTCGGCCTATCGTGGCTCCGATCACGTTTCGGTCCCGCTCTGGACGACATACCGACCGGTCGGCATCATGAGTCGGGAACAGTTCACCTGCCCGTAGGAGCGATTCATGAGCCCCGATCATCCGCCCGGACTCGATCTCGACCGGCTGTGCGGCCTGCTCGAACGCGAGCGGCCCGGCCTGGTGAGCGGCCCGCTGTCCGGCCGGCTGATCGAGGGCGGACGGTCGAACCTCACCTACGCGGTCTCCGACGGCACCTCGCAGTGGGTCGTACGGCGGCCCCCGCTCGGCCACGTCCTCGCCACCGCGCACGACATGAAGCGCGAGCACCGGGTGATCAGCGCGCTGCACCCGACCGCCGTGCCGGTGCCGAGGCCGGTGCTGCTGTGCGAGGACGAGGAGGTGCTCGGGGCGCCGTTCTACGTCATGGAGTTCGTCGAGGGCACGCCCTACCGCACGGCCGACGAGCTTCTCCCGCTCGGCCCGGAGCGGACCCGGGGCGCGGTGCTGAACCTCGTCGACACGCTGGTGGAACTGCACGCGGTCGACCCGGGCGAGGTGGGTCTGGCGGACTTCGGCCGGCCCGAGGGCTTCCTGGACCGGCAGCTGCGGCGCTGGGGCAAGCAGCTGGACGCCTCCCGCAACCGGGACCTGGACGGCATCGACGAACTGCACGCCGCACTGGGGCGCGAACTGCCCGACTCCCCCGCCCCGGCCGTGGTGCACGGCGACTACCGGCTCGACAACGTGCTGATCGGCGAGGACGACTCGATCCGGGCGATCCTCGACTGGGAGATGTCGACGCTGGGCGACCCGCTCACCGACCTCGGCCTGCTGGTCATGTACAGCATGCCGCTCGGCATGCCCGACTCCCCCGTCTCCACCACCGCCGAGGCGCCCGGGCATCCGGCGCCGTCCGAACTCATCGAGCGGTACGCCGCGCGCTCGGGGCGCGACGTCTCCGCGATCTCCTGGTACACGGCCTTCGCCTGGTTCAAGCTCGCCGTGATCCTGGAGGGCATCCACTACCGCTACACGCTCGGCCAGACGGTCGGGCGCGGCTTCGACCGCATCGGCGACCTCGTGCCCGTCTTCGTCCGGCACGGACTGACCACGCTCAACGAAGGCCTCCAGGAGGGCTGATCCGTATGGACTTCGCTTTCGACGCGCGCACCGAAGAGCTGCGCGCCAAGCTCCTCGCCTTCATGGACGAGTACGTCTACCCCGCCGAGGCGGTCGCGCACGAGCAGCGCGAGCGGCTGGCCTCGCCGTGGGAGACCGTGCCCGTGGTGGAGGAGCTGAAGGCCGAGGCCCGCAGGCAGGGCCTGTGGAACCTCTTCCTGCCGGACTCCGAGTACGGCGCCGGGCTCACCAACCTGCAGTACGCGCCGCTCGCCGAGATCATGGGCCGCTCGCCGCAGCTGGCGCCGACGGTGACGAACTGCGCGGCGCCCGACACCGGCAACATGGAGGTGCTCACCCAGTTCGGTGACGAGCAGCAGCGCAAGCAGTGGCTGGAGCCGCTGCTGGCCGGTGAGATCCGCTCGGCGTTCGCGATGACCGAGCCGGACGTGGCCTCCTCCGACGCCACGAACATCACCACCCACATCGAGCGGGACGGCGACGAGTACGTCATCACCGGCCGCAAGTGGTACATCTCCGGGGCGATGCACCCCGACTGCAAGATCTTCATCGTGATGGGCAAGACCGACCCGGACGGCGAGGACATCCGGCGCCAGCAGTCCATGGTGCTGGTGCCGCGCGACACCCCGGGCGTCACGGTCAAGCGCGCGATGCGGGTGTTCGGCTACGAGGACCACTACCACGGCGGCCACGCCGAGGTGATCTTCGACCACGCGCGCGTGCCGGTGTCGAACCTGGTCGGCGAGGAGGGCGGCGGTTTCGCGATCGCGCAGGCGCGGCTCGGGCCCGGGCGGATCCACCACTGCATGCGGCTGATCGGCATGGCCGAGCGGGCGATCGAGCTGATGTGCCGGCGGGCCGTCGCCCGGACGGCCTTCGGGAAGGCGCTGGCGCAGCAGGGCGTGGTGCACAACTGGATCGCCGACGCGCGCGTGACGGTGGAGCAGCTGCGGCTGCTGGTGCTGAAGACGGCGTGGCTGATGGACACGGTGGGCAATCGCGGGGCGCACACCGAGATCCAGGCGATCAAGATCGCGACGCCCCGGGCGGTCGTGGACATCCTCGACCGGGCGATCCAGCTGCACGGGGCGGGCGGCGTGAGCCAGGACTTCCCGCTGGCGGAGCTGTACGCGGGGGCGCGGACGCTGATGATCGCGGACGGACCGGACGAGGTGCACCAGCGGTCACTGGCCCGACGGGAGCTGAAGCGGTACGTGTGAGGCCGGGGGTTCAGGGGCAGGGCCCCTGAACCCCGGTCGGCGTGTTACGGGCGCAGGGCGCGGAGCAGCAGGTCGGCCAGGTGGTTCGCGACCTCCTGGGGGCTGAGTGGGCCGTCCGGGCGGTACCACGTGGACAGGTGGTGGACGGAGCCGAAGTGGTAGTCCACGACCAGGTCCGCCGGGGTCGCCTTGGAGAAGACGCCCGTCTGCTGGCCCTCCTCGATCAGCGCGCGGAAGCGCTCGTGGTAGCGACGGCGTTCCGCGCGCACCTGCTTGTTCTTCTCGGGGCTCAGGTGGTGCATCGACCGCCAGAAGATCATCGCGTCGTCGAGGTTGTCGATCGTCGTCACCACGACGTCCGCCGCCGCGGCCCGCAACCGCTTCTCGACCGGCTCGTCGGCGCCCGCGACGGCGTCCAGTCTCTCCTGCTGGATGCGCAGCACGCGCGCGTACACCTCGTGCAGCAGGTCGTCCTTGGAACCGAAGTAGTGGTACAGCGCGCCTTTCGTGACCCCGGCCGCCTCGACGATCTCCTGCACCGAGGTGCGGTCGTACCCCTGCTCGGCGAAGAGCCGGGTGGCGGCGGCCAGGAGCCGCTGAGGCACGGGAGTGCCGTCCGAGTCCGTCGTCCTGGGCACTGCCGCCACCTGCCTTTCCGTACTGCTGTCAGTTGCCTTGCGTCCGGGAACGCAGTTCCCGACGGAGGATCTTCCCACTGGCCGTCTTCGGCAAGTTCGGCAGGATCTCCACCTGGCGCGGGTATTTGTAGGCGGCCAGTCTCTCCTTGCAGTAGGAGGCGAGTGCATCCGGGTCCGTGTCGGCGTCCGGACGCAGGCTGATGTACGCCTTGACGGTCTCCCCGCGGTACCCGTCGGGCACGCCCACGACGGCGGCCTCGCGCACCGCCGGGTGGGTGTGGAGGACGTCCTCGACCTCGCGCGGCCACACCTTGAAGCCGGACGCGTTGATCATGTCCTTCTTGCGGTCGACGACGTACAGCCAGCCCTGCTCGTCCATGAAGCCGATGTCGCCGGTGCGCAGTTCGGCGCCGGGGAACGTCTCGGCGGTGGCGTCGGGGCGCCGCCAGTAGCCGGGCACGACCTGCGGGCCGCGCACGACGATCTCGCCCTGCTCGCCGAAGGGCACCTCGGCGCCGTTGTCGTCGACGATCCGGACGACCGTGTCGGGGCCGGGCAGGCCCACGGCGAGGGTCCCGGAGACCGGGTCGACGGGCGCCTCCAGGCCGGGCGGCACGGAGGCGCAGGGGGCGGTGCACTCGGTGAGCCCGTAGCCGTTGCGGATGTAGGGGCCGAAGCCCGCCCGGAACTTCTCCACCAGCGCGGGCGGCAGCGGGGCTCCGCCGGAGGAGATCACCCGGAAGGAGGAGAAGTGGTCCCGGGTGACGGAGGGGTGGGCGGCCAGGGCCATGAAGGCCGTGGACGGGCCGACGGTGTAGTGCGGCCGGTGCTCGGCGAACGCGTCGAGCACCACGCCCGCCTCGAAGCGGTAGGCCAGCACGAGCGTGCCCCCGCTGTTCAGGCAGGCGCCGAACTGGCAGACCATGCCGGTGATGTGGAACAGCGGCGCCAACGCGAAGTAGACGGGCCGCTCGGGCAGGCCGAGGCCGGTGCGCTGCCGTTCGGCGTTGTACATGATGTTGCCGTGCGTGTTGGTGGCGCCCTTGGGCGTGCCGCTGGTGCCCGAGGTGTAGCTGATCAGCGCGATGCCGGCCGGGTCGGGGTCCCGGCCCTCGGGCGCCCGGTGCCCGGCCCGCGCCACCGCCGCCAGGTCGTCGGCGTCCGCCGCCTGCGGCAGCCGCTCGAAGGTGAGCACACGAGCGTCGTCCCGCGTCTGGAAGTCCAGCTCGCAGCCGGTGAGCACGATCCGCACGGGCGAGTCGGCCGCCGTTTCGCGCAGGTACGACTCCCAGGCCCGGTCCGAGCAGATCAGCGCGGCGACCTCGCCGTCCCGCAGGACGTGGGCGACCTCGCCGGACTTGTACATCGGGTTGACGGGCACGACGACCGCGCCCGCCTTCCACGCTCCGAGCACGGCGAGCACGAAGTGCGGGGAGTTCTGCAGCAGCACCGCGACCCGGTCGCCGCGCTCCAGGCCGCGGGCCGCGAGGTGCCCGGCGACGGAGTCGCTGAGTTCGTCGACCTCGCGGTAGGTCAGCCGGCCGTCGAAGTAGGCCAGGAAGTCGCCGTCCGGCGTCTCGGCCGCCACCCGGCGCAGGGCGTGCACCAGGGAGCCGGCGGGGTCGATCGCGCTCTTCTGGGCGTCGCTGAGCAGGCCGAGCCAGGGCTTCGCGGCGTAACGGGACCCGGTCACCGGTTCTCCTCCCACTGCTGCTGGATGCGGTTCATGCCGGTCAGCCACCGGTCGGGGTCACCGGCCCGGGCCTGGTAGTACCCGGCGACCTCGGGGTGCGGAAGGATCAGGAAGCGGCCCTCCTCGACGCCCTTGAACAGGGCGTCCGCCACGGCCTCCGGCTCGATCGCGGTCGGCTGGAGCACCAGGTCGCCCGCGCTGCCGGTCGCGGCCAGCATGTCGGTGCGCACGCCCTGCGGGCAGATGGCGTGCACCTTCACGCCCCGGTGCCGGTAGGTCAGCGACAGCCACTCGGCGAAGGCGAGGGCGCCGTGCTTGGTGACGGCGTAGGGCGCCGCCCCGATCATGGTGAGCAGCCCGGCGGCGGACACGGTGGACACGAACCGTCCGCTGCCGCGCTCCAGCCAGTCCGGCAGCAGGGCGTGGGCCGCCCGGACATGGGCCATGACGTTCACGTCCCAGGAGGCGGCCCAGGCCGTCTCGTCCAGCGGCCCGTCGGCGCTCCCGCCCTCGAAGGCCACACCGGCGTTGGCGCAGTAGACGTCGACGGTCCCGTCGAGCGCGTCGCGGGCGTCCCCGACGATCACCGAGGCGTCCCCGGCCACGGCGATCCCCCCGATCTCGTCCGCCACGCGCTCGGCGCGCTCGGCGTCCAGGTCGTTGACGACCACCCGGGCCCCCTCGGCGGCGAACCGCCGGGCGAGCGCGGCTCCGATCCCGCCCCCGGCCCCCGTGACAACGACCCCGGCCCCCTGAAAGGCTCCCACCATCGGTCTCCTCATACGCGGCTCAGCAATGGCGCCAGACTAACCGGTCGGTATGTTTCAAGGAAGGGGGTGGCGCAGCACCTTAAGGGGCGCGGGGAACTGCGCGACCAGCCACGACGAAACCGTCACAGAACGGATCACGGAGGCCACCCCATGCGCCTTTCCAGACGGACCTTACTCACAGCGACCACTGCGGCAGCCGCATCGCTCACCCCCACCACAGCCGAGGCCCGGCGTCACCGGCGAACCGGCTTCGAGAACCTCGCCGCGTCCGGTTACGAACCCCTGCGCAGTCAGCGCATCGGCATCGTCACCAACCCCACCGGCATCACCCGCGACGCCCGCCACATCGTCGACGTCATGCACGCGGACACCCGAGTGGATCTGCGGGCCGTCTTCGGCCCCGAGCACGGCTTCCGCGGCACCGCCCAGGCCGGCGGCTCCGAGGGCCGCTACGACGACCCGGCGACCGGCCTGCCCGTCTACGACACGTACCTCAAGAGCGGCCGGCCGCTGGCCGACATCTTCACCGCGTCCGGCGTGGACACGGTCGTCTTCGACATCCAGGACGTCGGCGCCCGCTTCTACACGTACATCTGGACCCTGTACGACTGCATGGAGGCGGCCCGGCTCGCGGGCAAGCGGTTCGTCGTGCTGGACCGGCCCAACCCGGTGACCGGCCGGGCGGCCCTCGGGCCCGTCCTGCACAAGGAGTTCGCCACGTTCGTGGGGCGTCAGCCGATCGCGCAGGCCCACGGGATGACCGTCGCCGAGCTGGCGCGGATGTTCAACGGGGAGTTCCTGACCGAGCCGGTCCCGCTGGAGACCGTGACCATGTCGGGCTGGAAGCGCTCGGAGTTCTACGACGCCTCCGGACTGCCCTGGGTGCCGCCGAGCCCGAACATGCCGACGCCCGAGACGGCCCTGGTGTACTCGGGGACGTGCCTGTTCGAGGGCACCAACCTGTCGGAGGGGCGCGGCACCACCCGGCCGTTCGAGCTGCTCGGCGCGGAGGGCGTCGACCGGCGCTGGGCGGCCGCCGCGAACGAACTCGCCCTGCCCGGGGTGCGGTTCAGGGAGGCGTACTTCGCGCCCACCTTCTCCAAGTTCCAGGGGAAGACGATCGGCGGGGTGCAGCTCCATGTGCACGACCGGGCGGCCTTCGACCCCGTCCGCACCGGCATCGCCCTGCTCGTGACCGCCAAGCAGGTCTGGAGCGGTTTCGCCTGGCGCCCGGACCACTGGATCGACAAGCTCACCGGCTCCACGCGCGTGCGCACGATGATCGACGCGGGCGCGGACACCGACGAGGTGGTCGCCGGGTGGCAGGAGGACCTGGCGGCGTTCCGCAGGACGCGGCGGAAGTACCTCCTCTACCGCTGAGCGCGGCGGCCCGCCCGAATGCGCCCGTGACGTATGGCCAAGCTCCCCCGTTGGCAGGACGATGCGCCCACATCGTGGCGTCACCCGGGGGCGAGGGGGCCTGTCATGGCGGATCCGGCGATGAGCGTGACTCCCTACTGGGAGCTGACCTTCGACGCGGACGGGGACCCGGCGGGCCGTCAGCGCGACCGGCTGCTCGCCGGGGTGCGCGAACGGAAGGTGCGCGACCTGATCGTCTTCGCGCACGGCTGGAACAACGACCGCTCGGGCGCGACGCGGCTCTACGACCGCTTCTTCGCGCCCGTCCCGCGGCTGGCCCCGGCCGCCCGGATCGGGTACGCCGGGGTGCTGTGGCCCGCGATGCGGTTCTCGGACGAGCCGATCCCCGACTTCCCCCGGGCCGTGGCGGCCGACGCGCCCCGGCGCCCGGCCCTCGACAAGGACACCCGGCACGCGCTGCTGGAGGCCTTCCCGGGCCGGGCGCTCCTGGTCGACCAGATCGCCCGGCTGCTGGAGCAGCAGCCGCCGGAGGAGGCCGAGCTGGAGGAGTTCGGACGGCTGGTGCGGCTGCTGGTGGAGGTGGTGGCGCCCGGGCCGCAGGCGCTGTTCGCGGCGGACACGGTGGCGGAGGGCGTGCCGCAGAGCGAGCCGGGGATGCTCGCCGGGTCCTCGGCGGCTGCCTGCGAGGAGTTCGCGCGGGCGCTGGCGGAGTCGGAACTGTCCGGCGCGCAGCAGGGGTTCAGGATCCCGAATCCCTGGGACGGCGCCCACGAACTGCTGCGGCAGGCGACGTACTACGCGATGAAGCGGCGCGCGGGAACCGTCGGCGAGCGTGGACTCGGCGGGGTCGTCGGGCAGCTCGCCACGGCGGCGCCGGACGTGCGCGTGCACCTCGTCGGGCACAGCTTCGGCGCGCGGCTGGTGTCGTTCGCGCTGCGCGGGCTCCCCGAGGGCGTCCGCACGGTGAAGTCGGTGACGCTGCTCCAAGGGGCGTTCTCGCACTACGCGTTCGCGGCTCGGCTGCCGCACGACGCCCGGGCCACGGGGGTGCTCCAGGGGCAGCAGAACCGCGTCGACGGTCCCCTGGTGTGCTGCCACTCCCGGCACGACGCGGCCCTCGGCACGATGTACCCGCTGGCCTCCCGCATGGCGGGCGACAGCCGGTCGGTCACCGGCCTCGACCTCAGGCGGGCGCTGGGCGCCAAGTGGGGCGCGCTGGGCTACGACGGCGTACAGGCGGTGCCGGGCACGCGCGCGTACACCCTCGCGCAGGCTCTGCGGGCGAAGCTGCCCGCCTCGGGGTGCGTGAACGTGGACGCGGCGGCGGTGGTGAGACGGGGCGGGCCGCCGGCCGGGGCGCACAGCGACATCCTGCACGAGGAGCTGGCCCGGCTGGTGCTGGCGGCGGGCCGCGTCCGCTGACCCGCCGCCGGACCGTACGTCACCCGGCGCTCACCGGTGTGAGGTGAACTCCACGACCTGCTGGTAGGTCGGCCGGTTCTGCCAGCTGATCTTGCCGTGCTTGATGCCGCCGAGGGTGCGGTGGTTGATGGAGTCGGCACACCACTGGTCGCCCGCCGCGCACACGTCGTCGCCGGGGTAGACCTGGGCCGCGGTCTTGCCGGCCGCCTCCTTCAAGGTGCTGATGAGCGTGTCCCGGCAGGCGCCGAGGCTGCCGTCGCCGCAGTACTTCCGGGCCAGCGGACCCTTCACCTGCTCGCCGAGGACGGCCCGGAGGTCCTTGTCGACGTAGCTCCACCAGCCGTACTGGAAGGAGCTTCCGGCGTGCGAGCCGGTCGGGCCGTGGGAGGCCGACGGGGACTCGTCGACGGGCAGGTTGGCGGTCATGGCCTCGTACAGCTCGCTGCCCAGGCCGGGTTCGAACTCGGCCTTGACCAGCAGCGGCCACCAGGCGTCCAGGATGCGGATCGCGTCGGCGTCGGCGTACTTCTTGGAGCCGGCCGCGGTCTCGGTGCGCTTTCCGCCCGCGGCGAGCCACGCCTGGAGCTTGCCGACGGCGGCGGCCGCCGCCGGGTCGGTGACGGGCGCGCTGTTGACGACCTTGAGCAGCTTGGGCAGGACGTCCTCGGCCCGCAGGTCGGCGAGCCCCGCGTCCGCCATGGCCTTCACCAGCGAGGCGCGGGTCACCCCGCCCTGCTGGACCAGCTTCTTCACGCGGTCCTCCAGGAGGTTGCCGCGGTGCACGGACCCGTTGCCCCAGGGCGCGGTCGTGTAGTCCTTGGCCTGCTTGTTGTTCCAGGAGATGTAGTAGTCCTGGTCGATGGAGTTCGGGTGGGCGGAGGCCGGAGTGTAGTCGGCCGTGTTGGTCGCCGGGTCCCAGCCCCGCCACTCGTACGCCGGGCGCGCCCACACCGGGAACTCGGCGTCGACGCCGTTGGCGCGCACGGGGTTGTCGCCGCTGTTGTAGTACGCGGTGTGCTCGGAGTCGGCGTAGAACCAGTTGAAGGTGTAGTTGATGTGCTGCACCGCCTTCTGGAAGTCCTCCGGGCCCTTGACGTAGTCCGGGTCGTTCAGCATCTGGAAGCCGATGATGGAGTCGGCCTCGTGCAGGAAGGACGAGCGCAGGGTGGTGTAGGCGACCTTCTTGCCGCCGACCGTGGCGCGGTACTCCACCGGGCCGTACTTGGTGCGCCACACCCGCATGGTGTACGAACCGGCGGCGGTGCCGTCGGCGACGGTCGGCTTCCAGGCGTTCTTCTGCTCGACCTTCTCCATCGGGGTGCAGGTGCCGCGGTAGAGGTAGTGGTAGTCGTCCTGGCACAGTTCGACGGCGTAGGTGTCGATGATGTCCTGGCCGGAGGTGGTGGCGCTCCACGCGTAGTCCTGGCCGCGGCCGAGTTCGACGTAGAAGCTCAGGCCGGCGAAGGAGGCGCCGCGGGCGCTGATGCCCGGACCCTGGAGCTCCTGGAGCAGCAGCAGCTGCGGGGCGAAGTAGCCGGTCTGCGGGCCGAACACGGCGACCGGGTGGCCGCTGGCGGTGTGCTCGCCGCTGACCACGAGGGCGTTGGACATGCCGCGCTTGGCGGAGGACAGGGCCGTCTTCGCCGCGTCGCGGGACGCGCCGGTGGCGCTCGACGCGGCGGCGCTGCCGGTGCGGTCGTACACGAGCGGCTCCTGCCGCACCGAACCGGCGTCGGGCAGGGCCGTGCCCTGCGGGGCGTCCGGCCTGGTCGCGTACGGGAAGCTGCCGCTGTGCTGGGTGAGGACGGCCTCCGGATCGTTGCGCATCCGGAAGGACTCCCACACCTTGGTGCCCTCGGCGACGCCGTACTTCTCCTGGGCGGCCAGCAGCGAGATCGCGTTGTTGACCTCGCCGCCTCCGCCGGAGCCGAAGAGCGCGCCGATGACCGAGGCCAGGGCGACCAGGTCGGTGATCTTGAAGTGCTCTATCTTCCCGGCGTTGGTGACGGAGTCCTTGTGGCCCGTCAGGACGTACTCGCCGGGGAAGTTCCGGCCGCTGTCGGAGGCGTCGATATAGGCGTTGATGCCGTCGAGGTAGGCCTTGGCGTCGGCGAGAGCCTGCTTGCCGCGCTCGCCGTTGGTGGCGACGGCGTTGTCGATCTGCGCCTGCAGATCGGCCTCGGTGTAGGGCGCGTGCCGCCAGAACTGCTGCTCCAGGCCCTGGTTGGAGGGCGCGCCGCCGGCGAAGGAGGTCAGCTGCCCGCGTCCGACGTGCCGGAAGACGTCCATGAGCCACAGCCGGTCCTGGGCGGCGGCAAAGCCGGCGCCGAACTCGGTGCCGTATCTCGTCGTACCGGTGATGTGCGGCACCCCGGTCTTCTTGTCGCGGACGATCGTCACGTCACTGCGCCCGGCGGGCTTGACCGTGGAGGCCACCTGGTCCGCCGGGACCCCGAACGAGGCGTCGTTGAAGAAGGTGTTGATCTTGTCGTTCGTCAGTCCGGTGTAGCCCTTGGCGAGGTCGGCATAGGGCCCGAGCTGGTCCTCGGCGTGCTCGGGCTGGGTGCCGAAGGCCTGGTTGAGGAGGATCTGGGCGAGGGTGGCGTTGCCGTTCTGGCCGGGCGGGAGGATGTCCGAACACTGCTTGCCGCAATGGTCGTTCGCGGCGGCCGCGGCCTGGGCGGTCGTCGTCTCCGCGGCCGCCGCCGGGGCCAGGGGCGACAAAAGAGCGGCGATCAGGGCGCATACCGATGCGGTCTTCAGGAACCCGGGGATTCCGCGGGGAGTTCTCATTCTGTCGAGAACGGTGCGTGGGTGACGCCGTGGCATGGGAGCTCCTCCCGTGGGGGTGGGCGGGATGTTACCGCCGGTATCCCCGCGTTTGAAGATGAACAAGCGTCACTTTTGGGAGTCAGCACAACAGGCACACGGATCACGGCAGTCGACTGGCGAGCCTCTTCGGGCCGCTTATGGAGGCCATTTGAAATCGGATGGAGCCGATTCGCTTGTCGATACGTCTATTCGGCGACGTCCGTACGACGACGCCGAAGTGACCGGATGTACAGGTGCAGGTGTGACGGAGGTGCAGGACGATGGCCGGTTTCCGGAGTCTGGCGAGACAGGTCCGCGATCCGCGGTGCGATCTGGCCTTGCGGCGTTATTCGCTGCGCAAGTGCCTTGAGAGGTTCGCCCCTTACGGACACAGGGCGACCTGGGACCATTTGTGCTCCCGGGCAGGGTTCGGTCCCGAGGACCGGTCCCCCGATCCGGCGCGGCTCGTGGCCGCACTGGACGAACTGGAGGAGGCGCGGGCGGTCTGGCTCGCCTACGAGGTCGAGTTCGCCGAGCGCCGCAAGAAGGAGAAGCACGACGGACTGCGCAGGCCGGGCAGTGTGGACGACTGGCACCGGCTGACCTGGGGCGGTTTCGGCGTGGCGTGGTGCGACGATCCGGCGGTCCATCCCCGTGAACCGCTGGCCGAGGTGCTGCGCCGGCTGATCGCCGCGCTGGAGCGCGAACCGGGTTCGAACTGCCCGGTGTGCGACGGAGAACGACTCGCCTGGAAGTACGGCCTGGATCACGAACCCTCGGCGGGTCCGGTCTGCACGGACTGCGGAATCCTGGTGCCGCGTCCCGTGCTCACGCCCCAAGCCCTGGCGGACGCCAGGCGGGCGAGGTTGCTGGTGTCGGCTTGACGGATGTGGGTGCGCGGGGGGTGCGCCGGGGATGCCGCACCCCCACTGTCGGTGCCGGGTGGCACCATCGCCGACATGGTGCAGGTATGTCTGAACGGTCCGCGGACCGCCGCTGACGGTACGGCGGTGCCGCTGACTCCCGAGTCGATGGCCGACTCCGCGGCGGCCGCCGTCGCGGCCGGGGCCACGGACCTCCATGTCCATCCCAAGACGCCGTGCGGGCGGGACACGCTGTCGCCGAGGGTGCTCGCGGAGACGCTGGGGGCGATCCGGGCGCGCGTGTCGGTGCCGGTGGGGGTGACGACGGGGGCGTGGGCCGAGCCGGACCCCGCCGCCCGACTCGACCGGATCCGGAGCTGGACCGTCCTGCCCGACCACGCCTCGGTCAACTGGCATGAGCCGGGGGCGGAACAGGTGGCCGCCGAGCTGCTCGCTCTCGGGGTGGGTGTGGAGGCCGGCATCTGGTCCGGGACGGACGCGGCGGAGCGCTTCGCGGTGTCGCCGCTCGCCCCGAAGGTCCTGCGGGTGCTGGCGGAGGTGACGGACACGGACCCGTCGAGTGCGGTGGCCTCCGCGCGGGCACTGCTGTCCGACCTCGGCGCGGCGCACGGGCGGCCTGTCCTGCTGCACGGGGAGGACGGGGGCGCGTGGCCGGTGCTGCGGCTCGCGGGGCGGTTGGGGTTGGCCACGCGGGTCGGGCTGGAGGATGTGCTGCTTCAGCCCGATGGGCGGCGGGCGGGGTCCAACGCGGAGTTGGTGGCGGCGGGGTTGGTGGAGTACCGGACCGGTTAGGTACTCGGCGTTCTTGCTGAGGCCGGGTGGGTCCGCAGCCCGGCGGAGCGGGGTGCCTCCCCCAAGCTCTCGGCTTCGCTCGAGCAGGGGGGACCCCCACGCCCACCCGTGCCGCCCCTAGCGGCACGCGTGCCCGCAGCTAAGGCAGCCGGCGGGGCGACAGCCACGACGCGCCCGCAAGCCGCCGGATCACGCAAGGGGACGTGTCGGGGGGTGTCCGCCCGCAGCGGTTGGCGCGTCAACGGACAGTCAGTCGGCACGCAAGTCCATCGCGCCGTTCCGAGGACGGACACCCCCCGGCGCGGCCCCGCCCCCCCCACCACCCGGCGTCACGCGCCACGCGCACCCCCACCACCGTTGCGTTCCACCATCAGGCGCGAACCGGCCCGGCGTTCACCGAACACGTCACCCGGGTTGGACAGCACGCACGTGTCGAGGGACAGGCAGCCGCAGCCGATGCAGTCGGTGAGGTGGTCCCGCAGGCGGTTCAGCTGATTGATCCGCTCGTCCAGCTCCGAGCGCCACGCCTCCGACAGATGCGCCCAGTCCTCCCGCGTCGGCGTCCGCTCCTCGGGAAGTTCCGCCAGCGCCTCGCGGATCGTCGCCAGCGGGATGCCCACCCGCTGCGCGGCCCTGATGAACGCGACCCGGCGCAGCGTGTCCCGGGAGTAGCGCCGCTGGTTGCCGGACGTCCGGCGACTGCTGATCAGGCCCTTGGACTCGTAGAAGTGCAGGGCGGAGACGGCGGCGCCACTGCGCGCCGCGAGCTGCCCGACCGTGAGTTCATGGATCTTCTCTGAAATCTGAGGCACCCCTCGAACCCTACCGAGTCCGTTGACACAGCCTCCGCGGCCGACCATGCTAAGCAGTCGCTTAGCAATGCGACACGGAGAGGTCTGGAAGACATGGCAGAGCCGAGGATCTTCACATCCGTCGACGACCTGAAGGCGGCGATCGGCGAGCAGCTGGGACACACCGACTGGCTCGACATCGACCAGAAGCGGATCGACCTCTTCGCGGAGGCCACCGGCGACCACCAGTGGATCCACGTCGACCCGGAGAAGGCCGCCGCGGGCCCCTTCGGCACCACCATCGCGCACGGCTATCTGACCCTGTCGCTGCTCCCCCTCTTCGGACCGCAGCTGATCTCCGTCGAGGGCGTGAAGATGGGCGTCAACTACGGGACGAACAAGGTGCGTTTCCCCGCCCCCGTCCCGGTCGGCTCCCGCCTGCGCGCCACCGCGAAGATCAGCGCCGTGGACGAGGTGCCCGGCGGCGTCCAGGTGGCCGTCGCCTTCACCGTGGAACGTGAGGGCGGCGACAAGCCGGTATGCGTCGCCGAGTCCGTGGCGCGCTACTACTTCTGAGTCGCCGCCGGCCCCCCGGCCCCCACCATCCGCAGCACGAGGTCGGCGTACAGCTCGCCGACCTCCTCCGGCGTCCGGGGACCGTCGACGTTGAACCACCGGGCCACGTCGATGCAGAGCGACAGCACGGCCAGCGTCGTCCCGTGCACGTCGATCACCTCGAACTCGCCCGTCCGCACGCCCTCCTCGATGATCCCGCGCACCTCCGCGTCAACCTGGCGGCGCAGCGCGAGGATCTCGGCGCGGGCGTCGGGCCCGAGCGAGTCGAGTTCGTACTGCACGACCCGCGCGGTGGTCCGCCCGCCCGCGTGCCAGCGCACGAAGGAACTCACCGCGTCGGCGAGCCGCTCGGTGGGGCCGCCCTCGCGGCGGGACGCCGTCCGCAGGATCTCCAGGGCCTTCTCGTGCCCGATCCTGCTGATGCGGTGCAGCAGTTCTTCCTTGGTCTTGTAGTGGATGTAGAGCGCGGCCGGGCTCATCCCGGCGCGGCCCGCGATGTCACGGGTCGTCGTGGCGTGGTAGCCGCGCTCGGCGAAGGCCTCCACCGCGGCGATCAGCAGCCGCCGCGCCGCGTCGGGCGTGACCTCGCCCCACGCCTGCGCCTCGCCGCCGGCCGTCTCCTCCGCCGTACTCATCACTCGCCCCTCTCCACTGACAGGGCCACCACCATACCGCCGAAGGTGAGCGAGCGCTTAGCGTGGCGGCCCGGTGCCTGTCCCTCAGTGCTTCTCGAAGGGGGTGTACGAGGGAGCCGCCGCCCCCTCCTGCCGGTCCCGGATCACCTTGGCCAGCGTGAAGGAGGAGGTGACCAGGTACAGCACCGCGATGGCGAGGAAACCCCGCACCCAGGCGTCGGCGCTCAGCTGGTAGATACCGATCGCGGTGGCCGCCATGGCGACGGCGAAGGAGGCGACGGCCTGGCCGTAGAAGGCGGCCGTGTTCTGCGGCTTGCCCGGTGTGTCACTCATGGGGCCAGCTTCGGCGAACGCGACCCGCGCCACATCCGCTCTGCTACTCAGATCGCTCGGGTACTCGGATCGCGCGGGTACCCGACCGCACCCGACCGCTTCCTCAGAACGCCGAAACCCCGGTCAGCGCCCGCCCGATGACCAGCTTCTGGATCTGGCTCGTGCCCTCGTAGAGGGTCATCACGCGGGCGTCCCGCAGCAGCTTGCCCGCCGGGTACTCGTCGATGTAGCCGTAACCGCCGAAGACCTGCAGCGCGTTGTTCGCGGCGCGGACGGCGGCCTCCGAGGCGAACAGCTTGGCCTTCGACGACTCGACGGCGAACGGCCGCCCCCGGTCGATGAGATCGGCGACCCGCCAGGTCAGCAGCCGGGCGGCGTCGACGTCCACGGCGATGTCGCTGATCAGCTCCTGGACCAGCTGGTGGCGGGCGATGGGCTTGCCGAACTGCTCGCGTTCCCCGGCGTAGCGCACGGCCGCGTCCAGAGCCGCCTGGGCGATGCCGACGCACCCGGCAGCGACGGACATCCGCCCCTTGGCGAGGGCGGACATGGCGACGGAGAAGCCCTTGCCCTCCTCCCCCAGCATCGCGGAGGCCGGCACGCGCACGTCTTCCAGGACGAGTTCCGCGGTGGCCTGGCCGCGCAGCCCGAGCTTGCCGTGGATGGTGCGGCGGGTCAGGCCGGGCGTGTCGGTGGGGACGAGGAAGGCGGTGACGCCCTTGTGGCCGGGGGCGTCCGTGGAGCGGGCGAAGAGCAGGACGACGTCGGCCCAGGTGCCGTTGGTGATGAACATCTTGGTGCCGTTGACGACGTACTCGTCGCCGTCGCGCACCGCCCGCGTCGTGAGGTTGCCCGCGTCGGAGCCCGTGCCCGGCTCGGTCAGGCCGAAGCAACCCACCACCGCGCCGGAGGTCAGCCCCGGGAGCCAGCGCCGCTTCTGCTCCTCGCTGCCCCAGGCGGCGACGGTCTTGGCGACGAGCCCGAGGGAGACGGAGACGATGCCGCGCACGGACGAGTCGCCCCGGCCGAGTTCCTCCGTGACCAGGCAGTACGCGAGGTGGTCGCCGCCGGAGCCGCCGTACTCCTCGTCGATCGTCAGCCCCAGGAAGCCGACCTCGCCGAGCTTCTTCACGATCGCGCGGTCGACCTCCTCGGCGCGGTCCCAGGCGACGGCGTTCGGGGTGATCTCCCGCTCCACGAAGTCCCGCGCGAGCTGCCGGACCGCGCTCTGCTCCTCGCTGAGCTCCAGGTTCACCACGAGTCACCCCATCCGGACGCCGTACCGCACGTGAAAGCGTGCATTTAAATTAGCACTGCTAGTTTCCAGTCGCAGCCCTACTATGTGCGCCATGGCCCGACCGCGCAAGCCCCTGCTCAGCACCGACCGGATCGTCGAGGCGGCCCGCGCGCTCGTGGACGCGGAGGGCCTCGCGGCCGTCTCCACGCGCCGGCTCGCCGCCGAACTGGGCGTCAGCGGGCCCTCGCTCTACAACCACTTCCGCACCAAGGACGAGATCCTGGAGGCGGTCGCCGACTCGGTGAGCGGCCAGGTGGACCTGTCGATGTTCCAGGACGGCCGGGACTGGCGGACCGCGCTGCACGACTGGGCCGTCTCCTACCGGGCCGCGCTGCGCGACCACCCGAACATCGTCCCGGTGCTGGCCCGCGGCCCCGGCCGCCGCCCGGCAGCCCTGCGGCTCGCCGACGCCGTCTACGGCGCGATGGTCGAGGCTGGCTGGCCGCCGGCGCACGCCACGTCCATCGGCGCGCTGATGCGGTACTTCATCATGGGCTCGGCGCTCGGCTCGTTCGCCGGCGGCTTCGTGGACGACGCGAGCGCGTACGACCCCGCCGACTACCCGCACCTCGGGCAGGCCCACCTCCTGTCCGATCGGCAGGAGAAGATCGACGAGCGGGCCTTCGAGACCGGGCTGACGGCCCTGCTGGACGGACTGGCGCGGCAGTACGAGCAGGTGCGGCGGACGGCCTAGGACCACCGCCCCGGACACTTCGGCGGCGACCGAACGGTCCGTGTTCCATGCTGGGGACATGAAGACGAAGGACCCGCAGGCCACGGCGCTCGCGCGGCTCGCCGGGCTGATCGCGGACGAGACCCGGGCCAAGTGCCTGCTCGCGCTGCTCGACGGGCGGGCCTGGACGGCGGGCGAGCTGGCGCGGCACGCCGGTGTCGCCGCCTCGACCCTGAGCGAGCACCTGGGCCGGCTCGTCGCGGGCGGGCTGCTCGCCGAGGAGCGGCAGGGCCGGCACCGGTACGTCCGGCTGGCCGACGCACGGGTCGCGCAGCTGGTGGAGGACCTGGCCGCGCAGGTCGCGCCCCCGGGCAAGGCCGTACGGCCCCGGAACCTGCGGGAGTCGAGCGCGGGCTCGGCGATGGCCCGGGGCCGCACCTGCTACGACCACCTCGCCGGGCGGCTCGGCATCACGGTCACGGACGCGCTGACGGACCGCGGGCTGCTCCAGCAGGAGACCGGGTTCGCGCTCACCGACGCGGGGCTGGCGTGGTTCGCGGCGAGCGGCATCGGCCTCGAACGCCGGGGCCGGCGTCCGCTGGCCCGGGCGTGTCTGGACTGGACCGAACGCCGCCCCCATCTCGCGGGGGTCGCGGGCGCGGCCCTGTGCCGGCACGCCCTGGACGCCGGGTGGTGCGTGCGCATCGGCTCCGAACGGGCGGTGAAGGTGACGGCCGCCGGCGAACGGGCCCTGTTCGACCTGCTGGGCGTCGAGGCCCGCGCACTGCGCTAGGGCCCTAGGGGTGTCCGCACCGTCCTGCCCGCCCCGCCACGCCTGGCACGCACTCCCGCCGCCCGGTGCCCCGTCCGAAATCCGCGAGCCCGCGTGCCGGGTCCGGGCCTAGCCTCAGGAGCATGATGAACAACTCCCCTGCCGCACCCGCCCGTCGAGCCGAGGTGCTCGCCGCCGGCGCGGCCACCGTCACCGTCGTGCTGTGGGCGTCCGCCTTCGTCTCGATCCGCAGCGCGGGCGAGGCGTACTCGCCGGGTGCGCTGGCGCTCGGGCGGCTGCTCGCGGGGGCGCTGACGCTGGGCGTGATCTGCCTGCTGCGGCGGGAGACGTGGCCGCCGCGCTCGGCCTGGCGCGGGATCGCGATATCGGGTGTGCTGTGGTTCGGCTTCTACATGGTCGCCCTGAACTGGGGCGAGCAGCAGGTCGACGCGGGTACGGCCGCCCTGGTCGTGAACATCGGGCCGGTCCTGATCGCGCTGCTCGGGGCCCGGCTGCTCGGCGACCCGATGCCACCACGGCTGCTGGCGGGGATGGCGGTGTCGTTCGCCGGTGCGGTGACCGTGGGGCTGTCGATGTCGGGTGAGGGCGGTTCCTCGGTGCTCGGGGTGGTGCTGTGCCTGCTGGCGGCGGTCGCGTACGCCGGTGGCGTGGTGGCGCAGAAGCCCGCGCTGGGCTCGGCGAGTCCGTTGCAGGTGACGACGTTCGGCTGCCTGGTCGGCGCGGCGCTGTGTCTGCCGTTCGCGGGGCAGCTGGTGCAGGAGGCCGCGAAGGCGCCGGCCTCCGCCACGCTCAACATGGTCTACCTGGGCGTCTTCCCGACGGCCCTCGCCTTCACCACGTGGGCGTACGCGTTGTCCCGGACGACCGCGAGCCGGATGGGCGCGACGACGTACGCGGTGCCGGCCCTGGTCGTCCTGATGTCCTGGCTGTTCCTCGGCGAGGTGCCGGGGCTGCTCACGCTGGCCGGCGGCGCGCTGTGCCTGGCGGGTGTGGCGGTGTCCCGGTCGCGCTCGCGGGCGGCGGCCCGGGCCGGCGTTCCGGAAGCGGTCGCGGAACGCCGGCCCGAGCAGGCCCCGGACTCAGCTCGCTGACTCGGCCTCCGCGCGGGCCTCGGGCGCGGCCTCCGGCCGCGCCGCACGCGCCCGGTCCGCGAGGACCTTGATGGACACCAGCGCGATCACGGACAGAGCGATGATGTAGCCGGACACGGCCATCGAGGTGCCGGTCGCCTCCAGCAGCAGCACCATCACGAAGGGGGCGAGTCCGCCGCCCGCGACGGCCGCGATCTGGTAGCCGAGGGAGGCGCCGGTGTAGCGCATCTCGGGCGTGAACAACTCGGCGAACAGGGCGGCCTGAGGGCCGTACATGATGCTCAGGAAGCAGCTGGCGACGAAGGTGCCGACCGCGAGCCACAGCAGCGAGCCGGTGTCGATCAGCAGGAAGAGCGGTACGGCCCACAGGGCGATGCCGGCCGCGCCGAGGGCGTAGATCCGGATGCGGCCGACGCGGTCCGAGAGCGCGGCGGCGGCCGGGATCAGCACGAGCTGGGTCAGGCTGACGCAGAGCGAGACCAGCAGGACCGGGCCCTTCTTCATGTCCAGCTCGCGGGTCGTGTAGTCGAGGACGCCCGTGATGAGGATGTAGAAGGTCGCGGTGTTCACGGCGAAGGAGCCGCCGGCCAGGAGCACCGTGCCGAGGTGGCCGCGCAGGATGGTGCGCAGCGGGGAGCTCTGCTCGGGCTTCTCCTGCTCGGCGAGCGCGCGTTCGGCCTCGCGGAACGCGGGGGTCTCCTCGACGCGGGTGTGGATGTACCAGGCGAGGCCGAGGACCAGCA
Source organism: Streptomyces sp. NPDC006140 (assembly GCF_040628815.1). Taxonomy (NCBI): domain Bacteria; kingdom Bacillati; phylum Actinomycetota; class Actinomycetes; order Kitasatosporales; family Streptomycetaceae; genus Streptomyces; species Streptomyces sp. NPDC006140. The sequence continues at coordinate 108,163 of NZ_JBEXTS010000008.1, read as the reverse complement.
GGCCGACCAGGAACGGCACGCGCCAGCCCCAGGCGGCGAACGCCGAGTCGGTGGTGAGCGCCCCGGCGAGCAGGAACACGGTGTTGGCGGTGACCACGCCGATGGGGACGCCGAGCTGGACGACGCTGCCGTAGACGCCGCGCTTGCCCTCCGGGGCGTACTCGGTGGCGAGGAGCATCGCGCCGCCCCACTGGGCGCCGACGGCGACGCCCTGGGCGACCCGGAGCAGCACGAGCAGGATCGGAGCGGCGACGCCGATCGTGTCGTAGGTCGGGAGCAGGCCGATGCCGGTGGTGGCCACGCCCATCAGGGTGAGGGCGAGGACCAGCATCGGCTTGCGGCCGCGTTTGTCGCCGAGGTGGCCGGCGACGATGCCGCCGAGGGGGCGGGCGAGGAAGCCGACGGCGAAGGTGGCGAACGAGGCGAGGACGCCGGCGGTCGGGCTGCCGGCGGGGAAGTAGAGGTCGCCGAGGACGAGGGCGGCGGCGATGCCGAAGACGAAGTAGTCGTACCACTCGACGGCCGAGGCGAGCGCCGCCGCGGTGGCCACTCGGCGGCGGTTGCCCACGGCGGGCGTGGTGGGGGCGGGCTGAGCGGATGGTGCCGTGTCCATGCGGTGCACGCTCCGGTGGGTGCGGGGACGGAACGGGGGGTGGCTCGGGTTCCGGGAACGTACTGACCGGACGGTATGCTCGTCAACGGGTCGTGCACCAGGACTTTTGCCTGTACGTGGCATTCAGTGACGTACGGACATGCCTGCGGCCCCGGCCTCGCGGGGAGGCCGGGGTGAGGACGGAGGCGGGCTAGAAGACGACCAGAGCGCGACCGCCCTTGCCGGCCAGCATGTTCTCGAAGGCCGCCGGGATGCCGTCCAGGGAGATGCGTTCCGTCACCAGGGCGCCGAGGTCGAGGCGGCCCGCCCGCACGTGTTCGGCCAGGACCGGCAGGTCCCGCGCGGGGTCGGAGTTGCCGTAGACGCAGCCGGTCAGGGTGCGGCCCCAGTGGAAGATCTCCAGGGCGTTGAAGGTGACCTGCTGGTCCTTGCCGCCGATGCCGACGACCGTGGTGCGGCCGCCGCGGCGGGTGGAGTCCCAGGCCGTGCGGATGGTGACGGCGCGTCCGGCGCACTCGACGGCCACGTCCACGCCCTGCTTGCCGGTGAGGCCGCGGATCTCGCGGGCGGTGGTGTCGGAGGCGACGAGGTAGTCGGTGGCGCCGGCCGCCCGGGCCAGTTCCTCCTTGGCCGGGGAGACGTCCACCGCGATGATCTGCGAGGCGCCCGCGATCCGGGCCGCCTGGAGAGCGGCGAGGCCCACTCCCCCGACGCCGAAGACGGCGACGGTCTCGCCGTGGCGGACCCGGGCCGAGTGGTGGACGGCGCCGTAGCCGGTGAGGACGGCGCAGCCGAGGAGGGCCGCGTCGGTGAGCGGGACGCCGTCCGGGACGGGCAGGACGCAGCCGGCGGAGACGACCGTCTCCTCGGCGAACGCGGCGACGTTCAGCCCGGGGTGGAGGTCGGTGCCCTCGGCGGTGCGGGCGTAGACGTCGGCGGCGCCGCTCAGGGCGTTGGCGCACAGCCACACCTCCCCGAGCGAGCAGGCGTGGCAGGCGCCGCAGGACGGGGCCCAGTTGAGGACGACCCCGTCGCCGGGTGCGACGTGGGTGACGCCCTCGCCTACGGCGACGACCGTGCCGGCGCCCTCGTGGCCGAGGACGGCGGGGACGGGCACGCGCATGGTGCCGTCGGACAGGGACAGGTCGGAGTGGCAGACCCCTGCGGCGGCGAGCCGGACGCGGACCTGGCCGGGTCCGGGGTCGGGCAGGTCGATGCCGGTGATCTCCAGCGGGGAGCCCACGGCGGGCAGGACGGCGGCGCGGACAGCCATGGTGGAAGGGACTCCCTGACTAGAACTGGAGGGACTTGGTCTGGAGGTACTCGGCCAGGCCGTGCACGCCGAGTTCGCGGCCGACGCCGGACTGCTTGTAGCCGCCGAAGGGGGCGAGGGGGTTGAAGCGGCCGCCGTTGATGTCGACCTGGCCGGTCTCCATCCGGCGCGCGAAGGCCACCGCCTCGGCCTCGTCCCCGGCCCAGACCGCGCCGGCCAGGCCGTAGACCGTGCCGTTGGCGATCCGCAGGGCGTCCTCCTCGTCCTCGTACTTCAGGATCGACAGGACCGGGCCGAAGATCTCCTCCTGCGCGATGGTCATGTCCGGGGTGACGTCGGCGAAGACGGTCGGGCTGACGAAGTAGCCCTTCTCGCGCGGGGCCTCGGGCCCGCCGGCGACCAGGCGGGCGCCCTCGGCGACGCCCTTCTCGATGTAGCCGCGCACCCGGGCCTGCTGCTTGGCGTTGACGACCGGGCCGATGCGCTCGCCGTACTTGGCGGCGGCCGTCGCGGCGAGTCCGGCCGCCTCCTCGTACTGGTCGCGGTGGACGAGCATCCGGGTCCAGGCGCTGCACGTCTGCCCGGAGTTCGACATGACGTTGGCGACACCGACGTTGACGGCCTTGGCCAGGTCGGCGCTCGGCAGGATGACGTTGGCGGACTTGCCGCCGAGTTCCAGGGCGACCTTCTTGATCTGCCCGGCGGCGATCGCGGCGATCCGGCGGCCGACGGCGGTGGAGCCGGTGAAGGAGACCAGGTCGACGCCCGGGTGCTCGGCGAGGGCCTGCCCGGCGACCGGGCCGAGGCCCGTGACGAGGTTGACGACGCCCGCCGGGACCCCGGCCTCGTGCACGGCCTCGGCGAAGAGCCGGGCCACCAGCGGGGTGTCCTCGGCGGGCTTCACCACGATCGTGCAACCCGCCGCGAGGGCCGGGGCGGCCTTGGCGACGATCTGGTGCAGGGGGTAGTTCCACGGCGTGATCGCGGCCACGACACCGATCGGCTCGTGGTGCACGACCGAGTTGCCGGTCTTCTCCTCGAAGGAGTACGTCGCCGCCAGCTCGGCGTAGGAGCCGGCGACCGCGATCGGCACGGCGGCGTGGACGGCCTGGGAGAACTTCAGCGGCGAGCCGAGTTCGGCCGTGACGGTCTCGGCGATCTCGTCCGCGCGGGCCACCAGCACGTCCCGCAGGGCGGCCAGGCGCGCCGCGCGCTCGGCGGGCGGGGTCGCGGCCCAGCCGGGCAGGGCGGCGCGGGCGGCCCGTACGGCGGCGTCGACGTCCTCGGCGGTGCCCGCCGGAACCGTGCCGATGACCTGCTCGTCGACCGGGTTCACGACCTCGATCACGTCCTGGCCGGCGGCGGGGCGCCAGGCGCCCCCGATGTACATGCCGTCGTGTGCCTTCATCGCGCTTCCTCCGGGGCGGGGCGTCGTCGTCCGGCACATAAACTAGCGACGATAGTTTTCGCACGCCAGACGTTCCGGGTCCGGATCATCAGAGCACGGAGTGGGGACCTGCCGGATGTGCGGCTCCTCACTCGCCCAGGTCGGGCAGGCGTGCCGGGTGCGGGCAGATGCGGTCGCCGTGCTGATCGAAGACGAAGAGGTGGGCGAGGTCGACCAGGAGCGGCACCTGCATGCCGTGGCGCAGGGCCAGGTCCGGGGTGGTGCGGACGATCAGGTCGCCGGGCAGGCGGGGTTCGGCGGCCGGGGGGCGGGGCTCGGCGTCCCCGGGGTGCTCCAGGGCCACCACGGGCCCGGCCCGGCCGGCTCCGGTCCGCTCCCGCAGCCGGGTGAGGACCGAGCCCTCGCGGCGGCGGCGCCGGGCGGGGCGGCCGGGGCGGGGGCGCGGGGCCTCCAGCTCGGGGACGACGGCGGGGCTGGAGCCGGTGTCGAAGTGGACGAGGATCTCGTGTCCCTGGAACTCCACGTGCTCGACCAGGCCGGTGATCGGCACCTCGCCGGGGCGGGCCGCGCTGTGCTTGGCGATGCGGACGGCCTCCGAACGCAGGCCCACGATGACCTCGCGGCCCTGCTGGACGCGCAGCAGCTGGTGGTCGAGGGAGAGCGGCTCGGGCAGGCGCAGGAACTGCTTGCCCAGGCTGATGGTCATCGCCCCGTCCAGGGGCGCTCGCACCAGGCCCCTCAGCAGATTGATCCGCGGGGTGCCGATGAACGCGGCGACGAAGACGTTGCTGGGCAGGGCGTAGACGGCCCGCGGGCTGTCGACCTGCTGGAGCACACCGCCGCGCAGTACGGCGACCCGGTCGCCGAGGGACATGGCCTCGGCCTGGTCGTGGGTGACGTAGAGCGTGGTGACGCCGAGTTCCTTGGTGAGCTGGGATATCTCGGCGCGCAGATGCGTGCGGAGCTTGGCGTCGAGGTTGGACAGCGGCTCGTCCATGAGGAAGGCGGAGGGGTGGCGGGCGATGGCCCGGCCCATGGCGACGCGCTGGCGTTCGCCGCCGGAGAGCTGGCCGGGCAGGCGGTCGAGGAGGTCCTCGATGCCCAGCATCCGGGCGGTGGCGTCCACGCGTGGGCGGGGGTCCGTGCCGGGGGCCTCGATGCGCAGCGGGAAGCCGATGTTGGCCCGGCTGGTCATGTTCGGGTAGAGGGCGAAGTTCTGGAAGACCATCGCCATGTCCCGGCCGGACGGCGGCAGGTCGTTGGCGTACTCGCCGTCGAGCAGCAGCACGCCCTCGTCGATCTCCTCCAGGCCGGCGATCATCCGGAGCACGGTCGACTTGCCGCAGCCGGACGGGCCGAGCAGCACGAGGAACTCGCCGGGTGCGACGTCCAGCGACAGCCGGTCCACCACGCGGGCGCCCCGCGTGTAGGCCTTGCTCACGTCGTGCAGGGAGATGGCGCGTGTCATGAGGGGCCCCCGAGGGGTCATCAGGGCGCGAGGTGCTCCGCGGTCGGAAGCCCCGTGCGGGTCGTACGGGGCTGTGGGTCACGGAAATTAACGGAATGTGCGCGGGTGGGGGAAGAGATCGGGCGGGATCGGATGCCCCGGTCCATCTGGTGAGAAGGCGGACGGCCTGACACGGCCGGGCACGGGCCCGCCGCGGCGGTCAGCGGACGCCGGTGAGGTGGGCGAAGACCACGACGTTGCCGGAGTAGCCCTTCCGGCGGTCGTAGCTGCCGCCGCAGGTGATCAGGCGCAGCTCGGGGCGGCCCCGGGCGCCGTACACCTCCTGGCTCGGGAAGTGCGCCTTCTCGTACGACTTGATCTTGTCCACGGTGTAGACGGCGATCCGCCCGTCGGCGCGCCGGACCTTGATGATCCGGCCCCGCTTCAGCTCGGTCAGCCCCGCGAAGACGGCGGGACCGCTGTCGGTGTCGAGATGCCCGACGGCCACGGCGGTGCCCTGCTCGCCGGGCGAGGCTCCCTGCTTGTACCAGCCGACCAGTTTCGGGTCGTCCTCCGGCGGTGCGGTGAGGCGGTGCTCGCGGTCGAGGCCCAGGTCCATGACCGGGGCGTCCACCCGGAGGTAGGGGATGAGCACGCGGGTGGCACGGGAGCGGGGCAGGGGGCGGAGGGCGGCCGGGCGGCGGGGCTTCCGGGCGACGGGGGCCGGGGGGCGGGCGCGGGTGGCGGTGGAGGGGCGGGGCCGGTTGGGGGCGGCGGTGAGGGCACCGGGTCGGCCAGGGGCGGCGGCCGGCGGGTGCTGGCGGCGGGGCGCGTGGTCGCCGGTCAGGGGTTCGGGGGTGGAGGGCTTGCGGGTGGGCGCTGGGGCGCCGGGCCGGGGCCCTGGGGTGTGGGGCACGGCGGAATGGGATGCGGGCGCTGGAGGCGTGCCCGTGCCGGGCGCGGCCGACCGGGAGGAGCCGGACCGGGCGGCAGGGGTACGACTGCCGGAGCCGCCGGGCACGGCAGCCGTGGCCGTACTCCGGCCGGAGCCTTCAGGCAGACCGGCGGTGGCCGCGTCCCGGGCGGAGCCTCCGGGCAGACCGGCGGTGGCCGCGTCCCGTCCGGATCCTCCGGGCACGGCAGTGGAGGCGGGGGCGGCGGAGCCGTCCGGCAGGGCGGCCATGCCCGTACCGGAGCCGCCTCGCAGGGCGCCGGAGCCGTAGCCGGAGTCGCGCAGCGCATCAGCCGTACCGGTGCCTGAGCCGCCCCGTACGGCGGCCGACGCGACCTCGGCGGGGTCATGCGGGAGGGCCGTGACCGTGGTGCTGGGTTCCTCGCCCGGGTCCCACCAGACGCCGACCAGCAGCAACGACACGGCCAGAGCCACCGTCCGCGTCAACCGGTACGCACGCGTCCGGTACCAGGGCCTGCACGACCGCCGGGGCCACACCCCGGGAGCCGCGCCGGCCCTACGCCGCCCCACCGGGACAGCGCCCGAACCGGAACCGGCCCCACGCCGGACCACCGGGGCACCGGCCCCGCCACGCCGCCGGCCCGACGGGGCGGCAACGGCCCCGGAACCGGCCCCGGGGCGCCCCACCCGAACAGCACCCGCACCAGCCCCGGCTCTGCCCCGGCCCACCGAGGCGGCGCCACCACCGGACACCGCGGAACCGGGCCCCCGCCACCCCACCTGGGGAACCCCGGAACCAGCTCCCCGCCGCCCCACCGACGGCCCCCCGAAGCCGGACTCGCCCCACCCCACAGGCTCCGCACCACCCGGGCCGGACGCGCGACGCCCCACGGCCCCCGCACCACCACCCGGGCCGGACCCCCGACGCCCCACGGCCCCCGTACCACCGCCCGCACCGAACTCGCGCCGCCCCAGCGGAGCGGCGCGATACGCGGAACGTGGCCTACGCGGCGCCATCGGGGCGGCGACGGAGCCGGAACCAGACCGTCCCGGCGACGGCGGCCAGGCCGACGGCGGCCGCGCTGGCGACCGGTGTGAAGGCCTCGCCGCGGGCGATGCCGCCGCCGCCCGCCGGCGGGCCGCCGACCGGCGTCGTCGGCTTGGAGGTCGGGCAGTCGACCTTGAACACCTTGAACTTGCCGGCGCCGTGGGCCTGGTCGGTGAGCCACGTGAGCTTGTACTGCCCGTTGGGCAGGTCGACGGCCTCGGTGCGGCCCTTGCCGCTCCGGTCGGCGGTGAACGTGCCGGTGCGGGTAGCCCCGCCGGGCACCTCCGGCTGGGTCTGGATGGTCCAGTTGACCTTCTCGCCCGGGTCGAAGTTGAACGCGGCGAGGTAGAAGTCGCAGACCTTCGGGTCGTTGCGCTGGTCGTCGGCCCGGGTCGTGCTGGCGTGGATCTTGACGTCTCCGTTGTCCCCCGGGACAGGAGCGGCGACGGCGGGCACACCGCTCAGGGTGGTCCCTGCGAGGGTGAGAGCGGCGAGGACGGCGGTGCGGGTGCCGGCACGGCGCGCGAGGGGTACGACGGGCATGAAGATGCCTCCAAGTCAGATGATTTTCATACAAACTCCTCGTCATCTGACTCTCTGTCACGTCACCGCCGAATCGCCGGCAGCACCGCCCTACGACGTGTCAGATATCGCTCTTCCGGCGCAGCGCCACCCCGCGCCGACGCGCTCCCGGCGCCCCCTGCGCCTTCTCACCACCCGCCCCCTCCGGCTCCCTCGGCGACCGCACCGCGACCCCGGAGGACACCAGCAGCAGCACCCCCAGCATCACGAACGGCGCCGCCACACCCGCGACCCCGGCGATCAGCCCGGCCGCGGCGGGCGCGGCGACCTGGCCCAGCCGGTTGCCGGTCAGCCGCAACGCGAGGGCCGTGGAACGGGCGCCGTCGGGCGCGGCCTGGACGACCGTCGTCATGGACAGCGGCTGTCCGACGCCGAGGCAGAAGCCGAGCGCGACCAGCACCAGGGCGAGCGCCCACACCGGCACCGGCAGGGCGATGCCCGCGCACAGCACGGCCGCCAGCAGGCAGGTCACGGTCAGCAGCAGGGTCCGGCCGAGGAGCCGCAGCAGGGGCGTCAGCACGAGCCGGCAGGCGATCGTGGCCGCCGCGCGCAGGCTGAGCAGGACGCCGATCACGGACGGCGCGATGCCCCGGTGCTCACCGACCACCGGCAGGTAGGCGGTGAGGATGTCGGTCGCGGACAGCACGGCGAGGCTGATGAAGATGCCCGCGGGCACGCCCCGGGTGCGCAGGATGCCCCGGACCGGGACGCGGTCGCCCTTCTCCGGACGGGACGCGGCCGCCGTACGGCGGTGCTCGATGCGCCACAGCGAGGTGAACGCGACCGCCGCGACCCCGCCCGCCGCGATCAGGGCGAGGGCGCTGGTGCCCACCCGGTCGTCGCCGCCGATCAGCGCGCCCGCGGCGATCGGGCCGACCAGCTGGCCGAGCGCGGCGCCGATGGTGAAGTGGCCGAAGTTACGGTCCTGCTCGTGCGGCTCGGACTGCCGGGCGACGAGGGACTGGGAGCCGATGACGAAGCAGAGGTGGCCGAGTCCCATCACCCCGCTCCACAGGGCCATCGCCCACAGGGAGTCCGCCACGCCGCTGAGCGCGCAGCCGCCGGAGATGAGCACGACACCGACCGGCAGCAGGGGCGCGCAGCGGCCGTGGTCGGTGCGGCGGCCCAGGGGGACGGCGGCGAACAGCGGCAGCAGCGCGTACACACCGGCGATCACACCGACGGCCCGCTCGTCCGCGCCCAGCGCGAGGGCCCGGTAGGAGACGGCGGGCCGGGCCATCGACACCGCCCCCTGCGCGAAGCTGAAGGCGATGACGAGGCGGAGCAGCCAGCCGCGGTACCCACCGGGCCTCACGTTGTCCTCCAGGGGAGCGTCGGTCGAGCGGTCAGATGATGCCGAAGAGCATGCCCGCTCCGAGGATCACCAGGCAGGTGAGGGCGGCCCACTTCACGACGAACCTCGTGTGGTCGCCGAACTCCACCTTCGCCATGCCGACCAGGACGTAGACGGCCGGGACGAGCGGGCTGGACATGTGCAGCGGCTGGCCGACCAGGGAGGCGCGGGCCATCTCCAGCGGGGAGACGCCGTGCGCGGCACCGGCCTCGGCGAGCACGGGCAGGACGCCGAAGTAGAAGCCGTCGTTCGACATGAAGTACGTCAGCGGAAGGCTGAGGATGCCGGTGACCAGGGCCATGTGCGGGCCCATGCTGCCGGGGATGACGTCCACCATCCACTTGGCCATGTGGTCGACCATGCCGGTGCCCTGGAGGACGCCGGTGAAGACGGCGGCGGCGAAGACCATGCCGGAGACGTTCAGGACGTTGTCGGCGTGGGCGGCCAGGCGGGCCTTCTGGTCGGGGATGTGCGGGAAGTTCACGGACAGGGCGAGCGCGGCGCCGAGCAGGAACAGGACCGGGATCGGCAGCCACTCCATGATCATGGCGGTGAGCAGGGTGACCGTGAGCAGCGCGTTGAACCAGTAGAGCTTGGGGCGCAGGGTGGACCGGTTGGGGTCGAGGCCCTGGAAGCCGTCGTCGTCGGCGGAGTCCCCGGTGTCGCCGGCGCCGTCGGCGTTCCCGGCAGCGGCCGTGCCGGAGCCGCCCGTGCCGGCCGTGGCGCCCTTGCGCATGGAGACCTTGCCGTCGCCGGAGCCGCCGGCGCCCACGAGGACCGTCTCGGTCTCCTTCTCCTCCTCCAGCACCTCGTCCAGCGTCAGCACGCCCAGCCGCCTGCGCTCGCGCACACCGAGGACGTAGGAGAGGACGAAGACGAAGAGCAGGCCGACCAGGAGCGCCGGGATCATCGGGACGAAGATGTCGCTGGCGTCGAGCTTCAGCGCGGTCGCGGCGCGGGCGGTCGGGCCGCCCCAGGGCAGGGTGTTCATCACGCCGTTGGCCATGGCGGCGACACCGGTCATCACGACCAGGCTCATCTTCAGGCGCTTGTACAGCGGGTACATCGCCGAGACGGTGATCATGAAGGTGGTGGAGCCGTCGCCGTCCAGCGACACGATGGCGGCGAGCACGGCGGTGCCGACGACGATCCGCATCGGGTCGGCTTTGCAGAATTTGAGGATGCCGCGGACGATCGGGTCGAAGAGACCGACGTCGATCATCACGCCGAAGTAGACGATCGCGAACATGAGCATCGCCGCGGTGGGGGCGAGGCTGGTCACGCCGTCGATGACGTAGTCGCCGAGCTTGGCGCCCTTGCCGACGAACACGCAGAACAGCGCGGGAATCAGCACGAGCGCCGCGATCGGCGACATCTTCTTCATCATGATCAGGACCAGGAAGGTCGCGATCATGGCGAAGCCGAGGATGGTCAGCATGAGTGGATACCTAACGTTCGCCCTTGAACATCCCACCAGGGCCGGCGGTGTCCGAGACGTTAGGTCCGTTCAAGCAGTGTTAACAAGACGTTGACGCGCGAGCAATAAGCGCAAAACTGCTGGTCACAGCTTTGCTCAGGTCAGAGGCGTGAGCTTTTCGGTCAAGACCGGGGCCCTGGGGACGGCCGCGGGAGCGAGGTCGACGGGTACGCCGTTGAGGACCGCGTTGCCCGACAGCGGGTCGAGGAGGCTGCCGTCGAGGAGCTGGTTGACGTTGACGCCGGGGTCGGTGGAGGCGTGGCCGAGCCGGGTGCCGGGGCGGTCGTGGCCCCAGCCGTGCGGCAGGCTCACCACACCGCGGCGGACGGTGTCGGTGACCTCGGCGGGCGCGGTCACCTCTCCCCCGGCGCCCTTCACGCGCACGGGCGCCCCGTCCTCGACGCCCAGCCGTGCGGCGTCCTCGGGATGGATGTGCAGGGTGCAGCGGTTGGAACCGCCGGTGAGGGCGGGCACGTTGTGCATCCAGCTGTTGTTCGAGCGGAGGTGGCGGCGTCCGACCAGGACGAGTCCCGCGGGGCGTTGGGCCAGGGCCGCGCGCAGCCGGGGCAGGTCGTCGGCGATCGGGCCGGGCAGCAGCTCCACCTTGCCGCTCCTGGTCTTCAGCGGCTGCGGCAGGCGGGGCCGCAGCGGGCCGAGGTCGATGCCGTGCGGGTGCGCGAGCAGCTTCTCCAGGGTCAGTCCGTCCGGTCGTACGCCGAAGCCGTCGCCGTAGGGGCCGAGGCGGAGCATCAGGTCGAGCCGGCGCTCGGGGCCGTCGTCGCCGGTGAGCCGCGTGGCGAGCTCGCGGGGGTCGCGGCCGCGCACGGGCGAGTGGGGCTCCTTGACGGCCTTGCCGAGCGTCTGGTCGATGACCATCTGGTCGACGGCCGCGGGATCGGCCCCGTGCATGCCCGTCACCGCGAGGATCAGGCGGGCCAGGATCTCCGTCTCCGCCATGCGGTCCGGCTCCAGCGGGATCGCGGGGCGGGTGTAGCGGACCTGGTGGCGTACGGCGAGGGTGTTGAGGGCGAAGTCGTGGTGCGGGCTGCGGGAGGGCGGGGGCGGGGGCAGCAGCACGTGGGCGTGGCGCGAGGTCTCGTTCAGGTACGGGTCGACACTGACCATGAAGTCGAGGGAGTCGAGCGCCGTGTCGAGCCGGTCGCCGTCGGGCGCGGAGAGCACGGGGTTGGCGGCGACGGCGATGAGCGCGCGGATCGGCTCGCCGTCCTCGGTGGCGGTGTCGATCTCCTCGGCGAGGGCCGACAGGGGCAGCTCGCCCTTCGCCTCGGGGTGCCGGCTCACCCGGGAGTGCCAGCGCCCGAGGGCGAAGCCCCGGCCGGGCCCGGCGGGGCGCGGGGTCTTGTCGGTGGCGGCCTGCGGGAAGAGCGCGCCGCCGGGCCGGTCGAGGTTGCCGGTGAGGATGTTCAGCACGTCGACGAGCCAGCTGGCGAGGGTGCCGTGCGGGACGGTGCAGCTGCCGATGCGGCCGTACACGGCGGCCGTGGGGGCGGCGGCGAGGTCGCGGGCGAGGACGCGGATGAGGCCGGCCTCGACGTCACAGGCCTCGGCGACGGCTTCGGGGGTGAACTCCCGCAGGGCGTCGGAGAGTTCCTCGACGCCCTGGACGTGCGGGGTCGGCTCGACGAGCCCCTCGTCGAAGAGCACCCGGGCCATCGCCGCCAGCAGCAGCGCGTCTGTGCCGGGCCGTATCGCGATGTGCCGGTCGGCGAGCTTGGCGGTGCGGGTGCGCCGCGGGTCGATCACGACGAGGGTGCCGCCGCGGGCCTTGAGGGCCTTGAGTTTGCCGGGGAAGTCGGGGGCGGTGCACAGACTGCCGTTGGACTCCAGCGGGTTGGCGCCGATGAGGAGCAGATGGTCCGTGCGGTCGAGGTCGGGCACGGGGATGGCGTTGGCGTCGCCGTAGAGCAGGCCGCTGGAGACATGCTTGGGCATCTGGTCGACCGTGGAGGCGGTGAAGACGCTGCGGGTGCCGAGCCCGGCGAGCAGCACGGGTGGGTAGAGGGCGCCGGCCAGGGTGTGCACGTTGGGGTTGCCGAGGACGACACCGACCGCGTTCGGCCCGTACCGCTCCACGACGGGCCGGATGCCGGCGGCGACCGCGTCGAAGGCCTCCTCCCAGGTGGCCTCGCGCAGTTCGCCGTCCCTGCGCACCAGCGGCGTGCGCAGCCGGTCGGGGTCGGAGTCGAGGGCCCCGAAGGAGGCGCCCTTGGGGCAGATGAAGCCCCGGCTGAACACGTCGTCGCGGTCCCCGCGGGCGTGGGTGACGCGCGTCCCCTCGATGGTGAGGCTCAGGCCGCAGGTGGCCTCGCAGAGGGGACAGATACGCAGGGCGGTGCGGGACACGGGTCCTCCCGGGGCGGCGGCTACGGTGACGCACGAACGCGGCCGAGCATACCGACCGGTATGCAGGGAGGGGAGCCCTCGCGGCCGGGGAGATCAGGCGAGCGCCCGGGGCGGGCGGCCCGGGGTCGGCGGGCGAGCACCAGCGCCGGACACACCCGCGGGTGCCGGTGGAGCACCGGGCCGGATACCCCGGGAACGCCGGTCGAGCACCCGACCGGATACCCGAAACGCCGGTCGAGCACCCGATTCGGATACCCGGAACGCCGGTCGGACACCGGGCCGGGCACCCCCGGAGCGCCGGCCGGACACCCCCGGCGCGCCGGTCGAGCACCGGGTCGAGATACTCCGGCAGCGTCAGTCGAGCACCCGGGCCAGGTACCCCCGCAGCATCTCCCTCGCCTCCGTGATGATCTTTTCGTCGCCCTCCGGCGCGAGCCGGAACGCCAGGTGCACGAGGGTGTCGGCGGTCTCCACGGCGATCAGGAACACCCGGCGCAGATCCTCGTCGGGCTCGCGGTCGAGGTGACCGGCGAGGAGTTCGGTGAGGCGGTCGGCGACGCGGTGGTTGGGTTCGGCGTCCCGGGCCCCGACCGGGATCTGGTTGCCGAAGTCGACCAGGGAGAAGCCGGGCGCGGTGCGCTTCATCTCCAGGTACTCGTCGAGCACGGCGTCCATGGCCGCGCGCCAGCCCCCGTCACCGGCCTCCCCCAGGCGCTCGGTGACGCGGGCGGTGTACCGCTCCAGGTTGCGCTGGGCCAGCGCGTCGACCATCTGGCGTTTATTGCCGAAGAAGCGGTAGACCGAGCCGATGGGGACGCCGGCGCGCTGGGCGACGGCACGGGTGCTCAGGGCGTCGTAGCCGACCTCGTCGAGGAGGTCGGCGCAGGCGTCGAGGATCCTGGCCAGGCGTTCGGCACTGCGCCGCTGCACGGGCGCACGACGGAGCGATGTCGCGTGGGGCACGGGCTTCATGATGCCTTTCCGGCCCGACCCGGTGAACCTCGCCCCCCGGACTCCACGAGCGCCCCCGCCCCCTGCCGAGCAACCGCGCCCGGCAGCACGAGCACCTCCGCCCCCCGCCGAGCGGCCACACCCGACGCCATGGGCACCCCGAACCCAGGCCGGACGGCCGCGCCCGACACCACAGCCACCTCCACCCCCCGGCGAGCACCCACACCCGGCACCACAGGCACCCCCACCCCCCACCGCACGGCCCCGTTCGGCCTCACCCCCGGCCCGGGCTTCGACGCGGTGATGTCGGCGGTGCTTTCCACGGGTCTGCCGTCGACCGCCCACACCGTGCCGTCGTCGGCGTAGAGGCGGGCCGTGACGTGGTGCGTGCCGTGTCCGACGAGGCCGGGGGGCAGCCGGTGCTCGGGGGCGCGCAGCCGGGCGACGAGGCGGCCGTCGACGTAGAGGTGCGCGAGGCCTCGCCCGGCAACCGCCCGAGCCGCCGCGCCGGCCGGCGAGAAGCGGAAGTTCCGCACGGTCAGCCGTACCTCCCAGCCGCCACCCCGGTCGGGCTGCACCTCGATGCCGACGTCGGGGGCGTCCTCCGCCTCCACCTCGCGATAGGGCCGCCCCTCCTTGTCCTGGTCCTCCAGAAGCCTGCCCGCCGGGGAGGGCGACGCCTCGCCGCCCGGGGCATCACCGGAGCCGCAGCCCACGGCCCCGACCAGGAGGACTCCGACCGCGAGCACGGTGAGAGATCTGCGTGTCCACGACATATTCGGGAGCGTAGAACACCTGTCCGGGCCGGTGGATCGTCCTCAAGTCGGGTTCGAGTCATCCGTGAAGAGGAGGGCTCACGCCGGGACTCGCACCCCGCGGCTCGCGCCCCTCTTGCGCGCGGGAAATCGCAATCCTACGGTGTTGCATAGGAATCAACCGCAAGGGAGCAGCGATCATGGGCGATGGGGGTACCTCCCGCGCGAGCGGGTCCGAGCGCGAGCGGGCGCGGAAGACCGCCGAGGGGCTGACCTACCTCTCCGGCTTCGGCAACGAGCACAGCTCCGAGGCCGTCCCGGGCGCACTGCCCGAGGGCCGCAACTCACCCCAGCGGGCCCCGCTCGGGCTGTACGCGGAGCAGCTGAGCGGTACGGCCTTCACCGAGCCGCGGGCCCACAACCGCCGCTCGTGGCTGTACCGGATCCGCCCCTCGGCCGCGCACCCGGCGTTCACCCGCATCCACAACGGCTCGATCCGCACGGCACCGTTCACCCAGACCGTGCCCGACCCCAACCGGCTGCGCTGGAACCCCCTGCCCGACCCGCCGCCCGAGACCGACTTCCTGGCCGGTCTGTGGACCCTCGGCGGCAACGGCGACGCCACCCAGCGCACGGGCATCGCCGTCCACCTCTACACCGCCAACGCCTCCATGGAGCGGGTGTTCAGCGACGCGGACGGCGAGCTGCTGATCGTCCCGGAGCGCGGCGGGCTGCTGCTGCGCACGGAGTTCGGTCTGCTCCATGTGGAGCCGGGCCATGTGGCGCTGATCCCGCGTGGTGTCCGCTTCCGTGTGGAACTGCTCGACGAGTCCGCCCGCGGCTATGTGTGCGAGAACTACGGCGCGCCCTTCCGCCTCCCCGACCTCGGCCCGATCGGCGCCAACGGCCTCGCCAACCCCCGCGACTTCCGCGCCCCGGTCGCCGCCTACGAGGACGTCGAGGGCCCGGTGGAGGTGGTGAACAAGTTCTGCGGCAACCTGTGGACGGCCACCTACGACCACTCCCCGCTCGATGTCGTCGCCTGGCACGGCAACCATGTGCCGTACGCCTACGACCTGCGCCGCTTCAATGTGCTGGGCACCATCACCTACGACCACCCCGACCCGTCGATCTTCACGGTGCTGACGTCCCCGTCGGACACCCCGGGCCTGGCCGGCGTCGACTTCGTGGTGTTCGCGCCGCGCTGGCTGGTGGGCGAGGACACCTTCCGGCCGCCGTACTTCCACCGGAACGTGATGACCGAGTACATGGGCCTGATCGAGGGCGCGTACGACGCGAAAGCGGAAGGATTTGTGCCGGGCGGCGGCTCGCTGCACAACATGATGTCGGCGCACGGCCCGGACCGGGAGACGTTCGACCGGGCCAGCGCCGCCGAGCTGAAGCCGCAGAAGATCGACGACGGCCTGGCGTTCATGTTCGAGACGCGCTGGCCGATCACCCTCACCCCGCACGCGGCCCGGGCGGAACACCTGCAACAGCGCTACGACGACGTCTGGCAGGGCCTGGAGCGGCACTTCACCCCCTTGCACTGATCATTTCCTACCGGTACGGATGGCCCGTGACCTCCTTCGCCCCGGACTCGATCGTCCTGAACCGCAAGCTGCCGCTCTGGTACCAGGTGTCGCAGTCGCTGCGCGCCTCGATCCTCGGCCGCTCGCCCCAGGACCCGCTGCGCCTGCCCACCGAGGAGCAGCTGGCCGGGCACTACGGGGTGAGCGTGCTGACCATGCGGCAGGCGCTGAAGGAGCTGGAGGACGAGGGGCTGATCTCGCGCCACCGACGGCGGGGCACGTTCATCGAGCCGCACGCGCGCAGGGGGTCGCCGGTCCGTCTGCTCGGCTCGGTGGACGCGATCGTGGCCCAGCAGTCCGGCATGACGACCGAACTGCTGGACCACGGCACGGCCCCCGTGCCGGGTGAACTCGCCGAGTTCTTCCCGGACGTGGCGGAGGTGTCGACGTACCACCGGCTGCGCAGCGACGAGAAGACCGGTGAGCCGACGAACCACGCCCGCAACTACGTGCGCCCCGAACTGGCCGCGCGGATCGACCTGGACGATCTCGTGCGGTGGCCGATGACCAAGGTGCTGCGGGACGTCGTCGGGGCGGACATCAGCCGCATCACGGACACGGTGGAGGCGCGGCTGGCCGACCCGGAGACGGCCCGGCTGCTCCACGTGCCGCTGCTGAGCCCGATCCTGCACTACACGGGCATCACGTACGACGCCGAGGGGCGGCCCCTGGACGTGGCCGTCATCCACTACCGGGGGGACCGGTTCTCCTTCACGGTGACCTTGGACGCCACATGAGCGCTGCGGGCCGGTGGGGGCTGGTCGCGCCGTTCCCCGCGCCCCTACGGGGCGCTGGACACGTCGTACGATGCGGGGCGTGACGCACGACGACGCTCCGCTGCTGGCGGACCTCATGCCGTGGTCCGTCGCACCGCCCCGGCTCGGCCGGGGCTGGCCGGCGGGCCCCGACGCGGCGTCCCTGAAGGCCCGCTGGGACGCCTTGGTGAAGGCCGAGGGGCCCGACCGCGAGACGCTGTTCGAGCCGAGCCGCTCCCGCACGCTGCACACGGCGGTCGGCCAGTTGCCGGGCCGGGCCGACAGCGGTACGGAGAAGCTGGTGCGCGCCTCGGGACCGTGTCCGGAGCCGGTGCGCGTGCTGCTCGCGCCCTTCGACGAGCAGTGGCTCATCCCCGACCAGCGGCTGATCGACGCGGCCCGCCCGGAGCTGTGGCGCGTGGCGGACGAGCGGCAGGCCTTCCTGGTGGAAGCGCCCGACGCCCTCCTCGTCACCTCGCTGCTCCCGCTGCTCCGCCCCGGCCGCGTCCGCCCCCTCTTCCGGCGCCCGGGCGGCCGCGAACCGAACCTCGCCCCCGGCCTGCTGGAGCACCTGGGCGCCCGCCTGGGCAGCACGCCCGCCCCGCTGGACGTGCTCGCCTGGATCACGGCCTCGGCCCGCCCGGACCTCACCGTCCCGCTGACCGGGGACGCCGACGAGTGGGAACGGGGCCTGGAGCTGGGGCACCGGATGCTGTGGCTGATGCGCCGCGACGGCGAGCGCCCGAAGCTCCCCGGTGGCCGCCGCCCCTACGTCCGCGCCCCGCTGCCCTCCCGGCCGCTGACCCTGCGCTACGACCGGGACGAGGAGGCCCTGCTGCTGGACGAGGGCCGCATCTCCCCGGTGCCGCCGGAGGCCTGGGACTTCGAGGTGGGCGGGGTCCGGGTCCTCGAGCAGTGGTTCACCGCACGCGTCGCCGATGCCGAGCCGGGCACCCTGGCGGCGATCCGCCCGACCGTCTGGCCGCAGGCCTGGACGTCGGAACTGCTGGAGCTGGTCACGGTCCTGGCGCTCCTGGCCGAACTGCGCCCCCTGGACGACCTGGCGCTCCCCGACCCGGTCACCACCGCCGAGCTGACCGAGGCGGGCGTCCTCCCCGTACCGTCGGCAGCCCGCCGCCCGGCCTCGGTCCTGGACGGCCCCGAGGAGGGCCCGGAGGGTCAACTCGCGCTGCTCTAGGGCCTCTTGCGGAAGTCCGGGTCGAAGGCGTCCATGACCCGTTCGAGCGCCCGCCGGAACACCGCCTCCAGATCGACCGGACCGCTCTGCTCCATGAAGGCCGCGGCCAGTCGCGGATACGCGCCGGTGGCCACCTGGCTGCCCAGATAGGCCATGCGGACCGCGTTCTCCTCCGCCACGGACCACGGCATGGAGCGGGTGCGCTCGACGGTCGCGATGTCGTTCGCGGTGTAGGTCGTCACCACGCCGTTGAGCAGCGCGATCAGCTCCGTCTTCGCGCCGCCCGGGACGTCCAGCGGTTCGAGGCAGGCCAGGCAGTGCTCCAGGTACCGCAGCGTGTTGGGGCCGAAGCCGTGCACCCCCGCCATCAGGCGGGGCACCCAGGTGTGGCGGTACATGATGGCGCGCGTCTCCTCCGCGTTGCGGAGCATGTCGGCGCGCCAGTCGCCGGTGGGTTCGAACAGCTCGTGCTCGGCACCGACCGCGTCGATCATCAGCTCGTACAGGTCCTCCTTGCGGGGGACGTAGTTGTAGAGCGACATCGTGCCGCAGCCCAGTTCGGCGGCGATGTGCCGCATGGACACCCCGTCCAGGCCCCGCTCGTCCGCGATCCGCACGGCCGCCGCCGCGATGCCGGCGCGGGTGAACGCCGGTTTCGGCCCACGGCCGGTGCGCTCGGGGCGCGCCCAGATCACTTCGGGTACGGCAGCTCGGCCCGCCATCGATCATCACCTCGGCCACCATCCTAGTTACGTACACCGTACGTAGTGCGCTATGGTCATGCCATGACTTCTACGTACGCTGTACTTAGTGAGGGTCTCGAAAAGAGGTTCGGGGAGGTCCGCGCCCTGCGCGGGCTGGATCTGGCGGTCGCCGAGGGGACGGTGTGCGGGGTCCTCGGGCCGAACGGGGCGGGGAAGACCACGGCCGTGCGGCTGCTGACCACGCTGCTGCGGCCTGACGCGGGCTCCGCCCGGGTCGCCGGGCACGACCTGGTCCGCGAGGCCGCCGCCGTGCGCGGCCGGATCGGCGTCACCGGTCAGGACACCTCGATCGACGGTGACCTCACCGGCAGGCAGAACCTCCAGCTGTTCGGCCGGCTGCACCGGGTGCGCGGTCCGGCCGGCCGGACCGCCGAACTCCTCGACCGCTTCGGGCTGACGGAGGCCGCCGACCGGCCCGCCTCCACCTACTCCGGCGGCATGCGCCGCCGCCTGGACCTCGCGGCGAGCCTCATCCGCCGCCCCGACGTGCTGTTCCTGGACGAGCCGACGACCGGACTCGACCCGGCCAGCCGCAACCTCGTCTGGGACGTGGTGCGCGGCCTGACCGCCGAGGGCACGACCGTGCTGCTCACCACGCAGTACCTGGAGGAGGCCGACCGGCTCGCCGACGACATCGCCCTGGTGGACCGGGGCCGGGTCGCGCACACCGGGTCGCCGGCACAGCTCAAGGCGCTGGTCGGGGCGCACGCCGAGGTCGTCGTGCCGGATGCGGACGTGCTCACGGAGGCGGCGGCCGTGCTCGACCGGCTCACGGGCGGGCAGCCGTCGTTCGACCGGGAGCGCAACGCCGTCGCCGTGGTCAGCAAGGACCCGACGCTCACCCTCCCGCTGCTGGTACGCGCCCTGGACACGGCGGGCGTGCCGCTGCTCGACGCGAGCCTGCGGCCCCCGACCCTCGACGACGTGTTCCTGCGCCTCACCGAGAACACCGACACAGTGAAGGAGCGTGCCGCATGAGCATGCTGGCGTACGACGGGACCGCGATGCTGGGCCGCCAGCTGCTGCGGATACGGAACAACCCCGGGCTGCTGATCCTCACCCAGACGATGCCGATCAGCATGCTGCTGTTCTTCGGCTACGTCTTCGGCAGCGCGCTGGCGATGCCGGGCGAGGCCTACCGGTCGTTCCTCGTGCCGGGCCTGCTGGTGGCGACCGCGTCGGGCGGGATCATGACCGGCATGTTCCAGGCCGCCCAGGACACCCACCGGGGCGTGGCGGGCCGCCTCCGTACGCTTCCGATGAGCCGGGCGGCCGCACCGCTCGGTCAGGCCGCCGCGGACCTGGTGGTCACGGCGGCCGGGACGGTGCCGTTCCTGCTGGTGGGGCTCGCGGTGGGCTGGCGGGTCGAGGGCGGCGCGTTCGAGGCGGTGGCGGCCTTCGGGCTGTTGCTGCTGTTCCGCTTCGCGTGCACCTGGGCCGGGATCTACCTCGGCCTGCTCACCCGCAACGAGGAGGCGGCCGGTCAGCTCGGCGGGGCCACCTTCCTGCTGCCGCTGCTGTCCAGCGCGTACATCCCGACGAGCGGGCTGCCGGGATGGCTGCGGACGGTCGCCGAGTGGAATCCGATCAGCGCGGTGACGACGGCCCTGCGGGACCTCTTCGGCAACGCGCCGGTGCCGGACGGGGCGGCCTGGCCGGTGGCCCACCCCGTGGCGGGGTCACTGCTGTGGTGCGCGGTGCTGCTCGGGGTGTTCGTGCCGCTGGCGGTGCGCCAGTACGCGCACGGGGAGCGGTGAACGGGCGGTTCGGGCACCGGGGCCGCGCGGAGCCCCCGGTCACTGCCGGGCGGGGATGAGGCAGCCGACAGGGGGCGTACCGCGCTCGGGAACACACCTGGCGCCGCTGCGTGCCGCGGGGATGACGGACGACGAGTGCGCAGCGTGCGCCGGGGGCGGTGCGACCGCCCGAGCGCGGGCCCCTACCTGCCGCCGAACAGCGAGCGGCGCAGTCGGCGCAGCGGTGCGAAGAGCGAGACGCGGCGCACGCGCGCTCCCCTGCCGCTGCGGTCCTGCGGCCGGCGCGCGGTCAGTTCGCGCATCAGCGAGGTCGCCTCGACCGTCTCCCGCTGCGGGACGGCAGGGCCCGCCAGCACCGAGAGGTGGCGGTCGAGGCGCGAACTGGTCGCGCTGCTCCCGCAGGTGATCGCAGGGACCCTGGCCCTGCTGCGCACTGTTATCTGTTCCATGTCACTCCCCACCCGTACGAGTCCACCCGGCCCGGGCAGGTTAACCCTATCGCCCCGTCCGAGCACACGTGTATCGCGGTCACAGGATTCACCTTCCCCATAAGGGGGTTGACGATGTATCTCCGATCACTCTCCGAATCCAACAGATTTCAGGGCGAGTTGGACGATCGGCTGCGTAGTGGGCTGCGGCGATCCGCCCGCGGGCTCGACGGTCACGGCCAGTGACGTCGCGGAGGTGCCGAGACCGGTCGCGACCAGCGGCGTGTCGCCCTCGAAGAGGCCCAGGGAGCGTGGTTGCGCGCCCGGGCGCATGAGCCACAACTGGTGCACGCGGCCGCCCGGCGGGGCACCGTATCCGCCGAGGGTGACCACCGCGCTCCCCTCCGTGGCGGAAGCGATCACTCCGATGGTGCGGCCCCGCCCGTCCCGGCCGCTGCTCGCGCGGGCGTCCGGAGCTGAAAGAACGTGGGCGATCTCACGTGACCGGTCGCGTTCGGCGGCCAGTTCGTCCTGGGTGCGGTTCGCCTGCACGGCGAACAGGGAGGCGACGACGAGGGCCGCGGCTGCGGTGGCCGTGGCGAAGGGCACGAACAGCGGGATCCGGCGCCGCTGCCGCTGCCGGGGCGGCGGCTGGGTGCCCCACACGTGCGGCGGCAGCTGCGTCGCACGCGCGCGTGCCGGCGCCCGAGCGGTGTCCTGGGGCGCGGGGTCCTGCGGGGTCGTCCGTACGGCGGCCATGACCCGGTCGCGCAGGGCGGCCGGGGCCGGGGCGGCGGCCGACCAGGCGAGCCGGACGGCGTCCTCGGACAGGGCGCGCACCTCGGCGGCGCAGCGTTCGCAGCCCTTCAGGTGCTTCTCGAAGCGGACCCGTTCCAGGGGGTCGAGGGCGTCGAGCGCGTAGGGCGCGGCGAGCGAGTGGAGGTCCTCGCGTCGGAAGAGGCTCATGCCACACCTCCGAGGCAGTCGCGCATCCGGGTCAGCCCGTCGCGCATCCGCGTCTTGACGGTGCCCAGCGGCAGGGAGAGCCGCTCGGCCACCTCACGGTACGTGTAGCCCTCGTAGTAGGCGAGCGTGACCGACTGGCGCTGCAGGACCGTGAGCCGGTCCAGGCAGCGGCGCACCAGTTCGCGTTCCAGACCGGCCTCGACCTCCTCGGTGACCTGGTCGAAGGCCGGCTGGTTCGCGCGGAGCGCCTCGCGCTGCTCGCGCTCCCCGGCCGCGCGGGCGCTGCGCACCCGGTCGACGGCGCGGCGGTGGGCGAGGGTGAGGATCCAGGACATCGCGCTGCCGCGCCCCGGGTCGAACTTCGCGGCGGACCGCCACAGTTCGAGCAGCACCTCCTGAGCCACCTCCTCCGACTGGGCGGGGTCGCGCACCACACGCCGTACGAGCCCGAACACCGGGCCGGACACCAGCCCGTACAAATCCTCGAACGCCCTCTGGTCCCCGCTCGCCACGAGCAGCAGCAGTTCGTCCGCCTCCACTCGGTCCCCCTCTCCGAGGCCGCACCGGGCCTGTCCCCTCACGCGAGGCATTCGCAACGCACACACCTCCGGCAGGGGTTACGGATCAGCGCGCCGAAAATGCGGGTCGCCGGAGATGAAACAACCTTTCAAACGCGCCGTAAGAACGTTTGAGATTCGACCAATCCGCTTCGCCGACCGCTCCGAAGGGTGTGTGTCAGGCAAGTTGGCACGGAGGACGGACGGCATGACACCTATCTCCAGGACCGGTGCGGGACGCGGGAGCATCGCGACCGCGATCTGTGGTGCGCTGGCCGCCGGCGGGCTCGCGGCCGCCGGTGTGACCGCGCTGGAACCTGAGGCGGCCTCCGCCTCGAGTCACCGGGAGGCCCCGCTGATCTCGGGGACCCCGCAGTACGACAACACGGACGTGTACGCGTTCGTCAGCCCGGACAAGCCGGACACGACGACCATCATCGCGAACTGGATCCCGTTCGAGGAGCCGGCGGGCGGGCCGAACTTCTTCACGTTCGCCGAGGACGCCCAGTACGACCTGCGCATCGACAGCAACGGTGACGCGAAGGAAGACCTGCTGTTCCGGTACACCTTCAAGACGCACACGAAGAACGACAAGACGTTCCTGTACAACACGGGTCCCGTCGAGAGCCTCGACGACCCCGACCTCAACATCACGCAGACGTACGACCTCGAACTGATCAAGCTGCGCGACCTCAAGGCGGTGTCGAAGACCAAGGTCGCCGACGACGTGCCGGTGGCGCCGTCGAACGTCGGCAAGGCGTCGATGCCGGACTACGACACCCTGCGCAAGCAGGCGATCCACAAGCTCGCCGGCGGCGCCCAGACGTTCGCCGGGCAGGCCGACGACCCGTTCTTCCTGGACCTGCGCGTCTTCGACCTGCTGTACGGCGGGAACCTCTCCGAGGTCGGCAACGACACGCTCAAGGGCTACAACGTCAACACGATCGCCCTGCAGGTCCCCAACAGCTTCCTCACCGAGTCGCACGAGCAGCCGGTCGTCGGCATCTGGTCGACGACGCAGCGCAAGAACGCCCAGGGCTACTTCGCGCAGGTCTCGCGCCTCGGCAACCCGCTGGTCAACGAGGTCGTCAACCCGCTGAAGGACAAGGACACGTTCAACGCGTCCGCGCCCCGGGACGACGCCCAGTTCCTGAAGAACGTCACCAACCCGGAGCTGCCGAAGCTCATCGAGGCGATCTACAAGATCCCGGCGCCGGACGAGCCGCGCAACGACCTGGTCGACGTCTTCCTCAAGGGTGTCAAGGACCTCAACCAGCCGCCGCACGTCACGCCGTCGGAGCAGCTGCGCCTCAACACCTCCATCAAGCCGGCCGCGAAGCCCAAGCGGCTCGGTGTCCTCGACGGCGACAACGCCGGTTTCCCGAACGGCCGCCGGCTCACCGACGACGTGATCGACGCCTCCCTCCAGGTCGTCGAGGGTGAGCTGCTGGGCGCGAAGAACGACCTGGGCGACGCGGTCGACAAGAACGACAAGGACTTCGAGAAGGCCTTCCCGTACGTCGCGCTGCCGACGGAGGGTTCGCGCGGGCCGCTCGCCAAGGGCGTGGACGACGGCAACGACGTCCGCAGCCAGCTGGGCGACGCGCTCCAGCCGGCGAACGCGCAGGGCTCGGACGACATGCGGCTGATCGCCGCGTCCGCCGGGGCCGGGGCGGGCGGCATCGTTCTGATCGGCGCGGCCCTGATGTGGTGGCGCCGCATGCGGAACCGGGCGTACTGACCCGTTCCGCTCCCCTGGCCGGCGCGGCCCGTTCCCACCCATCCCCCACGGCACGGGCCGCGCCTTCCCCTCCCGCACCAGCACCCCCGACCGAGGAGAGGTCATGCCTCCGCGTACGACCGACAGCACACCGGAGAGGCGCGACGACCGCCCGCAGCCGACGGAACCGGAGGGCGGGGCCCTTACGGAGGGCGAGTCGCGTGCGGCGGAGACGGTCGAAGGTGGCGACTCCGGCGCCGGGAGCGAGCCGCACGGCGGCATCGACCCCACCGACGCCGATGCCGCCGACGTCGACCGGCGCGTGGCCGCGATGCGGCGGGCCGCCGACGGGGGGCGGCGTTGGCGGGCGGCTCATCTGGCCGGGTGTGCCGCGCTGCTGGCGGTCGCGCTGACCGGCGGTGCCGTCGCCTTCGGGGGTGCGGGGGACGGCGGTGCGGGCGCCGGTGCCCAGGCCGTGTCCGCCGCCGGGGCGCTGTCGCCCGGCGATCTCGCCCGGGGCGATCTCGCCGCCGGGATCGCGTCCCTCCAGCGGCACCTGCGTGTCCAGCCGAGGGATCACGGCAGTTGGGCCACCCTCGGGGTCGCCTACGTGGAGCAGGCCCGTACGAACGGCGACCCCTCGCGCTACCCGCAGGCCGAGCGCGCGCTGCGGCGGTCCCTTTCCCTGAAGCCCGGCAACGACCAGGCCCTCGCCGGCCGTGCCGCCCTGGCCGCCGCACGGCACGACTTCCCGGGCGCCCTGGAGTACGCCGACCGGGCCCTGAAGCAGAACCCCTACAACGAACGCGCCCTGTGCACCCGTATCGACGCCCTCGTCGAACTCGGCCGGTACGACGACGCCGCCCAAGCCGCCGACACCGCGGACGACCGGCGCCCCGGCGTGCCCGTCTTCACGCGGTACGCGTACGTGCGCGAACTGCGCGGCGACGTCCGCACGGCACGCGAGGTGCTGGAGCGCGCCCTGGACTCCGCCCACGCGCCCGCCGACATCGCGTACGTCGCCACCGCCCTCGGCCAACTCGCCTGGAACCAGGGCGAGTACAGGACGGCCCTCGACCACTACGCCCGCGCCCTCGCCGCCGACGACGGCTACCTGCCCGCCCTGGAGGGCCGCGCCCGCGCCCAGGCCGCGAGCGGCGACCGGGCGGCGGCCGTCAAGGGGCTGGAGCAGGTCGTCGCCCGCTCTCCGCTGCCCGGCCCGCTCGTCGCGCTCGGCGAGCTGTACGAGGACCGCGGCGCCGACGGCGACCGGGCCAAGGCCGGCGACCAGTACGCCCTGGTGGACGCCTGGACGTCCCTCGCCCGCGCGGGCGGGGTCAACGCCGACCTGGACACGGCGATGGCCGCCGCCGACCACGGCGACAGGAAGGCGGCCCTGCGCGCCGCCCGCGCCGAGTGGGAGCGCCGGCACAGCGTGCACACCGCCGACGCCCTCGCCTGGGCGCTGCACGTCAACGGCCGCGACGCGGAAGCCCTGCCGTACGCCCGCCGGGCCACGGCCACCGGCTACCGCAACGCCGCCTTCCTCTACCACCGCGGCATCATCGAACGCGCCGCCGGCGACGAGCGCGCCGCCCGCGACCACCTCAAGGCCGCGCTGGACCTGAATCCCGGCTTCTCGCCCCTCGGCGCGCGCGAGGCCCGTACCGCACTCGAGGACCTGGAGGGGAACCGGTGACCCTGCGCCGGCTGTTCGCGTCCGGCGCCGCCGTCCTCACGGCCGCCTGCGCGCTCACCCTGCTGCCCGCCGCCACGGCGAGCGCCCACCCGCTGGGCAACTTCACCGTCAACCGCTACGACGGACTGGTCGCCGCCCCCGGCGAACTCCGCGTCCACCACGTCGAGGACCTCGCCGAGATCCCGGCGACCCAGGCGAAACCGGAGATCGAGCGGCTGGGCATCGCCCTGTGGGCCCGCGAGCGGTGCGCCGCGGCCGCCCAGGACAGCCGGGTCACCGTCGACGGCCGGGCCGCCCGCCTCACCGCCGAGCGCAGCCACGCGCGCGTGCGGCCCGGGCAGGCGGGGCTGGACACCCTCCGCGTGGAATGCGAACTGACCGCTCCGCTCCCGGCGGACCGGGAGAGCGTGTCCCTCGGTTTCCGCGGCGCGGGCGCCTCCTCCGGCCCGGGCTGGCGGGAGATCACGGCGCGGGGCGACCGTATGACGCTGACCGCGTCGGACGTACCGCGGAAGTCGGTATCCGGCGAACTGACCGCGTACCCGGAGGAGTTGCTGTCCTCCCCCGCCGACACGGCGTCCGCCGCGCTGCGCGTGCGCCCCGGCGGGCCGGCCCTGGCCGACGAGGAGTCGGACGCCCCCGCCGCCTCGGTGCTGCCGCGCGGTGCCGATCGCTGGACACGGGCCCTGGACGAGCTGGTCGCCCGGCACGACCTCACGGCCGGTTTCGCCGCGCTGGCCCTGCTCATCGCCGTCGTCCTCGGCGCGATGCACGCGCTCGCCCCGGGCCACGGCAAGACCATCATGGCCGCGACGGCGGCGGCCCGGGGCGGCCAGGCCCGGATGAAGGACGTCCTGCCCATGGCCGCCTCGGTGACGGTCACCCACACCCTGGGCGTGGTCGCCCTCGGCCTGCTGGTCACGGCCGGTTCGGCGGCGGCCCCCTCGGTGATCGCCTGGCTCGGCGTCGCCAGCGGGATCCTGGTGACCCTGGCCGGCGCGAGCCTGCTGCGCCGCGCCCTGCGCAACCGCACGCACCCCCACCGGCACGGTCATACGCACGACCACGACCACCACCACAGCCATGACCACGACCACGGGCATGACCATGATCATGAACACGGGCATGATCACGACCACGCGCACGGGCACGGGCACGGGCACGGGCACACCCACCCGCACGACCACAGCCACCCCCACTCCCACCCCCACACCATCGAGCACACCCATGGCGGGTTCACCCACTCCCACCCCGTCGCCCCCACCCTGCGCGGCACGATCCTCATGGGATTCGCGGGCGGGCTCGTGCCCAGCCCGTCCGCCGTGGTGGTGCTCGTCGGTGCCGCCGCCCTCGGGCAGGCCTGGTTCGGTCTGCTGCTCGTCGTCGCGTACGGCGTCGGGCTGGCGCTCACCCTCACGGCCGCCGGGTACGCCGTCGTCAAGGCGGGCAGCGGCATGACCCGGCTCCTGGACCGGCGCCCCCGCTGGACGGCGGGGCCGATGGCGGCCCTGGTGCGCCGGACCGCCCCGCTCGGCTCGGCCTTCGCCGTCGTCGTCCTCGGGGCCGGACTCGTGTTCAAGGGGGCGGCATCCGCACTGGGCTGAGTTACGTTCGTGAGGAAATCCGACGTCCTGGGGAAAACAGACCTCATGGAGATTCCGCCCGGCTGCGAATGGGGGCGCCGTGTCCGAAGAACCGGGCCATGAGCGGGTGATCGCGGGCCGCTACCGGCTCCTGGCACCGCTCGGCGAGGGCGGCATGGGGACGGTGTGGCGCGCCCGCGACGAGCTGCTGCACCGCGAGGTCGCCGTCAAGGAGGTGCGCGCCCCGGCCGGGCTGGGAGGCGACGACGTGCGGCGGATGTACGCCCGGCTGGAGCGGGAGGCGTGGGCCGCGGCCCGGGTCGCCAACCGCAACGTGGTCACGGTCTACGACGTGGCGACGGACGAGGGCCGGCCGTGGATCGTCATGGAGCTGGTCCGCGGCCTGTCCCTGGCCGAGGTCCTGGACGCCGAGGGACCGATGGCACCGCAGCGGGCCGCGCACATCGGCGCGGAGGTGCTGGCCGCGCTGCGGGCGGCGCACGAGGCCGGGGTGCTGCACCGGGACGTGAAGCCCGCCAACGTACTGATCGCGAACGACGGCCGGATCGTGCTCACCGACTTCGGGATCGCCATGGTCGAGGGCAGCTCCGCGCTGACCATGACCGGGGAGGTCATCGGCTCGCCCGAGTTCCTCGCCCCGGAGCGGGCGCTCGGCCGCACGCCCGGCCCGGAGTCGGACCTGTGGTCGCTCGGGGTGCTGCTCTACGCGGCGGTGGAGGGCCACTCCCCGTTCCGGCACGACACCCCGCTGAGCACACTGCGCGCGATCGTCGACGAGGAGCTGCCGCCGCCGTACCGGGCCGGTCCGCTCGCCCCGGTCATCGAGGGGCTGCTGCGCAAGGACCCCGAGCAGCGGCTGCCGGCCGAGCGGGCCGAGCAGGAGCTGCGGATCATCGGCGCGGGCGGCTCGCCGCGCGCGGACACCGTACGGGCGGTCCCGTATCCGCCGACCGTGGCGGCTCACCCCGAGCCCTCTCGCACGCCCCCGATGCCCTTCCCGGGGCAGCCGGCCGCGTCCGGCTCGGGGGCTGCGACGGCCACCGGTCAGCACCGCGACCGCCGGGCCGGCCGGGTGCTGGTCGCGGGCGTGGCCGCGCTGGCGCTGGCGGTGGCCGGGCTGACGTACGCGCTGCTGAACAACGGGGGCGGCGACGGCAACGGCGACCGGGGCGCCGGGGTGGGCACGCCCACCGAGACGAAAAGCCCGCCGCGGAACACCGGGAACGGGAAGTCGAGCCCCTCCCCGACGCCGAGCGAGAGCGAGAGTGAGGCAAGCAGTCCGCCGCCGCAGTCGGTGCGGGTGGCCCTGGACGGCACGCGCACGGACTACTCGGGCCCGTGCCCGCCGCAGAACGCGCGGGCGCCGAGGTTCACGGCCACGTTCACGGTGGGGCGGCTGCCGGCCGAGGTGCGCTACCGCTGGGTGACGCAGGACGGCTCGGTGCTCGACGGCGGCTGGAAGACGCTGTCGTTCCCGGAGGGCGGCGGCCGGACGAAGCAGGACGCGGTGACCGTGACGACGGACGCGGAGAGCGGGACGTTCGAGAACGAGATCGGCGTCGAGGTGCGGGAGCCGGTGCGCACGACGTCCGACTCGGTGCCGTTCTCGATCACCTGTGAGACGGAGACCCCGACGGGCGGGGCCTCCCCTTCTGCTTCGGACGCGGAGTCGGACCCGGGTTCGGATCCGGGTTCGGACACCGAGTCGGACCAGGACTCCGGCTGAACGGTCAGTCGTTGGCGTTGAGCACGGGCAGGTAGCCGCCCGACTGGCCGGGCGCCTTCGGGTGGTAGGACTCGCCGATGTTGAGCCAGTTGACGCTGTGCAGCCAGGAGTCGCCGGAGCAGATCTCGTGGCCGGTGAAGGCGCCGCGTACGTCGCCGAAGGTGAAGCCGTGGTTCGCGGCGCGCTTGGCGATGGCGGTGTTGAGGTGGTCGGAGGCGTCGTTGATGGCCTTGCGCTTGGTCTCGGAGAGGCCGAGGCAGGTGGTGCCGAGCTGGTAGAAGCGGGGGTAGCCGAGCACGACGACGCGGGCGGCCGGCGCCTTGGAGCGGATCGCCGAGTACACGCTGTCGAGCTTGCCGGGCAGGGTGGAGTCGACGTACGCCCGGGCGGTGTTGATGCGGGAGACGCAGGCGCTGTCGGACTGGGTCACACAGGTCGTCATGACGTCGGCGAACCCGGCGTCGTTGCCTCCGACGCTGACGGAGACGAGGGCGGTGGCGGCGCTGAGCGGGGCGAGCTGTCCGGACAGAACATCACCCGTTCGGGCGCCGGAGCAGGCCGTGAAGTCGAAGGTCGAGGGTGAGTGGGCGGCGGCCCAGAGGTAGGGGTAGGCCTTCGTGCTGCGCTTGCAGTCGCCGCTGGAGCTGATGTAGCTGCCGGCGCCCACTCCGGAGGAGTAGGAGTCACCGAGCGCCACATAGCCGCCAGTTGCGGCGAGTGAGGACGCCTGCGCCGTGGCTGCCCCGGTGAGGGCGGTGCCGGCGGCGAGGAGGAGTGAGCTCACGAGGACGACAAATCGGGAACGTCTCATGGAACCTCCCTTTAGCAGGATCTCTGCCATAACCGTCGTAGCAGCTACGCGTGTTGACAGGAAGTGTCCATGCCAAGCCTTTTCGGCCCTTTCCGGGATGCTCACGGCGCGTTCACCGCACGTCGTGTTACGCGTTCGGGACTCGTTGTTACGCGGACATGACAGATTTGTTGACTAGTGCTCAACTCTCTTGTTCTACGCCGGTAGATGGCCGACGCTTTACTCCGGCCGCGAGCGGAACGCGACGCTCCCGGTCCGTGTGCGCGAGCACGCGCACACCCCCCACATGACGCGCGCCCCACCCAGGCGCGCGCCGCCTAGAGGAGGACTCCCTCGTAATGGCACAACTGCGTAGCAAGAGACTCGGGTTCGCCGCGGTCACCCTGTCGGCGACCGCCGCCCTCGTGGGCGGTCTCACCGCCCTCCCCGCCCAGGCCGCCCCCGCCGAGGGCCGGGTGCTCGCCGCGGACTCCCCGGCCGCCGTCAAGGACAGCTACATCGTCACGCTCAAGAAGAGCGCGGGCCTGAAGGCGTCCTCGGCCGCGGGCAAGGATCTCGTGGAGGAGTACGGCGGCACGGTCAAGAGGACGTTCGGCAAGGCGCTGAACGGCTACTCCGCCGCCCTCTCCGCCACCGAGGCCCGGCGGCTCGCCGCCGACCCCGCGGTGGCCTCCGTCGAGCAGGACCAGCGCGTCACGCTCGCCGCCACCCAGACCAACGCCCCCTGGGGCCTGGATCGCATCGACCAGGCCTCGCTCCCGCTCTCCGGCACCTACACCTACCCGGACAGCGCGGGCAGTGGTGTCACGGTCTATGTGATCGACACCGGTGTGCGCATCACCCACCAGCAGATCAGCGGTCGGGCCGCGCACGGCTACGACGCCGTCGACGGCGACACCAACGCCTCCGACGGCAACGGCCACGGCACCCATGTGGCCACCACCATCGCGGGCTCGACCTACGGCGTCGCCAAGAAGGCGAAGATCGTGGGCGTGCGGGTGCTGAACAACAGCGGCTCCGGCACCACGGCGGGCGTGATCGCGGGCGTCGACTGGGTGACGAAGAACCACTCGGGCCCCTCGGTCGCCAACATGTCGCTCGGCGGCGGCGCCTCCGCCGCCCTGGACACGGCGGTCCGCAACTCCATAGCCAGCGGCGTCACCTACGCCGTCGCCGCGGGCAACAGCAGCACCAGTGCCTCCTCGTCCTCTCCGGCCCGGGTCGCCGAGGCGATCACGGTGGGCGCCACCACCAGCACGGACGCCAAGGCGAGCTACTCCAACTACGGCTCGGCCCTGGACATCTTCGCGCCCGGCTCCTCCATCACGGCCGGCTGGCACACCAGCGACACCGCCACCAACACCATCTCCGGCACCTCGATGGCGACCCCGCACGTCGCGGGCGCCGCGGCGGTCTACCTGGCGGGCCACACCTCCTCCTCCCCGGCCCAGGTCGCCTCGGCCCTGGTCGGCGGCGCCATCACCGGCAAGGTCACGAGCGCGGGTTCGGGTTCGCCGAACCGGCTGCTGCAGCTCGTGCCGTAAGCACGAACATCTGAACGGCCGTTCCCCGGCAGGCGTGACGCGCCTGCCGGGGAACGGCGTTTATGTGACGGGAACCTTTCAACTTGCGCCCCACAAAGCACCTCCCGCAACGACCAAACCAACAAAAACGTGAGGGGCCGTTCCAGGTCTTGCCATACGGGTTCAATCGTCAATACCGTCATACATCTCACCCGCATCGGTCCGTCAGTACGCGGCTCTAGGGGAGGGCTCAAGGACCGCGACGTACCGGCGCGGGGCGCGGTAGGGGGGTGCCGTGCTCGGTGACCGCAACTGTCTCCGGGCCGTGCCGCGCGGTCGGCTGCCGTTTTCCGGGGCCGGCCAGCTTTGCCAGCTCACCCGGCGTGCCCGAAGCTCCATCTCGGCGTGCCACGGGTGAGAACCCCCCTTTCGAACCGGACTGGATCCGGACTGCCCTGGGGGGGCGGTCCACCGGACGAGAGGGCCCCGACTCATGAGCTCAGTTCTGCAGCCGGCCGTGACGGACGAACGTCCGCCGACCGCGGCGAAGTACCGGCCCGTCTCCTCTCACCTGGCGATAGCGCCGCCGGTGAGCGTGGTCATCCCGGCCATGAACGAGGCGGAGAACCTTCCGTACGTCTTCAAGACCCTGCCCGACTGGATCCACGAAGTGGTCCTGGTCGACGGCAACTCCACCGACGACACCGTCCAGGTGGCCCGCGAGCTGTGGCCCGGGGTCAAGGTCGTCGAGCAGCGCGGCAAGGGCAAGGGCGACGCCCTGATCACCGGCTTCCAGGCCTGCACCGGCGACATCATCGTGATGGTCGACGCGGACGGCTCGGCCGACGGCAACGAGATCGTGTCGTACGTCTCCGCGCTGGTCTCCGGCGCGGACTTCGCCAAGGGCTCCCGCTTCGCCAACGGCGGCGGCACCGACGACATGACCTTCATCCGCAAGATGGGCAACTGGGCGCTGTGCACGGTCGTCAACCGCAAGTTCGGCGCCCGCTACACCGACCTGTGCTACGGCTACAACGCCTTCTGGCGGCACTGCCTCGACAAGATCGACCTGGACTGCACGGGCTTCGAGGTCGAGACGCTGATGAACATCCGGGTCGTCAAGGCCGGGCTGAAGGTGCAGGAGATCCCGAGCCACGAGTACCTGCGCATCCACGGCACGAGCAACCTGCGGGCCGTGCGGGACGGGCTGCGCGTGCTGCGGGTGATCCTCCAGGAGCGCTCCAACCGCCGTGCGCTGCGCCGCCGTCCGGAGCGGTCGCCGATGCTCGACGCCGTCCGGGGAGAGGTGCGTTGAGCGGTCCCGACGTCTCCGTCGTGATCTGCGCCTACACCGAGGACCGCTGGGAGGACATCCTCGCGGCGGTCTCCTCGGTGCGGGCGCAGTCCCGGCCGGCCCTGGAGACGCTGCTGGTCGTCGACCACAACCAGGCCCTGCTGGACCGTCTCGGCAAGGAGTACAAGGAAGCCGGCGACGTGCGGGTGCTCGCCAACGCGGGCCCCCGCGGCCTGTCCGCCGGCCGCAACACCGGCATCGCCGCCGCGCGCGGCGAGGTCGTGGCGTTCCTCGACGACGACGCCGTGGCCGAGCGCGACTGGCTGCGGCACTTCGCCGAGGCGTACGAGGACCCGCGGGTGCTGGCGGTCGGCGGGCGCACGGTGCCGGTCTGGGCGTCGGGGCGGCGGCCCGACTGGTTCCCGGAGGAGTTCGACTGGGTGGTGGGCTGCACCTACCGGGGCCTGCCGCGCGGCCGGGTCCGGGTGCGCAACGTGCTCGGCGGCAACGCCTCGTTCCGGCGCAGCGCCTTCGACGCGGCGGGCGGCTTCGCCACCGGCATCGGCCGGGACGGCGACAAACGCCCGCTGGGCTGCGAGGAGACGGAACTGTGCATCCGCCTCAGCCGCGCCCGGCCCGACGCGGTGCTGCTCATCGACGACCGCGCGGTCATCCACCACCGGGTGCCCGAGGTCCGCGAGCACTTCCGCTACTTCCGCACGCGCGCGTACGCCGAGGGCCTCTCCAAGGCCCTGGTGGCCCGGAGCGTCGGCGCCGACAAGGGCCTGGAGTCCGAGCGCCGGTACGCGACCCGGGTGCTGCCGGCCGGGGTGGCCCGGGGGCTGCGGGACGCCGTGCTGGCCCGGCCCGGGGGCGCGGGCCGGGCGGGCGCGATCGTGGCCGGGGTGCTGACGGCGGCGGGCGGATACGTCGTCGGCAGCGTCCGGGCCCGCCGGGGCGGGACGACGTTCCAGGTGCCCGCGGTGGAGGTGACGGCCCGTGAGTGACGACACCCGCGTACCGATCCTGATGTACCACGCGGTCGCGACCGACCCGAACGAGGCGACCCGGGCGCTGTCCGTGACCCCGGAGGCGTTCGCCGGGCAGATGGCGGTGCTCGCGGACCGGGGCATGACCCCGCTCACCACGGCCGATCTCGCGGCCCGCTGGCGCTCGGGCCGCCCGCTGCCCGACCGGCCGGTGCTCATCACCTTCGACGACGGCTACGAGGGCGTGCACCGGCACGCCCTGCCCGCCCTCGCCAAGCACGGCTTCCCGGCCACCCTGTTCGTCTCGACGGGGTGGCTGAGGGGCCCGTACGACACCGGGGGCGGCCTGGACACCATGCTGGACTGGGACCAAGTGCGCGAACTCGCGGCGGCGGGCGTCGAGATCGGCGGGCACAGCCACAGCCACCCGCAGCTCGACCAGGTCTCCGAGGCCACCCTGCGGTTCGAGCTGATCCACTGCAAGGAGATCGTCGCGGACCAACTGGGCACCGTACCGGCCTCGTTCGCCTACCCGTACGGCTACTCCAGCCGCCGGGTCCGGCAGGCGGTGCGCGAGACGGGGTACGCCCAGGCCCTCGCCGTCGGTAACGCCCTCGCGCGCCGGACGCAGGGGCCGTACGCCCTGCGGCGCGTGACGGTGCGCCGCAGCACGGGCACCGATGAGTTCGAGCGGCTGGTCGAAGGCCGCGCGATCGCCCGTACGTTCGCCAGGGACCGCGCCCTGACCAAGGGGTACGCCGTGGTCCGCAGGACACGCCAGGCACGCCGGCTGGTGTCCCGCCTCGGGGCTTGACCCGCACCTGCGAAAACGCCGCGTGCGCACCGGGAAACCGGGTGCACGCGGCGCCCGCGTGCCGGATCATGGCGGCATGTCTGGGAACCCGCACGAGGCGCTGCCGATCCGGCTCAACGTCGACGACTCCGACTCCCCGTCCGACGTCGTCGACGCGCTGTTCCTCGGCCGCTTCGCCACGGGCGAGCAGCCGTACTCCCACGCGGCCAACATCGACCGCGTCCGCTCCGGCGCGACGCTGATGCCGCCCGGCGCCCGCGTACTGCGCGTCGCCCGGGACGACGACCGCAGCGCCACGCTCGCGGAGGGCGACGGCTGGACGCTGCTGATCTCCCGCTGGAACCGGGGCGCCGACGTGACGGTGACGGCGACCAGCGCGGAGCTGGCGAAGAAGGTCCTCGACCAGGCCACGGACGGCGCGGCGGACGAGCCCGAACCGCAGCCGGAGAACGTCACGATGGGCTTCTGGTACGTCTCCCCGCGCCGCGGCCCGCACCGCACGACACGCCAGATCGCGGCGGGCACCTGGGACGAGGTGCGGCCCAACTACACGGCGCCGGTGGCGGACGCCATGGACCGCCTGATGAAGACGACACCGGAGGACATCGCGGGCCGTCTCCTGCTGCTGCACGGCCCGCCTGGCACCGGCAAGACCTCGGCGCTGCGGACCCTGGCCCGCTCCTGGCGCGACTGGTGCCAGGTGGACTGCGTGCTGGACCCCGAGCGGCTGTTCTCCGACGTCGGCTACCTCATGGACATCGCCATCGGCGAGGAGGACGCGACGGGCAAGGGCCGCTGGCGGCTGCTGCTCCTGGAGGACTGCGACGAGCTGATCCGCGGGGAGGCCAAGCACACGGCGGGCCAGGCGCTGTCACGGCTGCTGAACCTGACGGACGGACTGCTCGGCCAGGGCCGCAACGTCCTCGTCGGCGTCACCACCAACGAGGACCTGGAGCGCCTCCACCCGGCCGTCGTGCGCCCCGGCCGCTGCCTCGCCCGCATCGAGGTGGGTCCGCTGACCCGCCGGGAGGCGGTGGGCTGGCTCGGCACGGAGGAGGGCATCGGCCGCGAGGGCGCCACCCTGGCCGAGCTGTACGCGCTGCGCCGGGGCACGTCCCCGACGGCCCTGCCGGAGCCGCGCGAGGGCACGGACGCGGGGCTGTACCTGTAGCCCTGGGCGGACACAACTGCCTCTCACCTTCCTGTTACCCGGGCGTGCCAGGGTGTGCGCGGCGGCGGCACCGCGCTGCGCCGGGACTGAGGAGGGCCTGATGGCACATACGGCACCCACCGTGTTCAGCGAACCCGCCCACCGCCTCGCGCGGTGGGTCCTGCCCGTCGCCCTCGGTCTCGTCTACGGCAACTGGGTGGCGGTGAACCGGCGCCACGGCGGTCCGATCACCGGGTCGGATCTGGCGTGGGGGGTGTGGAGTGCGCTCGCCTTCGTGGCCGTCTGCGTCGCCGTGGTGCAGGTGACCCGGCGCCTGCGGCGCGACCTGCACGCCCTGCACGCCCTGCTCCGGGCCGTCTTCGCCGGTGTCGCGCTGGGCTTCCTCTACAGCCAGACCGGCGACGACCTCCGCCCGGTGGTCATCACGTCGGTGCTGGTCACGGCAGGCGTCTTCCTGCTGCTGTTCTACCGCTTCCACACGCGCGCCGACGCGTAGCGGCCCGGAGGACCGGATCGCCACCGCCCCCTCCGTGGCATCCGGTGCTTTGATGGAGGTATGACCCTGTACGTCGGTACGTCCGGGTGGCAGTACAAGGACTGGCGGGACGTCCTGTACCCGTCCGGGCTGCCGATGCGGCTCTGGCTGGAGGAGTACGCGGGGCACTTCGCCACCGTCGAGATCAACAACGCCTTCTACCGGCTTCCGGCCCGGGAGACCTTCGAGGACTGGCGGGGGCGGGTGCCCGGGGACTTCGTCGTCGCGGTCAAGGCGAGCCGCTATCTGACCCACATCAAGCGGCTGAAGGACCCCGAGGAGCCGGTGCACCGCCTGATGAGCCACGCGGCCGGTCTGGGCGACCGGCTCGGGCCGGTCCTCCTCCAGCTCCCGCCCAACCTGCGCGCCGACCCGGGTCTGCTGGACGCCTGCCTGGCCTGCTTCCCGGCCTCGACCCGGGTCACGGTCGAGCCCCGCCACGACTCCTGGTGGACGCCGGAGGTCCGCTCCGTCCTGGAGTCCCGGCGCGCCGCCCTGTGCTGGGCCGACGTCCTGGCCCGCCCGGCGACTCCGCTGTGGCGCACGACCGACTGGGGTTACGTCCGCTTCCACCAGGGCCGCGCCCACCCCTGGCCCCGCTACGGCCGCCGCTCCCTCGCCACCTGGCTCGACCGCGTCGCCACGACCTGGACCGGCGGCGAGGACGTCTACGCGTACTTCAACAACGACCCGGGCGGCGCGGCGGTGGCGGACGCGAGGGCGTTCGCGAGGCTGGCCAGGTCGGCGGGTCTGGACATCACACGGACACCGGAACACCTGGCCCGCACGTGAGTCCCGCCGCGACGGTGCTCGCCCTTCCCCCGCGACGCCACGCCTCTCTTCTCCGCCGCGACGCCGCTCGGCCTTCCCCCGCGACGCCACGCCTCTCTTCTCCGCCGCGACGCCGCTCGGCCTTCCCCCGCGACGCCACCCCTCTCTTCTCCGCCGCGACGCCGCTCGGCCTTCCCCCGCGACGCCACCCCTCTCTTCTCCGCCGCGACGCCGCTCGGCCTTCCCCCGCGACGCCACGC